>NZ_WKKH01000037.1 GCF_009674725.1 Pedobacter petrophilus | reverse complement strand
GACTGCAACATCGTTATGTTTTCTAGAGGTAGAAGCGCTGCTATCTCTTCAAAAACAAGCCTTGTTTCACTCAAAAATAAGCAATAAACATTTTACAACATAAATTTAAACAGGCTCTTATTAACTTAACCATTAACCAAGAATGAACCAATTTATAAAATCAATTTTAATAGGTGCAAGTTTAACCTTTTTGGGGATGAATTTGAATGCGCAGAATAAGTTGACCAAAGATGAAAAAAAGAATGGCTGGAAATTGCTTTTTGACGGTAAAACAACTACAAAATGGCGTGGAGCTTTCTTAACAGATTTTCCGAAAAACGGATGGAAAATTATGGATGGTCTTTTAATGGTAGAACCTTCAGGAGGAGCAGAATCTACCAATGGTGGAGATATTGTTACGATTAAGCAGTACCAAGACTTTGAGTTAAGTGTTGATTTCAAATTATCTAAAGGAGCAAATAGTGGGATAAAATATTTTGTCGATGTTAAGCAAGCTAAGCCTGCAAATCCTCGTTCTGCTCTTGGACTAGAGTATCAATTATTAGATGATGAAATACATCCAGATGCTAAACTAGGTAAGAACGGAAACCGTAAATTGGGTTCATTGTATGATTTAATTCCGGCTCCTGCGAACAAGCCTGTTAATCCTGTTGGAGAATGGAATACGGCCAAAATTATAGCAATAGGCAATCATGTTGAGCATTGGCTAAATGGAGTTAAGTTAATAGCATACGAGCGGGGAAGTAAAGAATTTAGAGACTTGGTTGCGGGTAGTAAGTATAAGGATATTGTTGGTTTTGGACTGATTGAAAGTGGAAGCATATTACTTCAGGATCATGGTAATAAAGTTTATTATCGTAACATCAAAATCAGAGCAATTGAAACCAAAAGTGCGGCAACCAATCCAGCAGTAGTCTCCTATACTTTTAGAAACGAGTTCCAAAAAGATGTTCCAGCTACATTAGACTATATAAAGGGGTTGGGGATAACCAATATTGAATTCTCTAACTTATTTGGCAAGTCAGCAATTGAGTTAAGAAAACTTTTAGATGAAAGAGGGATGGTTTGTACCTCTTTTGGCGTTTCCTATCCAGATTTTGTAAATCATACCGATGAGGTGGGAAATAATACCAAAACTTTAGGCGCTTCTTTTGTTAGAGTTGCCTGGGTGCCTCATGATAGCAAAGCAGGATTTACATTAGCAGATGCCGAGAAAACAGTCCAAGATTTTAATAAAGGTGGCAAATTGTTAAAAGAGCAATTTGGGTTAACATTTTGTTACCATAACCATGGATACGAATTCGCACCTTATGAAAAAGGGACCTATTTTGACTACATTGCAACAAACACCAATCCTGATTACGTAAGCTTTGAATTAGATCTTTTATGGGCTTTCCATCCGGGTGCTGATCCTGTAAAGCTTATTAAAAAGTATGGTAACAGGTTTAAGTTAATGCATGTGAAAGATCTTAAAAAAGGTGTCATAGGTAATTTTAGCGGCGGTACAGACGTTAATAATGATGTAGCCCTAGGTACTGGACAAATTGATATCGCCAATGCTATAAAAGCTGCGCTAAACTCTTCCAGTATTAAGTATTATTATATTGAAGATGAAAGTGAACATGTTAAAACTCAGGTACCGATAAGCTTAACTTATTTAAATTCGATACTTACTAAATTTAAATAGTAACCAAAAAAGCACTACAATATGCTTAAGAAATGTAAATGCACAATTATGAATGCATATACATTAAAATTTACAAAAAAAATAGACCTAAGTCATTAATTTAATCCAGTATGTTTTCAAAATCATTCACCAATTCTTTTAAGTTTCAGTTACTTGCATTTGTAATTTTAAGTAGCTTAATGTCCTTTAAGGCCTTAAAAAAGACAAAAATTTCTTCGGTCTCTGTTATAATTACCAACAGTTCTTCTTATAATAGAAATGCAGAAACAATTGAAGTGCCTCTTACCTCATTATCAAAAATCAATGGCTTTAAAAGTAATGAACTGATTGTGAAAAATGCCAAAACAGGTAAAGAAGTTCCGAGTCAAGTTATTTACAATGGAAATACAGCGCCTCAGTCAATCATTTTCCAAACCAATGTTAAAGCAAGTTCCAATCAGACCTTCTCTATCAGCAAGGGAATTCCTTCAATTTATAAAGTTAAAACCTATTGCAGACAAGTGCCGGAGCGATTTGACGATTTCGCTTGGGAAAATGATAAAGTTGCATTTAGATTTTATGGTGAAGCTTTGGAAAGCCAAAGTGGAATGGCCAAAGGCATTGATTTTTGGGTTAAAAGAACTACTGATCTGGTTATAGATAAATGGTATAAATTAGACAACTATCATAACGATAATGGAGAGGGTGTAGATGCCTATCATGTAGGCATGACTTTGGGTGCAGGGAACGCGGAGCCAATTGTTGGAGATGAGATCATTTTCCCCATCAATTATTCCAGCTATAAAGTTTTAGATAATGGTCCGATAAGAGTGTCTTTTAAATTGATGTATAAACCTTTTCTTGTTAATGGAAAACAGGTAACGGAAACTAAAATAGTCACTTTAGATGCGGGGTCACAAATGAATAAAATAACCAATAACTACAAAACTGATGGAGATTTAAATATTTCTATAGGTGTGACAAAACATATTGGAGATGGAAAGGTTAGAATTGACCGTTCCAATAATTTAGTTGCTTATTGGGATAAGGCAGATGGTAAAGTGGATAATGGATTTATGGGCGTGGGCGTGGTAGTGCCATTTTCTAAAAATCAGGAATTTAAAGACACAAAGCAACACCTGCTTATCATTGATAAATTGGCTGGTAGACGTAATTTAACTTATTATCAAGGTGGAGGTTGGAGCAAAAGTGGCAATTTCAATTCTGAAGTAGCATGGTTTAACTACCTGGAAAATTTTAGTAAGCAATTAAAACACCCGCTAAAGGTATTGATTAAATAAGGGGATAAATTTGGATAGCGTTTATATTTAAAGGCTATTTGCTCTTTTTAAACGCATCAATGGCATGGTTTGCCGCCCTTGCAGTTAACGCCATGTAAGTTAATGAAGGGTTTTGAGATGCGGTAGATGTCATGCATGCACCATCTGTTACATAAACATTTTTGCATAGGTGTAATTGATTCCATTCATTTAGCAGAGAAGTGGCGGGGTCTTTCCCCATTCTTACTCCTCCCATTTCATGATTTTCATTGCCTGGAACTCTTTTCGTGTCAATTGTTTTAATATCTGTATAGCCCGCTTTGGTAAACATTTCAGTAAATTCTGTAAAAAAATCTTGAATCATTAACTCATCATTTTCATCATAGTCAACAGAAAAACGAAGTTGAGGCATACCGTATTTATCTACTTTTGTGCGGTCTAATGACACATTACTGGTCTCTTTAGGAATAGTCTCGCCCATCATTTGCGCCCCAATTATCCATTTTCCGGCTTTTGGATTTATTATTTTGTCTTTCAATTCATCACCAAAACTTCCTTCAAATGGAATTTTTTCCCTAGAAGAATTGATAATGTTATGATAACCTCTTAAGAAAGTTTTTTCTTGCTTAAATATATTGGTAAACCTGGGCATGAAACTAGCAGCAGGTCTTCTTCCCTCAGAATCGAAATCTTGAAGACCATCATACGCTGCGGTAACTTTTCCTCTATAATTATGAAAAGCAATATATTTCCCTAATAGGCCATTATCGTTACCTAAGCCATTTGGGAATCTTTTTGATTTTGAATTTAGCAGAATTAAATTACTATTCATGGCAGATGCATTCAAGAAAATGATTTTTGCCGTTATTGTTTTAATCTCTTTAGTAAGAACATCGATAACTTGTACACCTGTAGCTTTTTGCTGCCCCTCATCATATATAATAGACTGAACTACGCTATTTGCCATAATTGTTAAATTTCCAGTCTTTTTTGCCCAAGGAATAGTGGAAGAGTTACTAGAAAAATATCCTCCAAATGGGCAGCCTCTTTCACATAAATTTCTTCGCTGACATTGCCCTCTCCCTTGTTCAATATGAATTGGATTTGGTGTAGAAAGGTTTGCCACTCGAGATGCAATGAGGTGCCTGTTAGTATAATTTTTTTTGATAGATTCTTGAAAATGCTTTTCTAGGCAGGTGAGTTCAAAAGGAGGTAAAAATTCACCATCAGGTAAAATGTCCAATCCATCTTTATTTCCAGAAATCCCAACAAATTTCTCTACATAGCTATACCAGGGAGCAGGGTCACTGTATCTTATGGGCCAATCTACAGCGAATCCATCCCTTAACGGGCCTTCAAAATCAAAATTACTCCATCTTTGCGTGTGTCTGGCCCAAAGTAATGAGCGTCCACCAACCTGCTGGCCTCGGATCCAATCAAATGGTTTATCTTGAATATATTCTTGTTCCGAGTCTTTTTTTAAGAAATGTAAAGTGCTTTCGTTAAATATGTAATGTTTATTTACCGATGGATATTCTTTCGCGATCTTGTATGGAACCGTTCCTTGATGAGGGAATTCCCAAGGGTACATATTGGTAGTGGGATAATCTTTGATATGTTCAACATCCCTGCCATATTCTATCATAACAGTCTTTAATCCCTTTTCTGTAAGTTCTTTTGCAGCCCAACCTCCTGTCATCCCAGAGCCTATTACTATTGCATCAAATAATTCATCCATAAGAAAAACTTAAGCTTTTAATTTAATACAGCCATAAAAATGACCTGGAACTAGCTGGTAAGGAACAAGTTTAGTCATTACATATTCAGAATTTTGATAGCCTTTTACAGCCCATCTATAAACTTCTTTTAAAAGAAACTTAAAATCTTGGGAGTGTGTTTTATTTGTATTTAAAATTTGATAGAATGATTTTTTTTCTGCATAATTCATGGCAATAAAATCCTTTGATTTTTTTTCACATACTTTTTCTAGCTCCATTAAGCCCTTTCCCAACCTTTCCTGGTCACTTTCTGAATAGCAATCATCAAACATTGTTAATATAAAGAGGTTTAATTTGAGTTCACGAGCACCATACGTTTGATTAGAAGGCAATAGGTTATCTAGATAGTGTGTAAATATTTTTTCCTGGTTTGCAGTAAGTTTGATATACTTTAATTTTTCAGAAATTAAACCTCCAGGTTCAACGCAACCTGGAATCAACATACTGCTTCCAATTAATAAAAGCAGTTGTTGGATGTAATTTCTACGTGTCATTTTGCTAAAATACAAATCCATAGCTTTAATAGAGTACCATGAATAAATTATTTCTCCTATTTTTTTGTTTAATTGAAGAAATAGCATTCACGTACTCTTTCTTTACTTTATGATTGTTATCAATGTTTAGTAAAAAAATATCAAATGTCGAAAAAGTTTGATAAACTACTTAAACTTTATTTGGAAGGCAAACCTTCTATTGAGGAGTATGATGATTTTTTCTCCTTAGTAAATAGTAATGCGTTTGATAGTCAGCTACTGATGAAAATTGACGAGAGCTTTAAACAATTATTATTCACTGAGCCAGTCAAATTTTCCATAAAAAGCAGAAAACTTAATATAAACTAGCAGGATCTTTTAGGCCACAAATTAGGTGAGAATTTCTCTATACTTGAAGGGAAGGCACTTGTCATAAAATCTCTGTTTTTTTTCAAAAGTTAGCAAATCAGCTCATTTTGCATTCAGATTATCACATTAGAATGAAAGTTTACAGATTAGAGCATAAAAAATAACGAATACAGCAAAATAAATACTTCTTAAAATTGGTTATTTGATCTATTAACCAAATATAGATTTCTTATAGGATTTATAGACTAGAAACATTACCGTATCGTTTTACGAAAAATTTTCAAGCTCTACAAGGTTCTAAAAGATAAAACATAAGTTTTATGTATAATATTCCGTGTAACCTTGAAGAGAACAAACAACTCGAATTATTAATTTCTGGGTGTGAAAAAGCCTTTACTTTTTTCTATAATAGGTATGAAAGTAGAATTTTCAAAGTAGCGTTAAGGTATTTGAAATGTGAAGATGCTGCACAAGAACTTGTACAAGATGTATTTTTAAAACTCTGGACAAAAAAAGGTTGTCTACAGATAGAGAGACCAGTAGAAGCGTGGCTTTATACGGTTGGCAAGAATGAAATTTTTAATATCTTAAAAAGGCAGGCTAATCTTTGGAAAGTTATGAATCAGCTTAAGCAAACCCATTCTTTTGAGGATAACTCTATGCAAGACCTTATTTTAGATTCTGATTACAAACTTTTACTAAAAAACACATTAAATTCACTTTCATATCAGCAATTAGCAGTTTTTAAATTAGCTAGATACGAAGAGATGTCTTATAGTGAGATAGCTTGTAAGTTAAATATATCTCCATTAACGGTAAAGACGCACATGTCTAGAGCACTTTGCTTCATTCGTTCAAATTTTGTTGCTAATAAAATTATTCACGTAAAAAATTAAACTCGGTTTGTACTCTTTATACATACCAAAAATGTATATATAGTACGATATTTTAAAACCTAGTCTCAAACAATCCAAATTATAGTCCCCTATTAATTCTTAAATCAAAAAATATGATAAAAATTTACTTTCTCTGTTAAATTCAATGATGATCAATTTCCTCTGATCAATGTATGGACGCAATTTTTAACTAACAAATATACCAAACCAATAAATTTATGAGATTCAAACAAAAATTGTTTGCTTTTGCAAAAGCCAAAATGAAGATGATGGCTTTGCAGGTTTTCTTTTTATTGTTCTTATATAACTTTGCCATTGCAGGTAATACTTTGAGCAACGAAGGGAACTTTAAAAGCAGCTTTAATTCTATTAATAAAAAATTATTTACACCTAAATCACTTTACTTTTTAGAAAAAGCAGAAGACATTTTAATTACAGGGACGGTTGTAGATGAAACAGGTAAAACCATACCTGGGGTTTCCATAGCTGAAAAAGGCACTAAAAATGGAACAACTACAAGCGTAGACGGAACATTTTCCATTAAAGTTAAAGATCAAAACTCAATTATTATATTTAGTAGTACGGGCTACACTTCAAAACAAATAACAGTAGGTACACAAAAGGCTTTTAAAATCATACTAAACAGCTCAGATAATAAGCTAGATGATGTTGTAGTTGTTGGGTATGGTACACAAAAGAAGATAACAACCACCGGTGCTATTTCATCTATTACTACAAAAGAACTAACACAATCACCTGTAGCTAATATCAGTAATTCTCTGGTTGGTAGATTACCCGGTTTGTTTGCCACACAAACAAGTGGTGAACCAGGTAATGATGCTTCAACACTAAGAATTAGAGGGGTTGGTACATTTAATGGTAGTGCTGATCCTTTAGTTTTAGTGGATGGGATCCAAGTTGAGAATTTCAATAATATTGATCCCAATGAAGTTGAGTCTTTATCAATTTTAAAAGATGCATCTGCCACCGCTGTTTATGGAATACGTGGTGCAAACGGCGTTATTATAATTACAACAAAACGTGGACAGATTGGTAAACCCCAAATTAATTATACATTTAATATTGCTTCCAATTCCTTCACGGATATAAGGAAATCAATGAATTCTTATGAATATGCATCATCATGGAATAGGGGTATAGAATTAGATAGGTATGTTGTTCAGGGAAACACCCCTTTAAAATATACACCAGAAGAAATTGAGAAATATAGAACCGGCTCTGATCCGATTTTCTATCCGAATACCGATTGGTATAACCTTTTACTGAAGAAATCGTCAGGCCAATCCCAACACAACTTAAATATCAGAGGTGGCCAAAATAAGGTGAAGTATTTTATCTCTATTGGTCTATTTGACCAGGCTGGACTTTTCAATGATTTTACATATATAACAAAAACCTTTGATGCAAACACTACTTTTAAACGTTATAATTTCAGGTCCAATTTCAATTTCGATGTTACTAAAAGTTTTAAAATTGCATTAGATATTTCAGCTCAAACTGAAAATAGAAAACTCAATAATAGCGCTTCAGGAACTAGTAGAATTATTGGAGATATTGCAAGAGCGGCTCCACTAGGTGGCCCAGGCGTTGTTAATGATCAACTTGTTGATATTGATATAAATTCTAACAATCCATTGAAGGCATTACTAACGAATAGTGGTTCAGGTGGTATTAGACGAGAATATCGTAACAACTTAAATGGTACGGTTAAAATAGATTATTTGTTAAATAAAATAACTGAGGGTTTGGCTGTTCATGGTAATGTATCGCTACAAACATTTAACAACCAGGCTATAACAAATCAAATTACGGTGCCAACTTATAAAGCTCAAAGAACTGCAGACGGATATGTTTTGCAGCCTTTAGCAGAAGCAACTGCTTTTCAATTTTCTACCAGTGGCGGAAATAGAAGACGGACCTTTGCCCAGATGTCTATTGATTACACACGTTCTTTTGGGAATCATAACGTTACTGGATTAATTGTTTATGATCAACAAAAGAATTTTGATCCAGGTTTAGCATTTTTAGTCCCTCAAGGTTACCAAAGTTTAGTAGCTAGAACAACCTATAATTATAAAGGAAAGTATTTGGCTGATTTTAATGCAGCCTACAATGGTACTGAAAATTTTGCCCCAGGTAAAAGATTTGGCTTTTTTCCGGCAGGTTCAATAGGTTGGATCCCAAGTGAAGAATCATTCTTTCCTAAAAGTAAGCTCATCTCATTTTTGAAAATTAGAGCTTCTTATGGTATTGTTGGAAATGATAGGGTGGGAGGTAATAGATTTTTATATAGACCAACCTCTTATACTGAAGATGCAAATGCTTATCGTTTTGGCTCTGGAGCGGCTGTAGGTACTTATGTTGGTTATACAGGTGTTATCGAAGGTTTAACAGGTAACCCTGATATTACTTGGGAAAAGGCAAAAAAAGCCAACCTTGCTTTAGAGACCTACCTTATTAACGATAAAATTAAAATTGTTGCGGAGTTATTTAGCGAAACCAGAGATAACATTTTGGCACAGCCACAAACTATCTTAAATACGAGTGGTTTAAGGCAGCCTGCCATAAACTTGGGGCGCATGAGTAATAAGGGTTTTGAACTAGATGCTTCCTATAATGATAAAATAGGTGATAAGTTTAATTATAGAATTTCAGGAAACTTTAGTTTTGCCCGTAATAAGGTTTTATTTAGGGATGAAATCAATAATCCACTTACGCCGTATAGGTTAACAACTGGCCAAAGGTTAGGACAGTTCTATGGATTAATTGCTGAAGGTTTGTACAATACCTGGGATGAAGTTAATGATGCTAATCGTCCAGTTTATGAAAGTAGGCCAAGAGTTCAACCTGGTGATATTAAATTCAAAGATGTAAATGGTGATGGAGTAATTAATGCAGATGATAATGTGCCTATTGGTTACTCACGTACACCAGAGAAAACCTATGGTATTTCCTTATATGCAAAGTTTAAATCTTTTGATATCTCTGCACTGTTCCAAGGTGTTGGAAATGTTTCTATTGGTTATACAGGCTTTCAACGCACTTATGGTTGGCTGAATTCAGTGCCAGCAGGTACTCCAGACTACCTATTAGAAAGTTGGACACCTGAAAGGTATGCACAAGGATTACCTATTAATTTCCCAAGGCTAAGTGCGGGTAATAGCAATAGTCCCAATACTACAAGTTTTGGAAACTCAAGCTATTTTATAGCTGATGCTTCTTACCTAAGATTAAAAAATGTTGAGCTAGGTTATACATTCAATCCAAAATTGGTAAAAAGGATAGGTATTTCAAACATGAGACTTTTCTTAACGGCCAACAACTTGGTTACATGGAGTAAAGTGTTTAAAGGAATAGATCCTGAAAATAACATACCGAGGGATGACACGAATAATGAGGAACCCTATCCTTTGGTAAGAACAATTAACGCAGGTATTAACGTAAATTTTTAATTGAAAAATATGAAAAATTTTAGACTTATAATTGTTACAGTTTTAGCAATTTTATGTATAAGCTTAAATTCGTGTAAGAAAAACTTCCTCGATAAAGCTCCAGGAGTAGACCTAACAGAAGAAACTTTATTTACTTCTGTTACTCAACTAGATAAATTGATAACCGAAATTTATAAATTTGGTTTACATTCTCAAATATATTATGGAGATGCCTCTTTATCTCCAACCCAATCAGTAGGCGATTTAACATATCACCCTACTTCTGATTTGACAGACGAATCTGATTTAAATGAGCAGGGTTTTGGATCTGCTATTAACTGGAATCAGGGCACCATATCGCCCAGCAACATCGCATCAACTGGTGATAATAGATATTACACTCGCTTTACTGCACTGAGGCAGATTGCTATCCTTTTAAAAAATATAGATAAGGTTCCAAACATTACACCAGCATATAAAGCGCAGGTTATTGCAGAAGTAAAATCTATCAGGGCATTCATGTATCTGGAAATGGTGAAAAGATACGGGGGAGTGCCAATTATTACAGAGATTTTTGAACCAGGTGTAACGGTTGTTACACCAAGAAACACGATAGAAGAATGTTTTAATTTTATAGTACAAGAATGTGATGCTGCGATCAGTTCAAATGCACTGCCAGATGTACAATCAACTACCCTTTTAGGTAGAATCACATCCCTAGTGCCGTATGCTATAAAATCAAGAGCTTTACTATATGCAGCTAGCCCTATGTTTAATACGGCTACACCATATTTAGCTATGAGTAATCCTGCAAATAATAATTTGATTTGTTATGGTAATTACGATGTTAAGCGATGGGAAGTAGCGGCGGCAGCTGCTTTAGCCGGCCTTCAAAAGGCACAAGGTATTGGTACTGCATTAGTTTTTGGCACCAGTAATATTGAGCGTATTGGCAGGTACCCTGGAGATATAGACCCGCTTAATCCTGCTGTTTTTGTCCCTTTGGCAACTTTACCAACACGAGGTAACTATGAACTGTCTTGGTCTATTCACAATAATCCTGAAATTATTTTGACTTTTCAAGCTGGAATAGCGCCTAGCAATTATAACAATAATCCTTGGAGATTTATTGCTCCAACAGTAACGGGACCTTCTTGGTCGGGTTTAGCTGCTTTAATGAATCATGTTAGGAAATATGAAAAGTTAAATGGCACACCCCAAACATGGCCAACAACAGGTACAAACCTAGCTGCGAAAAATAGAGAACTAGACCCAAGGTTTAAACAGACTCTAATTTACAACAATTGCTATTACAGTGGTTTTCAACCCATCTTTGAATTGTCAGAAGAATCAAGAGCAAATGGTACCGCAAGAAATTCGTTAGGCCATTGGATGAGGAAAATGTTGCCAATAAATATAAGACCAGCAGTATCACCTCCAGCTGTAGTGCCTTTAGATATTATATTAAGGTTAAATGAGCTTTATTTAAATTATGCTGAAGCCAAAAATGAAGCTGACCCAAGTGCAGCTGCTGCTCATTTTGGTTTTGCAAAAGCTTACGCCGCCCTAGATAATAGTACCTATACTGCAAATATATATGATGCTGTTAATGTCTTAAGAGCTCGTTCTGGCATGCCAACTTTACCTCTTTTATCTCAATCAGCTTTTAGAGATAGGGTAAGAAATGAGAGAGCAATTGAAATGGCCTTTGATGATCACAGAATGTGGGATATAAGAAGATGGTTAATTGCAGAGCAGGAAGGAGTAATGAAAGGTTTGATGGAGGGGATGAAAATAACAAGAAATGGTGGTACTTCTCCTAATTTTAATTACGATTGGCAAATCATTCCTGTAGAAACAAGAACTTTTAATAAAAATATGTATTTACATCCTTTCCCACTTTCTGAATTTCAAAAGGGAGGTGTAATTCAAAATCCGGGATGGTAAATCCTTGATAGTTATTTATTATACGAATCAATTTTTTTCGTATCCATTAAGTTAATTATAATTTAAAACAAAATATATGAAATTGAAATACTGCTCAAGTGTATTTTTAATCTCAATCCTTTTGCTAAATATTAGTAAAAATGCTAATGCTCAAGACAGTAAGGATACTGTTGAGGTTATTAATATAAAAGAAAAAGGTAAGAATTTAAAGAATATCGGTTACGGAAAACAACCATTTAATCATATTACCAGCTCCATATCTACTGTAAATGGAGAGGACATTCAACAAAATTTCAACCTTAATTTAGGGAATACATTATATGGTAGATTACCCGGATTAACTGTAATACAAGGAAATTCTGAACCAGGGGTTGGAAATCCAGGTTTTATCGTACGTGGAAAAAATACTTTTGGCGGAGCAAGTTTATCGCCATTAATTATCGTTGATGGATTTATTGCTGGCGGTAATGATTTTGGCAGTATTTTTTCTCAATTAATCCCAGAGGAGGTAGAATCAATTACGTTGCTTAAAGATGCTGCATCTACGGCTGTTTATGGTAATCGTGGTGCAAATGGTGTAATTTTGGTAACCACTAATAGAGGAAGTAGCGGACCTTTAAAAATAAATTTCAGTACACGTCAAGGTTTTAGTCAAGCGTTTAGTTTACCCGAATTTTTAAACTCAGGTGACTATGCCACTTTATTTAATGAAGCCAGACAAAATGATGGCTTAACACCGTTATATACTCCGCAAGCTATAAATTCTTACCGCTCTGGGGATAGTCCATTTGCATTTCCACACGTAAACTGGTACGATGAAGTATTAAGAAAAACTGCCCCTGTTTCTAGTTATAACCTAGGGTTTAAAGGTGGAGATAAGACGGTTAAGTACTTCGTCATGTTAAATGCGCTTGGTAGTCAGGGTTTATTTAAGAATTTTGGAGATTTAGATCCAGAAAGTACCAATTCTACATACCATAGATATAATTTCAGGTCTAATATTGATATTAATTTATCTGATAATTTAGCTGTTGCTTTTAATTTGGCTGGTTCAGTAGAAAATAAAGCTAATCCTTGGGAGTACAATACAACAAGCACTTTTAGTTTATTGGAAAGAATACCTTCAAATGCATTTCCAGTAAGAAATTTAGATGGTAGTTTTGGTGGAAACAATTTATACGCTAGTAATCCAGTTGCGAATTTATTAGCGAACGGATTTGATCAATCAAATGGTCGCACATTGCAAACCTCATTGAGATTAACGCAAAAACTAGATAAACTTATTAATGGGCTCAGCGCAACAGGGGTTGTTTCCATCAATAATTACTTCATTGCGGGTTCTGAAAAAAATAAAACCTATACGCTTTTCCCAGTTTTACCTGGAGCGTTTGATACCAATGGAAATCCTATATTAGGTCAAGGAATTGGTTTAACAACCTCTTTAAGTGGAGTTGAAACAACAAGAACACAGTATCGTAATTTCGAATTACAGGGAGCACTAAATTATAACAGGGTAATTAATAAACATGATTTCTCTGCGTTTTTATTGTTCAATACCGATAATGAAGTTAGAAATTTTTCTTCTGGTGCAGAAAGCGACCCTTATAAGCACAATGGAGTAGCCACTAGGTTAACTTATGTTTACAGTGACAAATATATAGCAGAGTTCTCTGCTGGATATATGGGTACCGAAAACTATGCTGCTGGTAAAAGATATGGGTTCTTCCCTTCTGGTTCCTTAGGATGGGTTGTTTCACAAGAAAATTTCCTGAATAAAAGCAAGGTTATTAATTTCTTGAAATTGAGAGCTTCTTATGGAATAGCTGGAAATGAAAATACTGGAGGTAGCAGGTATGCATTCATCACAAATTATAACACTTTCACAGGAGCTGAAGCTGCCTTGGGAAACCCAAATATTACTTGGGAAGAAGAGAAGAGCTTAAATATTGGTGCTGACGCTACTTTGTTAAATAATTTACAGTTCAGTGTTGATGTTTTTAAAAGAGATAGATCTAATATACTTACGCAGCCTCTTGACGTTTATCCTCAATTTTTTGGAGCTACATTGCCTGATTTGAATATTGGTAAAACAGCAAATCAAGGTTTAGAATTAGCTTTGCGCTATAACAGCAAAAGTACAGGTAAATTAAACTACTTTATTGAAGCTAATTTCTCTCATTATAAAAACGAAATAGTTTATAATGCGCAACTACCACAATTAAATGCAGGATTGATTGCTAAAGGAGGTTCTATTGATCAACCAAGAAGGTTAATGGCAATTGGATTTTTTACAGCGCAAGAAATTGCAGAGAGAGCAACAAACCCCGCTAAATATCCTATACCAGTTGGAGTAACAGCAAGACCAGGCGATTTAAAATATCAAGATATTGGTGGATTAAACGGTGTTCCTGATGGAATTATTGATAATAATGACCTTGTTTCAAATGGCTATCCAACCGGTCAGCCACGCACTACCCTTGGCTTAAATGCAGGATTTAAATTTAAAGGATTTGACCTGAATTTTGTAGTGCAAGCCGTAACTGGTAATTCTGTTAACCTGAATACTGGTATATTTCAAGCTTTTCAGAATAATGGAAATATTGGTAGCATAGCAGTTGGCAGATGGACGCCAGAAACAGCAAGCACAGCTACTTATCCAAGACTTTCATCAGTTAACGACCTTAATAATTTCCAGAATTCTTCCTTTTGGATTAAAGATGGAAGCTTTATTAAATTAAGAAGCGCAGAGTTTGGATATTCTTTTCCAAAAGAACTTTTAAACAAATTTAAAATAGGGCAGGCTCGATTATTTGTGAATGGCAATAATTTATTATCATTTGATCATATTGAATATGGGGATCCAGAATCATTAGCTGGCTACCCAGTGCTTAGAACATTTGTTTTAGGAACGAGGATTCAATTTTAGTGTCAATTAATCATTAATAACAAAAGTTGCAAAGATGAATTATTATCTAAGATATAAAAATAAACAAATGAAAAATATTACATATTTATTGGTACTCCTTACTTTTTGCCTGGGTATTGGATGTCAGAAATTAGATAGGGAGATTAATACCAGCCTAAGCAGAGATTTAATTGATATTTCCTATCCAAATAAATCTAGAGAAATAGCAGCTCTATATTCGGGCTTGCCAGATGGAATGTTATACATAGATGGCAGTGCGATGATGGCCTCCGCAACTGATGAAGCAGAACATACTTTTGAAAGGCATTCAGTTCAATCCTTCAATAATGGAAGTTGGAACTCTAATAATCAACCAGACCCAGTTTGGGCTAGGTATTTTAGACAGATAAGGTTATGTAATCAAGCTTTAGTTTCATTTGATAAGGTAGATTTAAATGGTTCAAAAAATGACCCATCTGCCTCTTCTCAAGCGCTATATATTGCTCAATTAGCAGAACTTAAAAGGTGGGGCTTTGAAGCCAGATTTTTAAGGGCTTATTATTACTTTGAGCTTGTTAAAAGATATGGAGGTGTTCCATTATTAAAAGAATCCTTGTCATTAGAAACTGATTTTAATGCTATCCAAAGAAATACTTTAAAAGAATGTATTGATTTTATAGTAGCAGAATGTGACGCTGCCGAGCCTCAACTGCCTCCATATGCTCCTTTAGCTAATTATGATGCTGCTGCAATTGGCAGAAGAGCAACTAAATATGCTGCAATGGCACTTAAAAGCAGAGTACTCCTTTATGCTGCAAGTGATTTGTTTAATACACCAACATGGGCCAATGGTTTTTCTAAACCAGAATTAATCTCATTAAATGGAGTTCCTAGATCGCAGCGCTGGCAAGCAGCAGCAGATGCTGCAAAGAGATTAATCGATACCACTGCAAAATATGGTGTTGTACTACATAATAATTATCAGCAACTTTTTATAGCGAATAATTTCAGTAGGGGTGAGAATTTCTTGATGACAAACCCCACTGCCAATAATACTTTCGAAAGAAATAACAATCCAATTAGCTTTCCTGGTTCATCGGGACTTACTACACCAACTCAAAACCTAGTTGATGCTTATGAATTTAAGTTTGGGACTGGTGCCACTGCAACAAGTGTAGCTTTTAATTGGAATAATCTTGCTCATGTTGATAATATTTATAATTTTTCGACCCCTACAGCGACCTCGTTAACGAGAGACCCTAGGTTAAGATTCAATGTGACTACTAATGGAATAGCTACAACTTCACCACAAATACCATATGGCGTACAATTTGGTACACCTGCTAAGTTTGTACAAACTTACAATGGCGGTTTAGATGGGCAACCTATAGCAAATGCAACAAAGACAGGTTACTACATGAGAAAATATATTCAAGAAGGATTGGATTTAGGAAATAACAATACTGGGATTCATAATTGGGTATTATTTAGGTTAGGAGAAGTTTATCTTAATTATGCCGAAGCATTAAATGAAGTTTCTCCTGGCGATGCCAGAATTGCTCAATATATTAATCTAATAAGAAATAGAGCAACGGTTGTAATGCCACCATTACAAAATGGTTTAAACCAATTACAAATGCGTCAAAGTATCAGAAATGAAAGAAGAATAGAACTGGCATTTGAAGATCATCGTTTCTGGGATTTAAGACGTTGGATGGATGAGGCTTCATTGAAAACAGATATATACGGAGTAAATATCACGGGCAATTCAAGAGCTACTTTTGTTCATACGCCTTTTATTGTTGAAAAAAGAGTTTTTGATGCTTCAAAAATGTATCTATATCCTATACCTTTTTCAGAAATAAACGTAGGTAAAGGCATTATTCAAAATCCAAATTGGTAATTAATTAAAGCAAAATTTAAAAAAAAAATGAAAAATTATCTATCATTTCATAAAGCAAAACTATTAATTTGTTTAACAGGATTGTTATTTACAATTTCTAGTTGTGATTACCAGGATATTGAAGATGCTTCTTTTCCTCCAGAATCAGTTTATTTATCAACTGCTGCATTAGTTAAGAAAGGCCCAGACGCGAATGGACTTTATACTAATGCTATATATAGATTTAATAATATAGAAGCAATAAATCCAGTTCCAAAGTATACGGTTGATCTTGGTTCGAGCAAGTTTAATATCTTGATGGGTGTGCAAAGAGCTGGTGTTACCAGTAAGGGTTCCGTAAATGTTAATTTAACTTTAGATACAGACACTATAACTTTATTAAAGTCAAAGGGCATTTTAACAGCCGCAACTGAGGTGTTACCTAAAGACAAAATTTTAATTCCTGCTACGGTCCAAATTGCAGATCAAAGCAATTCTTCCATATTTAACTTTGGTGTTGATCTGGCATTTCTAAAGAGCAACCCAAATAAAACGTATGCAATTGGTTTAACTATTATTAGTAGTGATAGAACCGTTACAAGCGATTTGAAGTCTGTAATTGTGCTAATCAATACAAATATACTTGTTCCTTCAGCTGATTTTACATCCACCCTAAACGCCGCTACAAAGACTGTGTCGTTGGTGAATAGTTCATTGAACTGGGTTAATTATACTTGGAATTTTGGAGATGGTAGTCCTGCTATAACTACAGATTTAACTATTACAAATAATAATAATAGGGTGTTGCCTGCAATTACTAAAACGTATGCTCCCGGTACTTATACGATTACGCTTACTGCAGTTGGACTTCCGCTTGTAAATGGTCAAATTAACCAATCGGTAAAAACCATG
Source organism: Pedobacter petrophilus (assembly GCF_009674725.1). Lineage (GTDB taxonomy): Bacteria > Bacteroidota > Bacteroidia > Sphingobacteriales > Sphingobacteriaceae > Pedobacter > Pedobacter petrophilus. The sequence continues at coordinate 26,326 of NZ_WKKH01000037.1, read as the reverse complement.
ACTGTAGTAATACCTTAATTAATTGGAGTTTCAGTAAGTAATAATTAGGCGGCGTTAAATTATTAATTCCGCCTTATAATTATGCAAATCAATGTAAAATAATGAAAAACAAAATAACAGTTTTCCTTTTAATCTTGTCAATAGCATTTCTTGGCTGTGATAAGTACGATTTTAACAAACAAAGAGTATTTAGTGCTCAAGGTGATAAAATCTTTTATGTTTCTCCTTCCGGCAATGATGTAAATACAGGTTTAAGTCAAAGTACTCCTTTTAAAACATTTGAAAAAGCTGTTGCTAGTACACTACCTGGCGATATAGTTTACTTTATGGATGGAACTTATAGTATAACCAGAACAATAAATATTGTTACGAGTGGCTTGGCAGATAAACATATTACCTATACCGCTTTACCAGGATCAAAACCAAAATTTATTGTTTCGGGCAATATCTATGATTCAATTAATATCAATGCCTCTTATATTAGAATTGTTGGATTAGAGCTTCAAGGAAATAATGCAAATCTTACTTATGCTGATGCTTTGGCAGCTTACAATGCTAAAACTTCTGATGGGGTTTATAATAACAGTGGTATTTCTATTGGTGGACCTAGAACAGCTTCAAAATTCCCTCATCATGTAGAAATAAAAAATTGTCTAGTGCATGATTTTTCAGGAGGAGGTATTGGAGCCATACAAGCAGATTATATTACGTTTGAAGGTAATACCGTTTATAATAATGCATGGTACACTATTTATGGTGCTAGTGGTATGAGTATTTTGACACCATTTAATAGTGATAACACAACAGGGTATAAAAATATTGTAAGAGGTAATAAATGTTATGGCAACAAAACAACCATTCCTTGGATTCAGGTTGATAGACTTTCTGATGGCAATGGGATTATATTGGATGTGAACAACCGTGTATATGGGGCAACAACTGGCACAGGGTATTATACTGGCAGAACCTTAGTAGAGAACAATATCAGCTTTAATAATGGTGGTTCTGGTATCCATGCTTTTGATGCGCAACATGTTGATATTGTAAATAATACAACCTATAACAATGGCTTAGTTGTTGGCTATGCAAATATATTTGCGAGTTATGCAACTGATTGTAAGATCATGAACAATATCATGTATGCGAAACCTGGCGGTCGAGTGAATTCAACAAATAATTTTGGTGGTGCAAATGTTATTTATAGCAATAATATTTATTTTCTTAATGGAGGGGCTGCACCAGAGGTAATGGGAACCAATGATAAAATCGCTGACCCTCTTTTTGTGACCCTCTCATCTGATCCAGCAATCGCTAATTTTCAGTTACAAGCTGCTAGTCCGGCTGTTAATTATGGCACAAGTAACTTTTTTGCTGCCAAAGATTATCTCGGAGTTGCTCGTCCTAAAGGGACTGCACCTGATTGTGGAGCTTTTGAATCTTTTTAAATAATAAAAGCAGTTATAGGCAGTAAAATTCATTGTCCAATCACAATCATTTCTGCTCAATTAATTCCTCGAGGCTCTGCCTCGGGGCTACTTCATTTTTTATCTATTAAATCTTAAAATCATATAGATTGTTATGTAATGGGCAGCCATGCAAGATTTTTATTATTTAAATGGACCATCTTTTAATAAGGTAGTCTTTAAATTAAGTAATGTCAAACCATATTATGATTTCAAGATAAGCCGTTCTTTATTAATGGAAGGTGCTAAAATTGAATTTGAAATGGGAGATAGTCCTAAAAAATAATTATGAGTCAACAATATTTAGAAATTTCCGAAATCCCTGTAACGGCAAAACAGTTTTGGCAAAACAGTAAAAATTTTAAGCTTCCTTTAAATGTACCTTATCTTGGTATGGGGTCGTCTTATTTTGCACCGCTGTCTTTTAAGTTTATGGGTTTAAATATCCAGCCTGAAATTGCTTCCGAGTATTTCAATTATGCGCAGCAGAGCAAAGAGCAGGCAGTTATTTTATCGCAGTCTGGCAGAAGTACCGAAGCCCTTTGGTGTAGTGAGCTTTTTGATAAATATATCGCTATATCCAATTACCCAGAAAATGCTTTGTGCATCAATAAAAATGTAGAACAAGTAATTCCGCTTTTGGCTGGTATAGAACAATTTTCGTCGTCAAATACCTATACCAATACGTTGTTGGTACTTTTTAAAGGATTTGGTTTTAATGCAGCACCCGCAATTGATGTATTGGTTAAAAATATGTCAGCTTACGAAGCTAAAGGTAAACAGCTAGCAGATGATATTTTTGATTTGATAAACAGTGAAAACATCCATGGTATTTATATTACTGCGAGTGGGCCAAATATAGGCACAGCCTATCAAGCCGCTTTAATATTGAGTGAAAGTACCAAGCTTACTTTTACCGCAATGCCCATGGCACAATATGATCATGGTCCAAAAGAAACAGCTAATCGTAGTATAGTGATTAATATACTGGCCAATGGTAAATCATACGATCGCACGGCGAGTTTGATAAAAAAAATTAAAACAGCAGGAGCCCATGTTTTTAATATTGAAGAGCCAGCCGTTGATGAAAATTTTTCTGTTTTAAATAATATCGTCCCTTTCAATTTTATGGCTTACTATTTGGCCATGAAATTAAATATTAAAGAAACTTTTACGGTAGGTGGTAAAGTAACCGAAGTGATTTAAAATGTTTGCTAAGACTAGGTTAACACCTTGTGTACAAGTTAATAAAACAGCAAGAATTGATTTGATAATACATTGCTGAGTACGAGTTTTAACCCACAACAAATTAACACCTATCGCTTACTTGTACATTAATAAAATTTACTCAATGTCTCAAATTTCAAATCTAACATCTCCAATCTCAATTTCAAAGATGCTTGCCATAGGCATTGATATTGGCGGTACTCGTACTAAAATTGGTTTGGTAGATATTGAAAATGGCAGCGTAATTGACGTGCTGATTTCTCCTACGGAAACGAAAGATGGCCACTGGTTTTTAGCCAATATTGCAATGGCTATAAATACGTTTAAAACTTACGCCGAAAGAAATAACAAACAACTAATCGGTATTGGTTTCGGCATACCCGGTTTTGTTTTCGAAAACGGCGTGGTAGATTCTACCTATGGATTTTTAGAATTCATGGAAGATTATCCGCTAAAAGCAATTATAGAGAGACAGCATCAGTTACCCTGTAAGTTAGATAACGATGCTCGTGTAGTCACCTTAGGTGAAGCATTGTATGGAGAAGGGAATGGTTTTAACCGAGTTTTGGTTTTAACATTAGGCACCGGACTTGGCCTAGGATTTACCATCAATGGTAAGTTAAACGAAGCTTTAGCTTATGCACACATGGGTGGAAACATCACCATTACCTCAAACCAGATCAAATGTTATTGCGGTAAAACCGGATGCTTAGAATCACTTGCCTCTGCTACAGGTTTGTGCAACGCTGCGGAAAGAATAAATTGGAGAACAAAATACCCTGATATTCCCATTACCGCAGAAAACATCTTTAAAGAGCGGAACAATGGAAACCCTGAAGCAGAGTTGTTGGTAGCTGATTTCATTGCTTATCTAAAAATAGGAATAGATACCTATATCAACTTATTTGCACCAGATAAAATTGTATTAGGGGGCGGTGTTGCCAAAGGCTTAGCAAATGATTTAGAAAAATTTTACAGTAATGAGCTATTAAGGCCCTATAAAAATTACAAAGTGTCCATCGGCGTTTCTAAGTTAGAAGAGCAAGCCGGTATTTTGGGCAGTGCAGCCTTATTTTTTATAAGTTAAATTAAATAAATCATCTCAAGTCTCACATCTCATATCTCACTCAAAAAATGAAATTAAAACAAAATCTTTGGATTATTTATGCAGTATTAGCGGCTTTATTTTGGGGTATATGGGGAGTAGTTGCCAAATTTATCTCTAGTGATATTAATCCCTATACCAACCATTTATTGTTCACCATTGGTATGCTGATTACCCTGCCTTTTGTAATTAAAAAAGTAAAAGGTACAAAGCCTCAACTAAAAGGAATTATCTGGGGGCTGATAGCTGGTGTACTTGCAGTCATTGGCAATGTGGCAGTTTATCAGGCATTTGTAAGTGGGGGCTTGGCAGCGGTAGTTATTCCTGTTACCAATCTTTATCCTTTGGTTACCATTGTTATTGCCATTTTGGTGTTTAAAGAAAAACTCAATTTTGTTAATGTAATTGGTATTTTTTTTGCTGTTCCTGCGGTAGTTATGCTTTCTGGACAATCACTTTTATTTGATGATCCTAGTGCATTTATTAAAAATATAGGGCTTAATTCGTGGTTAATTTATTCTTTTGTCGCCCTGTTTTTTTGGGGTGTATTTAGTGCGGCCCAAAAAGTAACAACCAATTATATTTCTGCAGAATGGTCTTACATCAGCTTTATTGCTTCATCTGTATTAATTTCAATAATCATGATGGCTTTAGGCTTAGTACAATACAATTTTTCACTAAACACATTGCTTTTGGGTTCTTTAGCAGGCTTGTTAAATGGCTTGGGTGTATTGGCAAGTTTTGCCGCTTATGCATCAAAAGGTAAAGCTTCTAAAGTAACTACCATTGCCGGTGCGCTGCAACCAGTTTTTACCATCATTTTGGCAATCATATTCTTATCAGAAAGTTTAAAAAGTATAGAAATGATAGGCATATTTTTAGCTATTGCCGGTGCATTAACTTTGTCTTATGAAAAGGCAGATAAGGCTGCCGAAGTAGGGATGCAATTATAATATTAATGCATTGGTTTCCTGTAGTAGCATTATGGGGCAAGGATTGGAATATTACGTCACATGGCAAAGTATATACTCAACTGGTTAACAAAATATGGAATACCAAGGTTTATGGAAATACTGGTGCATTTAAAACTCGTGGTTTCATTGGTAGCTATGACATTATCTTGAAATATAAAGGCATAAAATTACTAAAAAAGGTGTTTTGACAGCGAATGGATTAAACATTGATATTGTAAGAGTCTGTTTAAAATTTATCTAATAATTTTTTTATGCTTCTTTTTGACTGCAATATCATTATGTTTTCTATAGGTAGAAGCGCTGCTATCTCTTCAAAAACAAGCCTTGTTTTATTCAAAAATAAGCAATAAACATTTTTACAACATAAATTTAAACAGGCTCTAATTCAATAATGACTTTTTTTAAAAATGATCATATTTTGAAATTGACACTAATTTTTCAATAAATACACATGCATTTGAAAATGCAATACTAACAGCGGACCTTCAAGTTTAGGATAGAGTCTTTTTCTCAGAAAAAAAATAGTGATTAATTTTAGTAATAATGATATAAATTTTGAAAGACAAACCATCAAACCAAGGGATACTTTTTTCTTGAAAATCTATAATTGGAAACCAGAAATTAAGGTGCATTTATTTCACAAAAAAAAAATGAATTATTTGGACTGATTTAGAGAAAATGAATAGACGTACTCTACTGCTAATGTTCATTTGTATTTGTAATTAAATGAAATGGATATTAGGGAGAATTCATGCAACCGGACTACGCCGTTTATATAAACTTATCATATTATGCCAAATTTATCACCTAAACAAGTTGAAGATTTTCATCGTGACGGTTTTATCGTTATCAAAAATTTTTGCAGTGCAGCAGAAACTCAAAAACTTCTTAATACGGCAATTGAAGACCGCAATTTAATTAATAACGCCCTTGATTTAAACGATCAAACAGGTAAAAAAACCAAACTTTCCTTATGGTTTAAACCAGGGAATGATGTTTTTGGATATTTGACACGTAGTAAAAAGGTAATAGAAGCAGTTGCAGAATTACTAGATAGTGACGCCCAGGTTTGCCATTTTCATTCTAAATTGATGCAGAAAGAGCCAAAAGTTGGCGGGGCATGGGAATGGCATCAGGATTATGGGTATTGGTATAAAAATCAGTTCATGTTTCCAGATCAGTTAATTAGTGTTATGGTGGCTTTAACTCCAGCAAATAAAGCTAATGGCTGTTTACAGGTTATTAAAGGATCACATAAATTAGGCAGGGTAAACCATGGGTTTGCTGGCGAGCAGGTAGGGGCAGATATAGCTATGGTAGAAAATGCACTAAAGACAATGGAACTTGTATATTCAGAAATAGAAGCTGGTGATGCACTTATCTTTCACAGTAACTTATTGCACCGCTCAGAGGCAAATCTTTCTGATCATCCAAGATGGTCTATCATTTCTTGCTATAGCTCACAATCTAATTTAGCTTATAATGAAACGTCCACTTCATGGAAAACACCTGTAGATGTGGTGCCAAATGAAGCGATTTTAAATTGGGAGTCAGCGCCCACGGTAGATGCCGATTTTTTGAAGAAAGAAAATGACCCGGCACTGAAAGCAACAGGTTGGGAAGGTTAATTTTAATAAAATAATTATGGAAAAATCAAGTTCTTCAAGGAGAGTTTTTGTTAAAAATAGTGGGATGTTACTCACTGGGGCATTTTTGGTTCCAAGTTTTTTGGGTGCCTGTGCCTCAACTAAGGACTTGGCAAAATCAACGGTGAAAGTGAATGGTCATTTATGGATTTACGCCAGTAAATATCCCCCTAATTGGGATAGTACACCCGATCTCGAAAAAGCTTTCTCGGATATGAGTGCTGCGGGAATTGATGGTATAGAATTAATGGATATAAATCTTACACATGATGATTCGGTAAAAAATATTAAACATTTAATTGATAAATACAACTTTCCTGTATCTGGAACTTCTTATGGTGTTGGGCCAAAAATGTGGGATAGAAACCAGCATGAGCTTATCATAAAAGATGTAACACGATCAATAACGAGGTTGGCCCAGGTAAAAGGAAAAACTTTTGGAATAACTGTTGGCGAAGCTAATAGACTAAAAACTGAGCCAGAGCTAGATGCACAAGCTGATGTTTTAAAGAAAATATTGGTGCTTTGTAAAGAAGAAGGAATAGAGCCAAATCTTCATAATCATACTTACGAAGTCGAAAATGGAATGCATGATTTAAAGGGAACTTTGGCAAGAATACCAGATATAAACCTTGGGCCTGATTTAAACTGGTTGATAAGAGCCGGAATTGACCCAGTTGATTTTATAAAAAAGTACGGTGATAATATAGTTTATATGCACATCAGGGACCAATATGCGGATGGAACCTGGACAGAATATTTAGGGCAGGGAGCAACAAATTTTAAAGTCATTGCCGATGCTTTAAAAGCAATCCCTTTTAAAGGTTCTAATGTAGCAATCGAACTTGCTTTTCCTAAAGACTACCAACCTGTAAATCCGTTAACAATGGATTGGAAATTAAGTAGGAATTATGTTAATAATACTTTTGGCTGGTAAATGCCCATCATCTATAAATATTGATTAATTATGCGAATAGCCATTTTAGGATCTGGGTTTATTGCCAGGTTTTATGCAACAACTTTACATGCTCAACGCCGTAAGGATTATATTTTTACCGTCTATTCTAGGGACTTAGATAATGCCAAACGTTTTGCCGACGATTATCAATTGGCTCATTATACGGATGACATGGACACGGCGATCAATCATCCCGATATCGATGTTGTCTTAATAGCATTGCCCAACGACCTCCATGAGATAGCAGTGGCAAAATCTGCACAGGGCAAAAAACATGTACTGTGCACAAAGCCATTGGGTAGAACAGCGGCCGAAGCTAAACGAATGTTAGATATGGTTGAGCAGGCCGGTATTTTTGCAGGATACCTTGAAGATTTATGCTACACCCCAAAGTTCTTGAAGTCAGTTAAAGCTATTCAAAAAGGCAGTATTGGCAAAGTATTATGGACAAAATCTAGGGAAGCACATCCGGGGCCACACAGCGACTGGTTTTGGGACAAGGAAAAATCTGGTGGGGGAGCCATCATAGATCTGGGCTGCCATTGTGTAGAAATTAGTAGAAATTTTATTGGAAAGGAAGTAAAGCCTTTGGAAGTAATGTGCTGGGCAGCTACACAGGTTCATCCAATCGATGCCGAAGACCAAGCCATTGGCCTGGTTAAATATGCAAATGGTGCCATTGGCCAATTTGAGGTAAGCTGGACATTTAGAGGGGGCATGGATTTAAGGGATGAGGTTATAGGAACTGAAGGATCTATTTGGCTCAATAGTTTTTTGAGGACAGGATTTGAAATCTTTAGCGTTGGGAAACCGGATGCTTATGTAGCTGAAAAAGCAGAGGTAAGTAATGGCTGGTTGTTTCCTGTTGGAGATGAAGCCCATGAACTTGGTTATCCACATATGTTTACCGATATGTTTGATGCCATTGAAGAAAAAAGGGAACCCTTGGAAACCTTTTATGATGGCTATGTAGTAAATGCCATTTTAGATGCAGCCTTTTTATCGGCCAAGACAAAAAAATGGGAACCTGTACTGATAGAGGATTGGAGGGGAGAGGAATTTACAGCGCAGGAAGAAGTTCTTGCATCATTTGATGATGAACACTTTCTAATCAAGGAAGAAGTGATGCCCAATAAAGACTTGAAAAAAATCTTGAAGCACAAGATTACAGGAAAAGTAACCCAAAAAATTTTTAAAGCTTAATAAATTTAATCGCGATGAACATTAATGGAAGCGCAGCTGCTGAGATTAGCTACGATGCAATTGTAATCGGTTCTGGAATTACTGGAGGCTGGGCAGCAAAGGAATTATGTGAAAAAGGCTTGAAGACCCTGATGATTGAAAGGGGCCGGATGATAGAGCATATAAAAGATTACCCAACGGCCAATTTGAATCCATGGGAATTTAAGCATAGAAACATCTTACCGTTAAAAGACAGGGAAGCAAACCCCATATTGAGCCGTTGTTATGCTTATGAGGAATCGACAGCACTTTTTTTTGTAAAGGATGCCGATCACCCTTATATCCAAAAAAGACCTTTTGATTGGATAAAAGGTTACCAAGTTGGTGGCAAGTCTATCATGTGGGGAAGATGGACTCAAAGATGGAGTGACTTGGACTTTGAAGCAAATGCAAAGGAAGGAATTGCAGTTGACTGGCCCATTAGGTACAACGACTTGGCGCCGTGGTATAGTTACGTTGAACGTTTTGTGGGCATAAGTGGCAATAAAGATGGCTTGCCCCAAATTCCAGATGGTGAATTTCTTCCGCCAATGGACATGAATTGCATCGAAACCCATTTGAAAAAAAGTTTAGCATCAAACTATTCAGATAGACACTTGATAATTTCTAGAACAGCAAATCTTTCTCAAGCCTTATTAGGTAGAGGGCCATGCCAGTATAGAAATCTTTGTTTTAGGGGATGTCCTTTTGGGGGTTACTTTAGCAGTAATTCTACCACTATACCTGCTGCCGAAAAAACAGGGAACTTAAGTCTAATTACCAATTCGGTTGTTCACTCTATTATTTATGATGAAACTACACAGAAGGCTAAAGGAGTGAGAGTAATTGACGCCCTTACAAATGAAACGAAAGAGTATTTTGCGAAGGTGATTTTTTTGAATGCTGGTACGCTTAACTCTACTTTGATTTTGTTAAACTCTAAATCTTCTCGTTTCCCAAATGGCATGGGTAATGATAGTGGTGAATTAGGACACAATCTGATGGATCATAATTACAATGGAAGAATTTCGGGAGAATTCAAAGGTTATGAAGACCAATATTATGAAGGCCGAAGACCTACTGGGACTTATCTGCCAAGATTTAGGAATTTAGGAAGTGAGAAACAGGTAGATTTTTTACGTGGTTACGCTTTTGCATGCAGTGCCTCCAGGCCAACAGGTAAAGATAAAGGCGTGGAAATTGGTACGGCATTAAAGGAGACCTTGAGCGAACCTGACCTTTGGAAAGTTACCTTGGTGAGCATGGGAGAATGTTTGCCCACACATCATAACAAGGTTACTTTGAGCAAAGACAAAGTCGATAAATGGGGAATGCCTTTATTGGAAATTGATGCAGCATTTGGGGATAATGAACATAATATGATGAATGATATTCTGAAAAGTGGTGCTGAGATGCTTGATAAGGCTGGCTTTATAAATATAAAGACCACTGATACAGGAAATGCCATGGGATTGGGCATTCATGAAATGGGTACAGCCAGAATGGGACGTTCTGCAAAAACATCTGTGCTAAATGGAAATAACCAAATATGGGGAGCAGAAAATGTATTCGTAACTGATGGATCTTGTATGACATCCGGTGCATGCCAAAACCCTTCCCTTACCTATATGGCCTTAACCGCAAGGGCAGCTAGTTTTGCGGTAGAAGAGCTTAAGAAAAATACCTTATAGTCAATCGTAAATTCATTGAACATTTCATCCATCACAGCAACGCCTTTTAATAAATAGCTCCATTATGAAAAGAAGAGACGCGATAAAAAAAATAACCATATTTACCGGAGGAGTTATCTTTCTTTCTGCTGGCATAATGCCTAGTTGTACAAAATCAGCGTCAAGAGATCAGCTTTCTGAAGAGGATATAGTACTGCTGGATCAAATAGGAGAGACAATTATTCCTGAAACGGACAAGTGTGGGGGAGCAAAGGCTGCCAAGATCGGTATATACATGAGGCTAATGGTTGATGAGTGCCTTACAAAAGAAGACAGAAGGATTTTTCTAGAGGGTTTAACCCTAATGGAAAATTCAGCAATGGAACAATTTAAGGATAACTTCCTAAAACTAAATCCAGCTCAAAAAAAGAAATTATTTTTGAACCTTCAGACCCAGGCAGAAACATATAATAAGAATAAAGGAAATAATCTTGCCTCAAATTCAATCCACTATTTTGACTTATTTAAAAAATTAACGGTTGATGGTTACTTTACATCAGAAATAGGAGCCACAAAGGCTCGACGTTACCAAGCAGTACCTGGTAAATATAAGGGTTGCATTAGCTACAAAAAGGGAGATAAAGCTTGGGCCACCAGTTAATAACCTCTATTAAATTAAAAGCTCTCCTTCAATTTTATGGAAATATGCTAAAGAATTTCCTGCACAGTAGTGCTCCATTAGAAAACACATGGTACCAAGGTTCTATCAAATGGTATTGTAGACGCATAGAAATTTTAATTGGATACTCAACTTACAATCATTGTATTTCACTTTTATAAAAAAAATCATGTACATTTTACAAACTAAAGTGATATGTTAATTAAGTTTTTTTGCCCAAGATGGGGCTCTGAGAACCTTTCTTGGGATGCGTTTTGTCATAAGGCGAAAAAAGCCGGTTATAGTGGAATTGAATCGCCCGTATCTATGTTGACAGACGAAAGGATGGAAATGAGAGCGGCTTTGGTAAAGCATGATTTGCGTTTTATTGGGCAATATTATCAATCTTTTGAGGACAATCTAGAACTTCATAAAATTGAATTTGAAAAGCATCTTTATAACATATTGGAGTTAAAACCAATCTTAATAGATTCTCAAACTGGCAAGGATTATTTCAGCGCTCAAGATAATAAAGAACTTTTTGAGCTTGCCTTGAGGATATCAAACGAATCAAAGGTGGTAATAGCCCATGAGACGCACAGAAACAAGGCTCTTTTTGCGGCACACATCGCCAAGGAATTACTCTTTCAAAACCCAAGTATTGTCATCACTGCCGATTTTTCGCATTGGTGTAATGTATCTGAAAGCCTGTTAGAGCAACAAAATGATGCCGTAGAAGTGGCAATTGAACGAACTGTTCACATTCATGCTAGGGTAGGTCATGCACAATCTGCACAAGTAACAGATCCAAGAGGTAAGGAATGGGAGGCAGAGCTCAGTGCCCATTTAAATTGGTGGGATAAAATTGTCAAAAGTCACCTCGTTAAAAATACAAGCTTACTAACCATCACTCCAGAGTTTGGGCCATACCCATATATGCCATCAATTCCATTTACAGGAATGCCCATGGCAAACCAGTGGGATATAAATGTATACATGATGCAATTATTAATGGATAGGTATAAGACTTATTTTGGTTATTAGCCCTATAAATTGCCTCGCAATGATTTAGAAAATGTAGGTAGAGGATAAAAAATGAACAGAAGCTATCTTAAATCTCTCTACTTTACTATTACAATTCCATTCCTTGGGTGATCAATTTTTTGATAATAGTTTATGTGGCTATCTGATTTACCTTGCAAAATTTCTTATTTTATCGATGTTTTGAGTTAAAAGTTAAAATTGTATACCCCAAACTTCACTGGTGTTTGTGTTATCATTTAAGATTATTGCTTTTAATCCAGGTGGTTACATCGCCACCGGTTTGACTGGCATCTGCATAAGGAACTAAAATAATGTTAGTCGGTTTACCGTCTGCTACTACTTTTACCTGATACGCCTGTGTACCTACCCATTTTGCTGGCAATGCATCAAAAATTTGTTGCATTTCAAAAGCATTATTCTGAACGCTAAATTCTACTGGCAAGTTTGGATTTAACATTTTATCAAATACCAATATCTGAGGACCACGTTGAAAAGCAATGGAACCAGGGTAACTGATACCTCCATCTAATACTTTTACAGGGAGGCTGAAATTCACATTTATTTTATCGCCTTTTTTCCAAACTCGATTTATAGATTCAGTTTCTGTAGCTGTTACCGGTTGTGATACTCCATTAACTGATAATTTATAGTCAGCGGCCCAATATGGCTTACGAAGTAATACTTCAAATTTACCACTTACCGAAGGGTTAACTTCTATGGTAACGTCTCCGTTTTCAGGAAAAGTAGTTTTAGTTGTAAATTCTACCGATGTATTTCCATTTATTACTGTTTTATATACGCCTGGCTGATAGAAAAGAATGGAGGGGCTTCCGTTTATTTTTCCGTTTGTGAAAAGGGGAATCATGGCAATGCCACGTGGAACGCTAGACATGCAACACGTTATTACACATCTATAAGGTTTGGTACCCATTAAAGGAGTATAGTAACTAACGCAGCCCGTCTGTGGATTTTCTGCACCGGTTAAGTGATTGTATACAGAGCGTTCCAGTTCGTCTACATATTCCATTTTACCAAATATGCTGAGCAACTGAAAATTTAATTGTAGCCAGGTAGTGGTTACACAACCTTCACCCATATTGTCTTTATTACTTGCGGGTAGTAAATAATCATCCTGAAAATGCTCAAAAGAACTAGTAGTACCCGTAATATATAATCTTTTTTGAGTAATGTCTTTCCAAGCGGCTAATACGGGTTTTAAAAATTGCTCGTCATTTGTAACTCGATATAGCTTTACCAAACCAACTAAGTTAGACATCATTTCGTACGCTTTTGCATTGGCGGTTTTATCTACTCTGCCTATAGAATCAAGGGTGGCAATTATCCGAGGACCATTTTTCCCGTTATAACTTTTGGTAATGTAGTAGCAAAAATCTAGGTATTCCTTTTTGCCAGAAAAACGGTAGAGGTCAGTCATGGGATCTATTACACTAGTAGCTGCCATACCTACATGAGCACCTGCTTTGATAATATCTAACTGGCCAGGTTTGTCTCCAAATCTTTTAGATAACAAGTCGCCTATTTTTTGTGAAGCAGCCAATGCAGGTTCATAGCCAGAAAGCTCATAGTAACTAAGTAAGCCTACCAGATCATACTTATGCGACCATACGTCCCAACTTGTCCATTGGCTAGATGTATCATAAGTTCCAAGGTAGCCATCATTTAATTGTGATGCAATTAATTGCTGTGCTGTACGGTCTATCTTAATTTTCAATAACGGGTCTTTATTATTTTGATAGCTATTGCAGGCCGCTTCTAAAAATTTACCAACATGCTCGCCAATCCATGGGTGTGCACCTGGTTTATTTATAAATCCGGCAAGTAATGCTGTCTCATCAACTTTATATAAACGCTGTTCTTTATTTGCATTAAGCCTTTGGCCTAACCAGCCATTAATGGTTTGTTTACCAAGCAATGCCGGAGTAAATGTCTCTTTAGCTTTATACGCCAATTTAGGTTGTGCAGCTTTATAACTTATGTCAATGTACCCATATTCTGCATTCCATATTTTATGATAACTATAAACAGGAATGGAAAGGGAATACTGTGTTTTTAAAAATTTTGATGGCGACTGAAAAGGTATGCTGAAGATATTATCTCCTGGTTTTAAAGTGATATTTTTACTTTCTGTCTTGATTTTTTTATTATTCAAGTCATAAAAATTAGTCAGTAAATTTGCGGCTACCTTTCTGTTTACATTGTTTTTAATGATTGCATTGTACACAGTTTTTTTGTTATTTACCTGCTGTTTATTGGTTACACCTTCAGCATTAGCTTTTATTTCAAATATTTGTGCTGGCTTTGCTGCCATCAATGCAATTTCTCCATCAACAGTACTTCTGTCGCCCCAATGCGTGATACGCACAGCAAATGTATTTGGCTTATCCCATATTATATCTTTGTCATTAAGGATATAAGCTCTTTTTAAATCACCGGAAGTGGTTTCTCCTACTAATTTTCCATTAAAATAAGTCTTGTCTTCCTGCTTTATGCGGCCAAGGTAAAATACTAGCGCTCCAGTTTTATCCAATTCCTTTTTAAGAGAAGAGGGAATAACAACTGTTTTCCTAATCCATATTACATTGCCTTTTGCAGGTAAATCTGTCTTTTCCCATTTTAGGTCTTTACTTTCCTTTGTTTTCCATTTGGTATCATCAAAAGAGGGCAATGCACTAGATTTATCATCCTCAAAAGAATATGCCCATTTACCATTTATAGGAAGTTGGGCAAAAAGGTTACCCGAAGAGAATAGGAGAATAAAAAAAAGAGCTGTTTTAAAATATGAAATTTTCATTTGAGCTTGCATTAAAATGTGTGAAATTTTTAATCAATGGACTTTTATTTAAGAGCCAGAGTAAACTAATAATGCCAATCCTATAACAAAAAAGAAAAACATGGCCGTTACCAACGTATTTGTTCCTTTTGGCGCATTTTTAAATTCTTTCCATACGTAAACTCCCCATAAAGCAGCTATTAAAGTAGCTCCCTGGCCTAATCCATAAGAAATGGCAGGGCCAGCCTTGCCTGCAGCGATGAGGTTAAAAGAATTACCGAGTCCCCATATTAATCCGCCAGCAATGCCGGTTAGGTGGGTTTTAAAATTGCCATTAAAATAAGCGGTGTAACTGGTTGGTTCTCCAATAAATGGTTTTTTAATAAGTATGGTATTAAAAATAAAGTTGCTTAAAAATATACCTACAGAAAACACAAAGACAGCAGTGTAAGGAGTCATTTTTCCAACAACTGGAGAAACAAAGTTATCCAAATCCATAGAGCCGGCAATGAAACGGTAAAAGAAGGACATTAACAAACCTGCAATTAGTGAAAGTACTATGCCTTTTCCAGAAACCTTTTGTTCGCCAACGTTTTTCTTTTTGTAGGCTGCCGCATTTAGCAATATGGCCACCATGACCAAGCCTACTCCAATAAACAACATTACTGGATCGCCTTTTTGCGCTGCGAAATAATTAATTAGCACACCAAGTACCAATGCCAAACCAATTGCAACTGGAAAAGCTACCGACATGCCAGCTATAGCGATAGCGGCAGAAAATAAAATATTGGCTGCGTTAAATATTACTCCACCTAATAATGCGCTTCCAATATTTGATAAGCTGGCTTGTTTTAAATCATCTATAAAACTTCTTCCCTCATTACCAAAACTCCCTAAAGTTAAAGCAGAAACGATAGAAAAAAGCAAAATACCGATTACATAATCCCAGTAAAATAATTCAAATCGCCAGGTTTTACTGGCTAATTTTTGGGTATTGGCCCATGAACCCCAACATAGCATAGTGATGATGCAAAATAGGATGGCTGTAGTGTACGATTGAATGATGAACATAATTTTATGTTAAATATTATTATTAAACACCTGGCTAATTTCATTGCGATAAGGAGCAGATGATTGTGCACCTAAACGGGTAACTGCAATTGCAGCTGCTTTACAGGCAAACTCGGTTGCAGCAATTAAGTCTAAATTTTCTGCTAAGCCAACAGAAAGCGCTCCGTTAAAAACATCACCAGCAGCGGTTGTATCTACGGCGTTTACTTTATGCGCTTTAACGTGTGTAAAAACATCTTCAGTTAAAACCAGCGCACCGTTTTGTCCTAACGTGATAATTACGTTTTCTACTCCTTTTGCCTGAATAATTTTTGCTGCTTGTTTTGCAGTATCAATATCTATTACCTTTATTTCGGTAAGCATTTCGGCTTCTGTTTGGTTTGGCGTAATGATAAATAGCTTTTTTAATAGCGAGTCTGGTAATTTACAAGCTGGTGCCGGATTTAAAATAACTTTTGCTCCAGCATTTATGGCTTTTTCTGCCACGTATTCTACTGTTTCCAGAGGAATTTCCAGTTGCATTAGTACAATTCCTGCATTGCCAATTACCTCTTGTGTTTTTTGCAAATCATTAGGACTTAGCGTTGCATTTGCTCCTGAAGCAACAACAATACAGTTTTCTGCATCATCGTCCACAGTAATTAAAGCTACACCAGATGGGTTTTTAGGGTCAGATAAAAGGTAGGAAGTATTTATTCCCTCTTCTTCAAAAAGCTGGACAGATTGTTTACCAAAGATGTCATTTCCTGTTTTACAGATAAAAGTAATTTTACCTCCTAGCCGGGCAGCGGCAACAGCTTGGTTTGCACCTTTGCCACCTGGGTTCATAAAAAATACACCGCCCAAAATAGTTTCTCCAGCAGATGGGAGATGGCCGGCTTTAATTACCATATCGGTATTGGAACTTCCCACAACGAGAATCTCAAACTTTATCATAATAATAGAATAGTTTATAATCGGATAGATAAAAATAAAAAAAAATCAATTAACAACGTTACCAATAATAGGGTTAAAAACATAATCCTAAATTGTCAATATATCTATATTAATTATTTTAGGTAGAAATTAAATATTAAATTTGTTATGTTTTTGTTCAATAAATAATAATCCTAAATAATTATGTCAAAATTTTCATCATTAGTTTTGTTGATTAATTCACTGTCAAAGGGAGAGAAACGATATTTTAAGCTGTACAGTAATTTACAACAGGGAACGAAAGATTATTTAAGGCTTTTTAATGAAATACAAAAAGGCCTCAGCCTTAATGAAGCTAAAAAAGCATATTCACAAAAACAGTTAGATTCTTCTTTTGATGTTACTTGCAATTACCTCTATAAGCTTCTTTTAAATGCATTGCTGCATGTAAGAACAGAAAAGGATATCAACATCAAATTAAATATAGAAATACTAAAAATTCCTATTTTATTTGAAAAGGGGTTGTATGAAGATGGATTTAAGAGTTTAAAAAATATACAGTTTGTAGCCGAAAAATCGGAATTACCGACCATACATTTAAGGGCTGCAGCGCTTGAATTGCACTATATTAACTCATTAAGCTTTCATACCATTGCAGAGGAGGGGCTTATCAATAAACAAATGAAACTACAGGGTTTGCTGAAAAGTTCCCAGCATACTTTCCAACATCAATCTCTTTATCAGTTATTGCACCACAGGTTAATTTATAAAGGAAATGTAAGAACAAAAGAACAAAAGCAAGAACTGAACGATTTATTAATTACCGAGCTAGGCCTGTTATCTAAATCTTTTGCAGAAAATTTTGAAAGCAAGAAAACACACTACCTATTTCAATCATATTATTTTATGAGCATAGGAAATTACTCCTCGGCACTGAAAACTTTTTATGAACTAAACCAACTTTTTGAAGAACGCTCGCAAGTATTTGAAGGTACAGAAATAGATTATCTGTTAACCATTGAAGGTATATTAGACAGTTTAAAAAGCATTAAAAGATATGATGAGATGCATTTTTTTATAGAAAAGTTGAAACAACAAAAATCCATTGGAAATCATTATGAAATTAACAGGCGCCGCATCATTTACATTTATACCACTATTGGTTATCTGGAAAAAGGAAATTTTGGCGATGCCAAATTGTTGATTGAGCAAAACAAAACGATACTTTTTGAAAAGCTAAATTTGTTAGAACTGAGTAAACAAGCTGAAGTTTACATGTATACCGCTTTAATTTATTTAGTAGAAGGCAATTTGGAAAAAGCGCATATTACACTAAATGAAATTTTGTTGGAGAGCAAATTATACTACACTTTACCGGTTTACCGTACTTTTAGATTGATACGCTTAATGGTGCATTTTGAAATGGGTAACCATGATTATATTAAACATGAAATAAGATCTATAAAGAGAACCTTGAGCGGAAGCAATCATCAAACTTATTTGTTAGAAAAACTGATGTTTAAATTTCTAATACAAGACAATTTGCCAACGCTTTTCAAAGAAAAGACTGCCCTTTGGAATAAAACAAAAAAAGCATTTGATAAACTAAAAACTGATAAATACGAAATCCAAGTGTTAAATATCTTTAATTTTGATGCGTGGACTGAAGGTCAGCTTTTTAAAAAACCTTT
The DNA here is from genome assembly GCF_009674725.1 of Pedobacter petrophilus. Taxonomy (GTDB): domain Bacteria; phylum Bacteroidota; class Bacteroidia; order Sphingobacteriales; family Sphingobacteriaceae; genus Pedobacter; species Pedobacter petrophilus. Next base: position 7,892 of record NZ_WKKH01000037.1, on the reverse strand, counting down.
GGCAACTATATTGAAAGAAAAATATGAGGAAGATTATCCATTCTAAAAATCAAAGCCATTGGAGAAATTGAATTTCAACTGCCTTTAAGAACCTGAGGTTCTGGGTTAACATCCAATAAAAACATTTATTTTTCTACCTTTGATTTTCAAAGCAGCACAAAGCTAGCTTCTAAGAGGAGTAAAGAATGTTTTTGCTATCTCTTCTTCAAATTCGGCATCATATATGGGAACAGTATCGTCTGTTTTTTACCCAATAACATCCATCAGATTTTTATCATAAATTTTTTACGTATCAATAAAACATCAAACAATTAACCAAAATTTGCCTCAAGCATTTAAGATATTGGTTTTCTAATAAACAAGAAAAGTCCAAATCAATAAGCCTTACCCAAAATGCTCGCCTATTACTTCACGAAACTATATTTTTTCGAATAAGCTATTAAGATACGTAACTTTTTTCGATAAGCGAAGGCAGCGACCATAGTTGCCGTGATGGGTATTGCAGAGCGCCTTTTTCAGAGAAGGGGGTGATTTATTTTTTTCAATCGAAACGGAAAGAAAGGCTGCGAATATCGTGACCCCCGCAGGCTACGAACAGCGAATTTACCGCTTCGCGGTTCCGTCCCGTAAATTCTAGTTCTCCGACCAGCTTAAAGGGTCACGGTCTTCATTGCTTTCTTTTTTTCCGGTTTTTCTTTTGAAAAAATTCTTTTGGACTGGCGGAAAGGGGAGCAAATGGTTCAAGTTTTTACTTAAAAAATGCAGTTATGGAAATTGTAGGAAGATTGACCGCAGATGCGGTTACAAGGATTGTCCAAGGGGACAAAAAGGTTGTGGTTTTTTCGCTTGCGGTAAATGATAGTTTTAGAAGCGGGGAGGAGCGCAGGGAGGTTACCAAATTCTTTGAGTGTTCGTACTGGCGCAATGAGGGGATTGCCGAATACCTTAAAAAAGGTGGTTTAGTGCAGATATATGGCAGGGTTGGGGTTAATGCATATATCGGACGGGACGGAGAGGCAAAGGGTGTGCTGACGTTCCACGTTTCTGAAATCAAGTTGTTCGGGGGAGTATGTTTGTATCTTTACTTGAATTCCGGTTAATAGGTATTGCTGTAAGTGATAGTCGATTATGCTGCATGTTCTATAAGACAACTTTAAGGCCTTTGTGTTTTTAATATCAATGGTGCATCCAGGTGTAGTTCTTCTGAGTGCCATTTTCGGCGTTTGTTCTGAATTTATTAATAATAAATTGAATGGACGTTTAAAATCTTACATCATGTTTTTTCGTGATGGTCATCATGGTATCTCTTTAGGGGTTTGACAAACTTTGCCCTAAATAAATGGAAAGATGAAAACAATCCTTGTAGCAACCGACTTCTCTGAAAATGCAAACCAGGCAGCAGATTATGCATGCAAATTTGCCAAGCAGCTAGGCTCCAACGTCCAACTAATTCATGCAGCTTCTTTAAATGCTGACTCTCCCTTACAGATAATCTGGCCAATAGAAAACCACCAGACAATGATCAATCGCAATGATGCGTTGTTAGAGAAGTTTTCCGAAAAGCTACATAATGAATTTGTTGTTTCATGCAACGGTGAGGGGCATATCCCTAAAATTAATTTTAGCTCCTCACTTGGGCCTATAAATGATCTCCTAAGGGAGATTGTTCAGATGAAGGATATCGGAATGGTTATCCTTGGCCTTTCCGGTAATGGCGACATGAAACGCTTAATTGAAGGTAGCTGTAGTAGAGACAGCATCGATTTTTCCGAATACCCGCTAATGCTTATTCCAAAGGGTTCGGAATTTAAGCCAGTTAAAAAGATAGCCTTTGCTACAGATTTGAATATCAGCGATATGGAAACTATCCAACTTTTGGCTCTGCTTGCTGGTAAACTAGATGCAGAATTGCTGATTGTCCATGTGATTACCAATCGTGAAGACAATTTGTTGCCACATCGAATAGAAACTTTTATGAAGGAACTTAAATCCAAGGTTACTTATAACAAAATCTATTACGAAAATGTATACCAATCTAAAATAGAAAAGGGGTTAAACTGGTTGAGCAGTCATGGCGGTTCAAATATCCTGGCTGTTATCCATAGAAAACATAGTTTGACGTCGGATGTTTTACATAACAGCCACTCTCAAAAAATGGCAAGACATACCAATATTCCCTTAATGGTCATCCCGGAAGGTTATAAAGGAATGCTTTTTTAGTGGTAGGTTACAATTAGCCAGCAGTAACACCGTAAAATACTTTGCTAGAGTATTTATGATGCTAGCTTTAAAAGACTTTAATTTTTCATTTTAGAAAGCCCCTCGTGATTAAGAACCTTAATCTTTGTGCCGTTTCTATCAATGAGCAGCTCATCCTTGAAATCAGACAAGGTACGGCTCACTGTTTCCGTAGCCATGCAGGCCATAGCGGCAAGGTCTTCCCGGGTTATGTTGATTAAATCGTCATTTGAGTTTTTCTGTTTATAAAGTCGGAGCAGCGTACCGGCCATTTTTTTTCTCACTGAATGGTAAGCTAATTCCAACAGCTGTTCTTCCTTTGCTCTATTGTCTCTGGAAAGCAAATGGATAAATTTTCTTGCTACCTCAGGGTATAAATTAAAAATAGTTTCCATTTGTTCTGAGGGAATCAAGCAAACACTACTATCCTCGAGGGCTGTAGCGGTATCTGCATAAGCGCTATCATTTAATATGGCATTAATCCCCAAATAATCCCCCTGGGCATAAATCCCGGTCATCAGCTCTCTGCCATCTTTTGCCAATTTTATTGTTTTAACCCTACCATGCGTTACCAGATAGAGTCCCTTGCCATGATCATCTGCATAATAGATCACCTGGTTCTTTTTAAAATCCCTGGTTTTTTTTTCTCCGATAATCTTCTTGAATTCAGCAAGACCATCCGTTTTCTCAACCAGAACTTTGAACTCCTCAGTTTTATTCTTGTGGGACAGATCATTGGCGGCTTTCTTTTTTAAACGGATATCAATTGCATTTAGCAATTCCATATCATCGAAAGGTTTTACCAAATAATCATCTGCGCCCAATTCCATACCTTTGCGAAGATCTGCATGCTCAGCCTTTGCAGTTAGAAAAATAAATGGAATGCCTGTCGTCTGCTCATATCTGTTGAGCATATAAAGTACGCCATATCCATCGAGTTCTGGCATCATGATATCACAAAGAATTATATCCGGAATATGACTGATGGCCTGATCAACGCCCAACTTACCATTTTCCGCCTGGTACACAGTATAGCGGGCCATTTCTAGAATTTCAACCAGATTTGCCCGGATCTCATCATGGTCTTCAATTATCAATACTTTTTTGCTCATGATTTTTCTTTTGTGCGAAGGTCAGTGTAAATAACGTTCCCCTGTTAACTCTGCTTTTAAAACTGACCTGTCCATCCATCAATCCTGTATATCTTGATAGTATGCTTAATCCCAGTCCATTACCTGATATGTTTCCGGTATTGTGTGCCCGGAAAAAGGCTTCGAAAAGATGCTTATGATCACTTTCAGGGATGCCAATCCCATCGTCGCAAATCCTGATAGTACAATTATGGTCATTTATTTTAGTATAAAACTGAATCTGACTATCGTCCCCCGAATATTTAATGGCGTTGTCTATTAAAATGATGATACAGTTTTTCAGAAGGTTTTGATCGAGGGTGATTTTTTGCCCCGTACCCCTGTGTTTAAAGATAATTTTTTGCTTTCCCCGTAAAACTATCTGCATTTCCCTGGTAATTTCTTCTGCCATCTCCGATAAATTAAAGTGACTTAGTGATGGCTTGATCATTCCGCTATCTAATTTTTCCAGGGATAAAAAGTCATTAAGAATCGCTGTGATATTAAGTACCGCATCTTTAATTTTACCCACATGTTTTCCGATGTTCTTTTGATCCAGTGATTCTGCATACCGGTCGATCAAGGATGCGGATAGTTGAACCAGGCTTAATGGAGTCCGAAATTCATGCGAAGCAATGGACACAAACCTGCTTTTTAGCTGGCCAAGCTCTTTCTCCTTATCAAGTGACTGGTTCAGTTCTACCTGTGTGCGCTTCAATGCATCTACGCTCATTCTCAACGAATGTGTTCGCTCCTCTACCTGAACCTCAAGTTGTGCCGCATAATCCTGTAACTTTCCTTCTGCCTCTTTTTCTCTGGTCAGATCGTGAATGAAGCCAGCATAAACTATCCTGCCTGAGTACTTAGTCCTCGCTAACGCCAAGACGAAATGGAAAATAACTTCCATTTTTCTTCATGCCAATCAGCTCTCTGCCAATGCCGATGATATTTGCATTGCCCGTTTGTTTATAGTTGAAAAGATAACGGTCATGGTAAGATCTATCTGGCTGGGGCATCAGTATTGATATATTTTGTCCGATTACTTCTTCTGGAGCATAATCAAAAAGCTTGCATGCAGAGGGGTTTATGGATTCTACAATGCCCCGGTCATCAATAGTGATCAATCCGTCAATTGCATTGTCAATAATTGCTTTTAACAATACGGCATTTTCCATAATTTATTGATTAACAGCTAAATATTTTAGCAGCATTAGTAGAACGATCACCAAGGGTGATTGTTTTGTTTTTATTCTAACAAAGAATATCAACTCTTGTAAGATAGTCATTCAAAAATGGAAAATGGTCAACCGCTCGTGATAAACATCACCAATCAAGGTGGGGAATATCATTTCTAACTACGATAGGTTGAGGTACTTTTGCTAAATGTGGTACTGTATGCGGTACAGTCAGTGCTTACAAAAAATAAAACAAGTACGGAATGAATAAAATACCTGCTATTAAAAATATACTATTGTTAACGGATTTCTCCGCTAATGCAAACCATATTGCAGCCTATGCCTATGATTTTGCCAAAAAGATCCAGGCTAATATTACCCTTTGTAATGCAGTGACTATTCCGTCAGAACTTCCAAGTTCGGGCCTGATTTTGTGGCCAGTCGAATCCCCGGAGGTCATCCAGAACCGGAGCGAAGTAAATCTCAATAAACTGAGGGTACACCTGCGGGAACGGGATCAATCTCATATGAAAAAGCCGCAACTGACTATTATAAATCAGTCTGGAAGCCTCCATGATGTTGTTGCCGAAATTATTTCAGATACACCGATAGATCTACTTGCTATGGGCACCCATGATAATAATAGCATGGATAGTTTTTTAAAAATAGACCAGGCAAGAAAGATGATTGACTCCCTGCAAGCGCCAGTATTGATAATTCCTTTGAAATCAAAATTTGAACCTATCCGGAGCATTTATTTTGCATCAGACCTCAGTGACCTTCCAGGGGACAGCGTTTTCCTCAGTCAGCTTGTTAAGCTATCCAGATCGTTTATGGCCGAAATATTTATAGTTCATATTTCTTCCCGGAAAGCAGATGGAACAATAAAAGAAAAAATTTATGATATGATAAATGATCTCAGACGCGAACTGGGCTATCCCGGTATACATTTTTGGGAAATAAACGGAGATAATGAGGTCTCCACTTTTGAAAAAATGATGATCGAAAAACGCATGGATCTATTGGTAGTGGTTCATCGGGAGCATGGCTTCTTTAGTAGGTTATTAAAGGGTAGCGTGACCAAAAAACTTGCCGGGCAACTGAGCGTTCCAATGCTCGTTTATAATCAGGACGAGTAAATAGTACCACCTGTCAGATCTGATTTCATATATCAGGGTTAATATCTCCTTTACACATGATCCTTATCATTTCCTGGCTCAGAATAGTTGAGGATATTTGATTCACATACTGTACATACATTTAACAACGGTTTGTTGGGTGATTTTATCAGATAAGGTTATGCTTTTTATTTCCGGACCTATTTAATCATATGGTTCAACCTATAGAATTATTATACACAAAGATTATTTCAGTACATCTGTTCCAAGCCTTATATACAAAATACCATGCAAGAAATTTCAGAAGCAGAAATCGATAAAATACACCAATATTGGCAAGCAATAAATTACTTATCTGCCGGTCAGATTTATTTACAGGCCAATCCCTTATTGCGTACCCGCCTTACTCCTGATGATATTAAACCCAGATTGCTCGGCCACTGGGGTACCTCTCCAGGATTGAACCTTATCTATGTCCATCTAAACAGATTGATAAAAGATACAAATGCGGATATTCTGTATGTGTGCGGACCTGGTCACGGAGCACCAGCCATAGTAGCCCATACCTACCTGGAAGGTACGTACACCGAACTTTTTCCTGAGGTAACAATGGATGAGAAAGGCATGCTTAAGCTTTTCAGGCAGTTTTCTACTCCCGGAGGAATTCCCAGTCACGTAAGTGCACATACACCGGGATCAATCAATGAAGGCGGTGAATTGGGCTATTCCCTGATGCATGCTTTCGGCGCTGTATTTGATAATCCAAACCTAATTGCCGCCTGCGTGATCGGCGACGGAGAGGCAGAAACAGGACCTCTGGCAGCAAGCTGGAATTCAGTTGCTTTCTTAAACCCTGCCAGAGATGGCGCTGTACTACCTATACTTCATCTAAACGGATACAAAATATCAAGCCCTACAATATTTTCCCGCATGGATGATACAACATTAAGTGAATTATTCAAAGGCTATGGATATGAGGTATTTTTCGTTGAAGGGGAACATCCACACAATGTTCACCATCAGCTGTCTTCTACTTTGGATATCGTTTATGATAGGATCAGGAAAATCCAGTATAATGCCAGGGCTGAAGGTATGATACACCAGAGAAAGTGGCCTATGATTATTTTAAGAACCCCCAAGGGATGGACCGGACCCAAATCCTGGAATAATCTGCCTATCGAAGGATCGTTCCGTTCGCACCAGGTTCCATTGGCAGGAGTTAAGGAGAATCCTGAAAAATTGCAAGCACTTGAGGCATGGATGCGCAGCTATGAGCCGGAAAAACTTTTTGATGAACACGGTACACTAAACGCTGACCTTAGGAGCCTCTCGCCCGTTGGGGATAAAAGAATGAGCGCATTAACTTATGCAAACGGGGGAATATTGTTAAAGGAACTTATTCTGCCAGATTTCAAACATTACGGTATCAAAGTGGCGCATCCGGGAACAATAGAAGCAGAAAGTACCCGTAATCTAGGTAAGTTTTTGCGTGAAATATTTACCATGAATGCAGCTAATAAGAACTTTAGGCTGTTCTGTCCTGATGAAACGAACTCTAATAGATTAGAGGCCGTTTTTCAGGTAACTGATCGCTGCTTCATGGAGAAAATCATCAATACAGATGAGAAATTATCTCCGGATGGCAGAGTGATGGAGGTATTGAGCGAACACCTTTGCGAGGGCTGGTTGGAAGGTTATCTGTTAACGGGCAGACATGGCCTGTTTCCGTGTTATGAAGCTTTCGTAACCATTATCGATTCTATGGTCAGCCAGCATGCAAAATGGCTTAAGACCACTCAGGAAATCCCCTGGCGTAAGCCAATCGCTTCGTTAAATTACCTTTTAACATCTCATGTATGGAGGCAGGATAATAATGGTTACAGTCATCAGGGGCCAGGTTTTATCGATACGGTGGTCAATAAAAAAAGTAGCGTAATCAGGATCTATTTACCGCCCGATGCCAATACGCTGCTATCTGTAATGGACCATTGCCTGAGGAGTAAGAACTATGTTAATGTTGTGATTGCCGGAAAACAGCCTGAACTGCAGTGGTTAGGGATGGAAGAAGCTGTAGCGCATTGTGAAAGCGGTGCATCCGTTTGGGAATGGGCTGGAAATGATCTTGGTGATCCTGAGGTGATCCTGGCATGCGCTCAATGTCATTAAGTTAAGTGTTTAAATATCTGATTACCAACTATTTGACTTGTTTTTATGGGTTTATTTTCTTATAT
>NZ_WKKH01000036.1 GCF_009674725.1 Pedobacter petrophilus | reverse complement strand
TCACTCATAATCTGTATCATAAAGTTAAAAAATCAAATTCTTAATTCCTTAACTGACACAGTTCATTTTACAATCTCTGGAGGACTTATCTTAATGGCCTTAATTTCTTAATGTTTCTAATTTTAAAGATTGTGATAAAAGATCCTGAAACAAGTTCAGGAGGACGTATGAGGGGCAGATTAATGTTTCTGACCCTTATTTACTTTAAAAAGGTGTAAAATTTGTGGGAATAAAGCATCGATATATTCTTCTACACCATTTTTTGATCCTGGAAAAGTTAATACCAGGGTATCACCAATAAAACCTGCGACTCCTCTTGATAACATCGCATAAGGCATTCGTTCTTGTCCATAAGTTCGGGCGGTCTCCATAATGCCCTCAATTTTGCGGTCGATTAAAGGACTTATCGCTTCAGGAGTTACGTCTCTTGGTGAAAGGCCCGTTCCGCCGGTAAAAATAAGAAGACTGATGTTGCTGTTGGAAAGTTCTTTAGCCGTATCCTGGATCGCTTCAACTTCATCTGGTACAACCGTATATTGCGCTGTTTCAATCCCAAATTGTTCCAGCCTGGCGATAATGGCTTTACCCGAATGGTCTTCTGCGGTTTTCCCAAATACAGAATCAGAGCAAACCACTACAGCCGCCTTTAATTCAGGGAATTTAAGGTTTTTGAAGTCAGATTTTCCACCAGACTTTTTAAGCAGGCGAATGTTCTGAATTTCAACTCCTTTATCAATTGGCTTTAGCATATCATACATGGTTAATGCCGAAACAGATGCACCATGCATGGCTTCAACCTCTACACCGGTTTTGTAAATGGTATGCACTTCTACAGAAATGATGATGTTTAATCCTTCAACTTCATAAGTAATCGAAGTGAATTCAATCGGGAGCGGATGGCAGTCCGGAATAACATCACTCGTTTTTTTAACGCCAAATAACCCTGCAGCCCTGGCAAATTCAAAAACATCTCCTTTAGGGATTTTCCGTTGTACCACTGCATCAATGGTTTCCTGTTTAGAAACTTTAACGGTAGCCGTGGCAATCGCAATTCGTAATGAATTTGATTTTTTAGTAATGTTTACCATCTTAAATGTTTTCCTTCCATTGATGCGATTCGTCTTCAAATATTTCTTTTCCCCAAATTGGTAATTCTGCCTTAATGCGTTCCACCAGTTCATTGCAAGCATCTATGGCAGGCTTTCTATGCGCAGAAGAGGTGAATACAAACAGACAAATTTCGCCGGCTTTGATCTTGCCCAAACTGTGGTGCACATGCATACAGCTTAACGGATATTTCTCAAAAATGGCCTCCCGGATCTCATGCATCTTAGCCAGCGCCACTTCCTGGTAAGTGGTATAGTCGATGGCTGCTACGAATTTCCCGTTTATTTCATCGCGCCTTACCTGACCCATAAATATACTGTGACCGCCAATAGCGGTTTTTGTTGAATGCTGAGCAATACTATCTGCTATAAAAGCCGGACTAATTGCGCCATCCATAAAGATGTTTTTTATCTTTTTTTCACTCATGTTATTTTTTTAGAAAGTGATTTCTCCACTTTGAAATGCCGCCTTTTAAGCTGTAAATTTTCTTTGTATTGCCGTATTTTTCCTGCAATAATTCAGCAGCTGCTACACTTCTGATGCCATGCTGACAAAGCAGTACAATGTTTTGGGCTTCGATATTGTTTTGCAGAAAGGCGTCAAATTCAGACATTGGCACTTGCAGGTAAACTTCTTTATCCAGGATCGGGAATTCGTGTTTCTCCCGCACATCGATTACCAAAGCGGCCTCCTGTGTTTGTAAACGCTGCATTTGCGCTACATCTATTTCTTCAAAAACCGATGCCGTGGCGCAAGTTTGATCGTAATTTATCATTAGAAAATCTGCTTTGCTGTTGGGTAAATCATAATTGCCTGCTGGTGAAATATTTAGTTCATATTGCGATTGATTAAGCAAATTATAGTGGAGTAATTTATTAATCAGCGGCTTGCCGGTTCCGGTGATTAGTTTAATCGTCTCGGCCACAGCCATTGTTCCAATAATTCCTGGCAGCACGCCTAAAATGCCGTTTTCGGCACAGTTCAAAACCTCACCATTTTTGGGCGGAATAGGGAAGAGGTCGCGGTAATTTGTAGCAACACCATCTTTATCTTCCACATTAAAAATAGCCAGTTGCCCTTCAAAACCCGATACCGCTGCAAATACCAATGGTTTTTGAAGAAGCGCACAAGCATCATTAATTAAATATCTTGATTCAAAATTATCGGTACCATCTATTATTAAATCATAACTTTCCAGCAAATCAAAAATGTGATGTTGATTCAAACGCAGGCGATGTTCCTGAATTAAAATATCAGGGTTCATTGTTCGGAGTTTCTGTGCCGCTACCTGTACTTTAGGTTTCCCAACGTCGCTGGTATCGAAAAGAATTTGCCGGTGAAGATTTGAGAGTGAAACAATATCATCATCAACCATACCGATTTTGCCAACACCTGCTGCAGCCAGATATTGCAATATGGGGCAGCCTAAACCTCCTGCGCCAATAACCAATACGCGGGCATTGCCAAGTTTTTCCTGTGCCGCTATTCCAAATCCTTTCAAAATCAGCTGCCTGCTGTATCGTTCCTGATCCATTAAATTAACCTCCTGAAAATGGTGGCATAATGGCCACCTGATCGTTTTCTGTAAGTTGCTGATTGGCCTGAATAATATTTTGATTCACCGCCAGCTTATATTTCATTCCTAACAATTGGGGAAAAGATGTTTCTAAATACTGCTGAAGCTGATCGGTATTGTCGATTTCTGAAACTTCAATTTCCTGCCCGGTAATAAATTCAGAAATTTTACCAAAGCTGATGATTTCTAATTTCATATTAATTTAGTTTAAGCATATTTATTTTAACTGATTCTTTAAGAAACCGGCTTAAAATTATTAACATAAGTATCAAATATTCAGTTGCGAATATAAGCTGATAAAACCAATAACTTAGTGTGGGAGCAACGCCACCATTACTGTATCTCCCGCAATAAAATGCTGCTGATCTTCATTTAAGCGAATCAGACAGTTTGATTGGGCAAAAGAACTTAAGCGAAATGATTCCTGCGCATTCAAGGGCGTCACTTTTCCATCGGTATAAATTCCTTTTAAAAAATGGGTGAGTCCGATTGGTTTTTCGTAATCAACTTCAAGTTCTGCTTCAAGTTCTCTGACACTGTTTTCTAGTTTTGAAAGCGATTTTATTGCGGGTAAAACGTAATTGTAATAACAACTTAATACAGAAGATGGATTCCCAGGCAAACCAAAAACAAGTTTTTGATCCTTTGTGCCAAAATATAAGGGCTTGCCTGGTTTTTGCTTTATTTTATGAAACTGCTGGTCAATGCCACATTGTTCAGCGGCAGCAATTACATAATCATAATCGCCCACACTCACGCCTCCCGTAAGCAATACAACATCGCTTTGGTCCAACGCCATATGAAGCATTTCAGTCAACGACTCCAGGTTATCATTTACCCAATGCACCGCTATATCATGAACGCCTTCTAATTTTAAGGCAGCCGAAAGTGAATAAGAATTGGATTCATATACCTGGCCAAATGCCAGCGGTTTCCCCGGTTGCTGTAATTCATTCCCCGTAAGGATGATGCTAACTTTAGGCATTGGAAAAACGGTGACTTCGCAAATGCCAATTCCGGCCAGAAAGCCTAATGCTGCTGGTGTAAGCAAACTTCCTGCCTGCATGGCCAGTACACCGGCTTTTATTTCCGCACCTTTTTCCCTCACATTTAACCCTGGTGTTGCTTTAGGATCTTCAATGGTAATCTGATCAGACGATCGGGAAATCTTCTCCTGCATAATCACGGTGTCTGCACCGTCAGGAAGTGGTGCGCCGGTAAAAATCCTGCTGGTTTCTCCTTTTCTTATGGTTAAAGGCTGACTTGCTCCAGCAGCCATTTCGCCAACCAGTGTATAGGTTTTTAACGACTCCTCATATTTAATTGCATAACCATCCATAGATGATTGTCTGAAAGCCGGAATGTCAAATGTCGCATAGATATCAGCAGCTAAAATATGTCTGGCTGCCTGGTTAAGCGGGATATTTACAGGTTCGAGATGGCTAATGCTATCAGCGATAATTTGTTTGGCCTGCTCTACAGTAATCATCTATCCTCCAATTGTAATCATACTTCTGTTGTTAATCGCTTCGGCATCAAGCTTTTCAAAATGACTGATCAACTGACCACCAAGTTCCTTTTTCTTAGCCCAAATGTTAGCCTTAATGAGCGGTAGCACCTCTTCACCATTTCTCAGCGCAGTAAGCAAATCGGTTTCGCCGTTAGAGAATAAGCAATTTTTAAGTTTTCCATCGGCCGTTAAACGCATCCTGTTGCAAGTGCTGCAGAAAGGTGCTGTCATGGTGCTGATAATAGCGAAAGAGCCTTCATGCCCTGGAATCATAAAATGTTTCGCAGTATCGTGCGGTGCACCTTCCACTGGTAAAACCGTGAAATCTTTTTCAACCTTAGTCAGAATTTCCTGAAGTGAAAACATTTTATTGCTCGTCCATTTATTGCCGCTAAAAGGCATAAACTCTATAAATCTGATCTGAATAGGGTTGTGCTTGGTCCAGTTGATAAAGTCTTTGATCTCGTTATCATTCAGGCCTTTCATTACCACCATGTTAATTTTAACAGTAATTTTTTCCTGAAGCAATAATTCGATATTGCTGCGTACCTGATGGAAAACATCCCGGCGGGTAATGAGCATAAATTTTTCTGGTTGTAGCGTATCCAGGCTAATATTAATGGTTTTTATTCCGGCCTCTTTTAAGGTAGGAAGCATTTCTGCAATCCTGGTTCCATTGGTGGTAATCACCAGTTCCACAGGTAATTTTCCTAATGCAGAAATAATTGCAGCAGCGTCTTTACGTACCAAAGGTTCGCCACCGGTGAGCCTGATTTTTTTCACGCCCTGGTCTACAAAAACTTTGGCAAGCTTAATAATTTCTTCAGTTTGCATTAACCTGGAGGCAGGGGTAAAGTCATATTCCTCCTCCGGCATGCAATAAAAGCAGCGGAAGTTGCAGTTATCGGTTAAGGATATCCTTAAATAATCATGAATTCTTCCAAATGAATCTGCTATCATTAATTGTGTATTAAATTGTGGTAATCGTTTTCGGTATCAATATCAATATTACCCAACGCAAATGCAACTGTTTCCACATCATTATCATGTAATTTTAACATAGATTTTGCGCCGTTATTTCCGGTAAGGGATAAAAGCTGAGGAAAGTACTTTTTATTGAACAACGCCGGGGTACCAGTTGTTTGGGCATAACGGCTTGCAATAATACCTTTTTTTGTGCTGAATTGTTTTTCCTGCAGTTCCAGTAGTACCTTCGCATTGATAAATGGTTGATCGGAAACCGCAATCATAATGTTTTCCAGTTCGGGCGAATGCTTTAATATTTCTGCAAGGCCTGCCGCAATACCGGATGCCATTCCTTCCTGCCAACGCTCGTTGATTATAAATTGAATCTCAGCCGATAGCTTTTCCTGAATCCGATCTGCAAAAGCGCCCAGCACCACCACGATCGGTTTAAATGGAGTTTTTAAGGCAGCATCAATGGTCAACTCGATCAGCGTTTTATCCTTAAATTTCAGCAGCTGTTTTGGCCTGCCCAGCCGGCTGGAATTTCCGGCAGCCAGGATAATGATTCCGGTATTCATTAATTAATCTCGCTTTCATGAACGTGAATAGGCGCATCTTTCTTTTTCAACTGACCTGCAGATGCACCTGATAAAACAGCTTTAATTTCTGTAACAATGGAAATAGCAATTTCTTCTGCCGTTTCGGCGCCAATGTCTAATCCGATTGGTCCATGCACCCGCGACTGATTCCCTTCTGTATTGAGGTTCAGCTCATCCAACATTCTAATCAGCTTCTTTTTCGGGCCTAATGTACCAATGTAAGGTGCGTTTGTAGGCAACAATAGGTCAAGGAGCGCAAGATCATAATTGTAATTATGTGTCATCAAAACGAAAGCTGTATTTTCATCAATTTCCAACTGCGGAAGCAATTGTTCGGGCTTGGTTACTAAAATCTGGTTAGCATTCGGAAACCGCTGGCTATTTGCATGTGTTTGTCTGCCATCGGCGATGATAACATTCCAGCCCAGCAAATCAGCAAAGTTTGCAAGCGGTTGTGCATCATTGCCGGCACCAGCAATAATAAGGGAAACCGGCGGACTGATAAATTCCAGAAACGCGTTTACAGGCTCTTCGTTTATTGAATAATCTAAAAAAGCTGATTTTTTTGTTTCCAGAACCTTTTGAAGGTCGTTACTGAAAAGTGGTAAAAGGTTATTTTCCCCGCTGGTATATTGATCATTCATTCTTAATAAAGCATTCGTGCCGATTTGATTTTTTCCCGCTAAAGAAAACAGTACAGCCAGTGCCGCGTTTTCGCGTTTACCCTGCAATGCTGATAAAATGGCAATCGGATTGGCTGCTGAATCATCGAAGATTGGTTCAAACAAAATATAAACGATCCCGTTGCAACCGAGCTGAACGCCAAATTTTGCATCGTCTTCATCCATAGAATCATAAGTAACCAATTTGTTTTCTTGCTGATGGATGGCACTGAGTGCTTTTCTGAGGGCATCACCTTCCAGGCAACCGCCACTAATGGCACCCGTTAAAATGCCATCTTCAGTGATGAGCATTCTTGCGCCCGGCCTGCGATAAGAAGAACCCTCCACTTTAACTACGGTGGCCAAAGCAGTTTTTTTTCCTTCTTTCCTGGCCTTTTCGTATGCTTTTATAATATCTGCAATCTCTTTCATGGGATAATTTTCGGGTAATGCAAGTTAACCACTATATGTTGAAAATAGTTGCGGCATTGCTATAACTATTAACAATATCAGCGTGGATTGTTTTGATTTTTTTAAGGGTCAGTTTTTTCTGGTTGTTTTTAAGGTGCAAATTGGAAAATCACCCAAACCCGAATGGCTTTTCCTTGTTAATTTAGCTAAATTAGCCCTCTGTTAAATTGTTATAGTAAGTTTTCCTTTATGAGAAAGCCTTTTGGTATTAAGATCTTGATTTTGCTGTGCTGCCTGGTTGCTTACACACCACTTTCGGCGCAGGTACTGCGCGTGGCCGTGGCGGCAAATGCACAGAGCTTAATCAAAAAACTCCAGGCTGACTTCTTTAAAAAGACCGGAATCAAGATGGAAACTATCGTTGGTGCCTCCGGAAAGCTCACTACACAAATTATGAATGGCGCACCTTATGACGTATTTTTGTCTGCAGATATGGCGTTTCCTGATCAATTATTTGCAAAGGGCTTTGGCTTACAAAAGCCAAAAATTTATGCTTTAGGCAGCCTTATCATTTGTGGAAATGCAAAAGTAAATCTGAAAAACTGGCAAAATGCATTGCTTGATGCAAAAGCGGGCAGGCTTGCAATTGCCAATCCGAAAACAGCACCTTATGGCAAAGCCGCCGAAGAAGCTTTAGCCTTTTACAATTTAAAGGATAAGGTAGCCTCAAAACTGGTTTATGGGGAGAGCATTTCGCAGGTAAATACTTACCTTCAAACTGGTGCTGTTGGTTTAGGCTTTACTACAGAATCTTTTTTATACGAAAATATAGATCATTCTAAACTTAAATGGGCGAGGATAGACCCTGAAAGTTATCAGGTGATTGAGCAGGGTGCAATTTTGTTAACCTATGCAAAGAAAGGATTGCTAAAGGAAGCGACAAAGTTTTACGAATATCTTTCATCGGCATCAGCACAAAATATTATCCGTAAAACTGGCTATCATTTACCTGTAGTGAAGAAAAGTTAAGATGGATTTTGAACCGATTTTTCTAAGCCTTAAGCTCGCCCTGATTACCACAGCCATACTTTTAGTACTCGGAATTCCCGTTGCTTACTGGCTTTCGGGAAAGAGCACCATGCCAAAAATACTGGTTGAGGCACTGATCACCATGCCGTTGGTGTTGCCACCCTCCGTGTTGGGTTTTTACCTGCTCCTGGCTTTTAGTCCGAACAATGGCTTTGGGAAGTGGCTCCACGATCACCTTAATCTTCAGTTGGTTTTTTCTTTCGAGGGATTAGTATTGGCCTCAATTATTTACAGTCTGCCATTTATGATCAGTCCGGTAAAATCGGCCTTTGGTCATCTGCCCGGAAACCTTGCACAGGCTTCATACACCATGGGCAAAACCCGCTGGCAAACCTTGATTCATATTTTGCTGCCCAATATTAAGGCATCCATATACACTGCCGCGGTTTTAACCTTTGCACATACACTTGGCGAATTTGGAGTAGTATTGATGATTGGCGGAAATATTCCCGGTGTAACAAAAGTAGCCTCGATTGCCATTTACGATTCCGTAGAAACTATGGATTATACGAGCGCTAATCACTATGCGTTGATGCTGTTCGCAATTACTTTCGTCATTGTACTTGCTGTTTTCATCTTTAATAAGAAAGCCGTTAAAAATCCCTTTGAATGATTGAAATAAACATCACCAAGCGTATTAAAACGTATAAAGGCTGGGAGGATTTAAACATCAATACCCAATTCGAAACCGGAAAAATTACCCGGATTACTGGTCCGTCTGGTGTGGGGAAAACCACCTTATTGAAAATTTTAGCAGGATTGGTGACGCCCAATCAGGGCGTAATTAAGTTTAACGGTGAACTTTGGTTTGATGCCAAAACAAAATTTTCAAGACGAATCCAGGAGCGGAATGTTGGTTTTGTGTTTCAGGATTATGCGCTGTTTCCAAACATGACGGTTGAAGAACATTTGAAATACGGAACGAAAGATATTGCTTACATTGATCAGTTGCTGGCAATCGGCGCAATGGAAAGTTTTCGTCAGCATTTGCCAGGCAAGCTTTCCGGCGGACAGCAGCAACGGCTTGCTATTTTACGCGCTTTATCTACAAAACCCGCTTTGCTGTTAATGGACGAATCTTTTTCTGCGCTGGATAAAAAGCTGAAAAGCAACTTGCTAGCGCAACTTATGGCATTGTTTGCTGCCCAGGGCATAACGGTTTTACTGGTGACTCATAATGAAGGAGAATTGGAAGGAGAATCTGGTGTATATAATATGGAGGAATAGGTGGCCTACCCAACTGTCAGCGCCTTTTCCCCTGAGGGGAAAAGGCGTGGAATAAAGATTTTAATTTCTTTTAACTATTGCAGTTCTGAAATAGGTGAGTTCCCTAATGTCAAAAACTCGTTGTAATCATTAATTGCCAGACATTCGTTTTAGCATAACCCTCTTCTTCCTTTTGCGACCAAAACATATAACCAAACGCTGTATCAATTTTCTTGCTCCAGCGGTAACCTACTGATGCCAGGGAGCGGTTCTGATCGAACATATGCCCGTTCACTTTATCTTTATTTTGAACCGTGAGGAAGAGTTCATTTTGAACACCTGCATAAAGGCCCTTACTGAAATCGGCATTCGCGGCGATTGGAATTTGTGCCGCTATGAACGCACGCGCACGCTGAGAGAAATCTGTGCGATTTTCCTGGTTAATAAAACGTTGTTCTAAACGAAATCTCAAAGTCCATTCTGTACGTTTGGTGTTGAAATCAAAGAGATATTGCTGGTAAATCCGATTCTCCGGCGTAAAAACCTTCATTTGCATTTCATCCGCTTCCCATTTTCCAAGAAAGGTATAACCCAGCGCAACCGCATGTTTTTTATTGATGTTATAATTTAAAGCAGTACGGAAAAGCAATGCCGACAAATCATTTAACTGATCGGACGACCGAAACTGCAAGTCTGCTAAGACATCGAATTTTTTATTAATTTGCTGCGTGTGAGAGATAAACAGCCATCCGGAATTTTCGGTCTGAGCGGCTGTATTAAAGGCAATTGTGCATAGGATTGCTATGGCCCATAGTTTTCTGATAATCATTGTTTTTAATGGCACGTTAGCAACTTAGATTAACTCGTTAAAATGAATCGGCAACTTGTAAATGCGCTTGCCTGTAGCGTGAAATATGGCATTCGAAATTGCTGCCGGCATGCCTACAAGACCAATTTCGCCCACACCTTTTACGCCAAGTTCATTAATTAACTCGTCAGGTTCATCGGCAAAAATAACTTCAAGTTGTTTAATATCGGCATGAACAGGCAGATGATACTCACCCAAATTGCTGTTCATATACTTTCCAAGGTTTGGATCCATAATCGTTTCCTCGTGTAGCGCCTTGCTGATTCCCCAAACCATTGAGCCGTAAACCTGGCTTTTGGCAGTTTTCGGATTGATAATTTTTCCAGCAGCCACCGCCGTTACCGCCCTGGTTACCGTAACTACACCAAGATCTTTATCAACCTCTACCTCAACAAAAGATGCACTATGGGTAGCCAGGCTGTAGTTTTTCAGTTTCAGCATATGTGGTTTTCCCATGTTGGTGGTCTTAATTGTTTTCCCTTTATTAAAAGCAATCAGTTCTTTAAACGTAACCAAAGTATTTGGATCGCTATTGAGAAAGATGGTTCCATTTTGAAAAGTGACCTGATCATCTTCCGCTTTCTTAAACGGTGAATCAGTCATTTCTTTGGCTTTTTTTAATAACTTTTTGCGCAGTTCTTTTGCGGCTACTACAATGGCAACACCTGTTGAAGAAGTCATTGCCGAACCGCCCTGAAACATGGAGAAAGGCTTTTTGCTGTCGCCATATTGAAAATCGACATCCTCCATGTTTAGTCCAAGCTGATCAGCTGCAATTTGTGTCATAACGGTTAAGGTTCCTGTGCCAATATCTGTCACGGCATTATTCAGCACCATTTTTCCATCGGCATTAATCATGGCTTCCACACGTGAGGGAAATTGAAGGGAATCCCAAATTCCGGTTGCCATTCCATAACCGACCAGTTTGTTGCCGCGCTCCATACTTCTTGGTTCTGGCTTTCGCTTATCCCAGCCAAACTTTTCTGCTGCTTCCAGGTAACAAGCCCTTAAGGCTTTGCTGGTATAGGGTTTTTTAGCTGACGGATCCATTTCAGAATAGTTGATTAATCTCAGTTCAAGCGGATCGATCTTCAATTGATAAGCCAGCTCATCCATGGTACACTCAATCGCATGCAGGGCTGTACTGCCGCCGGGCGCCCGCATATCTAACGGTGTGTGTACATCCAGCGGAACCAATTCCTGTTCAAACAAGGTGTTGGGAGCAGGGTAAAGCCTGTGGCTCCAT
Organism: Pedobacter petrophilus; assembly: GCF_009674725.1. Lineage (GTDB taxonomy): Bacteria > Bacteroidota > Bacteroidia > Sphingobacteriales > Sphingobacteriaceae > Pedobacter > Pedobacter petrophilus. Next base: position 34,253 of record NZ_WKKH01000036.1, on the reverse strand, counting down.
GATGCAATCGGCTCGAAATAGTCTTCAAAAGAAGATGTTTCACTTTTCGAGGAGTGATTTAACCCCGTTAGTTTACCATTAATATCTGCTGAAAAGCGCAGGTTTTGAATTGTTGGCGGACGGTGGGCAAAAGAAAACATCTGCTTCCTTTCCAAAACTAGTTTAACATTCCGTTTGAGGTGAAGTGCCGCCATTACACATAGAAATAACTGGTACTGCGGTCGAAGACCGGAACCAAATCCTCCACCTACAAAAGGTGCCAAAACCCTTACATTTTTATATTTAAGTCCGAAGATATTAGCAACATAAAGTTGATTATTAATCGTTCCCTGGGTTTTATCGTAAATCGTCAGTTTCCCATCGCCCTGGTAGATGGTTGTGGTGGCAAAAAGTTCGAGCGGATTGTGGTGCTCTGTGCCGTGGCTATAAGTAGTTTCTACTTTAGCTGCCGCACTTTCATATGCCTTTTCAAAATTGCCGGTGGGTGGGGGCGGAGGTGGTTTTAATGCGGTAGCAAAACCTTTTTTTGCTGTTCTTGCTAAACCAAGGTTATCTTTCAGACAGGTTTTAAAAGGCTCTTCTTTATATTGAAAGGTAACCTGCGTAGCCGCAAACCGGGCCATTTCAAAGCTTTCGGCAACTACCAGCGCAATTGGCTGACCATTATAAAGAATGTTTTCATCGTAAAAAGGTTTGAAAACAGTTCCCGGAGGCGCGTCCATATCGGCATATTGCACATCGAACCACGCCAGTTTTGTTCTGTTTTCATGAGAAAGTACCTCAATTACGCCTGGTAAAGCAAGCGCTTTGCTGGTATCGATACTCAGAATTTTTCCTTTGGTGATTGTGCTGTTTACAACATAGGCATAAAGTAAATTATTAACCTCGTATTCAGCGGCATATTTTGCAGTACCTGTTACCTTTTGTTTTCCTTCCAAACGGCTAATGGGTTGGCCTACATTTATATTTTTGTCCATTTTCATGTGTTTCGTAGTAATTATGCAGATGGAAGTGCTCCTGGTAACTGACTTTCTGGATTTAGCGCCATTAAGCCATTTCTAATAATTGCTTTTTTTGCGAGTTGAATTTTGAAATCATTTGATCCAAACCCCTTTGCGCCTCTTAAAATCAGATCGGCTGCTGCTGCGAAATTTTCTGCCGTTGCCTCTTTATCTTTCAGAAACGCTTCTGCTTCAATACTGCGCCATGGTTTATGTGAAACACCGCCAAGCGCAATTCTTGCAGATTCGATAACATTTCCATTCAGTTTAAAGGCGGTAGCAACCGATACTAAGGCAAAGGCATAAGAATGGCGGTCGCGGAGTTTTAGGTAAGAATAGTGTTCAGAAAAACCTTCTTCCGGTAAATCAATAGAAGTGATAATTTCTCCTTTTCCCAGCGTATTATCTATATCCGGGCGATCGCCTGGCAGGCGGTGAAAATCCTCAAAAGGAATACTGCGGTCGCCGTTTGGTCCGCTTACATTAACCACGGCTTCTAAAGCAGCTAGCGCAATGCACATATCCGATGGGAAAACGGCAATACATTCTTCACTGGTTCCTAAAATGGCGTGAATCCTATTGTATCCTTCTTTGGCGGGGCAGCCAGAGCCAGGTTCCCGCTTGTTGCAAGGCACATCTGCATCATAAAAATAATAACAACGGGTGCGCTGCAACAGGTTGCCGCCATTGCTGGCCATGTTTCTGATCTGTGCAGAAGCTCCTGCCAGAATAGCTTTTGACAGTAATGGATATCTTCCTTCTATTATTGGATGATAGGCCGTGTCTGCATTCCTTGCAGCTGCACCTAAGCGAACTTTCTTGTCTTTCAGCGTTGTAATCTCTGCGTTTTCATTCAGGTGATTAATATCGATTAGACCGGAAGGATGGGTGAGGTCGTATTTCCAAAGGTCGATGAGGTTAGTTCCTCCGGCTACGAATGCAGCATCAGGAGTATTGTTAATTAACTCGATCGCATTTTTAGTATTGCCAGCTTGTTTATATTCGAAATTATTCATGAGTGCCTCCGTCTTTTACCTCCATAATGGCATCGATAATTCCAACATTCGCGCCACAGCGACAAAGATTTCCACTCATTAATTCCTGCACTTCTTCTCGCGTGTGGGCATGGCCTTCCTGAAGCATCCCCACGGCACTGCAGATCTGGCCAGGGGTGCAATAGCCACATTGAAAAGCATCGTGGTCTATAAAAGCTTGTTGAATCGGGTGAAGTTCATCACCTCCGGCAATACCTTCAATGGTGGTGATTTCCGAATCATTTTTCATCACCGCAAGGGTTAAACAACTTAAGATTCTTTTACCATCACAAATAACGGTACACGCACCGCATTGTCCATGATCGCAACCTTTTTTCGTACCTGTCAGCTTCAGGTGTTCCCGTAAAGCATCAAGCAGAGAAACCCACGGAAGCAGGTTCAGTTCATAACGCTGCTGATTAACGTTTAGTGTCGTTTTTGTCATTGTAGATATGTTTTGTAGTTCGGAAACCCGCATTCATACAACTACCTACATAAAAAAAGGTTTGGTGGCAAAGTAAATTGGTTACCACTACTACATAATTTTCACCTCGGCATCTTTAAGTTTTTTAACCAGTTGTTGTAAGAACTGGCTTTTAAATTCAGCTTCTACGTAAATATTATTAATCCATAATAATACCTTAATCTCCAGACTATCAGCAGTAATATTGTTCAGCAATACTTCCGGAGGCAATTTTTTAACGGTATTATCTGCCTCATTTAACATGTCTGTGATTAATTTTCCGATGGCTTCAAAATCGCTGTCTGCACTAACCTTAAAAATGAGTTCGGTTTTAATAAAATCATTGTTAAGGGTCCAGTTTACTAACCTGCCGGATAATAAGTCGCCATTTGGAATAATCACTTCAGAACCTTGAGGCGTAAGGAGTTTACTGGAGCGAATGCCAATATCCCGCACTTTTCCTTTTTTATCGGCAAGTTCTACATAGTCTCCGATACGGAATGGTTTTTCAAAAATGAGAATAATCCCTGAAACGAAATTGTTTACGATATTCTGCATCCCTAAACCAATACCTACACCGAAAGCACCCAATACCACTGTTAATTTATCCATTGGTAAACCAGATGCCATTACGGCGAGCAACACACCTGCAACGATAATTACTAAACGTATCAGGGCCACTTTTGATCCTTTATGGCCGCTATCTTCGTTAAAGGTGATGCGTTCTTCGCCAAATAATAACGGAACGTGTTTTTGCAGTTTATTCGCGATGTAAACAATGGTTACAAAAAAGAGAATGTTGCCAAAGCTGAAATGAATGCTGCCGAAAACCCTCGGTTTAGATAGCACTTCGCTAATCCAACCCCACAAGCCGCCAATTAGACTCAGGTTAATGAGCAGCACCATTACCCATAATAAAACACAAAGAACAGAGAGACCTTTTTTAAATTTCTCTTTCGTTTTATTGTGATTGATTCTGGAAAAAATGCCTTTATTGACAGAACTGATTTTCATTTGCAGATCAAGCGCATCGAGCATAATTTGCATAAATACACTTAAACCAACCAGCTGAATAAGTCCGATTACGCCTGTAACACTGGTTACTTTAGCCATATCAACTCTTCCAAAAATGTTAAATAACACTGCAAGCCCATTCATTAAAATGAGTACGACCAGCACCGCTTTAACATATCTCTTCGAAAATTCTTTGAAGGTTACGGTATTGAAAAGCTGAATGCCAATCCAGATGAAGAAAATATTTATGCCGATTAATACCAGTCGAAGGGGAATGGCATCATCTACGCCCGCATTTCCAATAATCAACAGCGTATACAGCGCAATCAGCAGCATCCAGAACTGAAGTTGTTTTTTTTCTAAAATGTTCCAGAGGTGAACTGTCATTACGATTAACAATAAAAACTGGATCAATTCGATGTATAGGGAAGGGGCATCTGGCTCAAATAGCGGCGTAATGTTAAGCAATACAATCAGGGTAGAAAAAACCGGAAGTGGTTTAAGGTATTCGAATTTAAGTTCGCCCAGTTGTCGCCTGACCAAAGCGCGTTTTGAGTTTTTGAAATTCCGGCGAACCCAAACAAAAAATACAATCGAAAGTAATATCGCCAGGAAACGGTTATCCCAGGTAGAATGAATAAAGTATTTAAGAATCTGCTGCTGGCCCTGGTAAGAAGCCGACATGAGATTGCCCGTGGTTTGACTTGCCGGGTTTCGCAGTGGTGCCACCCAAAGGTATGCGTTGCGTTTGCTTAGGGCCAGTTTACCGGAAAGCTCCAGTCGTTCTGCGGTTTGTGCACGTAAATCGTTCACTATAACATTCAATGCAGATGTGCTGGCTAAGAGTATGTTAACCTGCTTAAGATTTTCGCCTGTTAGCTTTCCTGCCTCCTGCAAACGGGTTTTGAGTTCAGAAATCTGAGGTTGATATAATTTATTTCCTTCCTGACCTTTTTTATCATTTCTAAGCAGCGTATCATTGCTTATACTCACCACCTGATCAGACATTTCCTGAAGGGTGTTGCTATTCTGCACCAGTATTGCTGTAATGCTTTTCAACTTTGTATCGGCATCCCGCAGGATCAGATCGAAGCTCAATAAATTTTTCGTATCCAGTTCATCCTTTGCCTTAAAAGCTTTTTCCAGAGGATTTACATTTTCTTTTACCGCATCAATTTGCCTTTTAATTCCCTCAATGTCGTATCCCTTTTTATTGGCCGCATTTATTTCTGTAATGGCAGATTGTGCAGTCTGAATCCTGAAAAGCAAGGTATCTGGAATGGTTTTGGCCGAATCAACCGGTTTAATTTCCGTATGCTGCCCATGGGAGCGGAAACTTGCCAACACAAGCAAAGAGAGCATCAGACAAAAGACCAGATATTTTATTCTCACTGCAAATTTCATAGGCTACATACTGGTTTTGATTCAAATAGCTGGCTAAAAGAGCCAGCTATTGTACTATAGTTTTTATTGGTTTTGGGTTTGTTGCAGTGAACTATTTTCCTGCTCCATTTCAACTTCCTTGATGCCAACAGCATAATGGTTAGGTCTGATTTCTGATCCGTAAGCCAGGGCATAAGATTTGGTAAACTCAGCACCAAAATAAAGTATAATGGAAGAATAGTAAGTCCATAATAACAAAATGACCAAAGAACCCGCTGCACCATAAGTTCCGCCGGCATCGGTTTTTGAGATGTAGAAAGAAATGCCGAATTTACCAATGATAAATAGGATTCCGGTTACTGCAGCTCCGGACACTACATCTCTCCACTTGATATTGGCATCTGGTAAAACTTTGAAAATCACACCGAAAATGGCGGTAATTACGCCAAAAGTGATCACCAGGTTAAGGATGTAAAATACGATAACAGACACATCACTAAATTTTGCCTGTAACCTGGTGTTAAATCCATCTAAAACAGCAGTAACTGCCAGCGAAACCACCAGTAAGAAACCCAGACTCACAATCACGGAGAAAGATAAAAACCTGTTTTGTAACATTTTTAGCCAGCCCCTTTTTGGTTTCGGCTTAATGCCCCAGATGGTATTAATCGAATCCTGAATGTCGGCAAAAATACTTGTTGCACCCACCAACAGCGTTACCAACCCGATAATAAAGGCAATTGTACCTTTATCGCCAATGGCCGCACTACTGATTAAACTTTGAAGTTGAAGGGCAGTATCATTGCCTAAAAAATCTTTCAACTGTTCAAAGACTTTCCCCTGTGCTGCTTCCTTTTCATAAAATATACTGCAAAGGGAAATGATAACGACTAACAATGGTCCCATTGAAAATACCGTGTAGTAAGCCAGAGACCCACTCAGTTTGGTAATTTTGTGATCAGCAAATCCATCAAAAGCTGATTTCAGAACTGCAAAAATCCCTTTAAAGCTTAATTTTATTTTTTCTTCTGCCTCGGGCTCAGGCTTTTCATCAGGCGCTGAATTTTCTGGTTCCCGGGATGGCATTGCTATCTTCCCCCGAGGTTGATCTACTGGTGCATGGAGAATAGGTGCAGTGTTAACAGGGCTTTTTTTAAGCGCCTTTTTAACGGTCAGGCTGGCTGCTGTAGACAAAATCATTCGCTTAAAGAATCCACTTTTGCGGAGAATTGTTGCATTGAGGATTTTGGAGGTCATCCTGGGTAAAAACTTCTGTCGTAAGTCGTCTGCCGTATCAAGGTCGCTTTGCCAGGGTAAGTTCGTAATGCTATCCTTAATCGGTTTTAGATCGAAAGATTTTATTTTTTTTACTGACTCCTGCAGGCGTTCGTCACTTTGCTTAATCTGGGTTTCTATATCCTCGCGCCGCTCATCGAAAGCAACAATATCATTAATGTTCTTGTTCTTTTTTGTCTCCATTGTTCTGTATCGATAAGAATTTTCGGATGGTAAAATTAATCAGCCCGGGCTCAATCAAGCTGGTTTTTGTCATGCTTACGCCTATTGCTACCAGGATATAAAACAAAGTGAGGCCCCCGAATCCCAGTGCGAAACTGTGAAACAGATCAGAAAAGAAGAAACCGAGCGTAACCGTTCCGAAAAGGAAGGCCAATGTGGCACAAATTAAAGTGAAGGTATTGGTAATCAAGTTTGCGCTAAGCTTGGCAACATGGTGCACTGCGTCTAATTTTAGTACCTCCAACCGGAGGGTTGCGTTTTTCTTTACTTCCTCAAAAATGATTTCGGCTTCCCGTATTTTATCTTCAAACATAGGCTATTCATTTGGAATGCAGTATTTTAACCTTCAGCACTGCTGCATTAAGTCTTGACTAACGAAGCAGGCAGATTATATTTACTGCTGATATAGCAACCGCTGTCATCTTTACATTGTTTTATTTTTATCGAATTAATGAACATTCACGGTTAATTAAAGTCAGAATGAAGCAGTTAAGAAAGCTTAATTTTTTTTAAAAAAGACTACTAAATATATAGACTTAATGTATATTTGACACTAACTATTCAGGTTGGAGAAAAATAAACAATAAAGCGATCAGCTATTAAAGGTGTTTTACAGACTAATACGCCAAATGTAGGTGGCATAAGCTAGAAAGGAGGAAGAAGACAAACAATAATTACTAAAATAAAAAAGGAAAATGCATTGCTGCATTCTCCCTGATTAAGACCATAAACCGGAGTTCAATTGGCGTTGCATCCGGTCAAGCTATTCAATAATCATGTTAAATCTATGAAATCTGTATGGAAATCGCTAATTGTAGCACATCCTTTTGCAATTTTATGATTAACACAAACCTAATTAATTATGAAAATAAGCGGAAAGTCCTGGAAGGACTCTCATAGCTCCCTTTTGCCCAAAAGTTTTTTGCTTACCGGATTTACAGGAATCATCCTGATGTCTTCAGTCTTTCAGGCTTCTGCGAAGAAAAGCGGCAAAGCATTAAAAATGAACCCTATTTCTTCTTTACGTAGTCTTACCGCTATACATTTCGGTACAATTGACCCGATGGCAAATGCAGTGGTAGCCGCGGGTTTTATCCCCCTGATATCAAACAAAACAACTGTTAAAGGAAAGGTTACTGATGAAAAAAATCAGCCGCTTCCGGGTGTGAGTATTAGGGTTAAAGGAAATAAACAAGCTGTTTCTACTAATAATGACGGAGCGTTTCAGCTCATTACCGATGAAGAACAACCAACTTTAATCTTCACCTTTATCGGTTACAAAACACAGGAAGTTTTATATAAAGGTCAGCCACTGGCAATTAAACTCGATCCGGAGCAAGGCAAACTTGATGAGGTCATTGTAGTGGGTTACGGAACTCAAAAAAGAAGCGATGTTTTAGGAGCCGTGGCAACATTTAATGCGAAAGGTATAGAAGAAAAACCAATTGCCAGGGTTGAGCAGGCACTAATCGGGCAGATGGCAGGCGTGCAGGTACGGCAGCAAAGCGGTTTACCCGGCGCTGGTTTAAGCATTCAGGTTCGCGGCGCCGGATCAATCACTGCCGGCAATGAACCACTTTACGTATTAGATGGATTTCCTTTGGATGTGGCCAGTCAAAATTCAGCCGGCAGCATTTCAAATAGTCCGTTGGATAACTTAAACCCTAATGATATTGAGAGTGTTCAGGTATTAAAAGATGCCGCTGCCGGGGCAATTTATGGATCCCGTGCGGCAAATGGTGTAGTGATTATTACGACTAAGAAAGGAATAGCCGGCAAAGCCCGGATTAGTGTGAATGCCAATGCCGGAATAAGTTCTGTATCAAGAAAAGTAGACGTTTTAAGTGCTGAAGAATGGATTGCCCAGGCCACAGCGCTGGCTGATAATGCCTGGATAGCTTCAGGCCCTGGCCGTACCGCCGGGCAAACCAATACAGAAAAGGCCGTAATTCTTGGTTTGCCGGCAGGAACCATCAACACGGCAATGATGACAGATCCAAGGTGGGCACAACCAGGCCATCCCGGTTTGGATTACGTAGACTGGCAAGACGCCGTGTTTAGAAATGCACCTTATCAAAACTATGAGGTTTCTGCCAGTGGCGGATCAGAAAACGTAAACTATTTCATCTCGGCAAATTACCTCGATCAAAACGGAACACTGATTAATTCCAATTTTAAGAATTATGGATTAAGGGCCAATATTGAAGCCAATGCCAGCAAGAAATTGAAGTTCGGTCTTAATCTGGCACCTTCCTATTCCATCAATAATGCGCCGCCGGTAGAGGGAAAAGATAACCAATTGATGACTGCCCTGACCATGGTTCCGGTGGTAGAAAGTTCTGCCGGGCTAAATACCGGCGCATATGGCAACAATGTTTATACCTGGTCCAGTCCAAGATCCATCAGCCCTTATGCTTACATAGAAACGGCAATAAACAAGATCAAAACCTCTCGATTGCTGGCCTCCGTATATGGAGATTATCAAATTGTGAAAGGTCTTTCCCTGCGGTCTACCGTAAACTATGATAATATCGATCGGAATACTTCACAATATACTTCAGATCAGGTTTTGCTTGGGGTGGCTTCCTCATTACTCACCAATCCCGGGCTTTATTCTACAGGTGCTTATATCGTTAATAAAAAGCAAAATTTCCTTAATGAGAATACCCTGAACTACACCAGTACAATCGCCGGCGTTCATAAAATTTCTGCAATTGCCGGTGTATCTTACAATATTGTGCATTCGGAAGGGGTGAGGCTGGCAACTGCCGGAGGTTTTGCCAATAACATTATAAAGACCTTAAGTAATGCCATTGCAAATGCGGCCGGAGTAACCACAACGGGTACGTCTACCGCTTCGAATAATACTTTATTTTCTTATTATAGCCGTTTACAATATGCATTTAAGGATAAGTATCTCTTCTCCGGAACAATCAGACGGGATGCTTCTTCAAAATTCGGAGCAAAAAACCGTTGGGGAACTTTCCCTTCCTTATCTGCCGGATGGAAAATTTCGGAAGAATCTTTCCTTAAGGATGTGAAAGCCATCAGCGATTTAAAATTGAGATTAAGCTGGGGCAAATCCGGTAATAACAACATTGGTGATTATAACGCGATCAGTACTTTAGTAAATTCGAACTATGTTTTTGGTGGAAATATCCCAACTACCGCTACGGGGCAAGTGGTTTCCGGCCTCGCCAATAAAGCGCTGAAATGGGAAACATCAGACACTTACGATCTTGGATTAGACCTCGGTTTGTTCGGAAACCGCATTAATTTCACTTTTGATGCTTACCATAAAAAAAACACCGATCTCTTGCTGAATTTGCCCGTGTTATCTGCCAGCGGTTTTAGCAGCAGTCTTCAAAATATTGGCGCGGTGGTAAACAGGGGTTTAGAGTTTGGCTTAGCTTCAACAAATATAAGAACCACAGATTTTTCGTGGACAATGAATGCCAACATTGCTTTCAACAGCAACAAGGTAACAGATCTTGGGCCGAGCCATGCCGATATTGAAGTTGCTTCTGCGTATAGCGGAAGTAATGCGCCATATTTATTGAGGGAAGGCCTTCCTGCCTTCAGCTATTACATTACGAAAACGGATGGGATTTTAACTGCGGCAGATATCGCTAACCCTGCCGTAGCAAAAGTTTCCGGACAAAGGGAAGGCGATGCAAAATACCTTGATGCCAATGGCGATGGAAGAATCAGTGCTGCCGATCGCGTGGTAGCCGGGCAGGCAAATCCAAAATATACCTGGGGCTGGACTAATACTTTTAAATACAAAGATTTCGATCTGGGAATTCAACTATATGGTCAGCATGGGGGTTCAATCTTATCTTACCTCGGCCGTGCCATAGATTTCTCCGGGAGTACTACTGCCAATGTACTTGGGGTATGGCGGGACCGGTGGTCGCCTGCAAACCCAGATCCAGATGCACCCAGGGGCAGGTTGGCAGCCAATTATACCTATCCTAACGTAACTTCTGATTGGGTTTATTCGAGCGATTTCTTCCGTGTTCAAAATATTACGCTGGGTTATAACCTGAAACACGTTTTTAAAACCCGGGCCATTTCATCGGCCAGAATATTTGCGGCCTTAGAAAATTATTTTTCACATGATGAATACACAGGAGGTGCAAATCCGGAGGCGCAAAACACCAACGTAAGTGGGAATAGCAGTTACGCAGTATCCGGAGATTATGGTTCGATGCCGCTTAGTAAAACGGCTTCGATTGGTTTAAACATTGGCTTTTAGCATAAAATAAGATGAAAATAGAAACATATCTAACCCTCTTTTCTTTCCTGCTGATTTTAGTTAGCTGCGAAAAGCAGCTGGATCAAACGCCCGAATCGAGTTTGGCAACCGATAACTTTTTTACCAATAATAACGATTTTCTACAAGCGGTAAATGGCGTGTATTCACAGTTGAATAATTATCCAAGTCAGGCTTTATGGCTGAGTGAAATGCGGAGCGATAACATTAACGCTACTTCCGATGGGAACCGCGATTGGGATGGCATTAATAATTTTACACCGAACATCACCACTACCGGATTTATCACTACTGCCTGGCGGGCAAACTTTAATGGCATTTACAATGCAAACACCGTACTCGAAGCGTTACAAACCAAAGCAGGTGCGCTGTCAGCCTCTAATGCTATACGGTATGCTGCCGAGGTTCGCTTTTTAAGGGCATTTTATTATTTTTCTTTGGTACGAACCTTCGGGCAGGTACCCCTAATTTCTACGGTGAAAAGCGCTGCTGAAGTGGCCTCAATTCCACGCAGTCCGGTTGCGGATGTATATGCGTTAATCGAATCTGATCTTCAGTTTGCCGCAACAAATTTGCCGGCAACATTTACGGGGATTGATCTCGGCAGGCCTACTGCAGCAGCAGCGAAGGGCTTACTGGGCTTGGTCTATTTAACTAAATCTGGTCCCACTTATGGCATCAACGGACCAGGTTTAAACAGCAATGAATATGATAAAGCCGCTGCTTTGTTTGATCAGGTAATTACCGGAAGTCCGTTTAATTTCGGGTCCGGTTATGCCAATATATTTTCTTACACCAATGAAAATAACAGCGAGGTAGTTTTCGATATTCAATTTGCTTCGAGCTTAAATGGCGCAGGTTTTCCTTCTCATCTGGCACCTGTAGCGTATTGGACGAGTAGTGGGATTTCCAACAGTTTCGGCAATGGATACGGATCGAGCACCTTTCCAGTGTCAAAAAGCCTGGTGAATGCTTATACCACAAATACGGTAAGCGGAACAGATCTTCGCTATCCTTTTAATGTGGCTACAACATATGCACCTGGCCCGTTTATTAAAAAATATATCGATGTGCCTAAAAGAGGTTTATCAGGACGGGACTGGTCGATTAATTTTATAGTTTTGCGTTATACGGATATTTTATTGATGAAAGCGGAGTGTATCCTTCACGGGGCGACTGGGTCACAGGCAGATGTGGATGCGATTGTGAATCGCGTGCGGGCCAGGGCAGGAGTAGGCCCGTTAGCTAATGTAACCCTTGCAACGCTTATGCAGGAGCGACAAAGAGAGTTTTTAGGCGAAGGATTGCGCTGGAATGACCTGGTAAGATCGGGTTTGGCCATTACCCAGATGAATGCCTGGCGGAATGCTGATGGCATGACTAAAGTTAATGAAATAGTGCCAGATTATATTATTTATCCGGTACCTGCCGCAGAAATACAAACAGCGCCAGGCCTTTATACACAGAATCCCGGCTATAACTAATATGTTGGATTGACTTTTAATTGAATATAATGAGTGGAAAAAAATTATTGATTGCAGGTGTTTTAATTCTTTGGAGCGGGTTCACCTTTGCACAGTCAAAACCCAGCCAAAAACCTAATATTGTTTTTATCCTGGCGGATGATTTAGGTTATGGTGATGTTGGCGCCTATGGCCAGCAAAAAATCCTTACGCCTAATATTGACCGGCTGGCAAAGGAAGGCACCCGTTTCACCGATTTTTATGCCGGTGCACCGGTTTGTTCACCCTCACGTGGATCCATCCTGACAGGATTAAATACTGGTCACGCCACGATTAGGGGTAACGCGACTGATCAGGGTGGAATTGCTGGAAAGAAAGGGAAAAATGTTGTTTACCGTGCAAACCTTACCAAAGATGATTATACCATTGGCAACCTGATGCAGGATGCCGGATACCGGACTTCGCTTGTTGGGAAATGGCATGTAGACGGTTACGATTCGCTGGCTACGCCTTTGCAACGTGGCTTTGATCAATTTTCAGGATGGCTGATCAATATTCCATCCACTTATGCCAGCACTTACTGGCCGGATCACCGTTATATCAACGGAAAATTAGTTCCTGTAGACAGAAATGCAAACGATCAAAAAGGTTATTATGAAGCAAATATGTGCACGGATGAGGCGCTGGCTTATCTGAAAACGCAAGAGAAAAATGAGAAACCCTTTTTCCTGATGCTGAATTATAATAATCCACATTCTCCACTGGAAGTGCCGGATCTGGCGATGTATAAAAATAAAGACTGGCCGGAAGATATGAAAATCTATGCCGCTATGGTTCATTATTTAGATCAGTCAGTTGGAAAAGTAAAAGATTACCTGGTAAAAAGTGGCTTATCAAAAAATACAATTGTTTTCTTCGCTTCAGATAACGGGCCAAGATCGGAACCAACCACGAGACTCAAAGCGGTATCCGAATTTTTCGACTCCAATGGAAAGCTGAAAGGATACAAGAGAGATCTTTATGAAGGTGGAATCAGGATCCCGTTCATCACCTGGGCACCATTTATTAAAAATGCACCTAAAACCAGTACTGTTCCGGGATATTTTGCTGACATCATGCCAACGTTCGCAGCGCTTGCAGGTAAAAGTTCGGGGTTTCACACAGATGGAGTAAGCATTTTACCAGCTATTAAAGGCTGGAAACCAGAGGCCGATCGTTTCTTATATTGGGAGTTTTTTGAGTTAGGCTTTGAGCAGGCCGTTCGCTATGGCAAATGGAAAGGAGTAAAACGTAAAAATAAACTCGAACTATATGATTTAAGCAAAGATCTTGGCGAAACAAATGACGTAGCAGCAAGTCAGCCGGATATGGTGAAGAAAATTGAAAGCTATCTTTCTACAGCAAGAACAGCATCTCCTTACTGGACAGTTAAATAAAGATCAAGGTTGGGTTCAAAACCAGATAAGCGCTTCCGTTCCCTCCTTAAAAGAAGGGGCGGAAGTGCTATATTAAAATTCCGGTAAATTAAAGTTAGTCGCGAAGCGCCCAGGCCGATACTGAACCGGCATTACAAGGGAATGTACCCCAGCCATTTTCATCAATGGTTACTTCACCCTCTACATGACCTAAATGATCAGTAAAAACCTGTCCGGCAAATTGCACACCGATTTCCATGTGTTTAGTGCCAGTCTCACCGTTTGATAAAACTACCGCTATACCTGAACCCTGGTGTTCTTCGGCTCCGGCTCTGGTCCAGCCGATGCAACTGGGATGATCAAAATAATCGCGTTGCATACCATAAGCCTTATTTTTTCTCAAACTTAGCAATTGCGGGAGTTGTGGAAGAGAAAGCATGGTTACTTCATGGTCTTTTCCGTCGGTTCCTTTATCCGTATAAGCAGAACCATAAACATCTGAATAAAACACACAAGGGTAACCCGCTTCACGAAGTAAAATAATGGAATAGGCATGTGCCCTGAACCAGGGTTCTACTGTTTGTTCGAGCGATTGAAGCGGTTGTGTATCGTGGTTTTCTACAAGTGTAACAGCGAATTGCGGACGAGCCAGTACCAGACTACCATTCAAAATAGTGGTTAGGTCATAACTTTCGCCGGCTTTTGAAGCCTGTGAAAAATTTGCCTGGAGGCAGGCATCAAATAGGGAGATTCGTCCTTCAGTAGCATCAATGTAATTAAGCATTGCCTGAAGATCATAAGGAGACCAGTATTCACCAACGGTAAAAAGTTCTGCACCCAATTCTGCACGTAAATAATCCAGCCACTCGTTGAAAAACGTATGTGGCATGTGCTTTATAGCATCTAAACGGAAACCGTCGAAGCCTACCGTTTCATGAAACCATTTTCCCCAGCGTTTCAATTCTTCCCGTACGGCAGGATTTCTGAAATCAATATCAGTCAACATCAGGTAATCGTAATTGCCATTTTCATCATCCAGTACATCTTCCCAACCTTCACCATACTGGTTTTGGATGCTGTAAATGGCAGTTTCCTGTGTTCTCGCATCATAATCAACACCGGTAAAACATTGGTAATCCCATTTAAATTCCGAATATTTTCCATTTCTGCCCGGATAGGTAAACTTAGTATAAGCATCAATCTCGAAAGGCTCGGAAATAAATTCATTCCGGTTATCAGGATTTACTTTTCTCACCATTACCGGCTCGTGTTCGTCTGCACCGCCAAGATGATTGAGTACAATGTCTACATAAACCTGAATTCCGGCTTCCTTAGCAGATTTTACGGCAGCTAGATATTCTTCTTTGGTACCATATTTGGTTGCAATGCTTCCTTTCTGATCAAATTCGCCAAGGTCATAAAGGTCATAAGAATCGTACCCGGTAGATTCAGGTCCCTCCATCCCTTTATGTGCAGGGGGCAGCCAAATAGAATCAATTCCCATCTCTTTTAAGCCTTTTGCATCCTCACGAACTTTTCTCCATAGGCTACCATCTTTTGGATAGTACCATTCGAAGTATTGGAGCATTGTATGATTTTCCATTTATTTTTATTTTTGAATACAACTCAAAAAGGTTGGCTTTGTTTGGCAGATGGAGTAAATCTCTTTAAATGGACACCACAACCCTGGTAGCAAGGCAATGATGCGGTCTAAAATCAAACTGAAGCTTATCACTTATCCTTTGATTGTTGATTTTTGTAATTATTGGTTGACTTAACCTGTCTGAAAATAAATAACTGCAGATTGTAAAGACTCTAATCTCAAAATTTTACCTCTTCCTTTTCTATAAATTCAGGCAATTGTATAGCAGCTTAAATTTTGATTTTTATTTAACTGTCAGTCAGACAATTTATTAGATAAATGTATGCCGTTTTTTACAGTTGGAATGATTTTATTTGTATTTTTAGGATTACGGATTATTTGTATTTTATATTGTTTCCTAATATTGTAAATACTACATTAGCTAAAGATTTAGGAATAATAACAAAAGTATAGCTCTCAAAATAAACATCTCCATAGTGTTTTTGCAATGCGATAAGCGTGTCTTATCGCATTTGCATTTTAGTCTCGTTGCGAATAGCCTGTAGATTTTATTGCTTCAATCTATTAACACTACTCATTAATAATAATACCCATTTAAAAAATAGAAAGTATAGAATTATAATGCAGCATAATTCCACTTAGGGGTATTTGATATTCACGTTTCTAATGGAAAAATTAATATGATGATCACCTCCTGCCGTTTAGTCCAGGCTGTGCCAATGAAAAAAAAATTCAGGATCGATTGGCTCAGATGAGCTATTTTCATAAATATTAATTTTCGTTGTGCCTTGCCGTACATTTCTTTGCAGCATACCAACAAATAGAAAAGACTACAATTTTATTTACGCCAAAGGTTTGCCTTACCAGTAAAAACGTATTTATAAACACTGGCACGTTTATGGCATACATAAAAAAAACAATTATGAAAAGTATTTATTTAATCTTAGCAGTTTGTGGCTTAATGCTATCAACAGCTTGTTACACTACACGCACAGCAGGTAACAGTGGTAAAGTTCCACCAGGTCAGGCGAAAAAAGGTTATGGTTCTAAATCGGCTAAGCCTTTTGCACCTGGTCAACGTAAAAAGAATTAGTGATATAACGGTGGAATTCCTTCACATAGTTAAATTTTTTAAATCAACAGCGTTGATATAGTGTGTTGTAGCGCATCTTTATAATTCTATGATCTAATAGATAAATCATTTAAATGCAACATTGTTGCTTATGTTTTGTGTTTAATCAATTCCTAATTACCTTTAGGAAGTTTAGATTAGTTAATGATTGCAGGGGAGGGTGGTTCCTTCCCTGTTTTTTTATGCCCGATTGAATCGGTTTTAATTTCATTTTTAATCTGGTATTTTAACCGGTAGTTTATTATTTGCAGTTGGTTAGGTATAATACTTGATCTAAATCATCATATCTCCATTCTCCTTCCTTTTATTCCTGAATTTTTTTCCCGATCATAGATTCTTGCAACTTTGAGTAATAAAATACTTTTCCCGCTCCTATTTAAAATCAAGTTTGATAATTTTGGTTTTGTCTGTTGCTTTTTTCTATTCGTCTTTCCAGCTGTATGCACCAATATGTTATATGTTAAGTGTAACGAAATGCCTTTATCGTTAAAAAAATCATAATTAAAGGCGTTATTGTGATTTAATATTTGCGATGTTGATTATATCTTACTGTTTCGATTTAGTAAGCAGCTTAGGCCTGTAGGCATTATAGCTTGCAATAAATAGTGGAATATCCGAGTTTCATACCAGTGTCATGATCTGCAACTGTAGCTATTTTTGTCTTTTTAGTTAGTATAAAAATTATTTTTTTGGCTAACTTTGTCCTTTAATCTATTTGGCCTTAGCCGTATTTTTCCCTTATCGCTCCACTGTTTTTAAGTTTTACTATTGAATTTACATACCTATTTTAGGGTATATTATGAAAAGATTTATTTTAATAATGTCGCTTTGTGTGTTAAGCATGAACACGACATTTGCGCAAGGGGTGCGAGGCTGCCTTGTTGGTAATGTCCTTTATACTCAACCGTCTGGAAAAGGTTTAGATTACTTTGATCGGTCGCCAGGTAATTTTACTTCGAAGTGTGGCTTCCGAAGAGTAGGGAATACCAGTAATTGTAGGCTATACAATAGCGGACCAAAGGACCTGGAAAGTAGCTATACACTTTATCCTGATGCAGCCAGCAGCGGCTGGGCCGAAGTTGCAAACTGTCCGGTAGACAACGATATCTGGATGTTATTCATACCGGTTTCATTGATCAGCATTTTTAAGCTTCCAGGAACCAGGCAGCTAATTACCAATAGTAATAAAGGAAAAGTATATCGAAAACAGGCGTAAACAGTGTTGCTAACGATGGCAATGTTTTCCTGCTTGGTTATATGATTTAGATTAAGGTGCAGTTAATCTCAGAATTAGTGTACTATGATTTATCAATAAGGTTAAATATTGTATAATAACTAATACTTTATTGTTATAATTTTAAATAATGAATGCGTAATCTTGTTATATCCCAAAATTTTTACAGCGCAACACAAATGACAAATCCAAATCACCCATTCGATAGCGATACCAACAGGCGGAATGCACTTAATCGTTACCACATTCTTGGAACGCCACCGGAAGACAGTTTTAATCGGTTAGCTGCACTTGCTGCTCAGATTTTTGATCTTCCAATGTGTACCATCTCTTTTTTCGGAGAGAATGGGGTCTATTATAAAGCAAGCGTTGGTTTTAGAGATGTTACTTTAACAGCCGACAAAGAAAGTTTGTGCAATAACCTTGTTGCTGAAAAGAGTCTAAAAGTTATTAACGATGTTTTTGGTGTACCGGAATTAGCAGACAATATTCATAAAGTTAGATTTTTTGCCGGTGCTCCTCTAATTTCCGAACAGGGCTACCAGATTGGTGCTTTGTGTGTAATGGGACTTGAAGCCAGGTCATTCGATGAATCAGAGCAGAAGATTTTAATCGGCCTCGCCGAAGTGGTGATGAATCAGGCTATCTTGCACTTAGCTTCTGATCACCTCCGTATAGAGAATGAAAATATAACCGCTGATAACGTTGGCTTGATTGATTATCAACAACACCTTTCTAAGGCAAACAGCGATTTAGAAAGCCTTCAGGATAATTTTGAACTGCTGTTTGAGCAAGCGCCAATCGCTATCGGTATCATTTCCGGAGAAGATAACACCATAATCCAGGCCAATAAAGCGCTATTGGAGATTCTAGGCCAAGATTCCACACTGATCGGTAAGCCGTTTTCTGTTGTTATTCCAGACTTAGAAGAACAGGATTTATTGAAGTTAATCGCCCGATTATACGAAACCAGAATGCTACAGCATGGCCACGAGTTAAAGCTGCTGGTGTGGAAGGAAGATCAGCTTAAGAGCCTTTATATCAATATTACACTCCAATTTACAAGAAATGTAGAAACCGGTATCGATAACATCATGTTTATATTGGCTGATATTACAGATTATGTAATTTCTAAACAGCTTAATCAGGAAGCCAATGTAGTCTTAAAGAGTGCAATCGAAGCAGGGGGAATGGGTTATACAGTGGTGGAATTCGCCACGGGAAAGATGGTTTCCAATGATCAGTTCAAACGCAACTATGGTTATGACGTGAATGACGAATTTGATTATTCAGATTTATTTGACGCCATGTTGCCGAAATACAGACAACTGATTAAAAAAGCTGTTCATGATGCAATTGAAAGTAATGGTGTATACAAGGCAGAATACGAAGTAAAGTGGAAAGACGGATCTATCCACTGGATTAGTGCATATGGTAAGCCAAGATACGACGTACATGGAAGAGCTTCGCATATCATCGGACTCAACAAAATTATAGAAAAGGCGAACTAAAGCCCTCATTAATTTTATCAAAAATCAAATTTAATCGGGCTAATAATCTATAAGCGGACTTTAATTGAAGTGATATAAGAATACCACATTTCCGGTATAGACAGGTTTTTTACCAGTTTTGGTCGTTAATTTTGCCTGGATTACTACCTTGGTAATGCCCCGCAAATCACTAATGGCTTCAAGTTTCGCATGGAGCTGAACTTCTTCGCCCGCAATAACAGGCTGACCAAACTTAAAGCTTTCAATCCCATAATTAACTTCCATCTTCACATTTCTGATGTCAGCAATCTGCTTCCATAAATAAGGAATTAACGAAAGCGTTAAATATCCATGTGCAATGGGAGAACCAAATGGACTTTCTGTTTTGCATCTTTCTGCGTCGGTATGAATCCACTGGGCATCTTGTGTAGCCGTGGCAAATTTATTAATCTGCTCCTGGCTTATTGCGTGCCAATTTGAAGTGCCCAGTTCTTTGCCAAGGTATTCTTTGTATTCATTGAAACTGTTAATGATAAGCATTTTTAAAGTGTAAAGTGTTGTTTCGTAATGTGTTAATCTGCAAAGCAAAAAGCCGTCGTTAACAAACGAGCGGACAGTGCTCAAATTGAGCTGTCAAAATACAAAATTCCTTTGCTATTTGTTGCATTCAAATGTCGCAAGTTTTTTGAATATGAAACGACTGATCAAATAAAAATAATATTTTTTAGGTTTAAAAATGTATAACTGGTTTCTCTTTTTGCTAAACAAATTTCATTTAGAACTGTCATACATACAGCATGGCGAATAATCATTTTCACCAGTTTTAATGTGAATTAATTGTATAAAAAATACCAGACGGGTAAAAGCAGTTTAATGCTTAGCGTACCTGTAAGTGAACTTGTAGATATGAAAAGATTTGAAAAAGAGCTCATCAGCTTAAAGAAAGATAAAGGCATCGCGTTATCTCTTGCAGTAATAGCAGGCCTTGGGGTTGTATACGCAATTTGGCACAAGAGCCGTAAAAACTCAAAACCGCAATTGCACCCGCAACAAATTGGCGAAGAGAAATTTGATCTTTCTAATGATGAAACCACCCGCCTTTCTTTGTTATTCGGCGCGGGGCAAGTTATGGTGCTGGCTAATGGAAAGCGTATTGGGAAAGTTTCCCGAAGTGCTGTAAGTGAGCAATGGAAGAGTAATGACCAGGCTGTACTGCCACATTTAGCGCGAATTAATGACGGAACAACTGAGCTAAGCTCAAGGCAAAACTTTTCACTGATACTGAAAGGCAATTTTTCTGAAATATTAGCCACTGAGTGGAAATCAACGGAGACTTTAGAGGTTATTCTTAAGCCGGAAGTTGATACCGTGGCCTTTTCAAAACGGCTCAAAGAGCAGGTAGACAAGTTAATTGGATTCCCGCGCCTGCTGGATCTTATTGTAAAACGAATCGACAATCCATATTTTATTATTGTGCGGTTGAATACAAAACCGGGTTTGTCACCTATCGGCGAATCTTAGGTTAGCGATTTCAAATTCTCCATAAAAAGAGTGGCTAAGTTCATTAACCCGGGTTGGAGCAATAATGGGAAATGAAAAGTAAATTTAGCTTAATGCTCTTAAGTTCAGGGTATTAGATTCATTATCCAGCTTTGACAACTTTATTGCTAAAGCGGTAGAAAGGTTGTCAAAGCTATTCTTCGACGCCAGCAAAAGCCTTAAACTATAATTAGGTTCATTATCCAGCTTTTGACAACTTTTTTCTAAGGTGGTGGAAAAATTATCAAAGCTATTCTTCGACGCTAGCAAAAGCCTTAAACTATAATTAGGTTCATTATCCAGCTTTGACAACTTTATTTCTAAAGCGGTAGAAAAGTTGTCAAAGCTATTCTGCGACACCAGCAAAAGCCTTAAACTATATTTAGGTTCATTATCCAGCTTTGACAACTTTTTCTAAGGTGGTGGAAAAATTATCAAAGCTATTCTTCGACGCCAGCAAAAGCCTTAAACTATAATTAGGTTCATTATCCAGCTTTGACAACTTTATTGCTAAAGCGGTAGAAAAGTTGTCAAAGCTATTCTTCGACGCCAGCAAAAGCCTTAAACTATATTTAGGTTCATTATCCAGCTTTGACAACTTTTTCTAAGGTGGTGGAAAAATTATCAAAGCTATTCTTCGACGCCAGCAAAAGCCTTAAACTATAATGCCGACTGTTCCATTCAGAACTGTTAAGACAAATCCACTTTTTCCAACTCTTTTCTGGGTGGACCGGTTATTACTTCACCAGAAACAGAGAACCGGCCACCGTGGCAAGGGCAATCCCATGATTTTTCTGCATTGTTCCAGTTCACAATGCAGCCTGCGTGGGTGCAAACAGGTCTTAGTGCGGTTACTACTCCGTCTGCATCTTTGTAAATGGCTAGCTTTTCGCCCTCAAAATCTACTATTTTGCCTTCCTCTAATTCGATTTCACTGGTAGATTCAATTAGCTTTGCCCCAAAACGATCAGCTACAAAACGGTAGGCCACATCTGCGTTTTCTTTTATAAATTCAGTGAATCCGGATACCGGTTTTAATCTGGAAGGGCTCAGTAATTTACCTAATTCATTTTCTTTACCTAAGATCAAATCACTAATAATCCGGGCAGACAGGTTGCTGAAGATCATCCCGTTTCCGTTAAAACCCGTGGCCACATAAGTATGCTCATCACCACCCGGAAGCTGACCGATATAAGGTAAACCATCTACCGGAACATAATATTGAGACGACCATTTATAATCGATCGTGGCAATCTTGAAATTAGCTCTGGCGTAACTTTCTAACTCATTAAATGCTGCTACAGGATCTTCATGACCTGTTTTATGATCGGCTCCGCCAATTAATAAATAGTGCTTCCCGTCAATTTCATGGCTCCTGAAATAATGATAGGGTTCTTTCATATCATAAGAAAGGCAGTCTGGATAATTCCCATCCTGCAGGGTAAGCGCCAGCACATAACTTCTGTATGGGGCATTGCGAAGGGAAAGTAAATTAATGCCTGGCGGGATATGGGTTGCCCAAACGAGCGACTTTGCATTGATAATCAAATCTTTGGCGGTAGCCTGATGAAGCCCATCTTTAAACGTTGTGTTTTCCACCATTGCGCCACTGATGATCTTTCCGCCGAGACGTTCAAATTCTGTGGCAAGGCCATTAATGTATTTAATTGGATGAAACTGTGCCTGCTGATCAAACTTCAAGGCCCGTTTAAATGGAATGGGCAATCCGTTGGTAGCTGATTCACTAACCGCTATGCCGGCCTCTTGAGATGATTCTAAAATTTGTTGCAATTCTTCATCTTCTTTATCGTTTTGTGAAAAAAGAAAGCCGTCCTTATATTCGAAATCGGCATCAATATTCAGCCCGTCGATATTTGATTTTATATCCTCAATTACACTCCGTGTAGCTTCCGCAAGCATTTTAGAAGCCTCTTTACTGAAGTCGCTGTCTATTTCAGGGTAGGTAGAATCTAGGAAAGTATTCAGGTGTGCACTGGTTCCCCCTGTAGTACCGTAGCCCAGGTTTTTTGCTTCTGCCAGGATACATTGCTTTCCTGCACGTTGGAGCATGAGGGCTGTGGTAATCCCTGTAATGCCGCCACCGATAATCAAAACATCATACCCTTTTTCGGTGCTGTGGTTTTGAGGGGTTTGTGATAAAGATGCCGGCTGCCAGAGACTTTCTCTGATACCGTCGCGGTTATTGTTCTCCAATTGGTCTTTTTCCATTTTGTTAGTTGATTTTGAGCTAAGGCGGAGAAAAAAGCAATCCATCCTCTTCCATGTTTACGTTTATATTTTCTATTAAACAGGTAAATATTTCTATTGGTTTAGCGTTTCTGTAGTTACAGATTCAATAGCGCTGTTTAACAGGTGATAACAATGCAATTACTTGCCGGTCTCCAGGTTGGGTGCATCTACAGGTTTAGATTCAGGTGAGCCTTTCTGGCGAAGAAAAATAGTGAGGATTACGATGGAGGCCACGGACAAAAACTCACTCTGCCAGTTTTGAAAAGTTTCAAACCAGAAATCGGCCTCGCTGATATAAGCCATTACTGTTTGCCGCATTTCTCCCTTAATTTCACGGGCCACATTATGATCTTGCCAGCTTCCGTAGAAGTGCAATCCCCAGCTAATGAGAAAAAGAATTACAAACACGATAGAAAGTGAGTTGGAATAAATTTTTAAAATCCAACCGCCTTTTCTTACCGGCCAGGGCGCATCTGGCGATGGCTTGGGCTCACGGTCCACCTCTTCTTTACCGGCTATTTTTTTAGATTCTGCAGAGCCGATTTGTCGAAGGGAAATGGTTAACATTACATAAAGCGCCATTTGTAGAAATTCACTTTCAAAATTCTCGAAGGTGGCAGATATGAAGTGGCCACTGCAGAGATAAGTGGAAAGTGGAAGGGCAGCAGCATGCAAATCTTCCAATTCTGAATTATGGACTTTCCATCCGGTGAAGGCCTGTGCACCCAGGGTGATCAGAAAGATAGAAATAAAACAAACCGACAAACCATTTCGGTAGAGCCATTTTTTCTTTTTTGTATTCTCTTCGCTATTCATAAAACATTAATTAATTGAGGGATTGAAGGTAATCTTTTAGCAATTCACCGCATTTTTCTATCGTGTGCTCAACAATTTCTTCTCTCTCCCCGTCGAAATGCAATCGCTCACTAAAAATGGCATCACCATTCCTGGTGCCGCAAATAAACATGGTGCCCACTGGTTTTTCTGCCGTTTCGCTTCCGCCAGCGCAGGTTAATCCGGTTATTCCGATCTGGATATCAGAAGGGATTGCCTTGTTCAGTCCTACAGCAATGGCTTTTGTTACCTCCATAGATTCTGGTGTAAAGTCTTCAATCAGCTGGTGGTCAACATGAAGGAGGTCTTCTTTTATACAGGCATCATAACAGGCAATACCTCCTTTTAAAAATTTCCCGGCATTATCAATCATCGAAAATTCTGCTGTTAACCTGCCGGCTGTTGCACTTTCTGCAAAAGCAACTGTTAAGTGTTTTTCAATGAGCATGCTGCCCACTTCTTTCATGATTTCGCTCGTCATATTGAAAAAATATTTTATCCTGTTACTGATTATTATTATCAATCAGTTTCAAAAACACAGAATTTTAAAAGCTTGTTTTGTTCTGGGTTTAAAAAGATGTTAAATGGCTTAATCTGAAATATTGAAAAAGGATTGCAAGGCGCCTTAACTTACATTAATGCCCTTTTTTAAGTGATTAAACAGATCGCCAGCCCGAATTACCTGATTTCTACCCCGTAGTTATACGGGTAGATTAATTAAATACCTGATTTATATTCTGGCGCTTTTTTACCTAAACAACCCGGTCAAAACCCGTGTTGCATCTTTTGAGCTGGTCGTGGGTTGGTCTGTAAACAGTGTCCGGCCGATTAAAGAACCGCCAGTATCCCTCACAATAATGATTATGACAGCAGACAAGGAATATGACTTCCTGATAGTAGGAAGTGGTTTATACGGTTGTGTTTTTGCACACGAAGCAACACGGCGCGGCAAAAGATGTTTAATCATAGATAAGCGCAAACACACTGGGGGAAATATTCGTTGTGAGGAAGTGGAGGGAATTAATGTGCACCAATATGGCGCACACATTTTTCATACCAACGATAAAGGCATCTGGGATTATGTGAACAGTTTTGTAGAATTTAACCGCTATACCAATAGTCCGGTGGCAAATTATAAAGGTGAATTTTATAATCTCCCTTTCAATATGAATACTTTCTATCAGTTATGGAAAGTAAAGACACCTGCAGAGGCGATGGAGAAAATTAAATCTCAGGTAGAAGCCTCGAAAGTTGGCGTGCCCACCAATCTTCACGAACAGGCTTTATCACTTGTTGGTACAGACATTTACGAAAAACTTATAAAAGGCTATACAGAAAAGCAATGGGGCAGACCTGCAGAACAATTGCCCGCTTTTATTATTAAACGGTTACCAATGCGGTTTACTTTCGATAATAATTATTTTGATGATAAATACCAGGGCGTACCAATCGGTGGTTACAACAAATTAACGGAGCGTTTGCTGGAGGGAATAGAAGTTAGACTGGAAACTGATTATTTCGCCGACAGGGAAAAGTGGGATGCCATGACTGATCAGATTGTATTTACCGGAAACATTGATCAGTTCTATGATTATCAATTCGGAAGACTTGAATACCGTAGCCTTCGGTTCGAACATCAGGTTTACGATACCCCCAACCACCAGGGAAACGCAGTTATTAACTATACCGAGCGTGAGATTCCTTACACCAGAACGATTGAGCATAAACATTTCGAATTTGGAAATCAACCTAAAACGGTTGTTACGGCAGAATATCCGGAGGAATGGACGCCAGAGAAGGAAGCCTATTATCCGATAAATGATGCGCGCAACACGAAAATTTTTCAACAATATAATGAACTCGCCAGGCAGGAAAAATATACACTGTTTGGTGGCCGGCTGGCTACCTACAAATACTATGATATGCACCAGGTTATTGCCTCTGCATTACATGCTGTAGCCGTTAAATTTCAGGAAAAGCCTGTTTGTCAGCAAAACTAAACCCCTAAACATATATGAGTAAGTTAATATCCGCTTTGCCCAAAAATCTTTTATGCTTTTCACATTTGCGCTGGGATTTTGTATTTCAAAGACCCCAACATTTAATGACCCGGTTTGCCAGAGAACAACATGTATTTTTTCTGGAAGAACCCATATTCGACATGGAGGGTAGGGAGTTTCTGGCCAAAGAAAATAGGGATGGAGACGTAACCTTACTGGTTCCACACCTCCGTTCGGATAAAAGTGCAGAAGAAGTGCATGCATCCCTCTGTAATCTGCTTGATGAATTTTTAAAAAGCGAGTCGATGTGCGACTGGATGTTTTGGTATTATACGCCAATGGCCTTGCAATTTTCTTTAAAACACCGGCCAGCACTGGTAATTTTTGATTGTATGGATGAACTTTCTGCTTTTGATTTTGCACCGAAAGAACTTCTTATGCTGGAAAAAAAGCTCATGGATATTGCCGATGTAGTATTTACAGGAGGCCACTCGCTCTATGAGGCCAAAAAGAACAGACATAATAATATATACGCTTTTCCAAGCAGCATAGATAAAACGCATTTTGCTTCTGCAAGAGAAGATACTGAAGAACCGGAAGATCAGGCAAAAATAGCCGGAATAAAACTCGGCTTTTTTGGTGTAATAGATGAGCGGTTCGAAATCGATCTGATTGGTCATATTGCCACTGCAAGACCAGACTGGCAATTAATTCTGTTAGGTCCGGTAGTGAAAATTTCTCCTGATAGTTTACCAAAACATAAAAATATCCATTATCTCGGCCAAAAATCTTATCAGCAACTGCCTGCATATTTATCAGGTTGGGATGTGGCACTCATTCCTTTTAAATTAAACGATTCAACCCGGTTTATAAGTCCGACAAAAACACCCGAATATTTAGCTGCCGGTGTGCGGGTAGTTTCTACTCCAATCAGAGATGTAGTTAAGCCTTATGGCACTCAGCGGTTAGTAAGCATTGCCGAAAAACATGGCGATTTTGTACATGCCATAGAAAAAGAGCTGCAAGCGGCAACAGATGCGGCCTGGCTGGCTAAGGTAGATGCTTTTCTAAGTGATAAATCATGGGAGCATACTTTCGCGGCCATGAAGCAACAAATGTTGTCGGCAATGAAACGTCCGGATACTTTATTGGCGAGTTAAGATGGAAGACTTTTCTACGCCCTTTTCTTCTTTCTGGATGGGCGGCTTTGAATGCACGGACCAGCTTAATCATTATGGCAACAGGATAGATTTGCTTGCACTAACCGGACACCTGGAGCATACCGCCAGGGATTATGCCCTGCTCAAAACAGTTGGTATTTCTACAGTGAGGGAAGGGATCCGCTGGAGCCATGTTGAAAAGCGGCCTTATGAATACGATTTTTCAGTGGTTAGGGAAATGATAGATGCGGGCAGGCTTCACGGCATCCAGCAAATCTGGGATATTTGCCATTTTGGTTATCCCGACGACCTGAGTCCATTGCATCCTCATTTTCAAAACCGGTTTGTGAATCTTTGTAGTGCTTTTGCCCAATTTTACCAGGATTATGCACCCGATTTGCAGCTTATTGCCACGCCAATTAATGAGGTGGGATTTATCTCCTGGCTTGGGGGCGAACAGGCAAGCACCACGCCTTATGCAAAAGGAATTGGCTGGGATCTTAAATATGCTTTGGTGCGTGCCTACATTCAAGGCATCAAAGCGATGAAGGCGATCAGTGCTACTACAAAAATAATGACTACTGAGCCTATTGTAAATATTGTACCTCCTTTAGGTGCCACTGCAGAGATGATCGCTAAAGCGGCAGAAGAACATCAGCTGCAATACCAGGCAACAGATATGTTAACCGGTTTAATGTGCCCGGAGTTGGGTGGGAGCAGTGACCTGATCGACATTATGGGAGTTAATTTCTATTACAATAACCAGTGGATTTGTGGCGAATTTACCTTTCTTCCCTGGGCAAATCTCGAACTTGATTCGCGTTGGCGGGGGCTTTCGTCGCTACTGCTGGAGGCCTATTCAAGGTACGGAAAACCGATCGTTTTAGCAGAAACCAGCCATTCAGGAGAACACCGGCCCAACTGGATTGAACTGATTACCCGTGAATGTATGAAGGCGATCGGAGCGGGTGTACCGCTTCAGGGGGTTTGTCTTTATCCAATTATCGACCGTCCGGATTGGGACCACCTTCACATCTGGCACCATGCTGGTTTGTGGGATGCAGATGCGGATAATCCCTGCGACAGGCGTCTGCATGAGCCTTACGCAAAAGCGTTACTCGATGCGCAGGATACACTGGCCATATACAAGTCTGCCATTGAGGCTGGTAAAACAGAAGGTTTTATTTACCTCGGGCAAGGCACAGCTATAGATGGCGAAAACAAGGGAAAGATGATAGTATTGGCACCGGATCAGTTGAGCTAAACTGAATCTTTAAGCAAAATATTTTTAAAAATTTTCTAAACCTATTTTAAAGTTTTCTGGTTTCATAAACAAACAATAAAAAATTATACAAGATGGCAAAATCAGGTAAAGAGGCATCGGAAATGCCGAACGGACATCTTCAC
The DNA here is from genome assembly GCF_009674725.1 of Pedobacter petrophilus. Lineage (GTDB taxonomy): Bacteria > Bacteroidota > Bacteroidia > Sphingobacteriales > Sphingobacteriaceae > Pedobacter > Pedobacter petrophilus. The sequence continues at coordinate 6,037 of NZ_WKKH01000036.1, read as the reverse complement.
GAATTATTCGTGGATGAATTAAGAGATATTTTAGGCGCTGAGAAACAGCTTCTAAAAGGATTAAAAAAAATGGCTTCAGTTGCGGAAAATCCCGACTTGAAATCTGCTTTCGAGACGCACTATGCACAGACTGAAGGACAAATAGAAAGACTTAAAGATGTTTTTAAATCTTTAGGATTAACTGCAAGAGCGAAAAAATGCAAAGCGATGGCAGGTTTATTGGAAGAGGCTGATGAGATTATGGAAAGCTTTGAAGATCAGGCGGTCCTCGGCGCCGCGTTAATTTCTGCTGCACAAAAAGTAGAGCATTATGAAATTGCAAGCTACGGTTGCCTGGTAACCTATGCTAAATTAATGGAACATACTGAGGCGGAAGAGCTTTTAGCTGCAACACTCGCTGAAGAAAAAGAAACTGATAGTTTATTAACAGATATCGCCATGACATCTGCTAATGCTGCAGCATAATTTATATTAATCACCAGGCATTCTTCGAATGTCTGGTGATTAATAATCCTATTACAGATAATGGGTATCTCACCTCCTTCGCTAACCCAAATCTCCCGCGGTTAACCTAAATCTCAAATTATAATCTTCTTGAAATCATGCATTTGCTGATCACTTATCGGTTACTGCTTTTCGCTAATTTTTTTTGACGCAACACACATGCCCGGGCGTGCGCTTAGAAAGTTTGGGTTATTCTGGCTCTGATTTTAAATGTTTAGCTGCAACCGCAGTGGGCATCGTTTTATAGTACTTACTTTTCAAAAGCACAGTTTTTAAAAAAAAAAGGCTACAACAATCGCTGTTGTAACCTTTTATCTAAATTAACGCTCTCAATCTTTACAGACTGTGATGTAGGGCTCTCACCCCCTACGGCTGCAAAGATAATATGATCTCGCATAATGCAACACTTTTCGAGAAATATTTATTAATTTTTACGGTTAAAAAACTTATCTCCGCTGGTCTCCAGTAAACTGTAGCTAAAATAATTAAATGCCGGGTTGACTAAAAGGAAGCAGCTCAGGTATCCATGATGAAAAGATGGCGATTCGGACGCCTCAGGTGAGATCATTTTCGTTTCCCCGATAGAATTATTAACTTACCCGACGATTCAAAAACAATATGCGAAAAACGCTAGAATTTCTTCAATCACTTCAGGGAAATAATAATGCCAGCTGGTTTCTGGATCATATCGGAGAATATGAACGGGCAAAGGCTGAACTTGATGACCTTGCTTATGCGCTGGTAACTAAACTGACCGCGTTTGATGAAGTGATTAGCTCGGAAATTGATAGTGCCAGGTTTATTTCAAGTCTGACCATTCCAAAACCGAAAAAAAAACAGATTTACTATTCTCATTTCGATATTGCGGTTAGTCCCTTATCAAATGGTGGCAACGAGCCTGTATACCTGGTTCACCTTGATCCAGAGGGAAGTTATTTTAGTATCCGGTATGATCCTGATGTTTTTGGTATTCAGGTAATGAGAAGTTACCTGACTAAAAATCTTATTGAACTTGAATCAATTTTAGCACAAGTTAGTGAGGTTACTGCTTTTGAACTTAACACCGATTCTGCAAAAGGACCATTGCCGAAAGGCTACCAGCCGGGTGTACCTGGCGAACGTTTCCTCAAACTCACCAGTTATGAAATTCGGTGGCCCATGCCAGATCCGGATCTGAAAATTCCAAAACTGGCAGATACAATGTCAATCGAATACCAGAAAGCCTATCCGTTTATGCTCTTTTTACGAAAAGGCCTTGGTCTATAGATAACGACCCATTTAAATTTCACTGATTGATAAATGGTCAAAAAGAATATTGATCTTTAAAATATTGACAAGCGGATAGATCTGAACGATCGAAAACCCTTTTGCTAATCCATTTTTAGCAGTGAGTTAATAATCGGCGTCTACATTTGCGCCTGATTATGCAGAAGTATTTTTTTAATCTATAGCTGCGAAACTAATTTTTCCATTGCCCTTTATCCGGTATTCTTAACAAGATCAACTATTCTGAGCTGTAGAGGTAAAGTATTTGAGCCGTACAGTCAACTATTAGTGGTTTCGTTCGCTGATCTTTGTATCATGAAAAACACCACAAAAATTCAGTTAGGTCAGAATGGCCCGTTCGTATCCAGGCTAGGTTTAGGTTGTATGCGGATGTCTTCTATCTGGGGCGGCCCAACGCCAGACGAAAAAGAAAGTATCGCTACCATTCATGAAGCATTAGACAGGGGGATCAGTTTTTTGAACACAGGTGATTTTTATGGCGCAGGCCATAATGAAATGCTCATTGGTAAAGCCATTAAAGGGAGACGCGACGATGCTTTCATCAGCGTTAAATTTGGTGCCATCTTTCACAACGGGCAATGGCTGGGAATGGATTTGCGCCCCATCGCCATCAAAAATTTCGTTAATTATTCCCTCACCCGTTTAGGTATCGAAACAATAGACCTTTACCAGCCGAGCCGAATGGATGGCAGTGTCCCGTTGGAAGACATTATCGGAACCGTGGCCGACTTAATTAAAGAAGGTAAAGTTCGTCATATTGGCGTATCAGAAATTACCGCAGGTCAGCTTCGCGAAGCAAACCACATTCACCCGATAAGTGCGCTGGAGTTTGGGTATTCGCTGGCCGACCGTAAGATAGAAGCAGAATTGTTGCCCACAGCCAAAGAATTAGGCATTGGCGTAGTGGCTTTCGCAAATACTGCCGAGGGCTTATTGACAGGAGAAATGAAAGCCCCGCTTCCAGCAGATGATTTCCGGAATCATTTCTCACGTTTTCATGATGAAAATTTAATTAATAACCTGAAGAAAGTAGAAGTTTTAAAGCAATTGGCTAACAACAAAGGTTATACACCAACACAGGTAGCGATTGCCTGGGTGAAGGCGCAAGGCGATTATATTATGCCTTTGGTAAGCATGAGCCGCAGGTCTCGCCTGCCGGAAAACATTACGGCGATGGATATTGTATTTACCGGGGAAGAAATGAACATTTTAAATACTACTTTTGCAACAGGTGCTATACTTGGCGGCACTTATTTAGAACGCTAAATGACCAGTCCGGCAGAAATTCTTCCAGGTGTAATTTTTTATTCATACCACTCTTCAGAGCGGAAGGAGAAACTATGCTTATGGAACCACCATACTTTGATTTTACAGGTTTCGGGAGATTTGGTTTTAGAAACCGCCGTGCAAAAGATTGCGATGGGTGGGGGAGAATTACTGCTGATTGGTAAAAACCAGTTGGGTACGCTAAGCAAAACACCCCTCATCGGAGCGAATTATGAAACAATAGTAATTTCCCTCCAGGAGGATCTTTTGCGGAAAATAGCATTAGAAGAAAAGCTCGAAACGGGGCAGAAATATACGGGTTTGCCAAATATATTAGTTCCATTAAATGCATTTCTACAAGGATATTTTCAGTCTGTTATTCCGTATGCCCGGAGCTCGGGATCAGCCGTAACAGATGAAATGGGGATCTTGAAAGTGAGGGAAGGCGTAAAGTTATTGCTGCTCGCGGTACCAGCGCTCCGTAACTTTTTATTCGATTTTTCACAGCCTTATAAAATAGATCTGGAAAAATTTATGCTTAATAATTTTCATTTCAATATCCCGGTGGAGAGATTCGCACAGCTAACAGGGAGGAGTTTGGCAGGCTTTAAGCGCGATTTCCAGATAACGTTTGGCTCACCGCCACGCCGTTGGCTGCAAGATAAAAGGCTAAATATTGCCAGGCATCTTATTGAAACCAAACACCAGAAACCTTCTGCTATTTATTTAGATTTGGGCTTTGAAAGTTTGTCGCATTTCTCGCGTTCTTTTAAAAAGAAGTTTGGGAAAGCACCGAGTGCATTAGGGTTTACTGAAGCGATAGGGTGAAGTTAGTTGAACCATTAAGACGGTTGGAGATGTCATTCGCATATAACCGACTAATGCACAAACGATCGCTATGACCATCCCGTCCTCCTGAATTTATTTCAGGACCTTATTTAAACTGATAAAGATGCTGAAACAAGTTCAGCAAATCAAGGTTCAGCAACACCACCCGCATTTAAACGACTATGCACAAACGATCGCTATGACCATCCCGTCATCCTGAATTTATTTCAGGACCTAACTTCATTATTAAAATACTGAAACAAGTTCAGCAAGACGCACAGATGTTGCGTATGATGCGTACATGGCCGCTGAAGCAATTATATAAGGCAGTTGTGGCAACATGGATGAGCGCCACTTGCCCGGGGCTCGGAACTGGTTAAGGATTGGTTGCACCATGGCTTATAGCACAAAGGTGTAATGCTTTACTAAAGCTTGTCTTTCGGCCGTGTTGGGTTGCTTTATGGCCATAGCATAGACGAATGATAGACGAATGAAAGACGAACAAAGCACGAACAATCTACCAACCCAGATACTACCATTCAGTAGCCACTTGTGGCCTTGATATCACTGCGCGCAATATCGCAGGTACCATTAAGTATTATTTACCAGTTCTTTTAGCTTTAGTTGTGTAATCTGGCAGTTGCATGCGGGCGCGGAATGGAACTGTTCATGATATTAAATGGAGCTACCAAAGAAAAAAATCATTTAATCATAGCTTTAAACATTTTATGGGCTGTTTCCCCGGCGCATGGTCACTTGAATGGATAGACAACGTAAAGCCTGACGCAAGAGCGAAAAGACGCTCCAAAATAGGCCAGGTATCTATATCACTGAATAGATAAATAGTGGTAGCGAACGGAATATCTAAGGGGAAGCCGATTTAAAAAAGATGTGTTATTTTAAATTCCTATCCTGCTATTGGATTGCTTAATGTAGCGTTATGAGTGATCTCATCGTTTGCGTAAAAAGATACCTGATCAGTTATTACTATTATTTTTATAATGATGAAAAAAAGCCACTTTACCCTAATCCTGTTTCTAATAGGTTTAGTAATTACTGCTTGCAGTAAAAGCGACATTGAAAATAGCAAGAGCTTTGAACGAAGCTTCAGTACCTGGTTGAGTTTTAAAGAATCATCTAATAATACCTATCAGTACAAAGTATCAAATTATTCATGGCCTGACCATAGAAGTACTACAATAATTACCATTACTAATGGTAAGGTAACGCAGCGACATTATAAAAATATTTCGACCGAAGGATTGGAAAACATACCTAAAGAGGCGCTGGAATGGGTAGAGAATGAAAGTGATTTAAATACGCACAAAACCACTCCTGCGGCCCAACCGCTAACTTTAGATGAAATTTATGATTTAGCTAAAACGAATTGGTTATTAAAAAGAAAGGGTTCCAGCTCGATCTTTGAAGCAGGAAATAATGGTATGATCTCTACCTGTGGTTTTACACCAGAAGGATGTGTAGATGATTGTTTTGTCGGAATTAATATCACATCCATAGCAACCTTGTAAGGCGCTTGTTAGTTGCTTTCTAATCTCGCCCGGAAGATAGATCCAATAATTTAAACAATCACTTATGAAGTTATTGCCTCTAAATTCTTTGATCAGGCCCGGAATTCGACAGTCAGCACTTTCAATATTCCTAAAATTGTTGTCAATGCAAATTGGAACGATCCAAAAGCGCCAGAGTAAATCCCGGTCTACCTGCGTAAGCGCTGGCATTGAGCGATAGCAAACAGATCATTAAGACATCACTATAGGAAGTAACTTGTGAAGTGATCCTGTAGAAAAAAGCTACACAATGTCTCAAAAGTCTACAATACTTTTCCTGTCAAATGACATAGCTAAACTGAGACAAAAATAATTTCAAAAGAAATACAAATAATTTTATCGTTAAAATCTGCATTCAGATACAGTTGAGCTCATGTTTTCAAAAAAAGACTTACCGTTAACAATTAATTATGAGTAACATACAGGATAATTGGCTTAATATTTGGGCTATAGTTATTGTAGCGGATGCTACAATGAACCTATTATTTAACCTTTAAATTTAAAACTTATGGCTTTCAAAGCTAGATTGAATTTTTCGGGCAAGGAGTACGATGTACTTCATTGCGCCTATGCGTTAAACCGCG
>NZ_WKKH01000035.1 GCF_009674725.1 Pedobacter petrophilus | reverse complement strand
CAAATCTTAAAAGCCTCAAATCAGGCATTTAACAAAGAACCCTTGCAGTAACAACTGCAGGGGTTTCTGCGTTATCATAAAGTTGGAGGCACAAAGAGCAAGGAACAAAGACTAAAGGATAAAATGGAAAGCCAATAGGGCCAAAAACGAACTACTACAGACGAAAAACGGATAATGATGCTCAGTTAAAGAGATAAGCGGAAAAGCTAAAGCGGAAATAAAAAATGGAAAATAGATAAATGAAAGGCAAGCGAACCAAAAACGAACTACGACAGACGAAAAACGACTAACGATGCTCAGATAACCCCTCCTCTATCTCCAGGATTCTTCGAAAATAGAAAATGAAAGGCAAGCGAACTAAAAACGAACCACGACAGACGAAAAACGACTAACAATACTCAGATAATCCCTCCTCTATCTCCAGGATTCTTCGTATAATCCCTTCACGCGTCCTCCTGAACTTGTTTCAGGATCTTTTTAAATAAATGCAATACAAAGCAAGGATAACGACAGGCTAACATGCAATTAATAGCTATAATTTTAAAATATAGGTAATATATTAATTCTATAGTATTATGTTTTTCATTGTTAAAAAATGTAAATTATTCAAGTGTCAAGGTAATAAAACCGTATTATTGTAATATTACGTACATCTGGATATGACCAATTTAAACCAAACTAAAGTATTTCTAGTTACTTTTCTTCTCCTCATACAAACTGGTGTTTTTGCACAAAATAAAAATGTAAAACTTCCTGCCAACTGGTTTAATCTAGATTTAACGGAAAACGGATACTTTGGTATCAGCACTGAAAAAGCGTACCGTGAGATTTTGAAAGATAAACAGCCGAAAGAACGTATTATTGTAGCAGTGATTGATGGAGGTATAGATATCACTCATCCTGATTTACAGCCTGCGCTATGGACAAATAAGAAAGAAATTCCAGGCAATGGTATAGATGATGATCGTAATGGATATATTGATGATATTCATGGCTGGAATTTCATCGGTTCTAAAAAAGGCAATCTGGAGTTTGATAATTTAGAACTTATCAGATTACTTAGGATATATACTCCTAAATATCAATCAACCACTAACCTAACCCCACTTGATAGCAATCAAAAGGAAGAGTTTAGGTTATACAAGAAAATGGTTGGCGATTTTGGAAAAAAGTATGAGGATGCCAGTAATACTTTTTCCGTTTTAGTAGCCATCAATAAAGTCCTTGATTCTGTAGCTAAAGGAAGTAACAAAAAGGTTCCTTCATATGAAGATGTAGAAAGGTATAAAGCTGACGATGAGATGGAGGAACAAGTTAAAAATATTATCAAAAAGGGATCGAAAGAAGACGGAGGTTTTGAAAAATTCTATAAGAGTATTAAAGATGGATATAAGCAATATGATGCCATGCTTAAATATAACCTCAATCCTAAGTATGACATGAGGGCAGCGTTAGTTGGCGATGATTATTCAAATAGTAATGAACGCAAATATGGTAACGCTGATGTTAAAGGGCCTGATGCTATGCATGGAACCCACGTAGGCGGAATTATTGGAGCGGATCGAACCAATAATATCGGCATATCAGGAGTGGCGAATCAGGTGAGTATTATGGCTATCCGGGTTGTACCAACTGGTGATGAACGAGACAAAGATGTAGCAAACGGAATCAGATATGCAGTAGACAATGGCGCAAGAGTAATCAATATGAGTTTTGGTAAAGCATATAAATGGGATAAGAAAATAGTTGATGATGCTGTGAAATATGCAGAATTGAAAGGTGTTTTATTAGTTCACGCTGCTGGTAATGACAATCAAAATAACGACATCGAAGAAAATTTTCCTAATAAATATTTTGAAAGTCAGGAGGCAGAAGCCTATAAAGCAGCCCATCGGAAACCCGCCAAACCTGATTTCACACCGCCAAAGCCGGTAAGGCAAAATAGCATGGGAATGAGGCCTCCGGTGAATAGTGCTATTGTTAAGGCTGTTCCATTAGATTCGGCAAAATTTAAGCTTCCAAGTGCCGGTAATTGGATAGAAGTTGGTGCAAGTGCCTATAAGGATGATGAAACTTTAAAAGCAGATTTCTCTAATTATGGAAAATATAATGTTGATGTTTTTGCACCCGGTTTTTTAATTAATTCGACAGTTCCGGATGGTAAGTACGAAGATTTGGATGGGACCAGTATGGCTTCGCCGGTAGTTTCGGGTTTAGCTGCGCTAATTCTAAGTTATTATCCAGAGCTAAAGCCAGTTCAGGTACGGGAAATTATTATGAAATCTGTAACTAAGGTAAATCATAAAGTAAAATACAAAAATGAAAGGGGAGAAAATACCCGGGCTTTGTTTAGTGAAATTTGTGTGAGTGGTGGTATTGTGAATGCATACAACGCTTTAAAACTTGCGGAAACTTACTAAATAGGATTTGAACCCGATAACTTGCCAATGAATTCCTGGAAAGTTCCGAATTGGTAATTTCTGGATTTCATCCAGCTGATTAGGCTATCCATTCTTTTGATCATTTTTAATCCTGTATTTTTTCTCACGTATCCTGGAAAGCCAAACCGTTCAACCTGATCAAGATCAGTAAATTCCCAGGGATGGAAATAGATATTTAAGTACTGGTCTTTTTTATAAGTCCAGGCAGCAAGAAATTTATATAGTGCTAGTGGCAGATTGTGAAAGGAAAGCCAGAATAAAGGAAACCTGATTACAGGGCTGACCGAAGCAGGAATCTGCAACACATTTTGTTTCTTAAAATGTGTTCTCGAAATATTAAAATTATTATACCGCCCTGGTAGATAAGTAGGATTAATAGAGGTATTATAAGTGTAACCTGCTTTTTCTATTTCTTTTTCATCAACAGGCATCATCCTGGCCATTCGATAACCAGTTATTGCCTGTCCGGAAAGTTCTTCCAGCCTCACCTTAGATTGTAACAGATGCTCAGGTTTGAAATTTGAGTGATAGTAGCCGTGCGAAGCCAATTCATGTCCTGTTGTGGTGATCCGTTCAATCAAATCTGGTACATTTTCAGCAAAAGTAACGGTACAGAAAAAAGTTGCTTTGATTTCATGTTGATCCAGTAAATCCAGAATGGCAATTGTGCCTGCTCTTGAAATTGAAATCTGATCAGCAAAAGAAATCTCTTTCCCATACTCAAACGGCATGTCGAATTCTTCAATATCAAAACTTAAAAGAACCATTAGTGCTGCTGAATATTAGTTGAACGAATAATATAATTTGGCCGGTTTTTAGTTTGCATAAACATTTTACCTACGTAGATTCCGATGATACCCAAAATAATCAGTTGGAGGCCTCCAAAGAAAACAATCGTCATCAGCATCGAAGCCCAACCGGAAACCTCCACATTATTTGCAAAGGCATAAATAACATATGGAATATAGAGCACTGACGCAAATGAAAATATGAAACCTAAGTAAACTGCAGAATAAAGTGGTTTTATGCTGAATGAGGTTACACCGTGCAACGCAAGGCGAAACATTTTCTTAACTGTATATTTACTGTTACCTGAAAAACGGGCAGCAGGATTATATTTTATCGCGTGCTGTTTAAATCCAAGCCATTTAACCAAACCCCGGAGGAAGGGTTCATTTTCATGAAAATTTCTAAATACGTTAACCACCTTCTGGTCTAACAAACGAAAATCAGCAGCGCCTGGCTCGAGTTCTATATCCGACAGTAAATTAAGTGTTTTATAAAACAGGTTAGAGGATCCGCGTTTGCCTTTAGAAAGACTTTTATCATCTTCTCTAATGGTGTAAACCACTTCATTACCTTCTTCCCATTTTTTAAGCATTTCAGGAATAAGCGTTGGCGGATGTTGCATATCGCAATCCATTGAGATCACGCAATCGCCAAAAGCATGGTCCATACCTGCTTTAACAGCCAGTTGATGGCCGAAGTTTCTGGAGAATTCAAGAAAGAAAATGTTATCAGCGGTTGCTGCATAATCCTGAATCTTATTTAGGGTAGGGTCTGAGCTGCCATCATCAACAAGGATCACCTCATAATTGAAATTAATTTCAGCAAAAACATTTTTGAGGCTTTCACAAATCATAAAGATATTATCAGCTTCGTTATATGCTGGTATTACGATTGAAACTAATTTTTTCATTTTTCGGTCATGGAATAAGGCTCAAAATCCTCTTTTAGCATTTGGTAAATAATGGTAATCCAAATGATGACACAAGGTAGCGCTTTGAGCGAATATAGACGAATAAATTCTTTGACCGCTCTCGGCAAAACATCAGTTGGCGATAGACTGGTTAGTACAAATGCAAATATAAATAGCGCCATTACCCATGGTTTTTTAGGGTCTTGTTGTACGATAAACCAAATGGCCACGCCAGCAAAAGCGATAATGTAAGTTGGCGATTCAGAACCGCTACTAAAAATGACGGCAAAAATCAATGTGGATGCCAGTAACATTAACCTAAAAGCCAGATATTTGTATTGTTTAATTCGTAAATACGGAAGGGCAAAAAGTACCAGACCCGAAAGTAAAAAAGGGCTATTAGGAATATTCACATTGCCGCTTATCCTCCTGCACATACCCATAATGGAAATATCCTGAAATGAAGTTAAAGATGCATTGGAAGCATTTTTATGTACCAAAGAATGATACCAATCTATATAGGACTGGACCACAAAAGACGGCGATGAGATGGCCATAGGCAACACAAAAAGCAGTAAAAATGCCGCAATCCCTGCAAAAATGAATTTGACTTTGTGGTTTGTAAAGAAGAAAAACGCCAGGCCTACAACCCCGTATAATTTAATCATTGTACCCAAGGCAATGAAAAATGCTGATTTAACTTCTTCTTTTTTGATCAGATAAGAAAAACTCAATAACATCAATCCCGTCAGGGCGATGTTGAATTGAAAGCTAAATAAGGCGGTAAGTGTTTCATGTGCACATATCCAGGCCACTATAGTTCGCTTATTTAAAGAAACAGGTAAACTATAGATTCCCCAAAGCAGCACCAACACATTGGCTATATTCCATAAAATCATTGCCATACCGTCTGGTAGCAGCGCGAATGGCGCAATGATCAGGGAGAAAATTATTCCATAATGATTACTGTCGCCGTAATCTGTATAATTATTGTAAAGATTTTGAAGATCGACGGTATGCCAATAAACATATTTGAAAATGAGGTAATTGTTGTAAGAATGATGCAGATACTGTTTAGTACCGGCTATAATAGCCAGCAAAACATAGATGACTACGACGCATTGTTTTTTCCTTAAAATTGCAAAAATCTTGAGAAAGATTGAGTTTTTTGCTAGGCTCATATGATTAGTTCGGCGAATATAATGAATTTAACTATCCGTTTAATGCGATTCAAAATGGTTTTTCAAACCGTTCTTGAGTTGAATGTCACTATTTATTTATTCGAAAAATGAAAAATCCTTAAAGAAAACAAGGTTAAGTATGAAGTAATAAATCAGATACAGGTTAGATTTTTGCTGGTTTTTACTTTTCGAATGCCTATATTCATTTTTAATTGAACTAATTTGATTTGTTAAATGATTTAATCAGTTAGAATACTGTATTCAGCTTGTCTTTTTAGCGTCGGGTTTAGAAGATTAGATAATTTTTAATTAAAAGGCTATGAAAAACTTTGTAATTTCACATTTTGGCGTTTTTGAGGTTGATAATTATTTAGGTTCTGACGTTAGTAAGCCAATTGTTATTAACGAAAGGGAAAATTATTTCAATCACGACGGTAAAGCACAAAGTAGCTTAGCCCAAAAAAAACCATTTCAATGGTTTTTAAATCTGTTATTTCGAAAATTTTTTTAGCAACCATTTTAAAATTCGCGATCAGTCTCTCATTCAAAATGATCATCTTACTATTTTGCAGTTTACCATAATTAAGCTGATCCTTTACCAATTTTATCTAAATCGGCATAGAAGGTAAACCCTTAATCTTTTAAAGACTATTTTTGATTTACTCCAATCATCATCAGTTTTTAAAGTAAGTAACCATGAAAATCAAGATTAAAGCAACCTTCGGAAACCGGAAACTATTGCTGCAAAATATATTTCTCACCATTTCATTTTTTCTGATTTCGGGACTTGCCGGAGCACAATCACCCTGGCTTAATTTGGCTAAAAAGCCATCTACATTAGGTTTGGAGAATGGCTTAACTTCTTATGATGCCGGTGCTTTTAATTTAAAATTGGTGAAATCATCTCAAACGGTAGCCGGACTTCAGCCAAAAAATGTGAAGGATTTCGATTTCACACCAAGTGATAGTTTGAAAGTCAGGAGTTCGGATGGTTTGTACCATTTGGGTGATATTAATCTAAAAACCAGAACTGGAAGTGATGCAAGCTGGAAAAGTTTTAGCACAGCGGCCAGGCGAATGCCTGTTAAAGCGATTGAAGTAAAGGGTAAAGTACTGGCATCGGCAGATCTGGCTGCTACATTACCAGCAGATATACCGTTACAAATTATCCGTAGCTGGGAAATGAATGATGGTAAACTTACTTTAAAATTCGAAGTTAAAAATAAAACAGCTGGCAATGTAGAAATTGGCGCACTGGGAATTCCAATGATTTTTGATAATATTTTAGAAGGAAGAACCCTGGAGCAAACCCATGCAAAAAATGTTTTTTACGATCCTTACATTGGAAAAGATGCTGGCTACCTGCAAGTAACGAGGTTAAGCGGACATGCTCCTTCACTAATTGTAACTCCAGTTGGGAAAACGCCATTTGAAGCTTATAATCCGTTAAATGATGATCGTACACCGAGAGGAATTGCTTTCGAAGGATTTTATGAGTGGATGGTGTATAGCAAGGCTTACGCCGAAAACGAGTGGAAAAATGCTGACCAATGGAATGTTCCAACTTCTATTACTTTAAAACCAAATGAAACCAAAACTTATGCGCTTCAGTTTATCCTCTCCGGTAGTGCAAAAGACATAGAAAGTAAGTTAACAGAGAACAAACGGCCGGTTGCAGTGTCGGTTCCGGGGTATGTATTGCCTAAAGATGTAGATGCAAAGTTATACCTCAACTATGCGAAAAAAATTAAATCGATAACTTCATTTCCTGCTGATGCATTAATCGTAAATGCCGCGGGTTTTACTAAAAAAGGGTGGAAAAGTTATGCTGTTAAAGGCAATGCCTGGGGCAGAGCCAGGTTAACAATTGTTTATGAGGATGGCCTCGAACAAACGGTTAATTATAAAATTATCGAATCAGAAAGTAAAGTAATTGCCAGCTATGGCCATTTTTTAACAACCAAACAATGGTTTGATCAGCCTAAAGATGTTTTCAAAAGATCGCCATCTGTAATTACTTATGATAATGAAAAACAGCAACAGGTAGTACAGGATAACCGGGCATGGATTGCAGGTTTGAGCGATGAAGGCGGGGCGGGATCATGGCTGGGTGCCATTATGAAGCAGCTGGTAAATCCCGAAAAGGCAGAAATAGATAAGCTGCAAAAATTTGTAGATACAGTAATGTTTGGTAATATCCAGTTAAAAGACGGGCCTCAGAAATATGGCGTAAAGAAAAGTTTATTTTTTTATGAACCAGATTCGATGCCCAAAAATACTTACGATAAAGATATAAACTTTAAAACCTGGTCGGCGTGGCCAGGTAAGGAAGCAAATAACCTGGGCAGGTCATATAACTATCCGCACGTTGCGGCTGCACACTGGATGATGTATCGCCTGGCCAGAAATTACACCGGCCTGGTGGCACAAGACAGCTGGAAACAGCACCTTATCAATGCAGCGGAAACGGGAATGGCCATGGTTAATATTGCACCATATTATGCGCAGTTTGGTCAGATGGAGGGAACCATTTTTTACCTGATTCTAACTGATTTAAAAAATGAAGGTTTAATTGAAGAGGCCAATAAATTATCGGAAGCCATGAAAAAGCGTGCGGATCACTGGCGATCTCTGGAATATCCCTTTGGAAGTGAAATGCCCTGGGATTCTACTGGTCAGGAAGAGGTTTATGTATGGTCTGACTATTTTGGGTATCAGGATAAAGCCAGGGTAACGCTGGATGCTATTCTGGCTTATATGCCGGTAATGCCACATTGGGCCTACAATGGGAATGCCCGCCGTTACTGGGATTTCCTTTATGGAGGTAAGCTTCAGCGGATTGAAAGAATGATTCATCACTATGGTTCAGCTTTGAATGCCATTCCGGTATTGATGGATTACCGCAAAAATCCAAACGACTTTTATTTGCTTCGTGCAGGTTATGGCGGATTGTTAGGTTCCATTTCAAATATTACACAAGACGGCTTTGCGCCAGCAGCTTTTCATGCTTATCCGTCAACACTTAAAAATGACGGCATTACAGGTGATTACGGTTCGGGCTTTTTTGGCTACGCAATAAATACTTCATCTTACATTCTCGAGCATCCTGAATTTGGATGGCTGGCTTTTGGTGGAAACCTAAAGAAAGATAAAAATACAGTTACCGTTTCAATTACTACTGCAGCTAAATCGTCGGTTTACCTTGCGCCAGTCGGACTATGGATTTCATTAGATGCTGGTAAAATAGCGTCTGTAAGTTATGCTATTTCCACCGGAGAAGTCAGGTTAAAATTGGAGAAGGCTGATCAATACACACCAAATGCAGTTATTAGGGTTTCTCAACCAGCTAAACTGCCTGGCGTTGGCACGTACAGTATTAAAACGGCAGGTACAAAAGAAAGAGGCGCTACACTTGTTAATCTTTCTAAAACCGGAACAACTGAAGTGTTGATTCAGAAATAATTTTAGATTTCTTAAACCCTGGGGTTACAGTTTTTTTTTGAGCCCATTGTAGTAGATGCACTGTTTGCTGATTTAAAATGATCCTGGCACTGGTTCGGAAACGAGCGCGAGCTATATCTTAGCGCATGTTTGTAAATGATCGCGAGCTTTATATCATAACAAAAGCCAATTTTCACATTGAAAATTGGCTTTTGTTATGATGAAGAACTTTAAAATTCTTTAATTCACCGGTGTTAAGATGGCACACCAACCACCGCCTTTTTCCATTTTAATATCTATTTTGTCTGCTTTACTCACCTTCAAAGTGGTAATTTTATAATCAGCTGCATGCCTGTCTGCATTAATGCCATCACTTAAGAACTCCATCTGATAGTTCTTACCATCCAGAAAAGAAAGTTTTGATGTCAATGTTCTGGCATTCCAATCGGTCATTCCCGAAATGTACCACTTATCGTCTTTTTTCCTTGCAATTAGTGCGTATTCGCCCACTTGGCCATCAAGGGCAACTGTTTCATCCCAAACAGTAGGGATTTTAGAGATAAACGCTGTATATAATGTATCTTTCAAATAATTAGAAGGATTATCCGCAAGCATTTGTAACGGACTTTCATACATTACATACATGGCGGCCTGGTGTGCCCGGGTTCCCATACTCATGGGCTCGCTAAAAACAATATTGAAATTCTTTTTATTGGCATTAATCATCGCTCCGGGCGTATAATCCATTGGGCCGGCAGCCATTCTGATAAATGGCAAAGTTACATTGTGGGTAGGCGTAATCTCTGCACTCCATTTATTATTTTCCGCTCCCCGTACCCCCTCATAGCTCATTACATTCGGATATTTATGGTTCAAACCTACAGGCTTGTAAGCGCCATGCAAATCAACCATCAATTGATATTTCGCCGCAGTGGCCGCTACCCGCTCATAAAAGTTAACCATATATTGATCTGCTCTTGCCATAAAATCGATCTTAATTCCCACCGCTCCCCACTTTTTATATTTGGATAAGATGTTATCCATATCCTTATCCAAAGGCCCCCATAAGGTCCAAAGCCAAACGCCTACATTTTTTGATTTACCATAATCTATAATTTCCTGCAGGTTGATATCTGGCGTGGTATGAGTGAGGTCTGTAGTAGTTTTGGTCCAGCCTTCATCCAGCATAATGTACTCCAATCCAAATTTAGCCGCAAAATCGATGTAATATTTATAGGTTTTGGTATTGATGCCAGATTTAAAATCAACCCCGTAGATGTTGTTGTCATTCCACCAGTCCCAGGCTACTTTGCCAGGCTTAATCCATTTTAGGTCATTAATGACCGATGGACTTGATAACTTATAAGTGAGATTGGTAACGAGTAAATCCTTATCCTCAGCACAGATTGCAATACTTCTCCATGGAAATTTACGCTGGCCTGTGGTTTTTGCAATGTGACTTTCCAATTTGGTGATTTTGATATCACGATCTCTTACAGGTGTGCTTTCTGCAATATTTTTCGGATGCGCAGCAGTGAGTTTTCCGGTTCCGGTACCAAATAAAAACAGGTTTGGATAATCATAAAGATCGGCCTCGCTCACCAGCATTTTAATGCCAGATTTAGCATAAACCAGCATGGGTAAAGCAGCATGTTGCTGATTACTAAAAGCATTTAAAGTAGAATCTTTATATAAACTTTCGAAATGTGATAAATAGTTTGGATCACTTTCCTGGGGCCAGAATACGCGGTTATTTGTTCCAAAATCAAAATCTGCAATTTCATTTTCAACTTCTATCGTTTGCTTTCCGAGTGCTGTTTCAAAGCGATAAGCCACCCCATCATCGTATGCCCTGAAATAAATGCTGTAATTGCCTTTGAAAGTCAGTTTTAATTCATTGTAATTGTTGTTTATCTTTTTACTTTTTACCGGAATTTCAGCTGTCAGCACCTCCGCATGCATACTTTGCTTTTGATTGATTAAAGCCGGATTTACGCCTAGCTGAATATTGTTTTTAAGCAGCATCGCCAGCTGGCTCGGTTGCAGAATTGTGGCTGAACCATATTTAATGCTCCAGGTAATTTTCTGACCTAAACTGATATGAATTTTTATCTTCTTATCTGGAGAACTGATCTGGAGGTCTTTTCCAAATGCAGTTCCAAAAATGAAGATAGTGAAAAGAAAAGCAATGAGTTTTTTGTTCATAATGTTGTTTCTAAATGGATGATTGGAGGGGGATAATTTGCTCGCTGTAACTGATATTTGGTTAATTTGATTACGCCCTAAATTAGATAAAAGGAAGGGATTAGAAATGACTATAATTTGCAATTGTTGGGCGTATTTTAACCCAAATTTTTAACTATTGCTCAATTTTAAGTGATTTTAGTACCATAGTTCTTACCAATAATTGGCTAATTCATGCCGTATTTTATCCGATTAGATCAAAAATTATTTATTAAACACTGCTTTAGTCATCTTTGTATTTACAAACCTCATCACCATACTTTGTTTAATTCTTCTATGATGAAAAATTCGATACGTAGCATTCTGATCCTGATCATATTTTTCTGCAACCTTACTGCTTTTGCTCAGGTTAAGGAGCGCAGTTATTCACGGGCCGATACCCTTAGGGGAAGCCTGAATGCAGAAAGAACCTGGTGGGATGTTCAGCGGTACGAACTCGCCTTTAAGCCAGACTATACCCATAAAACAATATCAGGTTCAAATGAGATTTTGTACAAAGTGGTTATGGCGAATGATGGGAAGATCAGGATGCAAATTGATCTTCAGGAGCCGCTGACGATAGATAGCATCTGGTACAATGAAAAATCTAAGCTCCGGTTTGAACATGTTGGAAGTGTATGGTATGCAGATGTTCCGCCTCAAAAAAACACGGCATTAAACTGCGTAAAAATATTTTACCATGGTGCTGTTCACCAGGCGAAACGTGCGCCCTGGGATGGTGGATTTATCTTTACTACAGACTCATTGTCGCGGCCCTGGATGACTGTTGCCTGCCAGGGTTTAGGTGCTTCGGTTTGGTATCCTAACAAAGACCATCAAAGCGATGAGCCAGATTTGGGTGCATCTTTAACCATGACTATTCCTGATACACTTGTTGGCATTGGGAATGGAAAGCTCATTTTTAAAAAGAAAAATGATGATGGCACCGTAACCTATAAATACAACGTACAAAGCGCAATCAGTAACTATTGCATCATTCCTTATATCGGTAAATATGTTAACTTTAAGGAAGAATATCCGGGTGAAAAAGGAAAGCTCAATATTAATTACTGGGTGTTGGATTACAACTATAATAAGGCTAAAACTTATATGCCGGATCAGGTTCATAAAATGATGAAAAGTTTTGAGCACTGGTTTGGTCCATATCCTTTTTACGAAGATGGTTACCAGTTAATTGATGCTTCACACACAGGTATGGAACATCAGTCGGCTGTTTCTTACGGCAACAAATATAAGTTTGGCTATTTAGGAAGGGATATGTCTGGCAATGGCTGGGGTATAAAATGGGATTTCATTATTATTCACGAAAGCGGGCACGAATGGTTTGGCAATAACATTACCACCAAAGACCTTGCGGATATGTGGGTGCACGAAGGCTTTACCAACTATAGTGAAACCCTTTTTGTTGATTATATTTTTGGTAAGCAGGCAGGGAACGAATACAATTACGGCATTAGAAAAGGCATTAGGAATGATAGTCCGGTTATTCCTGCATATGGCGTAAATGCCCAGGGGAGTGGAGACATGTACCCAAAAGGCGGAAATATGCTCCACGCCATTAGGCACAGTATGGATAATGATGAACTTTTCAGATCTATATTGAGGGGTTTGAATAAAACTTTTTATCATCAAACTGTAACCACTGCGCAGATAGAAAATTATTTTTCAAAACAGGCAGGTTACGCTTACGCTAAAGTTTTCGATCAATATTTACGGACCACACAAATTCCGGTTTTTGAATATTATATTAAGAATAATGAAGTATTTTATCGCTATACAAATTGTGTAGACGGATTCAACCTGCCTTTAATCCTCAAGAAAGAAGGGGTTAAAACTTTAAAAATCATTCCAGCTCAAGAGTGGGGACATTTAAAATTATTACCCGGACAAGAATCTTTACTGGAGAAATCAGCAATTGAATTGATGTATTATCTCGGCGTAAAAAACAAGAATTAGATTTTAACTCAAATGGTCTATTTATAGTTGGTATCGGTTAAAATCTAACAATTGCGCCCTGAAGCTATGCCGTAACTTTGAAAATAATCGGGGATATCTAAGTAAAGAGACAGGTCTGGTATTATTAAAGTCCCGATGAATATTTCATCAGCAATCAAAAATAACATATATAAAATTAGATATAAAAATGGCAATAAAATGGACAGGGGTTTTCCCGGCTGTAACCACAAAATTTACAGCAAATGATGAATTAGATTTTGCAGCTTTTGATTTAAACATCGAGGCACAATTAGAGGCCGGAGCAAATGGGATCATCCTAGGCGGATCATTAGGCGAAGCCAGTGTACTTACAGATGATGAAAAATTTGGATTATTATCTCATACTTTAGCGGTAGTAAACGGTCGTGTGCCTGTTTTATTAAATATTTCAGAATCTACCACAAAAAAAGGAATTGAAGTTGCCAAAAAAGCAGAATCTTTAGGTGCGCAGGGATTAATGCTTTTACCACCAATGCGTTATTATGCTTCGCCAGATGAGACATTAGCATTTTTTGGTGCCATTGCAGAATCTACGGAGCTGCCCATTATGATTTATAACAATCCTGTTGACTATAAAATTGAAGTAACACTGGATATGTTCGAAGCGTTGACAAAATATCCAAATGTGCAGGCGATTAAAGAATCTACGAGAGATGTTTCTAACGTAACCAGGTTAATAAACCGTTTTGGCGATCGTTTCAAAATCTTCACCGGTGTAGATCCGTTGGCCATGGAAAGTATTGTAATGGGTGCTGATGGATGGGTAGCTGGCTTGGTAGATGCTTTCCCAAGAGAAACAGTTGCAATTTTTAACCTGATTAAAGAAAACCGGATTGCTGAAGCATTAACCATTTACCGCTGGTTTTTACCCGTATTGGAGCTGGATATTCACCCAAAACTCGTTCAGTACATCAAACTTGCTGAAGTAGCAACAGGTTTAGGAACAGAAGCCGTTAGGGCACCACGTTTGCCAATTGAGGGCGCAGAAAGAGAGCGGGTATTAAAGATTATTAACGACGCATTAGCGGTTCGCCCGGAATTACCTGCAGGAAGCTGGGGTAAATAAAAACACCAAATATGAACGGAAAAAATATTGTTGCCAGTGAATTTGTAAACGGTAATGAAGTTAGCCTGAAAGCAGTAAACCCAGCAACGGGTTTATTGCTTGACGGAGATTTTGTTAAAGCCGGAGAAAAAGAGATTAATGAAGCTTTGGTTTTGGCAACTGAAGCATTTGAAGTTTATAGAAATATCAGCAAGGATAAAAAGGCTGCATTTTTAAATGCCATTGCAGATGAAATCGCTGCGATTGGCGAAACATTGGTGGCGCGTGCCTCTGCAGAAAGTGGCCTGCCTTTGCCCAGATTGCAGGGGGAGTTGGGTAGAACAACCGGCCAGCTGAGGCTTTTTGCCAATCTTGTAGCAGAAGGATCATGGGTAGATGCCATCATTGATACGGCTTTACCAGAAAGGCAACCGCTACCCCGGTCGGATATTCGCCGGATGCTGATCCCAATTGGCCCCGTGGTTGTTTTTGGAGCCAGTAATTTTCCCCTGGCCTTTTCTGTTGCAGGGGGAGACACCGCTTCTGCGCTGGCTTCTGGTTGCCCGGTAGTGGTTAAAGCACACCCGGCACATTATGGAACAAGTGCTTTAGTGGGTGAAGCCATTATCAAAGCTGTTGAAAAAACAGGTATGCCTAAGGGTGTATTTTCAATGCTTTATGATGATGCTTACCAGGTGGGTACAGATTTAGTGTTGCATCCCTTAACGAAAGCTGTAACCTTTACAGGCTCTTATCATGGTGGAATGGCTTTGGTAAAACTTGGCCAGGAACGCAAACAGCCTATTCCGGTTTTCGCCGAAATGGGAAGCATTAACCCCATCATATTTCTTCCCGAAGCGATTGAAAATCAAGCCGAAGAACTGGCTAAAAAATATGCCGGCTCTATCACGCTAGGTGCCGGTCAGTTTTGTACCAACCCTGGTTTGATGCTCGCTATTGCTTCACCAGGATTAGAAAAGTTTGAGGAAACGCTTTCTGCAGCAATTGCCGTTGTTCCATCTGCAACAATGCTTACCGAAGGAATTTCTAAAAATTATACAAAGCTTTCTGGAAACATTATTTCAGAAGCTGGCGTTGAGTTGCTTGCCGTTTCAGAAGTGAAAAATGCGGAATTAAAAAATCAGTCTGAAGCGAAAGTAGCCCAGGTAGATGCTGCAAGTTTTATTGAAAATCCTACACTTCACGAAGAAATTTTCGGTCCGTATTCCCTTTTAGTGGTGGCAAAAGATCAAAAAGAACTGGAAGAAGTGATTTCGGTATTGCAGGGCCAATTAACGGTTACGCTTATGGCTGATAAAAATGAACTTGGCAGGTATCAGTCACTTATCCATAAACTGACAGATAAAACTGGTCGCATTATTCTTAATGGCGTACCAACCGGTGTAGAAGTTTGTGCGGCAATGCAACATGGCGGGCCGTTTCCGGCAACCAATGACAGCAGATACACTTCTGTAGGATCTACTGCGATATATCGGTTTGTTCGTCCGCTGGCTTATCAGGATTGGGAGCAAGGGCTTTTACCAGATGAATTGAAAGACGGCAATCCATTGGGTATTTTTAGAATGATTAATCAGCAATTTACGAAAGACATATGAGTAAAACCTTTTTTTGTGTAGATGCGCATACTTGCGGAAACCCGGTAAGGTTGGTCGCTGGCGGCGGACCACAACTGGTGGGCGCCAACATGAGCGAAAAACGACAACACTTTTTAAGGGAGTTCGACTGGATCAGAACGGGGCTGATGTTTGAACCCAGGGGACATGATATGATGTCGGGTAGTATACTTTATCCACCTCACGATCCTGCAAATGATGTGGCTGTGTTATTTATCGAAACCAGTGGCTGCCTGCCCATGTGCGGTCATGGCACCATCGGCACCATCACAATTGCCATAGAAGAAGGTTTAATCCAGCCGAAAATCCCTGGTGTAATCAGGATGGAAGCACCGGCAGGCCTGGTTCAGATTGAATACAAGCAGGAAGGTAAGAAAGTTAAATCTGTTAAGTTAAAAAATGTGGCTTCCTACCTTGCTGCAGAAAATATGGAAGTGGAATGCCCGGATTTAGGAACGCTTACTTTCGATGTGGCCTATGGTGGGAATTTTTATGCCATTGTAGATCCGCAAACCAACTTTCCAGGCCTGGAAAATTATACCGCCTCGCAATTAATTACCTGGAGTCAAACCATCAGGAAACGCATTAACGAGAAATACACTTTTGTTCATCCACAGGATTCGACCATTAATGGCTGTAGCCATGTGCTGTGGACAGGAACCACTTTAGACCCAACCTCAACCGCAAGAAATGCTGTTTTTTATGGGGATAAGGCCATTGATCGTTCACCATGTGGTACGGGTACATCTGCCCGTATGGCACAATGGCATGCAAAAGGGAAGCTCAAAAAAGGAGAAGATTTTATCCATGAAAGTTTTATCGGGAGCAAGTTTACCGGAAGGGTAGAAGAAGAAATTGAAATGGGTGGTTTTAAAGCCATCATTCCAAGTGTGGAAGGATGGGCAAAGGTTTTCGGTTACAATACAATAAAAATAGATGCCGAAGATGATCCGTATGCATATGGATTTCAGGTGATTTAGTAGGGTGTTTTCATAGAAGAGGAAAAATATAATGTCGAAAGTATTAGTTATAGGTGGAGGAATTGTTGGACTTACGTCGGCATATTATCTTCAAAAAAAAGGATTTGAGGTAACCGTTTTAGATAAAGGCGATTTAAGTGATAATTGTTCTTTTGGAAATGCAGGCATGATTGTACCGAGTCATTTTATTCCTTTGGCTGCACCGGGAATGCTGAGCAAAGGCATCCGGTGGATGTTCAATAGTAAAAGTCCTTTCTATGTTCGTCCGTCTTTAAATCCAAGCCTTATTGGCTGGGGACTCAAATTTATGAAACATGCAACAGAAAAGCATGTAACGCAATCTGCAGAACCGCTTCGCGATTTATCATTACTCAGCAAAAAACTTTACGAAGATTTATCTAAAGAGCCAAACTTCAATTTTGAACTCACCAATAACGGAATTTTAGCTTTTTACAAAACTGAGCAGGCTGCTGAAGAGGAAGCACACCTTGCCGATAAAGCCAAAACACTTGGATTGGATATGGCCGTGTTAAGTGCTGCGGAGTGTAAAGCGCTGCAGCCAAACTTAAATCTTGATGTTCTCGGTGCAGTTCATTATCGTTGTGATGCGCACCTTTATCCTGGCAAATTGATGAATGCTTTACTTACCTATTTAAGGGGTAATGGCGTTTCTTTAATCAGCGGAAAAGAAGTAGATAAGATCGAATCAGAAGGAAATAGGATTACTAAAGTTTTCACCGGCACTACGGTTTGGGAAGCCGATCAATATGTAATTGCAACAGGATCATGGTCGCCTGCGGTGGCGAAAATGGCTGATTTAAACATTTCTTTGATGCCAGGAAAAGGTTATTCTTTTATGGAACCAGAGCCGCAACAACGCTTAACCATTCCGGCTTTACTTTGCGAGGCAAGGGTAGCCATTACACCGATGAATGGCGGTATTCGCTATGGCGGTACAATGGAGCTCGATCGGATTAACACCAAAGTAAACATGCAGCGGGTAAAGGGAATTGTGGAATCTGTTCCAAAATATTTCCCTGATTTACATCCTGCGCTTCCGAACGAAAAGGAGATCTGGTATGGCTTCAGGCCATCATCACCTGATGGGTTACCTTATATTGGGCGCAGCACCCACAGAAAAAACTTAATTATTGCTACTGGCCACGGCATGATGGGCTTAAGTCTTGGGCCGGCAACGGGTTTATTGGTAAGTCAAATTATCGCCGAAGAAAAGCTCGAAATGGCAGTGGATTCTTTCGCTGCGAACCGATAAATTCAGGTAGCTGGAAAGGTGTGTTTAAATACAGTAGCTGGCAAGTTCTAACGTTGAAAGAGGCGGTTTTTGTTGAATATTATCGTATTGTAGCAGGATTTTAACCTAATAAAGGTTTTTTTGAATTTTTACAGTTAATATCCTTATATTGAATCATAATCAACAAACCAACCAACCAAACCAATCAACATGAAAGTATTGCCATTTACCATGCTTGTGCCTGATGACAAAAGTGTTATTTCTGAGCACGTAGAATTGCCTTATTTTTATCAATATCTGCACAGACACGATGAATGGCAGATTACTTACATTGAAAGGGGCGAAGGGACGCTAATAGCGGGAAGTGATATGCATGCTTTTCGGCCGGGAGACATATTTGTAATCGGCGCAAAGCTTCCGCACCTGTTTAAAAGCAATCCCGAATATTTTGAAAGTAAAAGCGAGCGATCTGTTGCGGCATATTCTGTTTATTTCAATTCAAACGGAACGTTAGGGCCACTGTTTTCTCTTCCGGAAATGAAGATGGCCACTGCTTTTCTGGCTAAAAATAAACATGGTTTCAAAGTGCCTTTTAAGCATACCGAAGAAGTATTAAGTAAAATGGTGGCTGTGCATGAGGCATCGGGTACAGATCTTTTGTTTGCATTTGTTAAATTAATGGTCACCCTGCAATCCATCGGCGATGATACCATTCCATTATGTTCTGATTTGTATTCATCAAACGTGAGCGAAAATGAAGGCATGCGTTTGAGTAAAATCATCGGGTATATTACCGAAAATTATAATAGCCAAATCACGCTGGAAGATGTCGCAAATGTTGCTTTTATGACACCACAGGCCTTTTGCAGGTATTTTAAGAAACATACCGGCCATACCTTTGTATCCTTTCTTAACGAAGTAAGAATTAACGACGCCTGTAAAAGCTTAATCTCTGGTGAAAAAACGGATTGTATTTCTGGCGTGGCTTATAAAGCCGGTTTCAATAGCATTACCAATTTTAACCGGGTATTTAAAAGTATTATCGGTCAGTCGCCAAGGGCTTATGTAGATACCTATAATACAGTAAGTAGGGTAAGTTACATGGGGGCGTAAGGTTCACAAGTCATTTTTTTCTAATAAAATGATCTGATTTTTTTAATCGGAGTTAATTGCTATTGTTCAGTTTAAACGATTCACTATGCGTAATAATCTACTTTTTGGCACTCTTTTTTTTATAAGTTTTAGCACGTTTCTATCCTCCAGGCTGAGTGCCCAAAGCCCCAATGCTGTCCTTTACGAACAAACCAGCGAAATGGGGACACTAATTGTAGGTTACCAAAGAGATGTCGATGCCATTAACGATTTTTATTATCCTTTTTCGGCAGGCGGCTACTATTCTGCGCCACTCACAACTCTTAAAAGCCCTGTTCAGCGTAAGCGTTTGCAAGAAATTAATAACGACTATCTGCTAAAACTAAAATCTGCAGGTTTTAATACATTTAGTATAAACGGAAAAGTAGATTATATACTTTTAAAAAAACAAATTGAAGCTTCTGTTTTTCTGCTTAATCAGGAAGAGCAAAGTTATAAGTCGCTGGTAAAGTATTTTCCTTTTGCAGATACCGTTTACAGTCTGGAAAATCTTAGAAGAAGGGGTACTTACAAAGATGGCGCGCTTATAGCTGCCGAACTGAACGCTACAGTGAAGATAATTGATTCGGTATCTTTAGATTTAAATAAAACAACCAAACTTAGTTTAGATCAGCTAAAAACAGCATCTAATATTGCCATTAGTTTAAAGCATCGTTTAAAAGGATTTTATCAGTTTTATATGAATTACGAACCTACTTTTACCTGGTGGGTACCTAAGCCTTATGAAAAAGCTGATCTTGCTTTAGATAATTATGCTAAACAATTTTCAGCTAAACAAGATAGTTTGATGGCTGCCAATCATGATAAGCTGGGTATAAAAGGTTTGCCAATCGGGCGTGATGAATTGATCAGACAGTTAAATGCAGAGCTGATTCCTTATACCCCAAAGGAACTCATCGAGCTTGCTGAAAAAGAATTTAAATTTTGCGATGCTGAACTGTTAAAAGCTTCAGCTGAAATGGGCTTTGGGAAAGATTGGAAAAAAGCACAGGAAAAAATAAAAAACAGCTACGTGCCACTAGGTAAACAACCTGAATTAATTGTGAAATTACAGGATGATGCACTTAAGTTTATTAAGGCTAACGATCTAATTGATATTCCGGCGTTGGCAGAAGAGACCTGGGGTATGGTTATGATGTCTGCAGAACGACAATTGGTAAATCCTTTTTTTACCGGAGGAAGAGAAATTAGTATTTCGTACCCAACCAATACCATGGAAGAAGATGATAAGCTGATGAGCATGAGGGGGAATAATCCATATTTTTCAAGAGGTACCGTTCAGCATGAGCTTTTACCTGGCCATCATTATGAATATTACATCAACAACCGGTATAAGAGCTACCGCGATCCTTTTAAAACACCTTTTAGTATAGAAGGCTGGTCTTTATATTGGGAGCTTTTGCTTTACGATAAAGGTTTTGCCAAAACACCAGAAGAAAAAATGGGAATGTTGTTTTGGCGCATGCACCGATGCGCAAGGATCTTGTTTTCGCTAAACTATCACCTGGGTAAATGGACACCACAGCAAAGTATAGATTTTCTGGTTGATCGTGTTGGGCACGAACGTGCAAATGCAGAAGGTGAAGTTCGTCGTTCGTTTCAAGGCAATTATAGCCCGCTATATCAGGTGGCTTACCTTACCGGAGGCCTACAGCTTTTTGCTTTAAAGAATGAACTTGTTGATGGTGGCAAAATGAGTTTTAAACAATTTCATGACGCTGTAATTAAAGAAAACCTTATTCCTGTTGAAATGATTAGGGCAACTTTAATCAATCAGCCACTTACAAGAGATTTTAGCACTTCGTGGAAGTTCTACGACAAAACGTCTAAACCTTAATCAATTCTGAACCACAAAATTAAGATACCAAATTTATGAAAGAAGAAACCACACACTTTAAACCCTCACTTAAATTATTAGATGCAACGATGCTGGTTGCCGGAAGCATGATCGGATCTGGCATTTTCATTGTCAGCGCAGATATCACCAGAAATGTAGGCAGTGCAGGTTGGTTATTGGTGGTTTGGTTGATAACAGGGTTTATGACACTTACCGCGGCATTAAGTTATGGAGAATTGAGTGCCATGTTTCCTAAGGCTGGCGGACAATATATTTATTTAAAGGAAGCATATAATCCATTGGTTAGCTTTTTATATGGCTGGAGCTTTTTTACCGTTATTCAAACTGCAACTATCGCCGCTGTTGGCGTAGCATTTGCAAAATTCACCGCTTATTTATTGCCGTCTTTTAGTGAAGATCTGGTGGCCATAGATTTAGGCTTCTTCACCATTTCTCCGGCCCAGCTGCTGGCTATCGGCATTATAATTTTACTCACCTACGTCAATAGCCGTGGTGTAAATGCTGGAAAAGCCATTCAAACCACCTTCACGGTAGCCAAATTGCTCAGTCTTTTTGGCTTAATCGTATTCGGCTTATTTTTCCTCGATAAAGGAATCTGGAAGGCCAATTGGGAAAACATGTGGCATCTAGGCGCTTTAAATACAGACGGAATCATTTCGCCATATACCACCTTAGCGGCTTTTGGTGCCATTGCTGCGGCAATGGTGGGCTCAATCTTCAGCAGCGATTCCTGGCATAATGTAACATTCATTGCAGGAGAAATTAAAAATCCGGCACGCAATATCGGGCTAAGTCTGGCTTTGGGAACCATTATTGTAACCGTGCTTTACCTGCTCACCAATGTGATGTATACCGGTGTTTTAAGTTTGCATGATATCGCTTATGCCGATAAAGACCGGGTGGCCGTTTCTGCAGCCGGTCATATTTTCGGCACTGCCGGAACCATGATCATCGCAGTTATGATTATGGTTTCTACCTTCGGTTGTAATAATGGGTTAATTATGGCTGGCGCAAGGGTTTACTATTCCATGGGTAAAGATGGCTTGTTTTTTAAAAAAGTTACGCAATTAAATAAAAATGCCGTTCCCGGTTTTGGTTTGTGGATTCAGTGCGTTTTTGCATGTTTATGGTGCTTAAGCGGGAGATATGGCGATTTGCTTGATATGATTTCCTTTGTGGTAGTCGGCTTTTATATGCTCACCATCTTTGGGATTTTTATCCTCCGCAAAAAGCGTCCGGATGCTGCAAGACCATATAAAGCATTTGGTTACCCGGTTTTACCGGTCATTTACATCTTGATGGGTTTGGCTTTTTGCATTCTCCTCATTGTTTTTAAACCCAAATTTACCTGGCCTGGATTAATCATCACCTTAATCGGGATTCCAGTTTATTATTTAGTCAGAAAGGTAAACACAGTAGCTCCCGTTGAATAAGAACATCAGTAGGTTAAAATATTCGCGTTATGCATCAAAATACAGCGGAAATTTGCTGACCTGTTGAATTATATTTACAGCTTAACACTGCAAGATGAAAATAAGTTCTCTGATCCAAAAATTCGCTGTTACCTCCTTTTTTACCGCAAGTTGTTTCTCTTTAGCGGCACAACAAACGCCCTATTCCCCTACAGCTATAGATATTGTTCAGGCTTACCAGCGGGCTGGTAAACTGGATACGGCGCTACGGAACATTCCAACCAATAACGACATTGTTCCGATCTGGAAAAAGGATGGATCTGCATTTTGGTATAAGAAAAATCTCCCGAATAAAAACTGGGAATACACGTATGTCGATGTGGCTTCCGGAGTTCGCAAAAAGGCATTTGACGCCCAGAAGTTAGCTCAAAATCTTGAAAAGGTAAGCGGGAAGAAGCAATCTGCTATGCGCTTAACGTTTGCAGAACTTTATTTCACTGATCAAAATAATGTAAAGCTAAAATCTGAAAACAAATGGTACCAGGTAAACCTAACGGATTATGGCATCGTACCAGCTGCCGATACCACGATATTTAAATATAATCCGAAAATGCCTTTGCAGCGAAAACGTTCTCGTTGGGAAGGAAGCAGAACCGTTCGGCTATCACCGGATGGGAAAAACGAAATCGAAATCCGTGGCGGTAACTTAATATTAATTGATGTTGCATCGAAAGCGGAGACGCCCTTAAGTAAAGATGGCTCTGCCGATAAACCTTATGGAAATTTTGAATGGTCGCCTGATGGAAAAACGGTTGTAGCCTATAAAACCGACCCTAAGGAAATAAAAAAAGTTCATTACCTTTTAAGTTCGGTTCCAGGCACCACCAGAGGTGAATTGAAGTCTCGCGAGTATGCACAACCCGGAGATGAGTTTACTTCCTATCAGCCTTACATTTTTGATCTCACCACTAAAACTTCAAGAAAAGTAGAAGTAGAAGCGACTGATTTTTTCGATCCGCAGCCTTTGCATTGGCGCAACAACAGCTATTATACATATGAAAAGGCAGATCGGGGTCACCAACGTTTTAGGGTGATTGAAGTTGATGTGCAAACGGGAAAGACAAAAAACATCATTGATGAAAAAACGAAAACTTTCATTTACGAAAACAGGATTTATACCCGCTATCTGCCCAAAACAAATGAAATTCTTTATACAAGTGAGCGCGATGGCTGGCAACACCTTTATCTGGTAAATGGCTTAACAGGCAATCAGAAACTAATAACCAAAGGAAATTGGGTGGTTCGGGATATTGATAGCGTAGATGTGGTTAAGCGCCAGGTTTGGTTTAAAGCCAGCGGCATGAATAAAGAGGAAGATCCATATTTTATCCATTATTATCGAATCGGTTTTGATGGAAAAGGACTGGTAAATTTAACGCCAGAAACGGGGAATCATAACCTTACCTTTTCACCAGACCGGAAATACTATATAGATACCTATTCACAGGTTAATATAGCACCGGTTACAAAGTTAAAGATTACTGCAAGCACTAAATCTGTGCAGGAAATAGAGCATGGAGATACCGCAACGTTTTTAAAAACAGGTGTAAAGTTGCCGGAAGTTTTTGTAGCCAAGGGAAGAGACGGATCAACCGATATCTGGGGTGTGGTTTGCATGCCTTCTGCGATGGATGCAAACAAGACCTATCCCATCATCGAGAATATTTATGCTGGTCCGCAGGATAGTTTTGTGCCTAAAAGTTTCTTGCCGGCTAGTGAAATGCAAAGTCTTGCAGAATTGGGGTTTATTGTAGTGCAGATTGATGGCATGGGAACAGCTAACCGGTCAAAAGCTTTTCATGATGTTTGCTGGCATAACCTGGCAGATGCGGGTTTCGAAGACCGGATTTTATGGATGAAAGCCATGGCTAAAAAATATCCAAACGCAGACATTAATAAAATTGGTGTTTATGGAACTTCTGCCGGTGGCCAGAATTCTACCGGCGCCTTACTTTTTCATCCCGAATTTTATAAGGCTGCAGTTTCTGCTTGTGGCTGCCATGATAACCGCATTGATAAACAATGGTGGAATGAGCAGTGGATGGGTTACCCGGTTGGCGAACATTACGATGCGCAATCGAACATTACCAATGCAGCAAAACTTCAGGGGAATTTGTTTTTAATCGTGGGCGAAGCTGATGAAAATGTACCACCAGAATCTACTTATCGTTTGGCTGATGCCTTAATTAAGGCCAATAAAGATTTTGATATTTTGAGTATTCCCGGAATGGGACATAGCGATGGAGGTGTTTACGGCAGAAGACGGAAAAGAGATTTCTTCATCAGGCATCTGTTAAATGCTGAAACGCCAAACGTAAACTCGGTTTCACCAACAAAATAGCACCATACTGCTGCGGTTTTAATCCGCTAATCTCCAAACCGCCGGATGGGGAAATAGAAGTGTATAAGTTTCCTCTTTATTTCCGGTAAGGCTTGCCCTAAGGGTGAGGTTAGTTTTTTACCTAAATTCATCATTATGAAAAACGTTTTTCTCAAGTGCCTGCTTCTGTTTATTTTAAGCGGTATTTATCAGTTGGTACCGGCACAAACCCAACACCTGAAAAAGGGGAATGGCAACCCGGTTATTCCAGGTTATTTTGCCGATCCTACGGTGAAAAAATTTGGTGATACCTATTACATTTATGCCACAACAGATGGCAATGGGGCGGTTTTGGACCTTCACAGGTTTGGACATCGAAAGATTTTGTGAACTGGACCATGCAGGATATGAACTGGCCAACTACCCATCATTATTGGGCGCCGGATGCTACACTGGGGCCAGATGGAAAATACTACCTTTATTACTGTCAGCCTGTAGAAATTTTTGGCGCTTCATCCGCTACGCCAGTTGGCCCATGGACTCCTTTATTAGACCCTGGCAAACCGATTGTGCCCAACTTTTTAGTCCCAAATGTGATTACGCTTGATGGCCAGACATTTAAAGATGATGACGGGAAATATTATATGTATTGGGGCACCTGGGGCATTTATCCAAATCACGGTTGTGGCGTTGGGCTGCTCAATGCAGACATGAAATCGTTTGCCAAACTGGCGCAAATTCCCAATACGGATGCAAAAGATTTTTTCGAAGCGCCTTTTGTTTTCAAGCGGAAAGGAATTTATTACTTCACTTATTCGTCAGGATATTGCGAAGATGGAACATATCGGGTGCAATATGCAACGGCAACAAACCCGATGGGGCCTTTTAAATATGCTGCTGAAAATCCGGTTTTAGCAACCAATGCCGATGGAACGGTACATGGTCCGGGTCATCAATCTGTTTTGCAGCAAGGCGATGATTTTTATTTAATCTATCATAGGCATAATAATCCACATAATGATGGTGGTTACCACAGACAAGTTGCTGCCGATAAAATTGTTTTTGATAATAAAGGAAACATCCTCAAACTTGTTCCAACGCACAACGGAATCGGCTATCTGGCTAAAAACGCAAATCCGCATGATAACCTTGCTTTGGGCAAAACCGTAACAACTTCTTCCGATTACGATCAGGATTTTAAAGGAGAATACGCAGTAGATGATAACAACGGCACGCTCTGGAAACCTAAAAACAATATCGGTCCATCGTGGTTGCAGATCGATTTAGGCAAGGTAAATCAGATTAAAAGTGTACATACCCAGTTTGAATATGCTACCTGGTATTACCAGTATAAAATTGAATATTCCATTGATGGGAAAAACTGGAAACTATATGCCGATAAAAGTAAAAATACCCGGCATGGCAGTCCGATGATTGATATAGGAAACGTTCAGGCCAGGTACCTGCGAACTACTATTTTACACACGGAATACCCAGGGCTTAATAAGGCAATCTGGAATGTTAAAGTTTTCGATAATGCAGCATACCATCCCGCAATGAATACCAAAATCAAAAAGTGGGAGTCTCTGCAACGTTTTGATTCAAAAGGTCTGTTGGTAGATTTGAATTTCGGCAAGTTTCGTATCGGATCAACCGTTCAAAGTATTCCAAATAATGGAAAACTCGCAGGTACTTTCGCTGCTGTGGGAACCGCAAAACCTATTGTATCCATGATTAATGGAAAGAAAGCCCTTGTTTTTTCCGGAAAAGAGCGTTTAGCATCTTCGAGTCTGGCGCCACCGTCTTTATCAGGAAACAGCAGTTATAGTGTAAGCATGTGGGTGCTTAATCCGGAGGTTGACAAGGAAGAAAGCATCGTTTCGTGGACAGCGCGGGGAGGTGATAACTTAACGAATGTTGGGGTAGGGTATGGCTCGGACAAAAATGCTGGCGCTGCTGTTCACATGGGCTGGGCAGATTTGGGTTACAAAAATGTTCCGAAAGCAAATGAATGGCATCACATTGTGATGGTTTTCGATGGAACAATGGAACGTATTTACGTTGATGGGAAATTGGATCGGGCAGATAGAAGAATGCTGTTTATAAAAAAACTGTCCCGCTTTGTTGTTGGAGGATTTGAAGATGGAAGTGCAGGATTCTCTGGTGCACTTGCTTCGTTAAAAATATTTGACCGGCCTTTAAGTACGGAAGAAGTTACCGCAACATATGGTAAAGGAATGAATAGCAATACGGTTGTTTATACCGATGCTAAGCATTTAGCCTATGGAAAATTAAAGGAATGGAATAACGACGGAGCAGCGTTGGGTAAGTTGAAAATAAATGGGGATGCTGAAGTGGCTGATGTGAACGGTAAGCTAGCGGTATCACTAAGTAGCGGAGCAAAGCTTTCTTTAAGCGATGAAAGTTTTAAAATGGTCAATTTCGCTAAACCCTTTAGTGCAGTATTTTCAATTCTTTCAGCAAAGGGCTCAAAGACTAATTTGTTTTTCGGGCCAGGAAAAGCCGCCAGTATTTCGGGAAACGGAACATGGCAGCAGGTAATTTGTAATTATATCAATGGTAAGTTTCAGGTTCGTTTAAACGGAATACCAACCGCTAATTTCTCCTCATCAGTAAAACCAAAAGATCCTCAGCTGTTATTAGAAACCGCTGCGCAAACAGCCATTTCTTCTGTTTTAATTTATAGTGAAGGGCTTGATCAGGCAGCCCTTGCAGAGGAATTTAATTTTTGGAAGAGAACACAAGCTACGGAGAATGCACAGGCTACATTTGCATCGAAGCCAGCTGCCGTAACACCAAATATGGTTTACATGGTTGCCGGCTTGCCTCAACTTCCGGGCAATACCTTCGAATATTCCTTTGCCAGGGATCACGGACAGGCATCTTCCAAATGGCTGCGATCTCCGGATTTTTTAGATTTTTCCGTAAAACCGGAAAGCAATTACCAATACACCGTAAAAGTGAAAGACAATTTTGGAAACGTAACCCGGGCTTCATTGCCTTTTCCTGTTCAAACAGATACTGCTTTATTTACGATTAAAAAACAAAGTGGAACAGCTCAGTCTATCCCAGCTAATAAAAACGGACTATCAGGAACTTCCTGGGATGGTTTAATGGGAACAGCCGACACGGTTTCTCAACAAAACGGTGTGCTCAAAATGGTTTCTCACCATACTTTATGGGATGGCTCCGCTTCAACCGGTCCATTCGCTTATCATCATATTAAAGGAGATTTCGTTGCAGAGGTGGTGCTTTCTGATTTATTGGGATTAACTCAAAAGAAGGCTTATGGAGCGAATGAAGCCGGAATTATGGCGAAATTGCCAGGGAATAACAGTATGCTTGTTCAAAACGGCATTATGCCAGGTTGGGGCGTGGGCAATATTGTAACAGATTTAAGGAGGACGGGCAGAAGGCAATTGAATAATTTATCGGGTTGGGCTTTTTACAGGCATTTACAGATCCAACGGCTAGGAAATACTTTCTTTATGCGTGGAAGCAGTGATGGAAAAACCTGGATTAATTTGCCCGGCAGTCCGATAACACGTGATGATTTCGCAAATGAGGTTTTGGAGGTTGGGGTTTATCATGCTACTTATGGAGATATTTCTGGTTATGCCGCATTTGAAAGCTTTACGGTTTTTCAGAAGAAGTAATCCTGATATTGATCGCTATTCCCATCCTTTTTGGGGAGGGGTGTCGGTAGGGCGGGTTGTTAATACATCTTTTCTTTATTACTTCCGTCCTTGCGAGAAGGCTCCTTCTGCCGACGAAGCAATCTATCCTGCTAAAAAGATTGCTTCGTGCCTCGCAGTGACGACCGTTTATGATATCGATCGCTATTCCCATGATTTTTAAGGAGGGGTGCCCGTAGGGCGGGTTGTTAATTCATCTTTCTTTAATACTTCCGTCATTGCGAGAAGGCTTTTTCAGCCGACGAAGCAATCTATCCTGCTAAAAAGATTGCTTCGTGCCTCGCAATGAAAACCATTATATAACGCATTCGCTCCTCCAACTATGGGCACTTCATACCACTTATCCCATCACTAAAATCTTATCAATGCTTCACCGTAGCTCCACCAAAAGAAATATTCTTTCCATAATAAACATCAGCCGGGATATGATGACCGGCATAAACCTGAGCAAGAATATCATATAAAACAGGATCATAAGCCTTCAAATCATCGGGCGTTTGAACTTTTACCTTGCCATCATTAAACTCGAAGTTAGACCAAAACCACCACTGGCTCCCTTCTGCCCAATACTCTGCAACCGTGTTAATGGCATACTGATCTTTATACATCCCTTTTTTCTTCGCCTCCTGGTACGCCACATCAATCTGTTTGTAAAGTTCCGGATCAGCCTTCCGCAACGCAGACATCACATTGTGGCTCCACTCATGCACCATAATGTTCTCCCCATAATATTTAGTTCCGGGAAAGCCTAACAGATTTTCTTCTGCACAAGAAGTTTGAATTCCGCCCATTCCGCGCGCGCGCTGATTCCAATAACCTTTATCTGTCAGGCTCGCTATTCCGCCGGGCTTATTATAATTTTCCCTTTCCGTTGGTGTGAGGCGCCCATCAGTAAGTGCCGGTTTTTTCCAGTTGCTATATTCAGGCAGGTCGGTTTGCATTTCAGACCAGGCCATGATCGATAAGCGGGCTTTCATGCTGATCATCGCACTGCGAATATCCGGCCTCTTCACTAACATATAATTAATGATATCCCGCGCGACTAATATTGCCGCATCAGATACCTTTGCCGACGAAACTACAGGAATTCCAAAGGCATCTGTATATTTTTCATAAAATTCCGGATAACCTAAAGAATCTGGCGGACGAGTAATTAAAAGCTGATCCAGGCTGGTAGCCAGCGGTTTTGCATCGCTTTTTTGTTGCTGCGCATGGGCGCCTGCCGTAAACAGAAGCCCCGTTATTGTGATCATTAACCGGGAAGTGCGTCGTTGTTTTTTAGATAGCAGACTCATCATATTTGTTAATTTAATTCAGGTTGAATGGGTGGAATAGTATCATTTTCCTGTCTTTCTTTAATCCTTGGAGAAACAAAAAGGTATACAACAATGAAGAAACAAAGCAGGCCGATAAAGAACCAGTAATAATCAGCACCCTTAAACTGCGCAAAGAAACCGCCATTAGAAATGCTTCTGTTAACTAAAGCGGTGAAGAGATTTCCTAATGCTGTAGTAAGGAGCCAGATGGCAATCATGGTACTTTTCATAGATTTACTGGCCTGTGTATAGGCGTATTCCAATCCGGTAATGGAGACTAAAACTTCAGCAGCAGCTAAAATAGCGTAAGCCAAAACCTGCCATCCGATGGAAGGCGTAGCACCACCATCAATGCTGGTCTGGATTAATGCAATAATTACAAATGAAACAGCAGTAAGCACTAATCCTGCGCCTATTCTGCGTAATGGGGTGGTTTTTAATCCCTTTTTATCCAGGAACGGATAGAGCCAATAATTAAAGATCGGGATAAATACCAGTAGAAAAAACGGATTTACGGTTTGGATTTGTTCAGGCAAAAGGTTAATTCCAAGAATATGGCGATCCATTTTCGTGGCCTGGAGCACCCATTCTGATAAGTTCTGATCCCAAAGTGCCCAAAAAACCGGGATGAAGGCAAATACAGCTAATACATTGTAGACAGTTTTTACATCTTCCACTTTCTGCGGATCAAACTTCAGCTTTGCTACATCTAAGAGTGATTGTTTTGGCTGCTTTAACCTCCAGTTAAACAGTGCATAAAGAGAAATAAAAACGAAGTTATTTTTATTAACACCCGATGGCGGAACATTGACGTAAGTTTTCCTCCCCAGAAAAAATATTGCCGTGGCAAGTGCCATCAAAATTCCAGGAATTCCAAAAGCCCATTTTGCACCGTAACGATCATAAACTAATGGAATAAGAATGGTTGATAGTACTGATCCGGCGTTGATGCTGAAATAAAACCAGCCATAAACTTTCGACATCAGGTGTTTGTTTGCCGAAGTAAACTGATCACCAAGGTTTGCCGAAACGCAGGATTTGATTCCTCCGGCGCCGATAGCAATCAGAATCAATCCATATTTAAATTTCTCCAGGTCGTGATCAAACAAAGCCAGGCATAAATGGCCAATACAGTATACGACCGACACATAGATGATCACTTTATATTTTCCAAAAAACCAATCGGCCACCAGGCCACCGATAAAAGGAAGTGCATAGGCAAGCGATACAAAAAAGTGTGTGGTTTCGTTTGCTTTTGCCTCTGCGGTAATCTGCAAAGCCGGGATCATGTTTGGATTAAAAAAATGGAAGACCAAAAAGGTTGCTAAAATAGAACGCATGCCGTAAAAACTAAAGCGTTCTGCCCCTTCGTTGGCAATAATGTATCCGATACTTTTAGGGTAGCTGCTTTTTTCTGATTCCATTTTATCCATTCGCTAATTTGGGGTAATTCACTGGATCAGTCTTTACTAATTTTCACCCTATCGGGCAATATCTTACCCTCTTTGAGATTGTGACTTAAATGGGGAAACATTTTTTGTCGCTTTTGTTACTTTTGATCAAATTTTATTATCCATTAGTTCAAAATAAAGCAAATGTTTCAAACAAGTGTTTACGTCGAAAGAAGAGCAGCGCTGGCTCAAAGGTTAAAATCTGGCTTACTTATATTTTTTGGTAACAACGAAAGTCCGATGAATTATGCCGATAATACCTACAGTTTCAGGCAAGACAGCACGTTTTTATACTATTTCGGGATTGCACATCCGGGCCTGGTGGCAGTGATCGATATCGATGAAAATCGGGAAATTGTTTTTGGGAACGAAATGAGTATCGATGATATTGTTTGGATGGGCAGGCAGCAAACCATTGAGGAAAAAGCAAACCTGGCGGGTATCTCCCAGCTTCAGCCTTTTAACGAGGTATTCAATTATATTAAACAGGCCGTTTCGAAAAATAAAACCATTCACTTTCTGCCCCCTTATCGGGCTGATAATAAAATTATACTATCGCAATTATTAGGTCTTCCCGTTAACGATTTAAAACCATCTGCTTCAGTGCCTTTTATAAAAGCAGTTGCGGCACAACGGGCCATTAAATCGGCTTTGGAAATTACCGAAATAGAGCGGGCTGTTAACCATACTATTGATATGCATTTACTGGCCATGCGTAACACCAAACCTGGGATGAAAGAGGAAGAAGTTGCGGCTTTAATTCATGGTGAAGCATTAAGAACCGGTGGGAATCTGGCCTATCCAATTATCCTGACCATTAACGGACAGATTTTACACAACCATTTTCATGGAAACGTGATGCAGGAAGGGCAGCTGGTGTTAAACGATTCAGGGATGGAAACCGAACTGGGCTATTGCGGCGATTTAACCAGAACCTTTCCTGTTGCAAAGAAATTCGACAGCAGGCAACGCGAGGTATATACCATTGTTCAATCTGCGCTTCAACGTGCAGAAGCAGCTTCAACGCCAAACGCAAAATATATAGATGTTCATTTTGAGGCTTGTAAAGGTTTGGCCGAAGGGATGAAAGCGATGGGTTTAATGAAAGGAGATGTAGCAGAAGCGGTGGCTGCAGGTGCGCATGCATTGTTTTTTCAATGTGGTACCGGCCACATGATGGGGCTCGATGTGCATGATATGGAAGATCTGGGTGAACAATATGTGGGTTATGATGATACTTTGAAGAAAGAAACCGAACTCTTCGGATTAAAATCTTTAAGACTGGGCAGGGCGTTGGAGCCAGGCTATGTTTTTACTATTGAGCCGGGGATTTATATGATTCCAGAACTGATTGATCTATGGAAATCTGAACGGAGATTTGAGTCTTTTATTAATTATGAAGCCGTAGAGCAGTTCAAGGATTTCAGCGGAATCCGGTTGGAAAATAACTACGCAATGACCAATGATGGTTTACAACTATTAGGAAAACCACTGGCCATTGAAATTGATGAAGTGGAAGAAATTAGAAACAGCGCTTATTAAATAATATGACCTACCAGGAAAAATTAGCTGCCATCCGGGCGAAAATGTTAACAAATGGAGTGGGTGCTTACATCATTCCGTCTTCTGATCCGCACATGAGTGAGTATGTGCCAGATCGTTATAAGTGCATTCAATTCGCATCTGGCTTTACAGGTTCTGCCGGAACATTAGTCATTACAGCAGGATTTGCAGGCCTTTGGGCCGATTTCCGATATTTTGAACAGGCTACCCAACAACTCCGGGAAAGCGGATATGAACTGGTGAAGTTGAAGGTGCAGCACACGCCTGAATATATTGCCTGGTTAGATGAACAATTACCTGCCGGATCTATTGTGGCGTTTGATTATCAGCTGATGTCGATGGTTTTGGGCGAAGAAATTAAAGAAGCTTTATCGGTAAAAGAGATTGCCGTTCAAGATCTGGATTTGCTGGCGGAAATCTGGGAAAACAGACCTGAATTGCCTGACGATCTTGCCGTTTTATTACCTGAAAAAGACTGCGGACGGGATTTCAAAAGTAAATTATCTGATCTTCGGCTAGGGTTGCAAAAAGCTAAAGCTGATGTTCATGTAATCTCCAGTTTGGATGATCTTGCCTGGCTTTTCAATATCCGCGGGAAGGATGTAAGTTACAATCCGGTGGTGCTTTGCTATGCTTTGATTACTGCTGCTGAGGTGAGGTTATACCTCCATGATGGGAAATTATCTTCAGGTGATTTGAACTTGCTGGCTGAAAGAGGCGTAACCGTAAAGCACTATCAAAAAATTACAACTGATATTCAAGAATTAAAAAATTGTACCATTTTACTGGACGGAAAGCGGACTTGCTATCAGTTCTTAACCCAGTTATCGCCATCGGTTCGCATCATTAAGGAAACCAACCCGGTTGTGTTTTTGAAGTCGGTTAAAAACGAAACTGAAATACAAAATACCCGGGCCGCGATGGTGAGTGACGGTGTTGCGCTCACCCGTTTCTTTAAATGGCTGGAAGAAAATATTGGTAAAACAGAAATTACAGAACTATCGGCTTCACAAAAGGTAAAGGAGTTTCGTGAACGTGGTAAAACATTTGCAGGAATAAGTTTCGCCTCTATTGCAGGTTACGGTTTACATGCTGCACTTCCACATTATTGCCCGGACGAAACCAACAATCTCGAATTACTTCCTAAAGGCCTTTTTCTACTCGATTCTGGCGGACATTATTTTTACGGCACGACTGATATTACCAGAACAGTTCCGTTAGGCGAGACAACGGAAGAAGAAAAACTGGATTATACAATGGTGCTTTCTGCCATGATTTTTGGTTCTGCGGCAAAATTCCCCAAAGGGACAAGAGGTTATCAAATAGATGGGATTGTTCGTCAGCAGCTCTGGCAGCAAGGTATTAACTACGGGCATGGCACCGGCCATGGCGTAGGATATTACCTTAATGTGCATGAGGGTCCGCAAAATATTGGCCCTTCAAATGCTGCGGTTGCGATCGATCAGGGAATGATTACCTCCATCGAGCCTGGTATTTACAGACCCGGGAAGCATGGGGTCAGGATCGAAAACCTGGTGCTTACCATTCCGGGTGCAACTACTTATTTTGGCGAATTTCTTCAGTTTGAAACGATGACGCTGGCTTATATCGATACTTCGATTGTGGTTACAAAATGGCTGCTTCCTGAGCAGATTAACTGGCTGAATGCTTATAATCAGCTGGTTTATGAGCAATTGAAACCAGAATTGAGTGAAGATGAAGCATTATGGCTGGCAGGTAAGTGTAGGGCAATAGCAAATCAGTCTACCATTTGAGCTCATTAAAATAGGCCAGGTGTACCTGTCGTGAAGTAAAATCACAGATAAACAACCTGGCTATCTATTCAAAATAGATAGCCAGGTTCAATACATATTAAATCAATCGTTTGTAATCGAATTTTACTCCACCGAAGTAAAAACCGGTCGTTTGACCTGGAACATATTCAATTGCATTTAATTTAATCACATACAATACGTTGGTTTTAAGGATGCTATCGCCTTTAAAAAGCACCAGGTAGCGGTCTTTTACCGGGATCATACCGTATTGTTTACCATCACTAAATGTGAACCAAGTCTGTCTTTTATCATTTGATTTATCTGTATCAGAGTCTACAGCATTAAGATTTGCTGCGCGTATTTGGGCTAACCCGATGCCTGATATCGAAGTGCCCGAAACATCTGCATATTTAAGCGTATAACCCTCTACTACATGTATTTCCCGGCATAAGTTGCCGTCAAATCTGAGCAGAACTGAATCTCCATTAACCCGGTTTGCATTGAGGTCATAACTTATTTTTCCCCATTTATTTTCCATGATGCTTGCAGCTGAGTCTGGAGTGGTAAAGTTAGCGTGCGCAACGGAGTTTGCTAACAGCTGTTCGCCGTTTGTGCCGGTAATGGGTTGTTCAGCGATTATTTGTTTTTTACAGCTGCTAATGAATGCCAAACCAATAAGCAGGCAACAGATCAGCAGGAATTTATTGTTCTTCATAGGATATCATTTAAAATTATACATGTTAGAAATTGATTTTGCAATAGCGAAATAATTAGTAATAATAAGCGGTGTTTCTGAATCCCTTGTTTAGCCAATCGTTAATCAGGCTTACCGGCTCATCTGTAGTCATCCAGTGTACACCCATAGAGGTGAGCCACTGCCAGCTTCCGCGGTTATCCTCGGTGTCTGCCTTGCCTGATTTAGATTTATAATAAAGGCTGCTTAGCGTATAGCAGCAGGTCCCGTTAGCATAGTTAAAGTTGTTTCCGCCGGCATCAGGTATGGCATTAAAGCAGCAAACTGTCTTCCCATCTCTCCAGGCCTGGTCCATGATATCCTGATGAATACCATTTCGTTGTTTAATATTAATTTCAACGCCAATAAAATAAGGCTTGTTCTTATACGAATTGTACTGTGCCATACAATTGATCTTATCTACCATGTTGGTGGTATAAACGGGCACAAATCGAAAATCGTTATACCTGCTTCCGCTTAATCCCAGGTGTTTTTCCAAATCAGCAGGGCCATTATAAACTGTCGCGTTAAGCTTGAAGATTGTCCATTTCGCGGCGGGATTTCCCCAATGATTCTTCCAACCCCCACCTTCATTCATAATATGCCAGCAAGCCCATGCCGCATTTTTATCTTTAATGTCTAATGCCAATACTATCGCGATATTGTGATCACGAATAAAAGAAAGCACCTGTCTGAATGTAGGCAAATGCTCATTTGTTAACCTTCCGTTTTTGTCTTTTAAACGCAGGGTTTGTAAAGCGCCATTATACCAGCTGCTTACCAGGTCATTTCTACCCATTCCCAGCTCTGTCGTCCGGCCCAGGTTCCAGTCATGCATCAGCACCGGTTCTCCGCCTTTGTCTAATTTGATATCGATCTCTACCATCTCGATTTTCATGTCGGCAGCCCGTTTAATGGCCAGTAATGAGTTTTCCGGAACTCCATTTTCACGCCAATAACCCCTGTGGGCACAAACTGCAACCAAGTCATTCTTTCGGCCAAATTTTAAGGTATTGATGACCTTGTCGGTATTTATAAGTTGTGCCTGTAAAAAGCCGGCCGTAAAGACCAGTAATAATGATAAACTAATTTTTTTGATGTTCATGATGTTCTTTTTTGTTTATTTAAGGGTAGTTGCTGTTGCCTGACCACCATACGGGCCTTCGTGAAAAATAACCTATGCAAGTTTATTAACCAGATTAGAACT
The DNA here is from genome assembly GCF_009674725.1 of Pedobacter petrophilus. Classification (GTDB taxonomy): domain Bacteria; phylum Bacteroidota; class Bacteroidia; order Sphingobacteriales; family Sphingobacteriaceae; genus Pedobacter; species Pedobacter petrophilus. The sequence continues at coordinate 12,471 of NZ_WKKH01000035.1, read as the reverse complement.
TGCTGTTTTGAAAATATCATAGCTATAAAATTTTTATGCCATAATCTCAATATATTTTCAAAGGCAACTTCATCACTTGATTTTAGTGCTTTAAGGAATTTGACATCTTGTCCGTAAAAGTAAATTTGCCATATCAACAGAATATTAAAATTTTGTTAAATGTGTAGTAGTAAGAGTAGAAGATTTTACCGAATAAGAATACATAATTACATATTTACACCTACTATGCTATGTATTATAAGTATTATGTTAATAGATCTTTAAAAGCTGGGAGTGCGGGCCATCAAATAAAAGGTTATCGCAGAGGCGCGAAGCAGTCTTTATCAGGATAGATTGCTTCGTCGGCAGAAGGAGCCTTCTCGCAATGACGGAAGTATTAAAGAAAAGATGAATTAACCACCCCGCCCTGGGGGCACCCCTCCTTAAAAAAGGAGGGGAGTAGCGAGTGCCACATAAATGGGCGTCATTTGTGCGGCACAAAGAAATCTTTATCAGGATAGATCGCTTCGTCGGCAGAAGGAGGCTTCTCGCAATGACGGAAGTATTAAAGAAAAGATGAATTTAACCACCCCGCCCTGGGGGCACCCCTCCTTAAAAAAAGGAGGGGAGTAGCGAGTGCTATAAAAACCGCGATAGCTTGAAAACACTGTCAAGGCTTAATAGCAACAACGTTAAAAATTACTCTTAAAGCTGGTATGCGGATAAAATAGTTGATTAACTACAACAGCGTCGTTCCTGTAAGTCTGATTTTATACGGCCATTGTTCATCATTCTCCTCTTTTCCATCTGTAATGTGCTCCCAATGGGTAGCAGGCGCGCCACTCACCACCAACCATAAATACTGCGTTTCTTTAGGCATAACGAAGTCGACAGCGCCATCTTGATAGGCATGAATCTGCCCATAAACACGTTCGCCATTTTGCTTCACTGCCAGGAAACTGTATCGCCAGCCGGCATCTGCAACATTTATTTTTCTAAAACCGTCACCTCCTGCCAGGCCTTTAAACTCCAGTTTGATTCTTGTTTTCCCGGCAGGTACTTTGAGTTGAATACCATTATAGCCATAATTCTGCGGACAGTTACCTGCCAAAACCTGAAACCAGCCGTCTGCCTTCGCCTCTAAAAGTGTTCGATGTTGATTGGCATAAGACCTTTCCGTTTTTTTTGCCTGATCCAAATCCCAGGTTATAAATTTTGCCGCAGCCTGGTGCATTTCGTCATTAAATTTGCTTTGACTGGTATTTGTAATTCTCTTGTAGGTCATCACCGGATCTTCACCCTTAACGGCTTGTTGCCATAATTTGCCGATAAATTTTAAACCATGCTTGTTCGACCAATACTCCAGTACATAAGGTGAATGATATTGATTGGTTTCATGCAGAAAAGCATAATGTGTTTTCTTTAAATAATCTTGCAGGTGATAGTTTTCAAATGTCATCCATTCCGGATAAACGTGCCAAAGCATATATTGAGAAGTCATTTCAAAAATGGGTTGCCCGTGGCTTCCTTCCGCAGCAGAGGTAAACGCCCAGGCACCATCAGCATGAACCAGGTATTGAAAAGAGTGACCGATTTCATGCGCCAATGCACCGTATGGTGCTTTTGTGATCCGGGCGAGGGGAGTCCAGACAATACCCACTTTTTTATCTTCGCCGCCACCGAAAGCGGTGTTTTCTTTGCCTTTAAATACGAATGCCAGCAGCTTGTATCGATCGGTAACCGAACGGCCCTTATTTACGAAGCCCAAACTATCGACATAAAAGTTATAGAATCTATTACATTCTTTTAAAATTTGCTTCAAATCCAACCGGACAGATGAATCCGTGTTTTTGGAAAGATCAGTGCCGAATTCCTTCGACCAATAAATGGCGACATCATTGGACTCGACCATTCTTTTGTTGCTAAACTCACTGCTGTCATTTGTAAAATCATTCCCTTTGGGTACCATCCATATATTTTCCGGAAGGTAGCGCTGCTTATCAACAGGCGCCCGGTTCGGTTTTGTCTTTGCGTTTTTAACCTGAAAACTGCTGCAGGCCGACATTGCCAAACATGCAAATAGGAGCATTGACAAGATCACACGCGGAAGAAAGCCTAATGCCTGTTTTTTTCTATGCCAGGAGGTAATGTTTACTGCAAAATGTATCATATTGTGGAACGCGGTCGGAGATGTAAAAATCAATAAAAAACCCAGCATCGGTATCATCCGATCTGGGCTTCAAAACTAAACTAACTATTATGGCTTTTTGGTAATGGCAGGAATTTGAATCGTTAATGTGTAACTGCCAGCTGATAGTGCTTTAAAACCGAAGAATACCGGATTCACATTTCTGTTTTCTACCGTAAACCTCCCCGGAATTCTATAGTAATTACCTGTTCCATTATTGCCATCTTTGATTGGGAAACCGTTAGGGAGGTCGATAAAATCCCATTCCATGGCAGTAGTAGTCCTAACCAATGGGAAATAAGGATTCATTTGGGAGAAATTACCCCGGTCTCCTCTGGTAACTACCTGTCCGGCGGATGGATTGAAGGCCGTTCCATTTTTATCTAAAAACACAAATCTGATTTTATTGGCTCCCTTGCTATCATAGGTAATGGTAACAGGTAAAGGGGTTTGGCCGCTAAAACCGGTTTCCGCATCAGGATCTGAAGTGGTGAAAAATGGCCCTGCATCTAAGGTAAAATTCGCTCTGGGAAGCAATTGAATTTTGCAGGCATTCATAATATCGCGGGTGCCTTTAACATTGGTTACCTGAACATCAATCACATAATTGCCAGTCGCTACATTCGCTGTAGCCTGCGAAAGGGTTATCCGCCCGCCTATTTCACTTATTTCTAATGGAAGAGCAGGTTTTAACACAATTTTCTGGTTCACCAGTGCCACTGTTGAATCGGCAGCGGTAATCTGTCCTAAAAATTGTTTAATGGTAAATTCTTTGAGCATATCCGGTGCAGGCTGGCCAGTGTCTGAATTTCTAACCGCCAGTAATTTAACTTTCACCGGGCCCGTAGTACCGTCTAGCTCAAGTGCTTTAGAATTAACCACATTGCCCTGCGTAGCGATGAGTGGATTAGGGCTATAGTACATATAATCACTGATAAAGCCAGGAGTTACTTTTTCGCAGCTAAACAAGATGCCTACCAAAGCCAATGCAGATAGAGATGAAATGATAAATCTTTTTTTCATGATTGTTTCTGTTGCCATTCTTAGTTAGAATCTGATGAATATATGGTTGTTGTTTAAAACATGTAACATGCCGCCAGAAGAGGGTTCTATCCCTGTGGTTTGGCACTGTGCCCGTAAATCTATGTTTGGATCGTTGGGCTCTGGTGTTGCATTTGGAGGGTCAAGACCACCCCTAACCTTGATGTAGAAGAGGTAATAGATCGGTGCCGACGACCAGGATTCGGCTGGTTTTGGTTGTAAAACACGCTGAATAGCCGTTTGTGTATTTGCAGCATTGGCCACAATTAACGGCTGCAGTGGTGCAGATGTTAATTCTATCCTTGATTTTGAGATGTAAAGGCGTAAAGAATCTGCCGTAATATTCTTATACATATCTTCCAGGGTGTACTTATTATTTTCATCAATCTTACGAACAGAATCCCGCTTCACCCTGATGTAATTATTGATCGAATAATTGGTTGGTGCAAAGAAGGTAGCCGCACCGTTTACTTCATTCTTCATGTTGTAGTGATCAATAACCATAATCAGCGTATCAAACAAATGGTATTTATGCTGTTTCAGGTAATCATAGGTGGTGAGTGGTGTTTTCGCCTCGCTAAGGCCACCATCGGTTAAGTATTCACTTTTTTTGCAACTGGTAAAATATGCCAGCCCCAGGCCGACTATTATAAAATAGAGGAGTTTATTTTTCATCATTTACATCTTTGAACTCCAGAAAGGAGTTTGAGTCAATTTTTTGTTAATGTTCATCAATGCCGGATCCAGCGGCCAGTAGTATTTACCCGCATCAAAATCGCTTTTATTCATTTTTTCAGCGCCAAATTTCATGATCCCTGTTTTTTTACCAAGCCTGACCAAATCGTAATAGCGGTGCCCTTCTAAAAAAAGTTCCCTTCCACGTTCATCGATTATCCCTTCAAATAAATTGGCATTTGTACCTGCCCAGGCGCCTAAGCCTGCGGTGGCGCGGACTTCGTTTAATGCAGTTCTGGCCTGGTCAAATTGATTTAAGGCGGCAAGTGCTTCTGCTTTGAGCAAAGCGATATCTGCAAGCCTGAAAATGATAATGTTGTTTCTGGATATGGCATTCACCACATTTTGCCCGTTCACATAAGTGATGTTCGAATACTTGATACAAATCGGATCGGTAGAATTGGTTAATGCAAAGGCCGTTGTAAATCGCTTATCAGTTGGTGTATCAAACAAGGTTGTTAAAGTGTTTGAGTTAAGCGTAAATATAGCAGTTCCGGTATTGGTAGTTAAATAGGGGCTTTTTAAAGTGTAGTAAGCAATGTTGAATGAGTTGCCTTCATTTTCATCACTTTGTGCGATTTCAAAAATCCCTTCACTGGATTTACCTTTGAAAATGTTTAGGTAGTTATCGCGGTCTACATACTGATAAAAGTTTTGACTGAGGATTTTATCGGCTGTTAAACTACAGTTTTGATAATCGCCTTGCCAGGCATAAATATGCGCCAATAGCGCTAAGGCGGCACCTTTATTTGCCCTGACTGCCCGGTTACTGGTATTGGCATAATCCCAGCTTAACAAGTTTATTGCCGTGTTTACATCGCTGATGCATTGTGCTAAAACTTCAGCAGCTTTTGTACGCGGTATATCTACAGCATCGAGCACATTAACAGATTCTACTACCAATGGTACATCACCCCAAATCCTGGTCATGTAGAAATAGTTAAAAGCCCTTAGAAAATAAGCTTCGCCCAACAGATTGTTTTTAGAGGTAGTGGAAGCAAATTTATCATCGCCAATAGTGGGGATAAATTTGATGCATCTGTTCGCCTGATCAATCGCACTGTAAAAGGTGTCATATCTTCTCATTTGCATCATTCTATCGCCCGTTTCTGCACTGCCAACCGGAATAGATAAGTCCATTCTGTTTATCTCACTAAATCTATTAGCGGTAGCTGCCGAAAATTCATCAGTAGGCAAATCGCCGTAAGCATAAAAACCAAGTCCATCAGCCTTATTTAATGTTTTTCTTAGCAATGCGTAGCCACCTGCAACAGCCTTATCGGCATCGCTTTCCTTTTTCCAGAATGTTAAATCGGTAGAAACGCTAATGGGTTCCTCATCTAAGAATTTTTTACATGAGGTGGCCATGCTTATTCCGATTGCACAGCATATATATATGGTAAGTTTTTTCATTGTAGTCAGGTTAAAATGTTAAATCAAAGCCGAAAGTGTACTTTTTAGGGATTGGATAATCATTCCCTCCAGAGTAGCCCGTTACATCTACAGCTTCCGGATCAGGGACGGTAGATCTTGACCAAACCTTCACATTATCCATCACCCCATAAAATCTAACCATACTTAAGCCGATTTTTTTTGTGAATTTCTGAGGCAACATATAGCCCAGTCTGATATTTTTTATTCTTAAGAAGCTAGCATCTTCAATGTAAGTGCTCTGGCCAATGTGCCATTTATCCACGTTGTTGGTAATCAGGCCAGGGTATTTTGCAATATCACCGGGTTTAGACCAAAAATCTGCCACATTGAAATTAGATGCCGGGCCTGAACGCGGGCCCCATAAGAAATAGGGATCAGAGGTGCCAGCATCCTGAAACTTGTCAGACAGGTATCCATTCCGCAAGCTGCGGCCGGAAACAAAGGTTAGCAATACGTCAAGAGAGAATCCTTTATAAGAAAAAGAATTTAGCATCCCGCCGGTAATATCCGGATTTGGATTCCCGTAAGATACATAATCGTTATAATCGATATTGTAGTCACCATTTTGATCCATTCTTGCCGGGTCACCAGCAGCGTATTGTGCACCACCAAAATTGGTAATTCTTTTACCTGTTTTTGGATCAATCGGAACATCGGCATCAGTAGCATAAATTTTGTTTACTTCCCATACTTTGAAAGTGAATAATGGCTCGCCTACACTCAGGGTTTGTTGTAGCCAGGGCGGGCCAAAGGTGAAATCTCTTCCACCGTTCGGCAGTTTGGTAATGTAATTATCGTTATAGGCAATGTTGAAATTAGTCGTCCATTGAAATTTTGAAGTAGGTGCTAAATTTCGGGTAGTCAGCGTAAATTCGATTCCGGTATTGCGTAAATCTACATAGTTGTTTGACGTTTGAGAATAACCAGTTGTTAAAGGCACGCCAACTTGAAATACCTTGCTTTTCGAATCTCGGACATAATAATCAGCTGTTAAGGTAATCCTGTCTTTTAATAAACCCAGATCTAAGCCCGCATTAAACTGAGGACTTCTTTCCCAACTGATAGAAGTAGAGGATGCTGCATTATAATAATCCGGATAGAGCACCTGCGTACCGTTATAGGTGGTTTGTGAGCCGTTTTGCCCGTTTCCCAGTACTGAGGTTGGGTAATTGGCATTTGCAATTAACGATTGATATTGTGCATAATATGCACCAGGGTCGTTCCCGGTGATCCCATAACTGGCCCTGAATTTTAGGTAAGAAACTACGTTTTTTACCGGCGTGAAGAAACTTTCTTCTGATGCATTCCAACCCAGAGAAACGGATGGAAAGGAGCCCCATCTGCTATCTGCACTATACCTGGATGATCCATCGGTACGGTACACTGCTTGCAGTAAATATTTCCCCTTATAATCATAAACAAAACTTCCCATCCAGGATAATCGCGAACGCTCCTGAATATCATTACTTACAAATAAATTAGGACCTGAAGCGATGCCGGTAACGGTTTTAACTGCATCATCATTGCCTATACTGGAGCTATATGTATTATTTAAAATATTTTTTTCCATCCCCTGAAGCAACACCACGTTAAAGTTATGTCCGCTTTTGAGTGATTTCGTATAGTTTAAGGTGTTTTCCAATTCCCAGCGATTGGTTTGATAAATATACCCTGTAGCTTCATTTTGTCCACTTCCACTTAATACGCTCGGTTTAAAGTAACTTCTTGTGTTGTTAGTGATGTTATACGAGATGGTACTTTTTAAGTTTAAACCTGGCAGGATGGTATATTGAGCCATGGTGTTTCCATTTAAACTGGTGGTTTTATCATCATCACGAAGTTCATCATACCGGCCACTATACAATTCTTGCTCCGTTGTGCCAATATTCCAGAAAGACGATGGGAAACCCCACGTAGTGAAAGGATATTTAGTTCTATCGGGATCGCCCAAGCCATGTTTCGCCTTGGTGAGGCCTACAAATAAATTGGTTTGAACCAATAATTTTTTGGTTGGGTTTACCTGAAAAAACAAGCTGGGGGTTATTCTGGTAATGTCATAACCTTTCATTACCCCTTCTTCATAATAGCGGTTAAAAGAGAACCGTTAAGAATACTTATCGGTTGCACCAGCAATACTGGCATCAACATTACTGATGTTTCCGGTCTGAAGAAAAAGACCCTGCCAATCGGTATTGTTATTGAATGCGCTGTTTAAACTATCGGTAAGCATCATGTTCAGATTTCTTAAGCGATCATATTGTGCATTGCCTCCGTAGAGTAAATCCATTTTTAACCTTCGTTCGGCTGCCCCGGTTTGAATAGGCTTTAGCGCCGGCTTATTGGCAATTCCGAAATAACTGGAAACCCTGATCTGCGGTGGCGCACCAACAATGGCACGCTTCGTTTTTACGATAATTACACCGTTTGCTGCACGTGCCCCATATACTGCCGAAGCAGATGCATCTTTCAAAACATCAACCGATTCTATATCATTGGGGTTAATGGCCTGGAGCGGACTGCTGCCGTACGCCGAACCGATATCATTTACATCGTAAATTACCCCGTCAATAACATATAATGGAGAACTGCTTTGATTAAAATTTACGTTGCTCGCACCGCGGATATTTACAATGTTGTTTCCCCCTGGTTCTCCGGAAGTACTTAAGATGGTTAAACCGGCAACCCTACCCTGCAACATGGCATCGAATGTTGAATAAGGCGTGTTTTCGAAATCTTTTCCTTTAACGGAAGAAATTGCACCTGCCGTATTTTTCCGCTGGATGTTCTGGTAGCCGATGGCCACCACTTCATCCAAAGCATTATCATCTTCGGCTAACGTTACCTTAATACTTGTTTTCCCCGTTGATGAAATTTCTCTGGTTTTATAGCCTACAATGCTAACGGTGAGTATTGGCGATCCTTCTTTCAGTGTAAGGGAGAATGCTCCATTATTATCAGATGATGTTCCGTTTGTGGTGCCTTTTTGTTTAATGGAAGCCCCGGGTATGGGCTCATTTTTACCATCGGTTACCGTACCGGTAATTCTGGTTTGTGCCAGGGTAATAAAGGGCAGCAAAAAAAGGAGCATGATGCCGAGTAACTTACCTCGCTTCAAAGTAAAGTTCAAATTCATTAGCTTGTTGGTTAGTTTAAGTGTTGGGTTAACGTTTATAAATTTACCGTTGTAATGACTTTTTAATGACGAATATTTTACCTGATTAGCATCGTTTTTTAACCTATCTGCAATAAAAAACAGCAAAATCTGTTAATGGAAAATTTTTGCGTGAAGAGTGTTATAGCTTCTTAGCTGAAGTTTGAAATAATATCAGTCAAATGGTGCCTGATTTTTTATTAGTAAATTGATTATTAATAAGTTGGTTTTTTAAATGCGTATTTTTTTTAAGCAGTATTTTTGTGCTTAAAATGAAAAGCTTCCGATCACATGATGTGAAAACGGAAGCTTTTTTAAGAAAAAACAGCTTAATATCTATTATTTAACAGCCCACTCATGTACGCCGGTTGCGTGCTCTTTTGGAAGTTGAATTTCCATTCGGAGCGCGGTAGTGTTTACCGGTTTAAATTTTAAGGTATTGAATTTATCTTTGCTGATTTGGTAAGGAGCAGTTTCTTCAACCGGTAACCATTGATCTCCTTTTTTATACAACAATTTGTATGAAACCGGAATCCTGCATCCGCCCCACGGGCTATCATCATACCAGTAAATTTTAGATTCGCTCACCGTTTGAGCGGAATCAAAATCGTACTGAATAAATTCTTTGGTATCTTTTGCCGGCCACCAGTGCAGGTATGGGAAATTGGTGTCTTTAGAATCGGCTGGTTCATACTGATCTTTAATGGCAGAGAACATTCGCTTATTTTTCAGAGATGCAGATACGGTGCTTTTGCTGGCAATGGTTGGCGCAGGTTTTGGCCTGGCGGCCGATTGTTCATAGGGAATCCAAACGGTCATTTCACTTGGTCCGCGGTTAGCCCAGGCATAATAAGGAATGGCTTTTACATTTTGATTTACCACCAAAAGGCTGTCGCTATTTAATTGTCTTTTGGTACTTTGGCCAGCAATATTGATTACGCCAACACCATTTAAAAGGTTAGCATCGTATTGCGCAGTGGCAATGGCATTTTTATCAACCATAATGTTCTGCACCAGGCTATCTTTGTTATCAGGCCCTTCCAGGCAATACACCATCGGACCACGTTCCAAAACAAAACGGGATAAATCATCTTTCACACTTTTGTTTGCAATTACCTTATCCGTTTCCATTGGGAGGCTCAGCGAAACCAGGTCGCCTTTTTTCCATTTTCTGGTCAACACAGCATAACCCTTATCAGTGATGAAAGTAGTGGCCTTTCCATTAATCGAAATCGTAACCGGAAGGGTTTTCTTATCTAAAAAGGCATATAAATCGCCTGGAGAAGCTTCCTGATTTGCCCAGCCCGGAATCCTGATTTTTAAAGTGAAATCTGCCGTTTTCTCCGGATTGATTCCAATCGCTACCTCACCTTTCCAGGGGTATTCTGTGGTTTGCGTAATTTCTACATTCGTAGCATCGAGGGCAATTTTGCTCGTATTGCCCATAAATAAATTAACATAAAGATTGTTTTTATCCTGCGCGTACACGTAACCAGGTAAGGAAGGTAAAAATCTGGCCATATTGCTGATGCAGCAGGCACAACTAATCCAGGCGCTGCGCTGGTGTTGAAACATCGAGGCCAAAGGATTGGGATAGAAAAAACGATCGCCGCTTAAAGAAACGCCAGACAATAAACCATTGTATAAAGTTCTTTCCAGTACATCAATATATTTAGAATCGCCATGCAGTAAAAACATCCTTTCATTCCAGTAAACATTCCCAATGGCTGCACAGGTTTCTGCATAGGCAGACATATTTGGCAGTTGATAAGCTTCACCGAAAGCCTCGCCAGCGCCGGTTGCGCCGATTCCACCGGTAATGTAAAGTTTTTTGTCGACTACATCTCCCCAGATATCATCAATCGCGGTAAGGTATTTTGTATCGCCGGTCAGCGCTGCAATATCTGCCATTCCGGTATACATATAAGCGGCCCGAACCGCATGGCCAACGGCCTGGTGCTGATCAATCACTTTTTTATCTGCCTGGTTGTATGCATCGCCTTTCGGTCCGCGAACATCTAGAAAGAACTTGGCCAGGTCCAGGTATTTTTTATTGGCCGTAACGCGGTACATTTTAGAAAGGCCAATTTCTACAATCTGGTGGCCGGGATATTCTTCAATTTTACCGGGACCAAAAGTTTTAACCAAAAGGTCGGCATTTTTAATGGCAATGTTTAACAGGGATTTCTTACCCGTTGCTTGATAATGGGCAACCGCGGCTTCGTAAAGGTGACCGGCATTATACAGCTCGTGACTTAAAATTTCTTCTTTTTCCCAACGTTTAGATCCGATCCATTCATGAGGTTGTTTCGCATTTACCGTTCTGAAGGTAAATAGATAACCATCTGGTTCCTGTGCATCTCCAATAATGGTGATGAGGGTATCGATATATGCTTCCAGCTTCGGGTTCGCTTTATTTTGAATGGAGTAAGATGCACCTTCTATCGCCTTGTAAACATCGGTGTCATCAAACGGGAATTCGCTCATTTTGTCGCCACTTAATTTTTTGCCTGCACGTAAAAAATTGTCCATCCGGCCATTGGCTTTGCATTGCGCAATTACATAGGGAATGGTTACGTTGGCATTCACCTCCATTTTTGGCTGCCAGAAATGATCGTGTACATGCACTTTGGTAAAGGCAACAGGTTGAATAGGATAGTCTTTTTGCTGTGCAGACAGCGTTGTTGCAATTGCGGTAAGGCCGGTAATAAAAACTGTTAATCTTTTTATTTTTTTCATGAATAGAATGCGTTTGTGTACTACTTTTTCCAAGTGTTAATCTTTACCCGCTTCAAAAATCTAATAAACGATGATCTGATCTGCAGCAGTTTTTTCTAAAAAGAACTGGTGATGTAATTGGTTTAAGACTATTTGGTTCGGGTTTATTCAGTAGTTAACTGATGATACTAAATTAGCGGTAATGAGTGGTTGTAGGTTGATGGTATTTTGCAAGTGTTAGCCGTATTTTAACTTATTTGGTTCCAATACAGATGATTTAACGGTGGGTTAAAGCGGTCGTCTTCTTGAACTTGATTCAGAACCTAAATTTTTTCTTTTTCGGGACAAGGTGCCGCGAGGCGGATCAGAGCTTTTGTATAAAACTATGAGGGGAACTCCCCTCCTAATTTAGGAGGGGCGGGGGTGGTTAGTTTCTAAATAAAAATCTTTTTTCCTCCCTTCATTTATCGGCTGGTGTCATCACCTGCCGAAAAATTTCCCGCTGCGCTGGCTTGCCTCGGCTGGCCGCCGAAGGGCTATCTTCTTTTTCTTGACAAAAAGAAGCAAAACTCAAGGCTTGGAACTGATGTCGGATAAATTCGTTAAAGCTTTGTTTCGGCAGCACAAGCACCCGATGAAGAATCGGGAGAGGACGCGCTGCCTTGGGTTGTGGGGGGTTGAAAGATTGTGGGAGAAGCTTTAAACGTTTTCTCCTTCCATCATTTCCCAGGCCGGGTAGCAGGGAGGTGATAGCGGGATGCCATCAATAAGTCGTCCTTGCGAACTGAAGCGGAGGTTGAGCGAGGGCGTGAAGCAATCTATCATGTTGTGGCTTATCAATCATTTTCCCGCTGCGCCGGCTTGCCTCGGCTGGCCGCCGAAGGGCCCTTACTTTTTTGCTTGATCAAAAAAGTAACAAAACCGAGCTTTTCTGCGAGCTCATGAATGCCTGTAAAAACATGAACAACTTATGAATAAAATCAAGGCTTGGAACTGATGTCGGATAAATTCGTTAAAGCTTAATTTCGGCAGCACAAGCACCCGATGAAGAATCGGGAGAGGACGCGCTGCCTTGGGTTGTGGGGGGTGAAAGATTGTGGGAGAAGCTTTAAACGTTTTCTCCTTCCATCATTTCCGAGGCCTGTGGCCAATGTCATTAAGTTAAGGATTTTTATATTGCATCTTTTTGATTTTTAGTTACTTTAGGTTTCACTCTGGCTCTGAA
>NZ_WKKH01000034.1 GCF_009674725.1 Pedobacter petrophilus | reverse complement strand
TTCTGCTTTTTTCAAGCAACAACTCTGGGGGTCAATTTAAAATTGGCGAAAGGGGGTCAAATTTATTGGTATATGCAATATGGCCCCTGAATACGCGGGTACTTCGTTTTTGGACAGACAGTTTGCAACCTAATCGAATCCGGTATTGTACAATTTCTTTTTTGCCTTAATTTGCATTTATATCAAGTGCGAGAAATATTTAATATCCTCTAGGGAGTATGGTTCAGGCAACTTATATCCATTAATTAGAATAGTTGGAGTGAACCTAACGTCTGCCAGATCACACCACTCACGCTGTACAGATATTAAACTATCCAAATCCAGCACGTTCCCAGCGGGATAAAGCCTTGCCCATTTGTCAAAGTTTTTTAGTTCTTGAGTATACCACTCGTGGATTGCATTAGATGTCGAGATATCTGTTTCAGAAAGCGCGATTGTGTAAATATGCTTTGCGAATACCAACTTTTTCTCATCCCCTCTCCCAGCAGTTTTAAATAAAATCCTAACCTGCAAATCCTCGTTCGCTCGAATAAACTTTTCCAAAATGTCATGAGCCTCACCACATGGATCACAGTAGGGACTGCTAACAACTGTAATTACAGTTTTTCCATTGGGGTTTCCTAATATTACTGGTGTCAGATTATCTGGAACCGCAAAACACGCTGAGCTAGTCAAAGCCTTTCTAAATAATACCCCATTATATCGAAAGCTATTTAATTTTGTCTTGACACTTTCAAATTGAGAAGACTTAAATAATAATGGCTTCGCTAATCCCCAAATTAAAAGGGGAATTAGAAATACTATAAACATCTGCCAAAATAATTGAAAGCTGGATTCGAAGCTGAATGAGGCATATACAATATTTAGAACAAATTCGGTTAGGATGATTAGCTGAACTAGACAGCATAAGGCACACCATTTGCGAGACAGATATTGATAAGTAAGTGAGTATATGGTGTAAGGAAGACAAAATACATTTATCCAAGCCAAAATACCCATAGGATTAGTTGCAATCAATATGGCCAGGGCAGTTCCAGAAAAATATAAAAAACCAATTTCACTCCAGCTCAGCCAGGTAGTAATTTTAGAGGCCTTGGATGTTATTAAGTTTGAACATTCTGAACTCCCGCCTAAACCACAAATCTTGTTTATAAAACCATTTTTTGGATCAAACATCTGAATTAATAGTAAAATTGTTACCGCAACTCCAGAAATCTTTGCAGTCATCATTAGCCATTTGAAAATAGGCCAGCTCATTTGATGACCTTGAATGGAAATAGAGAGTAGGAACAGTATTATTATCAGTGGTATTACCATCTTTTTTAGTGTTTCTCCCACTAAAGCACTAACGTAATCCTTTTGTCCGCTTTGCTTCGTAACTTCAGCATGCTGTGCCACTCCACCCCAACGATCTAAGAAATCTTTCTCACTCATCATGCCTGCACGATTGATTTCATCCGAATAGCGAACCTGACTGTCATTAATAGAGTGTACTAAAATGAAATGACCACCATCTTCCTTTAAGTGTGCTATAAATGGGAACAGCAGATCTTCAACGTCATAGTTAACTTTGCTTATAAAATAGCCTTGGTTATCTAAATTCCACTCACTTAGGCAATCACTAAGAGAAAGGAGGCTAGGGTATCCGGGATGTTCATGGAGGCAGCTCTTCACTTGCGATTTAGTCACATTTACGGATAAGGCAGATAGCAATTGTAGAGTGATACTTTCGATATTGTGCCTAACCGGCTTAAAAAGATTCATTATAATATTAGATGTTAAATGTTACCTAGGACTTTTACTCTATCTTAGAAATGCAAATAAGGTTTTATATATGAAATTTCTGTGTTCCATTACACAGAAACCCAAATATTCTTTATAAAAAACTCACTGAGCATGGATAAGTATAAATAGGTTATGTATTAGCATTTATGGTCAAAACTGATGCTAACCTTATTGAAACATTTTCAACAAATTGATTTATATCTAATAGCGTTGATTATTTATTGATGCTTTTTGAAAATCTTAATAAAATTTCTAAAGAAACGCCGCAATAGCGAGCTTTCCTCAGTAATAATCTCCGCATCAGCAAGCATACCATTTTTTAGCACTATGCCATAATTCTTATCGAACCTGGGAACTTTTTCAAAGCTCACTTTAGCAATGAATACACTATCACGATAGGCTACATCGGAGATATAGGTTAATTTTCCGCTTATCATTCCATATTGCTCGAATGGGTAACTATGTAGCTTGATCAAAACCCTCTCCCTTAATCGCACTTTACCCATGTTATATTGAGGAATTTGCACTTCGCCAAAAAAATCTGCATTTCCGGGGTTAATTATAAATACTTCCTGATTTTGCGTGAGGTATTGATTGGGCTGAAGTATACCAGCAAAAGTCAGTTTGCCCCCTACTGTCGCACTGAGTACATTCTGCAAAAGCCACGAGTCAATATCGGTAAGACACTTATTCAAGCTTTGCGTAAACTTTCCCTGCTCCTCTTTTATGGTATGCTTAAGGTCCAAAAGTTCTTTGTCTTTTGCGTTATAGCTGGTAATGTTATTAAGTAATGCGGTCTCAGTTTGTTGTAAGGGATATTGAGAGGAAAGGTATTTATTTTGCTGCTGAATAAACTCACTTCTCGAAATTACATTATTTTTATATAATTTTTGATAAGCATTATATTCTGCTTCTTGATTTGAGTATTCCTGCTGCTGAATTTTTTTTTGCTTAAATATTTGTTCACGTAATCGATCAATATCACGCAGGTCTTTTCCTAAAAACACAAGCTTATTAACATAATAGCCATCACTTCTTGTAGACAGATATTGAAGATACTGCTGATAGAAACTTTGAAAACTAGCTTGTAATTCGCCTAAAACTAAATTAGCAGGAAGTGGTTTTATAGTAAAATCTTTTGTAGGCTCAAAGGATTGTAATTTTTTCAACCACTTTTTGAGCTCTAGGACATTGCGATGATCTGCAACGCTTTCTAAATAAGCCAATGGCTGTCCAGGTGTTACTATCTGTCCATCAACAACCAAAATTCTAATTAATTTACCAGCCCGTTCCGACAGAACTGCTTTTGGTGAGTTCGTACTATTGACTTTCAAGTTTGTTTTAACCACATCAGGGTATTCTATAAATGCTGACCCCATCACAATGCCAACTAAAATTAAAAATATCAACATGATACCCCATCTAATTATCCAGCTCGGTATAGCTGTTATGATTTCCCGAACCTCATCACTTGCCATTGCTTCATGAAAGAATTTTTCTTCATGATGTTCTTCTGTTTCTTTCATCCCAATGGATTAATTCCCTAATTCTAATTGATTCTTTACCAATTGGTAATACATTCCTTTCTGAAGGGTAAGTTCTGCATGAGATCCTTGTTCTATAATAATACCTTTATCAAGAACAACTATGTTATCCGCATTCTTCACAGTGCTAAGCCTATGGGCAACTACCACTACCGTTTTGCCAGGAAAAAAAGATTCTAAATTTTTCATTATCACACTTTCATTATTTGCATCCAACGCATTTGTCGCTTCATCGAAAAATATATAAGCTGGATCTTTGTAGATTGCTCTGGCAATTAGTATACGTTGTTTCTGTCCTTGACTAATTCCATTACCTTCTTGACCAACTTTTGTGTTTAATCCTAGTGGCAGCACTTCGATGAATTCATTTAGGTTAGCCATCTTTACAGCATGATTAAGCTTTATTATGTTTGGATAATCTTCACCAACTGCAATATTCTTCGCAATAGTATCTGAAAATATAAAGCCTTCCTGCATAACGATACCACAATTAGCACGCCATGCCTTGTACCCAATATGATCGAGTGGTGACGCGCCAACAGTCAGTTTACCATTCTGAGGAGCGTAAAAACGCAGTAGCAATTTTAATATTGTTGTTTTGCCACTTCCACTCGATCCAACGATGGCCGTAGTCTTTCCCTGAGGAATTTCGAGCGTAATATTATTTAATACAGGATGGTTCCCAGCGCCAGGATACAAAAACGAGACATTTTGCAATTTAATCGTATGATCCCATGGTAGTTCCCTGATCAATTCCTTTCCAACAGGCTCCTCATCTTCCATTTCGTGAATCTCATTTAGGCGTTCCAAACTTATTTTCGCATCTTGTAGTTGTTGAAGAAAAGTTAGTAACTGTTCAATGGGACTATTTAACTGTCCAATTATGTATTGAATAGCCATCATTCCTCCAAGAGTAAGCTGTCCCTCAATAACAGCTTTGGCAACCATAAAGGTGATCAGGATGTTCTTACCTTCATTAATAAAAAATGCCCCTGTTTGTTGAAGCTGAGTAAGTGATAAACTTTTGATATTGAATTGGAAAAGATTAGCCTGTATACTTTCCCATTCCCAGCGTTTCTGTTGTTCGCTGTTACTTAGTTTTATCTCCTGCATTCCACTTATGAGCTGAACCACCACACTCTGATTCTTAGCGGCAATATCAAATTTCTTAAAGTCAAGCTCACGCCTCTTTGTGAAAAAATAACCCACCCAAAGCCCATATAATAAACTACTGATCAAAAAAATAATAAATAGCGAAAGATCATACCATGATAGGATTATCGAAAATATTATCAAATTAAACAAGGAGAACAATATGTTGAGCGTTGATCCAGTCAAAAAACCTTGAATACGGCTTTGGTCATTCATCCGCTGCATTATATCACCAGTCATTTTCGTGTCAAAAAAACTCATAGGCAGCTTCATAAGCTTAATGATAAAATCGGTTAAGATTGAAATATTTATTCTGGAACTTATATGCAAAAGTATCCAACTGCGGATAAACTCTACTCCAATTCGTCCTACAAATAGCATCGTCTGAGCGATTAGAATAACATACACAAAACCTAGGTTACGGGTACTTATACCAATATCTACAATGCTCTGTGTTAGAAAGGGCAGTATCATTTGAAGTAAACTACCCACCCCCAAGCCTATAAGTAACTGAAATATCAAGCCTTTGTAGGTTCGCAAATAACCAAATAAATACTGCAGACTGAGCCCGCCGTTAGGGTCCCCTTCTTGCTGATAGAAATCTGGTGTCGGCTCCAGAATTAAAGCGATGCCATGCCTGTCACCATCACGGGATGAGCTCAACCAATATTTAGAAAATCCGGCTTTATCATATTTCATTATTCCTTTACCAGGATCTGCGATGATATAGGTAAGTTTCTTTTTATAAAACAGATATTTTTTTTGGATCCTATACAAAACAACAAAATGATTTTGATTCCAGTGAATAATTACGGGAAGATCGATTTCATTTAAGATGTCTAAACCAAGCTGGACTGCAGAAGTTCGAAATCCTACTTTTTCAGCAGCTTCGCTAATTCCCAGTAAAGAAACGC
This sequence comes from Pedobacter petrophilus, assembly GCF_009674725.1. Taxonomy (GTDB): domain Bacteria; phylum Bacteroidota; class Bacteroidia; order Sphingobacteriales; family Sphingobacteriaceae; genus Pedobacter; species Pedobacter petrophilus. The sequence goes on along the minus strand of NZ_WKKH01000034.1, from coordinate 47,075 downwards.
CCTCTCTATTTATACCAGAAATCTCTCGGAGTTTCTGCAGGCTAAGATTCTTACCATAATGCTTCGCAACCATTCGCAGGCAGGTCGGACCACAATCCATCTGATCGGGTTGTTTATAAAAAACTATTTTTTTCAATTTATTTTTGTTAACATCTCAATATTATCATGGAATAAACGCGAGATCTAGATATAGCATGAGTTTAATATCTGTTTAGAAGGCTCACTTAAATCAATATATAAGTCCATCCAGTTCCGCCTGCCTGAAAGCGATGCAGTCACATCCCTTGAATACTTTAAACAAGTAACCATTAACTATATCAAATTTAAAGTGCTGCTAAAAATAAAATTAATAATTGTTCCTGTTAAGCAGGAGATGTTTATATAGGGAGGTTTAATTTCTACATAGAATAGTTAAAATTCTAGATATTAAATTTCAAATAGGAGAACCTTAATTAAAGCAATCAAATTATAATCTTCATTTAATTTGAATTTTTAGTCGATGATCCTTGCTTCCCCCTTTCTTCGTAATTTAGCCTATCCCTTTAGGAGCAAATTCACGTTAGATTAAAATTTTGCCAATAGACTTTTCGTAAAGCATTTTTCTTTGAAAATCTAATAAAACACTTCGATGAAGAACATCTTTCACTCTTTTTAATAAATCAGCGCTTTCATTCTTACAACTTTGTTATTTAACAATTATGAAATGTTAAAAAAAAGCTGCATTAAAATCCGAAATAACCGCTTTTAGGAATCTTTTGGAAAACAAAAAACCCTTAAATCTTCCGACTTAAGGGTTTTTGCTGAAGTTTACTTCAATTGGTGTCGGGATGGCAGGATTCGAACCTACGACCTCCTGCTCCCAAAGCAGGCGCGATACCGGGCTACGCTACATCCCGAACTTTGGTATCACCTATTTTTAATCCTGTTTTAAAAGTGGATTGAACTTTTTGTCGGGATGGCAGGATTCGAACCTACGACCTCCTGCTCCCAAAGCAGGCGCGATACCGGGCTACGCTACATCCCGAACTTGGTATCTTCTTTTTTAATTCCCTTTTTCGAAGGGATTGCAAAGTAACAGTTTTAAATTGATAATTCCATCTATTTTTGCAAATTTTTATTTTCTGCGGAGAGGGCGGGATTCGAACCCGCGGTACCGTTACCAGTACGACAGTTTAGCAAACTGTTCCTTTCGGCCACTCAGGCACCTCTCCTTTTCAACCCCCTGTTTTTCGCCCTACCGGCGTTGTTTTGAGGTCTGCAAATATAGTAAAACAAGTTATCCAACAAAAAAAAATTACAAAATTTGTTGATAATCTATTCGCACGTGATAGATACTCATCAGCATCGTCTTGAATATCAATTTGATAGTTTCAATATCTTTTAATGTTAAATCGCAGTTATCTAATTGATTTTGCTCCAATTTGTAATTAATTATCCGTTCAACGATGTCATTTATGTTCTGCGCATCGGGATTTTTCAGACTTCTTGAGGCTGCTTCAACAGAATCTGCCAACATTAACACCCCAGTTTCCTTGCTGAAAGGAATCGGCCCCGGGTAGCGGAAAATGTTTTCATCTACAAACTTCTCCGGAGAATTTTTCAAAAACGACTGATAAAAATAATCTACTCGGGTATTGCCATGGTGCGTTCTGATGAAATCAATAATGGCTTCGGGAATTAAATTCTTCCGAAGAATCTCAATTCCCTTATGTACATGCTGAATAATAATCTGTGCACTTTGCTCATAAGGCAATTTATCATGCGGACTAACAGCCGTATTCTGATTCTCGATGAAATATTGCGGATTATCAACCTTTCCGATATCATGATAAAGTGCTCCTGCCCTCACCAATACAGAATTACCACCAATCTTAAATATTGCAGCTTCTGCCAGGTTCGCCACTTGTAAAGAGTGCTGAAATGTACCCGGGGCTTTAAAAGCCAGCTCACGGAGCAGCTTATTATTGGTATTGGTTAGTTCAATCAAGGCTACATCAGATGTGATGCCGAAAATGCGTTCAAACAAATAAATTAAAGGGTAAGCGAGAAGCGAAAGCAGCACACTAAATATAAATGGAATAAAATTTACCCACTCAATTTCACGAAACGAACCTTCCCTCAGCAAGGCTATCCCTACAAAAGACACGAAGTAGGCCATCAGGATAAATAGCGCCGAAACCAGGAATCGTTCGCGTTTAACAAAGTTTTTAATGCTAAAAATCGCTACCATCCCTGCAGTAACCTGATAGAACACAAATTCAAAACTATTCGCCACAAAGAAACCGGCAATTAATATCACCAGTAAGTGAAGATAGAGTGCCAGCCTGGTATCAAACAGGATTCTGATGATTATGGGGACGACACAAAATGGAATATAATATAAACTTGGAATTTCAATTTTAATCGCCCAGGTAAGCGCCAGCAACATTCCGGTAGTAACAATAAGAATTAATGAAAGCTGCCGGTTATCTGAAAAAATATCCTTCCGGAACAGGAATAGAAAGGACATTAAGATCGTTAACATAAAACTCACAAGCACCACCTGACCTAAGTAAACCAATGCCCTGCTGCCGATGGTTTTGGTTTGAGCGTCATATGTAGCCTTATAAGATTCCAGTTTCTGGTAAATCTCATCGTCAATTACATCATTCTTAGATACAATCAGCTCGCCTTTCTGCACCATCCCTTTAGTGGTAGAAATATTATCTACCGTGTTTTGCTGAATAATCTGCGTCAGGCGCTCATCGAATATAATATTTGGAGTAATGTGATCTTCCGCCAGGTTGGCAATCAAATCTACCATTACCTGGTTTGGCGACTTAAAATTGGCTTTAAAATGAAGCAACGCGGTTTCGGTAGTAAAAACATCCTGGGTATTTTTCTGATTGGCTACATTGTTTTCCATGAGCGAAAAATCATAGTTTTTACCATTCGTCTGCTGCTTGGCATTTAAACCGATAATGCCCCGCTGATAGATATTGCTGAGTAATCTGTAAGATTCTGTTTTGAACTTTAACTTGTCTTTTTCATCCAGCTGCTTTGATTTCCATTTAATGTCGAACTCATTGGTATAGGCTTCCAGCGAATTGCTGCTCACCGACGCATCGTACTGATAAACAGGTAAAACATCTTTAAGCGCATTCTTTTTATCGGTATTTACCTGTGGATTTGTTTTTAAAATAGCAAAGCTAAAGGGAGAGATCAAATCCTTATTCATCCATACTTTTCCCTTTTCAAACTCATATCTAAACCGGGGCTGTTTGGGTAAGAATAACGTAATAACGAAAACCGTAAATACCATCATCACATATTTCAGGTTCGACGAATATTTGCGGTAAAGGATTTTGTGTGAATTTTTCTTGATTTTAGCCAAAACGAATAGATTATTATATTGTCAAAAATAACATTTTTATCTAATATACATTTTACTGATTTTGTTTGCGATTACGAGATTTTATAATTTACTTTATGATATCAAATTAATATCAACTATGTATCAGGAAAAAATTATCAGTCCGCCATCAGGCTATTTAACATTTGTACTTTCGCTATTATTATTAGCCGGATCTATAATTTGCTTTGTTAACGAATTATTTCTGACAGGGGGCATTATATTAGCTGTAGACCTGTTCCTGATCTTCCCCGGTTTTCTCATTATCAATCCCAACCAATCTATGGTATTAACTTTATTTGGGAAATACATTGGCACCGTAAAGGCAGATGGTTTTTTCTGGGTAAACCCACTCACCACTAAAAGAAGGCTTTCTTTAAAAGCGAATAACCTAAACGGGCAACAGTTAAAAGTGAATGACAAGCTGGGAAACCCGATTGAAATTGCCGCCGTTGTGGTGTGGAAAGTGAACGAAACTGCGAAAGCCGTATTTTCAGTGGAGAACTACATGCAATATGTAAATATCCAAAGCGAAGCCGCAGTTAGGCACCTGGCTAATATTTTTCCTTATGATCATTCTGAAGGCGAAGAAACCAGCATCACACTTAAAGATGGTGCAGAACAGGTAAGTGAAATTTTAGAAAAAGAATTGAACGAACGCCTTTCGAGGGCAGGGATTGATGTTTTAGAAGCAAGAATTTCTCACCTGGCTTATGCGCCGAAAATTGCCAGTGCCATGTTGCAGCGCCAGCAAGCCACCGCCGTAATTGCCGCCCGTAAACTTATTGTGGAAGGTGCTGTTGGAATGGTAGAAATGGCGCTCGAGAAATTATCGCAAAAAGGAATTGTAGAACTCGATGAAGAACGTAAGGCAGCAATGGTAAGCAATTTATTAGTGGTGCTTTGTGGCGACAGGCACGTACAACCAGTTGTAAATACCGGCACATTATACAATTAAAATGGAATTCGAGGAAAAACAAGGCCTAAAAATCTGGTGGCTATACCTTATTACCGGGGTAAGCATCCTACCTGCATTAGCCATTATTTTTCTCAGTAAGGGTGGACTTAACCTGGAAGAGCTCAAAGACATGTACTTTTCACCGCTCCTCGCCTTATTTTCACCTTTCTTAATTATTTTCCTGATTGAAAAAAGCACACTAACCCTAAAGATAAATCAGCACGGTATGGCTTACCGGTATTTTCCATTGCAGCTTAAATATAAAACTCAACAGTGGGAAAACATAGAAAAAGCATACCTCAGCGCATACGATGCCTTTTCTGAATATGGAGGCTATGGGGTAAAAAGCCGCTTATGGTTTAAAACGAATGACAAAGCCTACGTATTAAACGACGGAAACCGGGGTTTGCAATTCGAATTTAAGAATGGGAAAAAGCTACTTTTCAGCACCAATAAAGTGGAAGAAATGGAGACCTTCCTCATCAATATAAAAACAAGGTTTAAAATACAGGCAATACAAGAGAATGGCGGAGAAAGATAAAAAAGCTTTTGTATTACGGATCAGTCCTGCTTTGTTAAAAGAAGTTGAAACCTGGGCAGCCGATGAGTTCAGAAGTACGAACGGACAAATAGAGTTTCTGTTGAACCAGGCACTCAAATCAAGAAAAAAAAACAAACCCAAAGAGGAATGAAAATACATTATCCCGTATCGTTGGGCTGTCTTTCTTGTTTTGTTGGCAACTGCTTTGATACGCTAAATTCACGTTAAAATGACGAGTATTTCGGCATTGTGATCTTAAAAAATGCATAACTTAGCGGCCTAACCAAAAAATTCATAAAAAATTTAATTCATGAAAGAAGTTGTAATTGTATCCGCTGTAAGAACCCCTATTGGCAGTTTTGGCGGCTCGCTAGCTCAATTTTCTGCACCGCAATTAGGTGGTTTTGCCATCAAAGCTGCAATAGAAAAAGCGGGTTTGGCTCCAGAACAAATTCAGGAAGTATATATGGGAAATGTATTGTCAGCTAATTTAGGTCAGGCACCAGCAACCCAGGCTGCAAAACTGGCAGGCTTACCAGATCTGCCAGCTACCACGATTAATAAAGTTTGTGCATCGGGCGCTAAAGCAATTATGCTTGCGGCTCAAAGTATCTCCAATGGCGATCAGGACATTATTGTTGCCGGTGGAATGGAAAGCATGAGTAATGTGCCTTTTTATCTGGATAAAGCCCGGAATGGTTATCGCCTTGGCCATGGCCAGCTTACGGACGGCCTGGTGAAAGATGGCCTTTGGGATGTTTATAACGATTACCACATGGGTTCAGCCGCAGAACTTTGCGCAAGCGAATGCAATATTAGTCGCGAAGAGCAGGATAATTTTGCTATCGAATCATATAAAAGAGCGCAAAACGCACAAATAAACGGCAAATTCTCCGGTGAGATTATTGCCGTTGAAGTGAAAGACAGAAAAGGTGAAGTTACACTAGTGGATACAGATGATGAGCCTACTGCAGTAAAGTTTGATAAAATTCCATCTTTAAAACCAGTATTTAAGAAAGATGGAACCGTTACTGCCGCCAACGCCTCTACGTTAAATGATGGTGCAGCTGCACTTGTATTAATGAGCGCAGATAAAGCAAAGGAATTGGGAATAAAGCCGCTCGCTAAAATTTTAGGCTTTGCAGATGCCCAGCAGGCACCAGAATGGTTCACCACTACCCCATCCAAGGCCATTCCTCTAGCATTACAAAAAGCGAATATTGATATTAATGATGTTGATTTCTTCGAAATTAATGAAGCTTTTTCTGTAGTTTCCATTGCGAATAATCAAAAACTGAACTTAAAAGAGAACCAGGTAAATGTAAATGGTGGTGCCGTTTCACTGGGCCATCCGCTGGGTGCATCAGGAGCCAGAATTGTGGTAACTTTACTTTCAGTACTGGAACAAAATAACGGCAAGATTGGAGTTGCGGGCATTTGTAATGGCGGCGGCGGGGCCAGCGCCCTGGTTATTGAGAAAATTTAGTAGATGAAGATCAAATATTATATTCTTTTCATTTTTGCTTTGCTACGTCTTAACACCATGGCGCAGCAAAGCAAAAACAATCTTAACATTTTTCAGGATTCGCTCATCAAAATTTCTACATCTGCCATAGCAGCAGAAACAGATGCGAAGAAAGCAGAAGTTAATGGCCGGTTTGTGAAGACTTTGGTAGAAGCGTTAAAGACACCTAATTCTTTTGCCTACCCTTTCGATTCTTTAAAAAATGTTTCCGTAATTAAATCGCCAGATAAAGCATTCAGAATTTTAAGCTGGTACATACAGCAGGAAAATGGAACTTACCGTTATTTTGGCACCATCCAAATAAATACCGGTAATGGCCCTTTGAAACTGCACCCGCTAATTGATCAAACCGATAACATCTCAGATGCAAACGCCATTACCGACAATCAGAAATGGTTTGGTGCACGTTATTACGACATTGTGCCGGTAAGTAGTAGCGGTCGCCTGCCTTACTATATATTGCTTGGCTGGAAAGGAAATACGCAAACCACCACCAAAAAGATCATAGACATTCTTTCATTTAACCAGGATCAGCCGAAGTTCGGTGCTCCGGTATTTGATGGGAAAGAACTGAAAGGTAAAAACCGCGTAATCTTCGAATACACTAAATCCAATGCAATGACATTGCGGGTTGATCAAAAAGCCGGAATGATTGTTTTCGATCACCTTGCACCTTTTGATTCTGAAATGCTCGGCAGGTATGAGTTTTATGGTTCTGATGGCACCTTCGATGGTTTCAAGATTATTGGTGGCCGGCTAAGATTGCAGGAAGGCCTGGAACTGAACAATGATCCCACCGCAACGGATGAGCTATATGCTGATCCAAAGAAGAATATAAAACCCATTCGAAAGTTCTGATTCCGGCAAATCTTAACATCTTCAATACCTTCCCTATAACTTTAAAATTTGTGAGTTTGCCCTTCGCTGACTATATTGCGCCTTGCAAACAAGCTTAAACAACACACAAATTCTGAATTCATAAACTAAAACCAATAAATGTTTTATGCAAACATCAATTGAAACCAAAGACGATTTCTTTAGCAGTAAGGTATTGGGTCATCCGGCAGGTTTATTTGTACTTTTCTTTACGGAGATGTGGGAAAGATTTTCGTACTATGGGATGCGGGCCTTGCTCGTTTTATTTCTAACTTCATCTATTTTTGGGGATAACCCAGGTTGGGGCTGGCCGCGCGAACATGCCTTAGCTATCTATGGTTCCTATACTTCTCTTGCTTACCTTACCCCTATTTTAGGTGGCTTTATTGCAGATAGATTCATCGGATATCGCTGGGCGATCATCCTGGGCGCACTGCTGATGACACTTGGCCACTTATCAATGGCATTCGAGTTTAATCCAATTTTCATGTATTTGGGCTTGTGCCTTCTGGTAGTTGGAAATGGATTTTTTAAGCCAAACATGACTTCAATTCTTTCACACATGTATAAAAAACATCCTGAAAAGAAAGATGGTGCTTATACCATTTTTTACATGGGTGTAAACTCTGGTGCTTTCTTAGGAATGCTTCTTTGTGGCTACATTGGTGAAAATCCAAACTGGGGCTGGAGTTATGGCTTTGGGTTGGCTGGAATTTTCATGTTTATCGGGATGTTGCAATTCTATTTCACTAAAAATATTTTCGGTACAATTGGTCTAAAACCAGAAAAGAGCAATGTAGTTGTGGATGAAGACGAAGATCCGGCAGAAGCACAAAAAAACCCTTTTTCTATCTTCGACATTGTACTTATTGCCTTGATTTCTATTATTGGCTTAGTATGGATTATCAATGATCCTGTTTCGAAAATTACAGGCTCCACGATTTTCAACTTCCAGGTAGGCCCTCTAACCGGAGACAACCTGGCGATCATTATCGCATTGGCACTTTTCATTTTTATCCTTGTAAAAAGGATTGCGCAATACGCACCAAAGCTTCGTGATAAAATGATTGTGGTCATTGTACTGGCTTTCATAACCATTTTCTTCTGGGCTTCTTTTGAGCAGGCCGGTGGCTCCATGACTATCTTCGCTAAAGATTATACCGCCAGGCTATTAGAAGGAAATGCAAAAATCATTTTTAACGTGGCCAACACTTTAATTACGGTGGTACCATTGGTGATCATCACTTATGTATTATTTAGCTTATTCAGAAAAACATTCGGAAAATTCGCTCTTGGAAATATTATTCTTGCTGCAGGTTTCTTAATTATCTGGGGATTGGTAATTTATATGTTGAAAAACCAGTACAGTGATGTAAAAGCAGAAGTTCCGGCAACGTGGTTTGGTGTGCTGAACTCATTATTTATTATTTCTTGTGCACCAATTGTATCAAAACTTTGGGAAAGTAAATATAATCCATCTGCCACCATGAAAAACGGCTTGGGCATGATTCTTTTAGGCGTCGGTTTTGCAGCCTTAGCTTATGGATCCAGTTCAATTCCATCAGGCGCAAAAGTGGCTTCGGTAAGTATGATCTGGCTTATTTTAGCTTATTTCTTCCATACTATGGGCGAATTATTCATTTCTCCGGTAGGATTATCATATGTTTCGAAACTGGTTCCAGGCAGAATGATTGGCATCATGTTCGGGATCTGGTACCTGGCAATCGCCATCGGAAATAAAATAGCAGGTACCATGGGTGGAATGATTGATAAAATTACTGCACAATATTCCATGTCTACATTCTTCCTAATTTTCACTTTAATCCCTGTCGGCCTTGGTATTTTTATTATGTTGCTAACGCCGGTAACTAAAAAACTAATGCACGGAGTTAAATAAGATGCAGATTATAACCGAAAAAACGCCTTCTATTGAAACATTAGAAGCGATTCAAAACTTTGAAGGTAAATATCCGAAACAACTTTGGTATTTATCGCTGGTAGAAATGTGGGAACGCTTCTGTTTCTATGGTATGCGTGGTGTACTGGCATTTTTTATGGTTGATCAATTGGGATTAACCGATCAAAAATCTAACCTCCAATACGGCGCAATCCAGGCTTTTGTCTATGCCTTTACCTTTATCGGCGGCATCTTTGCCGATAAGATTTTAGGTTTCAGAAAATCACTTTTCTGGGGTGGTTCGTTAATGATTGTAGGCAACCTGATTCTTGCCTTCTCGCCACATGATTTATTTTATGTCGGCATTACGCTTTCCATCATCGGTACTGGCTTTTTCAAACCAAACATTTCATCGATGGTGGGCGAACTTTACCATGAAAAAGACAACAGAAGAGACGCTGGTTATGGCTTATTCTATGCCGGAATCAACGTTGGTGGCTTACTGGGTGGAGCAATGTGCATTTACTTGGGGAAATATGTTTCCTGGAACCTATGCTTCCTTTCGGCGGCCTTGGTAATGGCGTTTGGCTTGGGCACCTTTATTTTTACCAAAAAATACCTGGGCCCGATTGGGAGCTCTCCCCTCATGCATCTACAGAAAGGGAAACGGACCATTTACGAAGTTGTGGTTTATATCGGTTCTGTTTTTTGTATCCCGCTGATTTTTATTATGGTAAGGAATACCGCTTATACGGATTACTTTATGTATACGCTTGGCGTAGTAGCTTTAGTTTACTTTTTTTACGAAATGTTCAGTATTAAAGAGGTTAAAGCGAGGTATAAATTGCTTGCGGCTTTTATTTTTATTCTTTGTTACTTCATTTTCATGGCGATTTCCGAACAAAGTGGCGGGTCGCTATCTCTGTTTGCTAAAGACAATCTAGATCATGGCCTGTTGTTTTTCTCTATCGATCCAAACGTAGTAAACAATAGTGTAAATTCATTTTTCGTGATTGTGTTTAGTCCGTTGGTTGGCTTATTATGGATAGGAATGTACAAACGCAAAATTGAGCCGAATACTGTGGTGAAATTTGGTTTGGGCTTTGTGTTGCTGGCTTTAAGTTTTTATACTTTCTACGCCACCCGGTTTTTCGCCAATGCGCAAGGCATTAGTTCGCTAAATATTTTTACCCTGGCTTACCTGCTGCTTACATTAGGTGAGTTATGCATTGGTCCTATCGGGATGTCGATTATTACCAAATTATCGCCGAAAAGAATGTTCGGCATGATGATGGGCTTATGGTTTTTATTCAGTGCTTTTGGTCAGCTTGCTGCCGGAAAATTAGGTGCAGAGATGTCTAATATTGAAAATGCTTCCTTAATGGCGAAATTAACATCTTATACAGAAGGTTATAAATCTCTAGCCCTTTATTCTTTGATTGCAGGTATATTTTTAATTGTATTTTCTCAGTTAATTAAGAAACTGATGCAGGAGGTGAGGTAAAAACATTTTTAATACATTTTAAACCGTATCAACTGGGGGTGATACGGTTTTTTAATTTATAATATTTACTTTCGCCCTCTAAAGCTAAAATCATTTTTAGCCGAATTCCATTTTATATAAAACGAACAAGCGTGTCAGACAGTTTAGTAATCATTCCCACTTACAATGAAAAGGAGAATATTGAAAGGATTATCCGAAAGGTATTTTCATTAAATCAACCTTTTCATTTGCTGATTATTGATGATGGCTCACCTGATGGCACAGCAGATATTGTAAAATCATTACAAGCCGAATACGAAGGTCATCTTTTTATTGTAGAGCGCGCTGGGAAACAAGGTTTAGGCACCGCCTATATCTACGGATTTAACTGGGCACTGCAAAAAGATTATCAGTTTATTTTTGAAATGGATGCTGATTTTTCTCACAATCCGGATGATCTTTCGCGCCTGCGCGAAGCCTGTATCAGTGGTGCAGATGTTGCGATTGGATCGAGATATGTAAAGGGCGTAAATGTAGTTAACTGGCCAATGGGAAGGGTATTAATGTCGTACTTTGCTTCGATGTATGTTCGTTTTATTACGAGGATTAACATTCAGGATGCCACGGCGGGTTTTAAGTGCTACCGTAGAATTGTATTGGAAACCATTCCTTTAGAAAAGATCCGCTTTGTGGGGTATGCCTTTCAAATCGAAATGAAATTTACGGCTATAAAGTTTGGCTTTAATGTAGTTGAAGTACCAATTATTTTCACCGATAGAACCGAAGGAACTTCAAAAATGAGCACCCGGATTTTCCGCGAGGCTTTTTTAGGCGTAATTCAAATGAAAGTAAGTAGCTGGTTCAGGGATTATAAGAGAAGGCATTAGCGGGTATAAAAGAGGTTAGTGTGGGTTATTATAGTTTAGGATTTAAAGGGTTTGGCCCTACTATCTGCTTCAGTTTGCACCCAAGACTTTGACTCACGACTTTGGACTCATGACTTTGGACTCATGACTTTAGACTCACGACTTTGGACTCTCAACTCCTAACTCCCTTTACTTCCTCTAATCATCGCGCCATAATCCTGTAGTTTTTCCATCGCGTTAACGGTCATAACTAATCGTTTGGTACGGGTGGGTTCTGTTTTGGCGGCATTAATCCATTTAATAAAATAGTTTTGATGAGATTTCGGTTGTTGCAGAAACCGGGTAAGAAGTATTTCATTTTCAGCAAGGCAAACTTCTAAATCGGCAGGCATTTCAATTTTAAAATTCTGATCCTCTTCCAGCCATAATTCTATCTTTGAACCTGTTTCTTTTTTTAGCTTTTTACGAAGGGTCGCATTAATAGCGATGATAAAATCACCGGCGCCCATTGGTACCGTTGCGATTCCGGCGATTGCTAAATCATCAAGCTTTCCCTTTACCCTGAAAGACACCTTACAATCGGGCTTAAGTTCGTTCGCTATAACTGCAGGAATAAAAACATAACGCCAGCCAGTTTTTTCTCCCATTTGTCCGAACCGTTCGATTTCTGCTTTGATGTGAATCATTTAATTTAATAATTTAGATGATAATTTACACTTCTTCCTCCTCCAACAGCCACCAAGACACCTAACTTTTCGAGTCCTTGTAAATCCCGGGTGGCAGTTGCCTTTGATGTCTCAGTAATGGAAATATACTTTTTCGCAGTCATTCCTCCCTCAAATCCACCTGGGCCGAAACTATACATTTTTTGTAAAACCTTGATCTGCCTATCATTAATCTTTTCTTTAATTGAATTAAATACCTTTATTTTTTTCAAGGTAAAATCGATCATCTGCTTCGCATCCAACTGCGCATTTAACACCGTTTCTACAAAATAATTTAACCATTTAGAAATCTCGTTACTTTTTTGAGCATTTTTTAATGCCTGATAGTAAGCATTTTTATTTCGTTCAATTGTATTAGAAAGGCTAAGCATTACGGGCCTGCCAAGTGTTTGAGAAAGTACTTTTTCTGCAATAGCTCTACCAATGCGTCCATTCCCGTCTTCATAAGGATGAATACTTTCAAAGTACAAATGAGCAATACCTGCCCGAATTACCGGATCTTTAATTTCTTTTGATCCATTTGGCATGGTATGATTAAACCAACTCAAAAAACGATCCATTTCTTTTGCAACAATTGATGATGGTGGAGCTTCAAAGTGAATTTGCTCTTTATTTATTCCTCCGGAAATAATCCTCATTGGCTCGCTACTTTTTCTCCATGCAGCCACATTAATATGTAAAGTTTCTGCAAATAATAGTTTGTGCCAATGATGTAATGTATGTCCATCTATTTTTTTATCAAAGGTATTTCTAACCTCAATCATTAAATCAGCGATGCCTGAAGCTTTTTTATCTTTTACAACTTCTGCAGTTTTATTTAATCCCAGATTATTTTTGATGGAAGACATTACATCTTCCCTACTTAGAAACTCCCCTTCTATTGCCGACGTCTTAATTGCTTCTGAAAGAATTAATTCTAATAAGGTTTCCTGTCTGATGTTATCAGGTAATGCAGTTAATAATGCATTTACCTCACCGGTTTCCTGTGCAAAAGCATATAATTTTCCGTCTATTTTGCTGGTTGAAAATGTAAAATTTGGCCAATCAGATAATTCCCAGTTATAGCTCATGAGCCGAATATACGAATTATTCGGCTCAAAAAATAGCCAATTCATGAGCCGAATATAAAGATTATTCGGCTCATGCCTAATTTCCGGCTACCGGATTCATGTGAATTTCAAGCTTAGCAAACTTTAAAACCTCCACACTGGGGAAGCCAAAATCCTCTACTATTTTACCCAAAATCAAGTAACAACCCTTTCCTTTGAATGGGTATACAGGTGTGGTATTTGGAAAATGGATGGTATCGAAAAAGTCGCCATTCGCATCCAGGAACGTACCAAACCACATCTTGGTGTTCTTAATGGTATGTACAGTTTTTTCGCATACATAATTACCTACCATGCGAACTGTTTTTCCTACATTTTCGCTTAAATCTGCCGCCATTATCTCTCCCCGATAACTTGTTTTCAGAAAATCAAACATTTCAAAGTTCAGCGGATAGCCCAACAATTCTAATTCTACATAGGCATCTTCAAGCGCCGAGTTTTCTAAGGTTGGTAAACTATACGCTTTACTTTCGATGTTAAATAACTCAGCTGCATCTATTCTTTTTTGCTTATGCCCGAGGTAATTATAAATCTCCCAAAGCAGTGTTTTTTTATCTCTTCCTGTAAATCTTAAAGCCCCGAGCCTGATTAATAAAATAGCCTGTTCTAACGTTATTTTTGTACGTTTTACAAACTGCTCCAAATCTTTGAAAGGACCATTTCTTTTACGCTCAAGTGGAATCTGGGTGATAAACTTATTTTCCAGACCCTGCACGCCAATGAAGCCCAGGTAAGCCTCATTCTCATTAATGTTCACCACTTCATCACTATTGTTTACACAGGGCAAATGCACCTTCGCCCCTGTTTTTTGAAGCTCATGAACGTAGACCCAGCGACTGTAAAAGCCACCGTAGTTATTTAAAACGGCTACCATAAATTCCTTTGGATAATAAGTTTTAAGATACAAACTCTGGTAACTTTCTACTGCGAAAGAAGCTGAGTGCGCTTTCGAAAAACTATAACCAGCAAAAGAAGATATCTGCCGCCAGACTTCGGTAATGAGTTCTTCTGAATGCCCCTGAAGCCTTGCGGAGTAAAAAAACTTATTCACCAATTCTTCAAAAGCAAGTTTTGAACGGTACTTTCCGCTCATGGCCTTTCGCAATACATCGGCATCAGCTAGATCCAGGCCGGCGAAATAATGGCAAACTTTGATCACATCTTCCTGGTAAACCATTACGCCATAGGTTTCCTTTAGTTGTTCTTCCATTTCCTTGCAGAGGTAAACCACCTTATCTGGTGCATGGTAGCGTTCTATAAACGACTTCATCATACCCGAACTTGCCACGCCCGGCCGAATGATTGAACTTGCTGCAACCAGTGTTAAATAATCTTCGCACTTCAACTTTTTAAGTAGCTGCCGCATTGCTGGCGATTCAATATAAAAACAACCTACCGGCTGACCTTCCCTTAAAATCTTATTTAATTTAGGATCGGCTTTGAACTTCTTGAAGTCGTGAATATCAATCTCTACATTCCGGTTTTGCCTGATGAGCTGAACGGCTTCGCGGATATGTCCTATTCCCCGTTGACTCAACACATCGAACTTTTCATAGCCGATTGCTTCGGCCTCATACATATCCCATTGCACGGTTACGAAACCTTTCGGCGGCAAATCCAACGCCGTATAATAAGTAATGGGTTCATCGGAAATCAAAATCCCACCGGCATGGATAGATCGCTGATTGGGCATATTCCTCATGTGCTGGTGAACCGCTACCAGTTTCCTATAGGTGGCATTCTGATGATTTTCGCGTTCTTTGGCTGGATCGGTAAAACTATCTATTTCTTCTTTTGGCAATCCCAAAACCTTTCCAATTTCACGGATAACTGCCCTGTCTTTGAATGTGCTCATTGTACCTAAAAACGCCACATGCCATTTAGGATATTTTTTAAAAATGTATTTCTGGATCGTTTCCCGCTCATCCCAGGCAAAATCAATATCGAAATCTGGCGGGCTGGTGCGCTTTTCATGCAAAAAACGTTCAAAATACAAATCAAGATCTATCGGATCTACATCGGTAATCCGCAAACAATACGCCACAATGCTGTTGGCGCCGGAGCCTCTGCCCACATGGTAAAACTTACATCTTCCCATCGCATAGCGAACAATATCAAAAGTGATTAAAAAGTAAGCGCAGTAATTTTTAAACTCAATAATTTTCAATTCCTTTTCCATCCTTGCACGGGCAACTGAATGATCATTTCCATATCGATAAGCCAAACCTTTATATGCAATTCGCCTCAACAATACCTGATCAAATGCTTCCCCTTCTTTGGTATACGCAAATCTGTTTTTAGACTTTACCTGCGGCTCGAAGTAAACGCTCAGGTCACAGGCATCCATCAACTTTTGTGTATTTTCAACGATGAACGGAAATGTTTCAAATTTTAATTTAAGTGCTTCTTCCGTAATTAAGACTTCATCAAGACTACATTTAGCGTCATCTGGCACCATGCTCAATAAAGTGTTCATTTCGATGGCCCTCAGGTATTCATGCAGACGATGTTCAATCCGATTACCCACCGTAACCGGATGCCAAACCACCAACCTTTCGGGTTGTTGAAGTAAGGGATGTTTATAAAGAAAATTTAGCTGACTGCTTTTTATGCCAACAAACTCATTGAATTTGAGTTTGCGGTTAAAATTTTTGGCAAACGGATAAACGATAAAAGCATTTTCGAAAGAAGGTGCAGCATTTGGCAAGATCTCATCTTCGATATTGCGGATGCTCAAAAACTCGTTAAGCTCTCGCATACCTTCTTTATTTTTTGCAATTCCGAAATATAAAAGCTGACCTTCTTTATGAAACTCGATACCCGCAATCGGTTTTAACTGGTATGGAATATTTCCGGCCTGCACTTCATCTGGTGCTTTGGCAACTCCTTGTTTGAAACATTCTCTTATAAATTCGATTGCGCCGCTAGAGTTATTAATATCAGTCAGCACCATTTGGCGAATACCTAATGCACGTGCATTTGAAACGATCGTCGGAATATCCATCGTTCCATATTTGAGGCTGTAAGAGGAATGTACATTAAGAAACATTTCGTTTGCAGTGTTTCGTTTATCGTTTATCGTTTTTCATCTACCGTTCTCCATCCTTATTACCTATTTACAATTCTCTATTTGTTTCCTATTACCAATCTCTGTTTCCCGATACCTATTTCTCATTTCCGCCGCCGTACCTATTTCCCATTCTCTATTTCCTATTCGCCATTCCCCTGCCCCTATCCATCCAGTTTCGTTGCCGTACCCAGATCAGAGTTGATAAAGGTTCTGATTCTGGATTTTTTACGTTCGTCTACGGGTTGAGTCTCTTCTTCCTGTTTTTCCTCTAAATGTTTTTTCCGGGGATTATATTTAATGATTTTTCCTTGCTCATCCCGTTCCGGGCGCTTTACGATACAGGCTTTTACTACTGATTCAATTCCATAATGATCCCGGACTTTATCCATTGCCTGGTATAAATCATATTCTTCTTCTGAAGTATGATATAAACCAATCTGCTCAAAGCCGCTTACCAGGTGCGAAAGCCGAACACCAATCAGGCGCAGCAACATTCGTTTAGAATAAAGCTTTTTAAATAAATCATGTGCCTTGTTAATCAGCAAAGAATCCAGTGCGGTATAAGGAATGCGGGCTTGCTGAGTTACTGTCTCGAAATTTGAATAGCGAATGGTTACAGTAATGCAAGCGGTGAGTTTCTGCTGACTTCGAAGCTCGTAGGTTAAATTGGTAACCATTCCACTTAATATGGCTTTCATTTTTGAAATGTCCATACTATCGCTTTCGAAGGTAGTTTGTGTACCAATTGATTTCCTTTCGCGATACGGCACTACCGGAGAAAGGTCGATTCCATTGGCTTTCTGCCAGATCCCTAAACCATGATGACCTAAAATTTTAAACATCAGCTCCTGAGGAATCTCGGCCAGCGTCTGCACTTTCCGTACGCCCATTTCGCTCAGTTTTTTGTGGGTAGCATCGCCAATTCCAGGTATTTTATGAACGGCCAAAGGATTTAAAAAAGGCCGGACACCCGGAAAGGGAATTTCCATCTCTCCGTTTGGCTTACATTCATTGGTTACAATTTTAGAAACCGTTTTATTTACTGATAGACCAAAAGAGATGGGTAAACCGGTTTCCTTAATAATAGTTTGCCTGAGTTCGGAAGCAAATTTCATACAGCCGAAAAACTTATCCATGCCAGTCATGTCGATATAATGTTCATCAATGCTCGCTTTCTCAAACAAGGGCACACGTTCAGAAATAATTTCAGTAATTTCATGAGAGGCTTTGGAATAATCATCCATATTGCCCCGAACAAAAATAGCCTGCGGACAAAGCTGCTTAGCCATTCTACCCGGCATTGCCGCATGTACTCCGAACTTTCGTGCTTCATAACTGCAGGAGGTTACTACGCCCCGATCGGAATTACCACCCACAATAACAGGCTTTCCAATCAGTTTGGGGTTTTTCTTCAATTCCACTGACACAAAAAAAGCATCCTGATCCATATGAATAATCTGTTTATCTTTGTCCATCATCCTGTAAATCAGTTTAAATTTCAGCTATTTGCAGGAACAAAATTACTATTATTTTTAGTTTTTAAACTTAAAATAAATTTTATTTACCAACAAAATACTAACATATTTAGCTTTTATTAAGCTTTGGTTTTTAATAGAAAATGCAGTTTATGGACTTTTTGCTGAGCGCTGAATGACCAAATGAAATAATTTAATTTAATTATAAAGCGTTATAATGAAGACGGAAAAGATTAACCACTGCTCTCCTGAATTAAAAGGTGAGTAACGAGATGTCAAAAAAGTGAGCGGTGAATGTATAAATTTAACCTATCTGTATAGGCACAAACTTATCTCAGCAACCTAATAATCTGTTAGTATAAGTTCATTTATTTCTGAAGACAGCTATCTGATTATCTGGAGAAGGCAAATATTAGCGTGCGTCTAAGCCGCTTGATAAGCAAAGCTTCAAGGTAAGGTAGAATCCGGGATCAGTGACTGATTCAGGAATAATAAAATTTAAGAAACTGGGGGAAAGGATGATTTTTGTAAATGCGTTAAGACCTTGTAGCGAGGTAACTTCTAATAACCTGCAAAGCTAGGGCATAAATTTAATTACTTATTTAACCGCAAACTGTTCAATAAATCCTGAGGTACAAAGTAACAGATCAAAACGTTGTGCCAAACACTCGGTTAGATTGCCAGGCTTAACGCGTAAAAACATAAAACTTTTTAAAGCACCTGTAACACTTAAAATGTTTTACCGGCACGAAAGGCATAAGCACCTTAAACACAAAACCTCTCGGAACCCGGGAAGTCTCTGGATTTTTACAAGCCGGGCAAGCGGGGCATACCTTCGGCTGATGACTGATTACATTAGATGACATAAATAATAAGGAGTTTGATGGCTAAACAAAAATATTCATAATCAATGGAAAATCATATAGTTATGAACAAAAATTTGATTTAATTTACATAAAAAACATGAAAATGCCCGATATAATTAGATTCGTATTTACATTGCTGGCATTTATAAAAAACTTTTAGCTGTGTAGGCTTGTTCAATATTAAAACCATTAATAACCGATTACTAAAAATCTTGGAAATGAGCACAAAAGATAAAGACAACAACGAAGACCAATCAAAAGGAACAGCAAAAGAGAAAGCTACTTTTGACCAGAATGGAAAAGGTGCATCTGATAAATATGGCGCAGCCGGATCTACCCCCAACGAATCTGCAGACGAAGATGGTACTGGTACAGCAAAGAAGCAAACAAAAAAATAGAAAGAGTAACCTCTTTCTATTTTTCGTAAATGCTCATTTTTTCAGCAAGTTCAATGATACTTTTGATCTTTAATTTTTGAAATAACCTGAGCTTATAAGTACTTACTGTACCCATTTGCAATTTAAGCTGATTCGAAATTTCAAGAACGCCAATACCTTTAGTTAATAGTTCTGCAACTTCCAACTCTCTGCCAGATAGCTTAGTGAATGGATTATCTGCATCATTTCCTAAAATGCTGTTAAACATATTCTCCTTAACGTTTCTGCTAGAATAACGGCTACCAGCCAATATCGTTGTAATTGCAGTTACAATTTCCGACTCTTCTGCATTTTTGGTTAAATAACCAGATGCTCCCGATTTTAAATAAGGCACAGCGTAAATGTTCTCATTCAAAGATGAGAAAACCAATATTTTAGCAGCTGGCTGAACGGATTTGATTTGATCAATTACCTTCAGATTATTGCCACCAGGCAAATTCACATCTATAATAATCAAATTAGGCGCCTTTTCGGCTTCAACTAAAGTCTGTTCAAGAGTAGAGGCGTTAATAATCTCAACACCCGCCCAGTATTCAGAAATTAAGTTTTTTAAACCCCTGCGGATGATTTCGTGATCATCGGCAATTAGTACCGTGAAAGTACTTCCAGTATTCTTAGGTTTCATTGTGTGTAAATAAGGATATAAATATTATCAAAGTTATCAATTTTATCGAAATTCGTAGCCTATTCGTTTCAAAAAAAGACTACTTTTTTGATCTCACAAATGTAAACATTATTATACAATTTTACTCATTTCTACACGTTTTTGAAAAAATAATATTGTTAAGCGTAAATAATGTTTAACTAATAAACGTGCAAGCTATAAAATTCTTGTATAGTTTTACTAAATCGTTGTACTTAAGCTGTAGGAAACTGCTAAATCGATTAATTTAAGGAGCAATTTAGCAGCTTATTTATTATGACACATTGCAAATAATCGCAAATATTGAATAATAATTTTGAGAAACGGCAAGTTAGTGTGTTTTAAATATTATGGGACTAATCTTTCAAAGACAATTCTGATTAATAGCGACTGCATAGCACACTTACCAACGGCAAAATTAAAATATTGCTGCCGATATGTATAGCGTTATTTTAACCCATACTTCTATGATTCTAACGTGCAAAGATAATTACAAAAACACGAAAAGATGTAGCTGAACTAATCCTGCGGCCAAACCCCTAAAATTGCAACTATACATAGTTATGAGAAATTGATGGATTTTATAGTAAAACTTAGCTTTAAATAAAATTATTACATTCCAGTGCTATTAAGATCCTGGTAAAAATGGTTTCACGTTTAGATTTTAAAATTGAAACTGATAATCTTAAAAAAGATATTTGATTATTTCTGATCTGAAAGACATTAATCGTATTGATTCCGGATCTTAAATTTTTGCTCTTATCCGACTTAGTGTTTCTAATCGAATCGTCAGAAAAGAAGCAATATATTTAAGGGAAACCCGGTTAATCAAATCCGGAAAAGAAACCAAAAATCTTTTATATCTCTTTTCAGCAGAGGAGATCCTGCAAAGATAGGCACGCTCCTCTGCAGAGCGGTAATAGAGTTCCATAATTTTTCTTCCTACGATATTAGCCTCAGGATAATTTTCATACAGATATTCTGTAAGCACATGTGGAATAGCGATCAAATCTACATTTTCCAGTGCCTGCAAATGTTCTTCTGAATCTCCATCTAACCAGAGATTACGGATGGTGCCTACAATTTCATTCTCCTTTGCAATCCAGGTGGTGATTTCAGTGTTGCCATCTTTCACAAATCCCCTTACCACGCCTTTAACGATCAGAAATAAATATTTATTCCGGTCTGCCGGAGAAACAATAAATTTATTTTTTTTATAACTAACAGGGAAAGTATGTTGGTTGATGCGTTGTTCAATATCGCCATTAAGCGGATGAAATTTTTTAAAAATTGAAATAAATGGGGAAAAATTATTGAATTTTTTCCATCTGTCTTTATCAGATAAATTAATAGCGATCATTTAAAAACAACTAAATAGGTGACAACAGCCTTACACTACTGAAGTACAACGGATAATCGAAAGATGGCATCAAAGAAAAGATTTTTTTTTGACATTTCTCAAGATTCAATATTTTAAAGAATCTTTTCAACTCCTAATCCGAATAATGCAAAATCATATTTAACAGGATCGTTTGCATCAAATTCCTTTAAATGCTGCGTAAGTTCTACGGCAGTAAGCCAATCTGTTTGTTTTCTTGCAATCAATCCCAGCAAGCGCCCTACCCTATCTACATGGACATCGCAAGGGCAAATTAAATCAGCTGACTGAAGTATGTTCCAGATACCAAAATCTACACCATGATTGTCTTTCCTAACCATCCACCTCAAAAACATATTTAAGCGTTTACAGGTAGATTTCTGTGTCGGTGACGAAATGTGTTTCTTAGTACGGTGCGGAAAATCTTCCAGAGAAAAAAAGTAAGACCTGAAATAATTTAAGGAATCTTCAATAGCAACTCCCGCCGGGATATTAACAGATTTGATTGGGGTAATATCCGTAGAGAAATGGGTTTTTTTTGGCACAAATGCTTGCTCAAGGCTATCGTAGTGATGATAATGAGCTTTAAAAAACGACACGAAATAAAGTAAATCAGTATCATTAAATGTTCGATGTTTAAAGTTTAATAAACCTTTCAAATCTGCATCGCTATGATGAAGCATGAATTCATATGGCGAGTTATCCATCCGTGCAAGCAATTCCCGGCACTTATTAATAATGGTTTTCCGCTGGCCCCAGGCCAGAATTGCAGCAAAAAAGCCCGCTATTTCTATGTCCTGTTTCTTTGAGAAAAGATGCGGAATGCAAACCGGATCGTTCGAAATGAAATCAGGCTGATTATACTGTTCCACCTTTTGATCAAGAAAATTTTTCAGTTCTAAAAATTGCATCAGTTTTTGGATAAAACAAGGAGCAGACTAATATGCCCGTAAAAGATTGAAAGTTTAGCTTTCCGTGCAACGCTGTTTATAATAAATAATAATGCAATCTTAACCCGAAAATATCATGCGTTTTTAAGAGAGAATAACTAAACGGGCAAATGAACCATTTGCCCGAAAATTATTTATGCCAGTGCATTGCCAAGATCTTCTAAAAGATCTTCAATGTCTTCCACGCCAACACTCAAACGGAGTAAATTATCAGTTACACCAACTTTTTCACGCTCTTCTTTAGGGATAGAGCCGTGAGTCATGGTAGCCGGATGATTGATTAGAGACTCTACACCACCAAGAGATTCTGCAAGGGTGAAGACTTTAAAGTTTGAAGAGATTCTGAATGTTTCCTGCAAATCCGCTCCTTTAAGCGTAATGGAAATCATTCCACCAAAACCACGCATTTGTTTTTTAGCAATGTCGTGATTAGGATGATCCTCAAAACCAGGCCAGTAAATCTTATCAACCTTAGGATGGTTTTTAAGAAAATGAGCAATGCGTTCTCCGTTTTCGCAATGCGCTTTCATGCGCAGGTGAAGTGTTTTGATTCCCCTCAAAACTAAAAAAGAATCCTGAGGACCAGGCGTTGCTCCACAAGCATTGTAGATAAACCAAAGATCTTTATACAACTGCTCATCGTTCGTAACCAGCGCACCCATTACTACATCTGAGTGACCCCCAATATATTTGGTTACCGAATGCATTACAATATCAGCACCTAAATCAATAGGATTTTGTAAATAGGGTGATGCGAAAGTATTATCTACAGTTAAAATGAGGTTTTTTTCTTTAGTAATTTTTGCAACGCCCTCAATATCGATGATTTGCATTGTTGGATTGGTAGGTGTTTCTATCCAAACCAGCTTTGTTTTATCGTTAATGTATGGCAACATATTTTCTGGCTTTGAAAGATCCAGAAAGTGAAATTTAATTCCATATTTCGAAAAAATCTTCGTGAAGATCCGATAAGAACCACCGTATAAATCGTTTCCGGTAATTACCTCATCGCCCGGGGACAGCAATTTTAGCACAGCATCAGTAGCGCCCATCCCACTTGAAAATGCTAAACCATATTTTGCATTTTCTAAAGCTGCAAGGCAATCTTCCAGGGCTTTACGTGTCGGGTTTGTTCCTCTTGAATATTCGTAACCCTTATTATCTCCCGGCGATTTTTGCCAGTAGGTAGAAGTTTGATATATTGGTGTCATTACTGCACCCGTTGTTGGATCAGGCTCCTGGCCTGCATGTATTGCTTTTGTTCCGAACTTCATTTCTTAAATAGACTTAAATAAATATGAGATGATAGATTTGAACTAATGACTTTTAATGCTCATTAGCTCATTTTATAATGATATAGCAGATTAAGACTCGCGAATTAAAAGTCACAACTCCAAACTCATGATCAAAACCTAAGACTGAAGACTTTGGAATCATTACTGCTGACTCCAGACTTAAGACTCACGACTCCAGACTCTTTAATACGCTCGCGCGAACAATACCCTTTGAATTGATGGCTTGCCCGAATAAATACAAACGCCATCTTCCAGTTTATTGTCTAAAGGAATACAGCGAATAGTTGCTTTAGTTTCATCCTTAATTTTCTGTTCAGTTTCAGAGGTACCATCCCAATGGGCAGAAATAAAACCAGCTTTAGTATCTAACAGGTCTTTAAATTCCTGATAAGAATTGGCTTCTGTAATATGTGAATCTCTATAAGCCAATGCTTTATTAAACATACTGGTTTGAATATCCTCCAATAATTTAACAATATAGATATCAAGGCCTTCCTGAGGAACCGTTTGTTTCAACTTCGTATCTCTTCTGGCGATTTCCACTGTTTTATTTTCCAGGTCTCTGCCCCCAATTGCAATCCGGATTGGCACACCTTTCAATTCATAGTCTGCAAATTTGAACCCCGGACGTTGGGTATCGCGGTCATCATATTTTACAGAAACACCCATTCCTTTCAGGCGCATTGTTAATTCATTTACGTAAGCCGTAATTTTAGCCAGGTCTTCATCACCCTTATAAATCGGTACAATTACTACCTGAGTTGGCGCCAATTTCGGTGGAATGATTAAACCCGAATCATCACTATGTGCCATAATTAATGCGCCCATTAAACGGGTAGATACACCCCATGATGTTGCCCAAACGTGATCTAGCTTTCCATCTTTACCAGTAAATTTTACATCAAATGCTTTTGCAAAGTTCTGTCCTAAAAAGTGAGATGTTCCGGCTTGCAAAGCCTTACCATCCTGCATCAGTGCCTCAATGCAATAAGTATCTAAAGCACCTGCAAATCTTTCATTTGGAGATTTTCTTCCTCTGATTACCGGAACGGCTAACCAGTTTTCGGCGAAATCTGCATAAATGTGTAACATACGTTCGGTTTCCTCAATTGCCTCTTGTGCCGTAGCATGAGCAGTATGTCCTTCTTGCCATAAAAATTCTGCCGTACGCAAAAACAACCGCGTTCTCATTTCCCAACGCACTACATTGGCCCATTGGTTAATTAAAATCGGAAGATCACGGTAGGATTGAATCCAGCCTTTATAAGTATTCCAGATAATGGTTTCAGAAGTAGGACGAACGATTAATTCTTCTTCTAATTTAGCTGTTTCATCAACAACAATATTGCCATTACCGTCATTCTTCAATCGATAGTGTGTCACCACTGCACATTCTGTGGCAAAACCCTGTACGTGAGAGGCTTCTTTAGAAAAAAATGACTTAGGAATGAACAAAGGAAAGTAAGCATTACTATGACCTGTGTCTTTAAACATCTTATCGAGTACGGCCTGCATATTTTCCCATATTGCATAGCCATTGGGCTTAATAACCATACATCCCCTAACTGCCGAATGTTCAGCAAGGTCGGCCTTTAACACGATATCATTATACCATTGGGAATAATCTGCTTCTCTACTTGTAATTTCTTTGCTCATGTTATGTATTTGGAACGTAATTTGTGTGTTAAAATATGTGAAATTAGATCACAAATTTATAAATTTATGCCTACAAAACGATTATCAATAGCTGGCATTTATGATATGTTAATAATTGATCAAAATTATAGCCATCATAAGTCGTTAGATTTTTAGCAAAAACACACACAACTAAATATAAACACAATGAAACCAATTAAATTTTTTCCTATTGTTATGATTGCCGCCGCGGGGCTGGTGGCATCATGTTCAACATCGAAATTGGCGTCTACCAGCCAAAATGACGATGTTTATAACTCTGTGGCGAAAGCCAGAGAGGTGGAGGTAGTTCCTCAACAGCAATATGCACAGAATCAAAACCAGGATCAAGTTCAGGATCAGGAGGGTTACGACGAATATTATGGCACGAGTAATCCTTATTACGACATGGATTATTCATCCAGAATAAATCGCTTTTCTAACGGTACAAGCTGGCGCGGATATTATGATCCGTATTATGATAATTTTTCTTACGGCAATTCTTACGGTGCAACCAACTATTTATGTTACGGTGGTTTAGGCTGGAGCAGCGGTTACGGCTTAGGTGGCTGGGGCGGTGGTTTCGGCATCGGATTAGGTTATGGTAGTATTTGGAGCAATCCGTTCTACTACGGCAACTTTGGTTACGGATGGAACAGTCCCTTTTACGGATGGAATTCATGGGGGCCTAACTCCTATTATGATCGCTTCGGTTGGGGCGGTGGCTGGTATGGCGGCGGCTTAGGTTATGGCGGAGGGTTCTACGGTGGTGGAGTTTATACCGGTAATAATAACTACAGAGCAAGACCAGGTAATACACTTAATAGCAGAGGTTATGGTAATAATAACGGAAGTACCTATGGGGGTAGACCTAACAGATCTGGTGTAGCGCCTCAAAACGGGAACAATAGACAAGGTTATTCACCTAATTATAATGTAGGCAGACCGTCAAGAAGCCAGGTTAATGGAAACGGACAACAATCTGGTGGATATTCAAGACCAGACGCAAATTCCAGCAGACCTGGAAGAAATGAGAATTATGCACCTCAGCCACAAAGACAAGAAACAAGACCAACTTATTCTGCACCTCCTGCAAGTAGAGGCAGTAGCGGTGGCGGATCATATGGCGGAGGCGGCGGTGGCGGCTCTAGGCCATCAAGATCTGGAAGAGGTTAATTTTAGCAACACACACAACAAATGAAAAGATACATTTTAGCATCTATAGTGGCTACAGTAGCTTCTATAGGTTCATTGCATGCACAAAGTTATGCTCCTGATGCATTCCGTTTTTCTCAAACTAATTATGGTAGTAGCGCCCGTTTTAAAGGAATGGGTGGTGCGCAGATTGGGGTAGGTGGCGATATCAGTTCCATTAGTGCTAACCCTGCTGGTTTAGGTTTATTTACAAAATCAGAATTCAGTATTACGCCTGAGTTTAACTCTGTTGACAATAATAGCGCTTTCTTAGGGGCCACTACCAAAGCCAGTAAAAGTCAAATTAACCTGAACAACTTAGGAGTTGTTTTTTATAGTCCGGCTGCCAAAATGAAAGGTTCGGATGTAAATAAAGGCCTAGTAAGTACCGTTTTCGGTGTGAGTTATACCAGAAACAACGATTTCTTAGGTAACATTGCCTATAATGGTGTAAATAACAATAATTCAATCAGAAATGCATACGTAGACCAAGCAAATGATATTGGTATAGATAGAACCATTGCTGGGGATGCCTATAACAGTACACTTATAAATTATGGTGCTCCTGGTTTTACTAACAGCTATTCAGCTGCCCCTTTTGGAAATAATAGTTTCAATCAAAATTGGGTTGAAACCAGATCAGGATCTACCTCAGAATTTAACGTTGCTGGTGCACTGAACTTCTCTAATAAGTTGTATTTAGGAGCTACTGCCAGTTTTGTTAACGTGAGATATGTTAGTGATGCTGTTTTTACGGAATCTGGAATTACGAACTGGTTTAATGAAAATCAGAATAGTTTTACTGGAAACGAAAACTACAATCTAACGCAATTGAGAAACCAGGAAACCAAAGGTGGGGGCTTTAACCTTAAATTGGGAATGATCTACAGACCTGTAAATGAGTTGAGAATCGGGGTAAACTTTCAAACACCAACCTGGATGAATCTTCAGGATAATACAGCTGAAACGCTTCAGGCTAACTTAGCTGGAAACAGTAATAACGGAGCGGATTCGTTTAATAATGCACCTCAATATTATACTTTCACTTATAACCTGCGTACGCCATTAAAAGCATCTGCTGGTTTAAGTTACGTAATTGGTGGCATGGCATTAATTTCTGCCGATGTGGATTATATTGATTATTCATCTATCCGCTTTTCAGCTGATGATGGTTCTAACGTTAATGACATTGCCATTAATAACCGTACTGTTAAGGACAGCTATAAAGAAGCAGTGAATTATAGAGTAGGTGCTGAAGTAAAAGTAAGTCCTGAAATTAGTTTAAGAGGTGGATACGGATTAAACGGTAATGGTATTAAAGGTGGTGATAAATCTTTCTACCAGGCTCAATACTACACTGGCGGTATTGGTTACCGCGTAGATAATTATTATTTTGATGTTGCTTACCAGAACTATAAAACTAACTTCAACTCATCACCATACGAGCTTTATGATTTTTCTGAGCCCGTTGCTAATGTAAAAAGTACTAGAAATAATGTTTTCTTAACATTTGGAGTGAGGTTTTAGAATAAATTAAGAAATTATTTAAAGCCACGGCCTTGTAAAGGTTGTGGCTTTTTTTTTAAAAAATATTAACATCCCTTTCTTGTTGCATCATTAATAATTATAGAATTGAAAAATACCTAAATCAAATTAATAATACATAATAACAATTAAATAAATATATAATAAGTATAATTTATTATTAAATAAAAATATCAACACACATACAAAGTTTTTAGCTAATATTGTAGTTAAATAAAAACCTAATATGAAAAATAAAATTTATTACTTAGCAATTATTGCGGTATTATTTTCTTGCAAAAAGGAAATCAAGCAGGAAGATCAGCCCCCAATGCTAACAACTATGGAAAAACAGGATTCAAAAGCAGCCTTTTCAAAAGTTTTAGCTATTGCTCTAGAAAAAGAACCTAGTTTGAGATCATTCATTAAAAATGAAGCCCTTAAGCAATTTGACATGGACAACGATATCCTCTTTCAAATGGTAAAGGATGAACCAATAAAAGACGGAAAAACATTCTATCAAATAATATCCCAATATGCCGATTCTAAAATAAATTTGAACAACGCGATTGAAAACCTTCCTACTTTAACGATCATGGTTCCGGAGATACCAAATTTTACGCCACAGAGCTGGGATATAAACACTGAAATGCCTTTGGTGGCTGTATCTCCAGCTACTAAAGTTTATGATAACATTATCTTGTATAATGCTAAAGGGGAAACAACTAAAGTTCCATACGGCCTAGTACCTGGATATCCGGTTGTTGTAGTTAAAGAAAATGAAAGAATTGTAATAAATAATTCAAATGAAAATAAAATTTCTCTACGCAATTCTTCATTTAATTTATCTTTTGCAAATAAAGCTTTTAACAAATCTGTATCGAATTTAACGTTAAAAAATCAACTCCAAAATTCTATCAAACCTGAAAAAACATCAAGACTTGTTGATTTACCTCTTGCGAACAGCTTCCCGGAAAGATCAATTGACCAGGCAGCAATTGATGCTTTTAATTTGGGTTTAGATTGGCATAGAGATTATATTTATTATGGGCTAAACCCTGCAAATAATATTGTTAGAGGGAAATTTAATAATTCTTATGTTGAACATATTGTATCAATTAAATTAAAAGATAATAATTATGGAAAAATAAGCGATAGTGATGCCGATCCAAAATCAGTTGACGAATATTCATATCGTCCAGGAGACCGCCCCTTCCCCGTACTTTGGACTGATGGGTACTTTGATATAAGAATTAGCATACTAATAAATTCAAAAAATGGTGGAAGTTCTCAAATTGAAAAGATTTTCTCGCTAAAAGGAACTGATTTATTTGATGTTGTTTATCAAAGGGATGGCAATACTACCCGGAACTACAGAGTAAGCATAACGCCTAAAGAATGTTTTTTGAATGAACCCATAGTTGCGTGGGACTTAGAAAATTATGGCTCACAATGGAAGTTTATAGCTAAAGAGTTCGATCTTTCACAAGACATAACACTATCATACACAAATACTACTACATACGCAACAAATTTTCAGTATGATGTTGGTTTTGGTGAAAAGGTAAAAGTAGGAGTAAAATTTGGGGCCTCTCTAACAGAAAGTACTACCAATTCTTTCCAAGTTAAAACTACAGTCGGTTCCGATGATCTTGGAGAAGGTATATTAGAATTTTCAAACCCCATTATATTAAGGAAAGAAACCGTTGAATACACCCCTTCAAGACCTCCTCGTGATGGTAGCCAACCACCTTATTACAAAGACAGGTATGTAACAAATGATGTTTCTACTGGCTCTATGCTTATCTCAGTAGAACCAAAAAGAATTAAAAACTGATTTTATGATAAGTTTTAAGCACTAAACAATAAAAAAAATACTTAAGCACTGGATTGAATCCAGTGCTTTTTAATCTTAAAACTTAATAAATCACACCATAAAGTACCTGGCCTGGTATACTTAATTCATTTACCTTTTCTTCAACTTTAATATCCTTTATCAATTCTGGTGCGTGGTGTGGTTTTTTCCTGGCATCAATAATTAGTGAACCCTTGCATCCCCAATGCTTATTTATAGTAAAATCATTTACGCCGTAAATATCTGCTGCCGGATTACTCCTGGTAAAGGTTATCCAAACCAAATTATCAATATTGGCAGCGGTAAACTCTGCATCGTCTGCAATAACAAGCAGCGGCAAACCTTTTAAATCCTGATCAATTAAGGAAATGTTTAAAGCAGCAATTTCCGCAGCCGTTTTCTCGGCACTTACATACTTATCACATTCCAAAACCAGTACTCCGGGAATTGCAATCCGGGCGGTATAACAACCGTCACCCAGCTTAAGATCGTCAGGAATTTTATCCCAAAGTTCACGTTTTTTATCTCCGGCGGCTGCAATAACCACTTTAGAACCACTATTGAGACCATCACCGCTATAATCCAGCGTATCAATGGTGGTGTTGGTGTAAAAATGTATGTCTCTGGTTAAATCGACTCTTTCCAGTACGTGCGATATGAATTCTTGAATATGATGCGTACTTAGCTTTTCATCATCTTCCCGCGCAGTGATCAACACATATTTAGCAAGACTAAGCTGATTTTTCCCAAGGATATGATTGGCAATCGTCAAAATTTCCTGAGGTCTCCGCTCTTTCAAATAAGGTGTATATCGCTCACTGCCAATGGCAAACAATAAAGGGTGAACACCTGCTGCATCAACAGCATGAACTTCTTTTAATCCATGAATCTCCTGTGGAATGGCAGAACCGGTAATTTCATGAATCAATGCACCGAAACTCGTATCTTCTTGCGGAGGTCGCCCAACTACCGTGAATGACCAGATCGCATCTTTCTTGTGATAAACGTTATGCACTTTCATCAAGGGGAAAGGATGGGTTAAACTATAGTAACCCAAATGGTCTCCAAACGGCCCTTCAGGTTTATTTTCATTTGGATAAACCGTTCCGGTGATGATAAAATCAGCATCTGCAGAAATACAAAAACCTTCATCATCATAAAAATAACGGAATCTTCGATCACCCAGTGCTCCTGCAAAAGTCATTTCAGATAAGCCTTCAGGCAATGGCATTACCGCAGCCAGAGGATGCGAAGGCGGACCACCAACAAAGATGCTTACTTTTAAAGGTTGTCCGAGTTTATTTGCTTTCGACTGATGAACGCCAATCCCCCTGTGAATCTGATAATGTAAACCAATTTCTTTATCTTTTATATAATCATTGCCAGCCAGTTGAATCCGGTACATACCGAGATTGGCATTCAAGACTCCGGGCTTTTCAACATCTTCTGTGTATACTTGCGGCATGGTTACAAACGGACCTCCGTCCATTGGCCAGTTTACAATTTGGGGCAACGCACTGATACTTGTTTTAAGGAACTTATTTTTGGCAGATGGCGTTTTCATGGGCAAGGCCGATAAGGCAGACATTGCTGAACCCGCATATTTAAACGGATTTTTTAAAGCCTTCATGGGATCGTTTCGCAACGAAACCAATTGCTGCACTTTTGGCAAAGTATCCCTGAAAATAAATTTAGAACGTTCCAGTGTACCAAATAAGTTCGAAACCGCAGGGAAAGGGCTTCCCTTCACTTTTTCGAACAATATGGCTGGCCCTTGATTTTCATAAACCCTAAGGTGAATGGCGGCCATCTCCAGGTAAGGATCTACCTCCTCTTTAATTCTGATTAAATGCCCGTTTTTTTCAAGATCTGATACACATTCTGCTAAACTTCTGTACGCCATGCCCAAAGATAAATATTTAGTATTTCCGAAAAATAAAAAAGCCTCAGATAAACAGATTTTACAAAAATCAATTTAGCTAAGGCTTAAACATTACTTGTTGATATTATTTTTTTCCAGCAAAAGAGCGCAACATCCACGTGTTTTTCTCTTTGAACTGCATAAAACGATTCACCATATCGTTAGTACCGTCATCGCTGGCATCATCCGTAGCAATTAACAGTTCTCTCTCCATTTCAATTAATTTAGCCATGTCATCCAAAATCGCATCAACCATGTCTAAGTCAGCCATGCCGATGGTGTTGATTTCCTTAATTTGCGACTCTTGAATATAATCAGCGAAACGGCTGTGAGGCGGTTTTCCAAGGGTAAGCACGCGTTCTGCAATTTCATCAATTGTTACTTGTGCATTGGTATATAGTTCTTCAAATTTAACGTGAAGGGTAAAGAAGTTTTGTCCCTTGATATTCCAATGGCAACCCCTAAGTTTTTGGTAATGAATATGATAATTAGCCAGGTAATCATTTAAAAGATCAACTACTGGTTTAACCTCTTTTTCGTTTAAGCTTATTTCTTTAGCGTCCATTTTATACAGTATTTATTGTTATTTTGATGTGTACGTAACAAACAAGTTTTATAAAAGTTTTAATCTAAACTTCCGTTCATGCAATACCTTATTTATAAGTTCGTTTATTATTCAATACTATAGCAATTATCGCCTTTACAAGTAATTGTGAATGAATTATATAGATTTAAAATCCATAGTAAGCCACTCTCTTTACACGTGGTGTTGCTTTCAAAATCTAAATATGGTTAATAATATTATTCGTATAATTGCTTAATTTGACTTAGAAATTTATACAAAATAAATGCACAAAATATATTTATCTGCTGTTGTTCTATTTGCTTTAAATATTGCAAATGCGAAAGCCAACACAGCAAGAGACTCTATCGGCGTAGAAAATAATAATGGCAAAAAACTTATTGTACATCAAATTGTAGCCAAAGACACCTATTATTCTGTCGGAAGAAGGTACAATGTATCTCCTAAAGATATTATGGTCTTCAATGAAAATAAATATCTACAGGTTGGTGTAATCATTAAGGTTCCTACTAATCTTCCATGGGGATCAAATAGCAGCGCTACGCCTGCTGCGGCTTCTTCAGACGGGGGTATTATTGAATATACGGTTAAAGCAAAAGACAATCTGAATGCTATTGCAGAAAAATATGGCACAACGGTTAATGATATTAAAAAGCTCAATAACCTTAAAGGAAATAATTTAAGCATTGGCCAGGTACTGAAAATCTCGTCGAAGAGTGATGCTGTAGCCGATTCTCCTGCTGCGCCTGTACAAACTGCAAAAGTAGAAACACCTGTTGTAGCGGCGCAGCAAACTGCGCCAGGTTCAACAGATCAAACCATGATCGAACATACGGTAGCCGCAAAAGAATTTTTAGGCAAAATTGCAGAGAAATATGGTACAACTGTAGAGGCGGTTAAAAAAGCCAATAACTTATCGGGAAACAGCCTTCGCATCGGCCAGAAGTTAAAAATCCCTGCTACTAAAAACGTAGAGGAAAACAAAGTGGTGAGTATTTCTGAACAAACTACAGCAACTACTGATACTGTAAAAGCTCCTGAAGCGGCAGGAACCCATACAGTGCTAAGAAACGAAACCATTTTTACTATTGCTAAACAATATGGTGTTACAGCTTACCAGTTGAGAAAATTGAACAACTTACCTGATAATGCCATTACTATTGGCCAGGTATTAAAAGTTCCGGGCGGTATTGTTACTGATGTTCAGGTCCCAAAGGAAAAGCAATCCGAACAAACGGTAAAACCTGCTCCGGTTTCAAAAGATGAGAGTTTTATCCATACAGTAGCGGATGGTGAAACCATTTTCACCATTGCTAAAAAATATAATCTTACGGCTTACCAAATCAGATCGGCAAACAAAATGGATGAAAATACCATTAAGACTGATCAGAAACTAATTATTCCAAGACCCCCACAGCCAAGATCAGTAAATGATTTGTCTAGAGAAGAACAGGAAAATGAACCAGACAGCACAATGGTTAAAGATCCGAAACTTCGTCGCGATCCGAGCGTTTATGGCTTAAGTCAGATTGAAGAAAAAGGTGCTGCAATATGGATTGCAGATGCAGATTTAGATGGCACCAAAATGTTGGTATTACACAGGAGCGCTCCGGTTGGCCGCGTAATTAAACTGACTAATCCAATGACAAACCGTACCACCTTTGCGAAGGTTGTTGGTAAATTCACAGAGAACGAATCCACAAAAGATGTTATCATTGTAATGACTAAAGCTGTTGCCGATTCATTAGGTGCTTTAGACAAGCGATTTTTATGTAATTTAACCTATAGTGCTCAATGAGTTTAAATAAAAAACCCTTTGTGATTGGTATTGCCGGCGGTAGCGGATCTGGTAAAACTTTTTTCTTAAATTGCTTTCTTCACCATTTTAAACAAGATGAAGTAACACTGGTTTCTCAGGATGATTATTACATCCCGGCAGGAGACATGACCCAGGAAGAAAATAAACTCTATAATTTCGACCTTCCTTCAACTATAGATAGCGAACAATTCTTACGTGATATTAAGCAATTGCTAAACGGAGAAGTAGTCTATAAGAAGGAATACAACTTTAACAACCCACTTGCAGTGGTTAAGATTTTAGAAATCAAATCTGCCCCGATTATCATTGTAGAAGGTCTTTTCATTCTTCATTTCAAAGAAATAGCCGGCCTACTCGATCACACTATTTTTGTTGATGCTGATGAGCAGATTGCACTAGAACGCCGTGTTAAACGTGACGGTTTGGAACGTGGTTATCCTGAAGAAGATGTAATCTATAAATGGCACAACCATGTAGTACCTGCCTATAAAGAATATCTTTTACCTTACAGAGATGAATGTGATAAGGTAGTGATGAATAATACGAATGAACCAGATGAACTGATTGCCATTACAGAAGACATTTCAAATAACCTTCGAAACAATATTCTGGTAAACATCCAGTAAACGACAAAAGGATAGCCAAGGCTATCCTTTTGTCGTTTAACAGAAACTCGCTTAATCAAATTCCATTTCCGGGATTTCACCTTCAATAATTAATTTACCCGCAGTTGATTGTTGAATAAATTCAATGCTTACCCCCGGTGCACGTTCCAGGAGTTGAAAGCCGCCTTCCGGCAAAACAGCCAGTACAGCAAGTTCGGTAACTATCTTTTTAATGCATTTTACGCCGGTTAAGGGCAAGGTACATTTACTTAATAATTTGCTTTCGCCAGCTTTATTAATATGCTGCATGGCTACAATGATGTTTTTTGCCGAGGCCACTAGATCCATTGCACCACCCATTCCTTTAACCATTTTACCTGGAATTTTCCAATTGGCAATATCTCCGTTTTCTGAAACTTCCATCGCACCTAAAATAGTCAAATCGACTTTTTGCGCCCTGATCATTCCAAAACTCATAGCAGAATCAAAAATAGAGGAACCGGGCAATGTAGTGATGGTTTGTTTTCCGGCATTGATTAAATCAGCGTCCTCCTCACCCTCAAAAGGAAAAGGACCCATGCCTAACAAGCCGTTTTCAGATTGCAAAACAACGTTGATGTTTTTAGGAATATAGTTCGCCACCAAAGTGGGAATCCCAATGCCAAGGTTTACATAGTAACCGTCTTTTATTTCCTTCGCGATGCGTTTTGCTATTTCTTCTTTTGATAATGACATAAGCTAATTTTGGCTGAGAGAATGATACATAACTAAAAAATCCGGAGTGAAGAACTTAAAACCTATGCCTTCACACGAACAGTTCGCTGCTCAATTCTCTTTTCATAATTCTTCCCCTGAAATATCCGGTGTACATAAATACCTGGTGTATGGATATGATCAGGATCGAGTTCTCCAACCCCTACTAATTCTTCTACTTCGGCGATGGTTATTTTCCCGGCCATTGCCATTACAGGATTAAAGTTTCTACTGGTAGACCGGAAAACCAGATTACCTGCAGCATCGCCTTTCCATGCTTTTACAATGGCAAAATCTGCATCGAATGCATATTCCAGTAAATAATCTTTCCCGTCAAAGTTCCTGATTTCTTTACCTTCAGCCACTTCAGTTCCTACACCTGCAGGCGTAAAAATTGCCGGCATTCCATATCCGGCAGCCATACAACGGGTAGCAAGAGTCCCTTGTGGGATAAGGTCAACTTCCAATTCTCCGCTTAACAACTGTCTTTCAAATTCAGCATTTTCACCTACATAAGAAGAGATCATTTTTTTTACCTGGCGCTTTTTCAAAAGCAAACCAATCCCAAAATCATCTACACCGGCATTGTTAGATATACAGGTTAAGTTTTTGATTTGTTTTTCTACTAAAGCATTGATGCAATTCTCTGGAATCCCACATAAGCCGAAACCACCAAGCATAATTGTAGCGCCATCTGAAATATCTTTGATCGCCTCTTCAGCGCCTGATACCACTTTATTTATCATTTTACGAATTTTTGGTTAGTTCGCTAATTTAGTAAATGCCTTTAGATATTAACAATGTTTTACTTTTAAATCTTTTTAGAATAACATTAAATTGGAATTGTTCTAAACGACGCTTACCTTTGTAAGGCAATGATTTACGAGAGAGACGAAGACAAAATACTGATTATCCCTACCGATCCTGAATTTCAAAAAGGGATGGGATTTATCTTCAGCTGTACTGCTGAGCACAAAAAGTGTTGTGAAAAATATAAAAAAGGAAAGCGCTGCAAAAAGTGTCCGGGCGATAAAAAGAAGTAATCTGTTTTCTTCCATATAGCGTAATCGTTTTTCGTTTAGCGCATTTCGTCTACCGTTCTTGTTATGTTTTTTGTATTTTCTTATTTCCTGCCCTCCTGTTTCTCATCACCTATTTTCTGTTTCCTTCTTTTCTATTTTCTACCACCACACTTCCAACTCCCTATAGCCACATTTCATGCCCTGCGCTAATTCAGATAAACGTAGGTAATTCCATCCCCGCCTCTGTCTGCATGTTCATCCTCCATCCTGTTCACCTGGCTATATTTACGAAGATATTCTCTGATCATTTTTCTTAAAATCCCATCACCTTTACCATGAATCAGTTTAATAGACGGGAAGCCTAACATAATGGCTTTGTCCAGGTATTTCTCTACTTCAAATAAAGCATCTTCGGTACGTTTTCCCCGCAAGTCTAATTCTGCCCGGAAGCCTGAAACCGCATCATTCATTCGCCCTGCAAATGAACCGCCACTACTTTGCACTACTTTCTTTGCCTCTTTGTTACTGATCCGCTGAACGCGATTCTTTTTAACCGTAGAACGTAAATCGCCTATGGCTAAAATTAACTCGTTACGATTAATTTCCATTACAATCCCGGTGGTTTCGCTGTCGGTAAACTTTACCCAATCACCAATGGCAATCTCGCCGCCCACCACAACCGGAGCAGGCTTTGGCCGCTCTTTTGGTTCGGTATTTTTAATCAGTTCTTGTTGTAAATTTTCTCGAAGTTCTTTTGTAACCGCTTTATCAGCTTGTTTTTCCTTTATCTCAGCAATGGTATTTTCGACCAGCTTATTGGCATTTTTGATGATATTTTGTGCCTCCTGCTTTGCCTCTTTAATTAAAATCCTTCGGTTTTCATCCAGAAAGGCTCTCAGCTTCTCATTCTCTGCAATCAGGTTTTTTGCTTTATTCTGCTGATTCGCCAAGCTAACTTTAGCATCATAAACGTTCTTTTTATCACGTTCCAAATCCACCAGCATGGTATCTACACGATTCTGATTTGATCCTGTTTTTTCTCTCGCCAGTGCAATCACTTCCTTCGGTAAGCCAATATTCTGGGCAATTTCAAAAGCATAAGAGCTTCCGGGTTTACCCATTTCCAGAATATAGAGCGGCTTCATCTTCGCATTATCAAAAAGCATAGAGGCATTTTCCAGGCCCGGAGTATTACCTGCAAATAGCTTGAGGTTGGAATAGTGAGTGGTAATTACTCCACGAACTTTTTTATTATTCAATACCTCCAGAACCGCTTCTGCCATCGGTCCGCCAAACTGAGGGTCTGTCCCGGTACCAAACTCATCGATCAAAACCATTGTTTTTGGCGAAGCATGTTCAACAAAATAACGCATCTTTTTTAAGTGCGCACTGTAAGTACTCAAATCACTCTCTATGGATTGATCATCGCCAATATCTGCAAAGATGTTTTCGAAAATGCCCACTTCACTGTTGGCATCTACCGGAATCAGCAAGCCTGTTTGCAGCATAATCTGCAGCAAACCTACCGTTTTCATACAAACAGATTTACCACCGGCATTTGGCCCTGACACTAAAACTACACGCGTTTCGGCATCAATGTGAATATTTAACGGCGTAACCGTTTTCTTTTCAGCTGCAAAAGAAAGTGCCAATAACGGGTGTCTCGCATTAATTAACTTTGCTTTTGGTTCTTTCAGTAATCCTGGCATTTCTGCTTCAATATCCAAAGCAAATAAAGCCTTCGCACGTACAAAATCCAGTTTAGTTAAGAAACCGTGATAGGAAAGCAATAACGGGGAATAAGGACGCAAATCATTAGTAAGTGTAATTAGAATTTTAATGATTTCCCTGCGTTTATCAAATTCCAAATCGCGAAGCTTATTGTTGAGTGTAAAAACTTCTTCTGGTTCAATGTAAACCGTTTGGCCTGTGGCCGATTCATCATGAACAAAACCTTTTAACTTCCGCTTATTTTCCGCCAATACCGGAATACACATTCTGCCATCACGAATGGTTAAACTTCCATCGGCCACCCAGTTGTTGGCAATGGCTTGTTTGTAAATGGAATCCATTCGCTTGCGTACATCCTGCTCGGAACGCGAAATTGCAGCAGTAATTTCCTGCAATTCTTTCGAGGCATTTGGTTTTATTTTTCCTTTCGGATCAATCACCATTTCAATTTTTCGAAGGATATTTTTTTCAATAGGCAGATGCTCGAAAAGTGCCTCTAAAGTTGGATAAACCTCCGCCCGCTCTTCAAAAAACCGCAAAACCGAAAAAACAGTTTGCAACGAAGTGTAAACCTGGAACCATTCATCTTCCTGAAGATAAGTGCCTTCCACCCTGATTTTATCAACCAGAGATTTAATATCAAAAAAGGTATTTATTTGTAGCGGCTCCTGATTTTGCAGGATGCTCTTAAATTCATGGGTTTGACGTAAAAATTTATCGATCTGATCAAAACGACTCATCACCTGCATCTTTAGCACCATTGCCTGCCCCATCGGACTTAAACAATGCTTGCTAATAAGTTGCCTTATCTCTACAAAACCTAAACGTTCTAAACAATTTTCGGGATATAACATATTATTGTACTGCTACTGATAACGGTCTTAAATCACCATTTCTTTTGGTATTTAAAATGGAATCAGCCTGTGCTTTTTTCTTTTTAATTTGTGCATCAGCTTTTACCTTAGATGAAGAATCGGTTTTCATCTTTTTTCTAATGGATAAAGAATCTGCTTTGAATTTTTTAATAATTTTAAGCGAATCGGTTTTAAATCTCTTTTTCAGCAGTAAGGAATCAGCCTGCTTAATATTGGCTTTTTGCTTATCTAACCGGGCCGAAATCACTTTGTACATTTCCTGCAGCTTTTCAGGATTTTGATAATAGTAATTTAAACTCCTCGTATATTCTGCAGAATCAGTATCAAATTTTTTGTAGATACCTTTGTAATAAGCTGAAGCAACTTTTCTTGCAGAATCAGGAACATAAATGGTAGATATATAGCCATCTACCACATGAATATCAAACAATATCCCTTCCATTCTTGAGATATCAATGATGCCATCTGGTGTTTTAGACTTGCAGCCAAAAGCCAGAACAACCATCACTAAACCCCACATTAATCCTTTCATGCTCAATTAAAATATTATTTTTTGCCCAAATTGCGGCAAGGTTGTTAATTTTACCCAAAAATAGTTATAAATGAGCATAGCTGATAATCTTAAACAATATAAAAACGAAGTTGAGGCTGATGGTGTAAAACTGATCGCTGTTTCAAAAACACAATCTGCCGATACAATACTGGAAGCTTATCATGCAGGTCAGCGTATTTTTGGCGAAAACATGGTGCAGGAGATGGTTGAGAAGCAGGCGCAGTTGCCTGCAGACATTGAGTGGCATTTGATTGGCCATTTACAAAGCAATAAAGCTAAATATATCGCGCCTTTTGTAAGCATGATTCATGGTGTCGACAGCCTGAAACTATTGCAGGAAATTAACAAACAGGCTATCAAAAATAAACGGGTTATCGATTGTTTATTGCAGATCTATATTGCCGACGAGGAAACCAAATTCGGATTGGCTCATGATGAAGCCATTGAATTACTTCGTTCAAGCGAATTTGCAGAACTGAAAAATGTTCGGATTGTAGGCTTAATGGGCATCGCGACAAATACAAAAAATGAAAAGCAAATTACCATTGAATTTAACGAGCTGAAAGTTTTCTTCGACGGCATTAAGTCCAGCTTTTTTCCGAAAGAAGACTATTTCAGGGAGATTTCTACAGGCATGAGTGCAGATTATAAAATTGCCATAGAAGAAGGAAGTACAATGGTTCGGATTGGAAGTAGCATTTTCGGAAAGCGCACCATCAAACATTTTAAAAACACTTCAGATAATCTTTAATGAATTTAAATATTAGAACAGCCAAAGCCATAGATTGCCCAAGAATTTTGGAGTTGATTAACGAACTGGCTGTATATGAACGCGCTCCACAAGAAGTTACCGTAACGCTGGATCATTTTACTGAAGCAGGATTTGGCAAAAACCCTGTTTGGAAGGCTTTCGTAGCAGAGGTTGACGGAACAATTGTAGGCTTTGCTTTATATTATACCCGTTATTCTACCTGGAAGGGTTCGAGATTATATTTGGAAGATTTTATTGTAACGGAAGAATTCAGGGGAAAAGGAATTGGCAAAATTCTTTTTGAAAAAGTTATTGTAGAAGCTAAAAACGGCAATTTCAATGGAATGGTATGGCAGGTTTTGGATTGGAACGCACCTGCAATTAACTTTTATAATAAATACAGTGCATATTTAGAAAGCGGCTGGCTAAATGCCGCATTATCTACAGATCAGGTTAAGGCATTTTAATATGGATATTTTTAAGTTTGGAGGTGCCTCAGTAAAAGATGCGGCTGGCGTGAAGAACCTTTGCAACATCGTTAGAGATTATAAAAACGGCAAATTGCTGGTGGTAATTTCAGCAATGGGCAAAATAACGAATAAGCTGGAAGAGTTAACCCATGCCTACTTAAATGGCAGTGATGAAACCCACGCCATTTTCGATGAAATAAAGCATTTCCACTTTCACATTATTGAGGCGCTTTTTCAAGGTAAATCCAATTCGGTTTATGATGATGTTGCGAATACATTTGTGGAGATTGACTGGCTGATTGAAGATGAGCCGGATAATGACGCTGATTATATTTACGATCAGATTGTTTCAATCGGTGAAGTCGTTTCCACCAAAATCGTAGCCGCCTGGTTAAATGAATGTGGAAACAAGGCATTGTGGACTGATGCCAGGAATTTTATTCAAACGGATAATACCTACCGTGAAGGTAAAGTGGATTGGGCTAAAACGAATCAAATTATCCAACGTGATCTGGTACCTTTGCTTGATGACCACATTATTATTACCCAGGGTTTTATTGGCGGAACGAGCGAAAATTACACCACTACTTTAGGGAGAGAAGGTTCAGATTATTCTGCAGCCATATTTGCCTCATGCCTTGACGCGGTGGCATTAACTATTTGGAAAGATGTTCCGGGAGTGTTAAATGCAGATCCTAAATGGTTTGATGAAACTGAAAAAATTGCACAGCTTTCTTATCATGATGCAATAGAGCTGACTTACTATGGCGCAACCGTGATTCATCCAAAAACAATTAAACCGCTACAAAATAAGGGAATCCCTTTGTTCGTCCGCTCGTTTATTCAACCAGAGGGTGTTGGAACAGCCATCACAAAGGAGAATAATCCCCTACCGGTTCCTTCTTTTATTTTCAAAGTTAATCAGGCACTGATTTCCATCTTCCCAAAGGATTATTCATTTATTATTGAAGAAAACCTAAGCAATATCTTCGAACTCTTCCACAAGCATAAGATTAAAATTAACACCATGCTGAACTCTGCTATTAGTTTTTCGGTGAGTGTTGATGATCAGCCGGAAAGGATTGAGCGGCTAATTAAAGACCTATCTGCAGAATTTACTGTAAAATATAATAAAGACCTTGAGTTAGTGACCATCCGCTACTACAATCAAAGTACTATTGACCGCGTAACGGTAGATAAAGATATTTTACTGGAAGTAAAAAGTCGCCATACCTGCCAGATGGTGATGAAAAATAAGGCTTAAATCAAATCGCCTTAGCCAACCTGGATTGAACAAGTTCCTTTGGATAATTAATCAGGTATACAATCTAGAAACTGCAAAATGAACTATAAACTTTTAGCTAAAGCTATTCAGGAATACATTGACGCAAATTTAAATGCAGATATCAATCAGATTGCTTTAGCTAGAAGTAAATTCGAAGGCGTAAGTGCAGCCGAGTTAGCGGGACAATTACTAAGTAAGAAAAAATCTGAAAAGAAGTTACCAAGCTGGTTTCAGGCTTCAGACATTTACTATCCGCCTCCTTTGTCTATCGAGCAAACATCTTCAGAAATCACGGCACAGTATAAATCGAAATTAGCCGTTGGCGATGTACTGATAGACCTGACCGGAGGTTTTGGAGTAGATGCTTATTATTTTTCCAAGCAAATACGTAAGGTAACTCATTGCGAAATCAATCAAGAATTATCTGCGATAGCAGCACATAATGCCAAAATCCTCCGTGCGGAAAACATTCATTTTGAAGCCGTTGATGGCATGGCATTCGTTAGAAATGCAAACGAACAATATGATACCGTTTATATTGATCCTGCACGCAGGGCGGGTAAAGGCAAGGTATTCATGTTGAAAGATTGCACGCCGGATGTAACTGCAAACCTGGATTTACTATTGCAAAAAGCAGGCAGAATAATTATTAAGACGGCTCCACTACTGGACATAACTGCGGGTTTAACAGAATTAAAATTCGTAAGTGAAATTCATATCGTGAGTGTAAAAAATGAATGTAAAGAGTTGCTATGGATTCTTGATCAGGATTTTTCGGGCGAGCCGAAGATTACTGCTGTGGCACTCAATGAAAAAGAAAAAGTATTTTGCTTTAAAAAATCTGAAAGTGATGTCAATGTATCCTTTTCCGATAATCTTGCAAGCTTTAAATACCTGTATGAACCAGATGCAGCATTGCTTAAGTCTGGTGCCTTTAATCTGATTGCAGCTAGCTATCAATTGGCAAAATTGCATCCGCAAACCCAACTTTATGCAAGTAATATCATTAACAGTGACTTTCCAGGAAGAATATTTGAACTTGAAGGGCAACTAACTGCTGCAGACTTAAAAAAAACGGGTAATTTAACTGGAAATGTGATTGTAAGGAATTATCCGGCGAAAGCAGAAGAATTGGTGAAAAAATATAAAATTAAATCAAACCACAATCAGTTTTTGATTTTCACCAAAATAGCCAATGGAGAAAACGTGATCCTCAAAGCATCCATTATTCAACACTATTGATTGCAAATCGTAATAGTCCACCAGGGATTTTCCAGGATTTACGCCAAAAAAGAAGCCCCTTCAAAGAGAAAGGCGCTTCTTTTTTGATACTTTAATCTTAACTAATTTTTTTAACGTTTATGGCTTGCAACCCTTTTCGGCCATCAGCTACTTCATATTCTACACTGTCTCCTTCTTGTATACTATCAATTCCACCAAGAACGTCTTTAAAATGAACGAATAAATCTGTATTGTCTTCTTGCAATATAAATCCAAAACCTTTTTGAGTATTAAACCACTTAACTTTTCCAGTTGCCATAAAAATAATAATTAATAAATAATTTTTAAATCTTGCCCTTCATTTTCCCAAAAACAATTAAAAATTAAATAAATTATCAGGCGTTAATCTTCGAACAAAACTATCGAATATAATAAATAATGAGACAATACGACTGAAACGAGCCATTGTTAACGATAATGTTGCGTATAGATCGTAAAATTCTTATTTATTTGTTCGGTTGTGGCGTAGTGCGTAGATATGGCTTGATAACTTTATGCCCTTTTGGAAATTTATCCGGAATATCTTCTGTTTTAATACTATTTATTACAATTACGTCATCACCATCGTTCCAATCTGCCGGAGTGGCAACTGTATATTGGGCAGTAAGCTGTAAAGAATCAATTACCCTTAATACTTCATTAAAGTTTCTTCCTGTTGAAGCAGGATAAGTGATGGTTAATTTTACTTTTTTATCAGGGCTAATAACAAAGAGCGATCTTACGGTTTGCGTTTCTGAAGCATTTGGATGAATCATATCATATAGATTTGCAACCGTTTTATCAGCATCTGCAATAATTGGAAATTCTACAGAGGTATTTTGGGTTTCATTGATATCGCTAATCCAACCCTTGTGCGATTCTGCCGAATCTACACTTAATGCAAGCACTTTTACATTTCGCTTTTCAAACTCACTTTTAAGTGCAGCAGTGCGGCCTAATTCTGTGGTGCAAACAGGCGTATAATCCGCAGGATGCGAAAACAAAACGCCCCAGCTATCGCCTAAATATTCGTAAAAATCTATATTGCCAATAGATGTTTCCGCTTGAAAATTTGGTGCGGTATCGCCTAATCTTATGCTCATAATAATATTAATTTTAAGTTGATTTAAACAAAGCTAATCAATACTATAGTAAATACATAGGTTTAATATTACTTTAATACATCTAAATTATAATCGCACAAAAAACCCCTGAAGAAGTTACGCAACAGGGGATTTAATATTAATTTGTTTGGATTATTTAATTATAGACTTTGATCATGAAAACATAATCCTGAAGTTTTTCAATTTGCTTTGTACGTTTCAAACCAGAAAGCAGGCTTTTCTTCGTTGAAGAAAGTTTGCTTGAACCTAACGAATCCTGAGGGATTGCACGCATGGCTTCTAAAATATATTTCGATTTA
Source organism: Pedobacter petrophilus (assembly GCF_009674725.1). Classification (GTDB taxonomy): domain Bacteria; phylum Bacteroidota; class Bacteroidia; order Sphingobacteriales; family Sphingobacteriaceae; genus Pedobacter; species Pedobacter petrophilus. The sequence continues at coordinate 2,292 of NZ_WKKH01000034.1, read as the reverse complement.
ATGGCAAATGCAGCTCCTTCTGTCTGATCCGGTTTTCCGCTGATAATCCCCACGAGATTACCGTTAGAATCTAAAAGCGGACCACCACTGTTACCTGGATTTACAGGAATAGAAACCTGGTACTGCGTAGTATCACCAATAAAACCATTTTTAGAACTCACATACCCTTCACCCAGCACCGCATCATCTTTAGGGTAACCTAAGGTATAAACTATTTCGCCAATGCTGCTCGTATTCTTTTTTATTGAATAAGGAATAGCTGATAAATGATTGAAGTTCTTATCGCTTATTTTAAGAATTGCAATATCATTCTGAGGATCTGTATAAATTGATTTTACTTTGAAAGACTCCCCTTTATTATTCTGAACATACAAAGAATCAGCACCGTTAATTACGTGTAGATTGGTAAGGATGTAGCCATTGGTAGAGATGGCGAAACCAGTACCGCCAAAACTGTTTTGAACAGCCGGTTTACCCGGGCTGGTATTGGTGTTGTTTATCTTTCTGATTAAACTATTTTGTGTTTTAATTGCCCTGTTAACCTGATTGCTTAACAATACAAGTTGCTCTTTCTGTTTAGTATTGTGTTGAATAGAATAAACTGAAACCAGCGATAAAACTAAAAAAGAAGCAGCAACAGCAATTACTGATTTATGTTTACGCCATAACTGCACCACACGCGAAGGATGAGGACCTAGCTTTGAAGCCAAACCATCTACATCTATCTCTGCATGAATGCTATTTAATTGTTCTTTTAAGCGAACCTGTGCAGCAAACATTTCCATAGATTCCATAAAGAATTTATGGGAAACCACTTTATGGTCTACAGTCGGATCATTCCGGCGTAACTGTTCAAAAGCTTCGGTTTCTTGTAGGTTAAGTTTACCTAACAGATAATCTTCAATAATTGCATCTAACTCCAAATCGTTTCTCATTTCAATTATTATGGTTGAAAAAATATTTTTTTTAACCGTTGCAGGCATTTATACTTCTGTGTTTTTGCGTTATCTGTATTGGTATAGCCAAACTTTTCGCAAATATCCTGCATGGATAAACTGTGTATATAAAAATCTTGAATAATGGTTTTACAAGGTTCACCTAAATGATCAAGAGCCGATTGCATTTTTACAAACTGCAAATCTTTTTCCTCGTGTTCTTCTACATCTTCCTCAACAGCAAACACATCTTCGTAATCGTTAATATTACCGGTCTTTCTACTGCTCTGACTCAATTTTTTTAACCAAATCCGTCGGCAAACCGAATAAATATATGTTTTAAGTTTACTGCTGAGTTCGAAATTTCCCTCTTTAATTTTGTTATATAAAATAATTATGGCTTCCTGGTAAACATCTTTTGCATCATCCTCATCACCATTATTATTGAGGATAAATTGCAAAACCATCGCAAAATAAGCCTTATATAACTTGTTAAGTGTATCTTCAGAGTTATTTAGAATACCTAAAATAACCTCTCTATCCGTTGGAACTGAACTCTTTAAACTGTTATTCACTAGTTAATACGTTTTTCGGTAAATAGTAACCCAATATTAGACAAAAAAAATTATAGCCACTAACGGAGTTTAATTCCGCTTCTATATAAACAGTAACCTAAAAATAGCAGAAAAAAATATTTTAACTTTTTTGGAAATTGTTGGGTTACCTTTTTACCTTTGCGGCATTAACAAGAAAATTATTACTTAAAAAATTCAAAAATGAAAAATGCATTCAAATTAGGCTTTTTAGCTTTAGCTTTATCTTTATCAGTTGTAGCTTGTAACTCAGAAAAAAAAGCTGAAGGTGCTGATACTACTTTAACTGATTCTTCAACTATCGTTACTGATACTACTGCTGTTGATACTTCAGTAAAAGATTCTACCGTTAAAGATACTACTGTAAAAGCAACTACAACTAAAACAGAAGAAGTTAAACACTAGTCTAACTTTAGTTATATAAAAAAGTCCTTAAGATCAACCTCTTAAGGACTTTTTTATTTTTTTTGATTTTTATGGGTTACCTTTTTAATATCTACGTATTAAGGGTAAATTAATTAATCACTAAAAATATTCAAACATGAAAAATGCATTCAAATTAGGCTTTTTAGCTTTAGCTTTATCTTTATCAGTTGTTGCTTGTAACTCAGAAAAAAAAGCTGAAGGTTCTGACACAACTTTAACTGATTCTTCAACTATCGTTACTGATACTACTGCTGTTGATACTTCAGTAAAAGATTCTACCGTTAAAGATACTACTGTAAAAGCAACTACAACTAAAACAGAAGAAGTTAAACACTAGT
>NZ_WKKH01000033.1 GCF_009674725.1 Pedobacter petrophilus | reverse complement strand
TTCTGCTTTTTTCAAGCAACAACTCTGGGGGTCAATTTAAAATTGGCGAAAGGGGGTCAAATTTATTGGTATATGCAGATATCAGCTAAATTTTCCATTTCCTGATTATAAAATTAACGTAGATTTACGTATTGCAACTTAATTGCATAGATATACTTAGCATCATTATTATGACAGAATTTTGGGAGGCAAGTTTTAAAGATAAACAAGAGATGTGGGGATGGGAACCCGCTGATTCCGCCGTATTAACCTTAGAATTATTTAACAAGCAGAAATCAAAAAAAGTTCTGATTCCGGGATTTGGCTATGGGAGAAATGCCAAAATTTTTATAGACAATGGATTCCAGGTAACTGGCATCGAGATATCTGAAAGTGCAATTAATTTAGCAAAAAGGCAATTTGCTGAAAGTATAAAAATATATTCTGGTTCGGTTTACTCCATGCCATTTGACAGTGAATTATATGATGGAATATTTTGTTATGCTCTACTTCACTTATTAAGCGCTCAGGAACGGGTAAAATTTATTAACGATTGTTATAATCAGCTTAGACCCAATGGATACATGGTTTTTGTGTCTATTTCTAAACTAGATTTTAGATTCGGACAAGGCAAAGAATTAAGTACGGATACATTTGAAACTTGGCCTGGACTTAATTTGTTTTTTTACGATGAAGATTCTATTAAATTAGAATTTGGCAATTATGATTTAATAAATGCTGAAATTTTAAATGAACCACTTAAGGATTTAGGTGATAAGCCCGCTCAAAGATTTTGGTATATAACATGCCATAAAAAACATTAATCAGTTTAACATTTCTCAGCTGTTTAATGCCCGGCAAAAGGAGGATATACTGTCTCAAAAAACGAATGTTTAGCAAAATAATTATGATCAAAAACCCATTATCAAAAACAGCAAAACCGCTTAGATTAATGAAATGGGTTTTTGATAATGCTACAAAGAGAAAGAGATTGATCAGGCTGGTTTAAAGAAAGTTTGATATTATACAATACACATTTCAGAGCTAACATAAATTATTAACTAAGGAGGGAATATTAGTATTGTTCATCGACTAAGCTCAGTTTTTTCTTGCCAGTCGAAATCTCCTATTCGCCTGGCGATGAGCCATCGGTTGTTCTCCAGGATGTAATCATCATGGTAAATAGCCCCAATGGTGGTCTTCATTTTTTTCCCGTCCTCGGTAGAGATCAAAGTAACCAAACAATAACACGTTCCGGTAGCGTTGTCACCATCAAGGTTTACTACCTGCTGCCCGTTAAAATGGTAAACGGTTTCAAAGGCTTTAAGAAAATTGCCAAAGGCTTTCGCTATTTCCTTTCACCCTTGCAGTTTTAAGATGGCTATGCCTCCGGCAAAAGTATCTGACACCGCATTTTCAGAAAACAACTGTACCTGGGCATAGAAATCTTTTTTATCCCCCAAAATAGAAACGCTGTCAACAAGCTCTTTGAGGGATAATCTATCTTCTAACGCTTTAATATTCATAATTGTGTTATTGCATCGATTTAAAGTAACGTTGTAAATCATTTAATAATCAGAAACTGTGTCTCTTACACTATCATCATTTTATGCTTACGGAATGCTCATTAGGCTACAGTGAGGACAATTTTACCCTGGATGTTTCCTTGAGCAGCACGTTCATGTGCTTTGCCGGCGTCCGCAAGGGGAAACGTACTGTCGATAGCTACGCGAATTTTTCCATCGTTGAGCAAGCGGGCAAGTTCCGCAAGTTGCGCACCATTCGAACGAACCTGGGTTGCTGAGACCGTTACACCTAGTTTTTCCGCCTCTTCAGCACCCGAAAAGCCCAATGGAAAAATCGGGAACAAGGCACCCCCACGTTTTAGCGTGCGTAGGAACCGACGAGTTGTGGGACCGCCAACTCCGTCTACAACGAGATCAGCATCATGAATAACGTCCTCCGGAACAATCCTGGTATAGTCAATAAATTCATCTACCCCGAGATCGCGCAAGAACGCTTCATGCTTGCCAGATGCCACGGCGATGACATGCGCACCCTTCCATTTTGCCAGTTGAACAGCGAAGTGCCCCACGCCTCCGCCTGCACCGTTGATAAGCACCTTTTTGCCTTCCAGCGGAACAGGTATGTGTTTGTAAGACTGCAGGGGATTCGGTTCGTCGTGTCCCAGTTCAATCATAAATTGCCAAGCGGTTAGCAACGACATGGGAGCCCCGGCGGCATGCACGTGATCTATACCAGTTGGCTTGAGTGCAACTTCTAATGCTGGCACACTTACATATTCAGCATAACCTTTGCTTTCTCCCATCATCCCGGTAGGAAAGCGAACCATCGAATACACCTCGTCTCCAACAGCGAAATCTGTAATGTCGTCAGCGACTGCATCGATAACACCCGAAACATCTGTTCCCAGGATGATGGGGAAATTCACTTTTGGCTGCCATTCTGGAGGAAGTGCCTTATAGCCGTCGCGTAAATACCAGTCGGGGGGATTGAGGCCCACCGCATGGACGCGAATACGCACTTCACCAGGGTTTATCTCTGGTGCCGGCGCATCTTCATATACCAGTACCTCGGGGCCACCGAATTCGTGCTGGCGAACCGCTTTCATTATTATTGGCGCGCTTTCTATCTTATCTAATTTATTTTCAATTCGTTCCATGTCTGTACTTATTAGCGTAATAAGCTGCAAACTTAGACTGTTTTATTACCTTTGGCAAGTATGTACTTATTTGTATGTTACATACTAAAAAGTATCTATATCTGATTATCAGTTATTTAAGCCTAAATAAAAATGAAAATAAAGTCAGAAATTCCAGAATGTATAAAAAAATGCGGAGTTGAATATGCTTTTAAGCGAATTGGAGGAAAGTATAAAGGCCGAATCCTGTGGCATCTGAGCTTAAAGACAGTATTGCGTTATGGGGAATTAAGCAGGACATTGCCAGATATTACTACTAAAATGCTCACTCAAACATTACGTGAACTGGAAGATGATAAACTGATCATCCGAAAGATGTATCACGAAGTGCCACCTAAAGTAGAATATTCATTGAGTGACACCGGTCTGGAATTAATCCCATTTATAAACTATTTACACAATTGGGGCCAAAAACAATTAGAAAACGAATTATTGCCCAACGAACACTAATAAGTAATATTCAACTGACATAGTGTTATTGATGACAGTTATGACGATGGGATTGGTCGTATCAAAAATCGGTGGAATAATGGAGGATACAAGGACAGAGCATAAGCCAGGATTGTTTCAAAAGCGAAGATTTCTCTTTTTGCCGTAAAGCTGGTAAAGGCTAATTGATGAGTACCATCTTAAAAATGGAAGGATTTTCTTTTTATATAGAAACAGCAGTACTAATACCTGTGAAAGCAAAAAGCAAAGTGACACCCAAACAGTTGTGCCAGCCCCTCCCCATCTATCGTATCATCATTAATATTCCAAACTTTCTCTTTCATCAAATCTTTCCATAACCTAGTTGAAGTTTGTTTGTCAGCAATCTTAACCTGGAATAAAGTATTGATAGATGGTGCCTGATCAATGGCCAGGTAATTAACATGAGCTATGGCTTACCCTCGTACTGGGCTTTGGTATATACGGAATGGCATAGGCATACTGATAATGGCGGTAATACCCAGCGCTTTCATTTTCAGTAACCCCACCCGATTATACTGGCTGCCTAAAAACAGATCCGCCGTGATCTGGCAGCGTTTGAGCTGCGGCATTCGGTAAATAACCCGGTAGATATTGTCATAATTATATTGAAGGAAAAGTCCTGTTAGCTTTAGCGAGCTTTTAATTTTAGTTAGCACCATCGGTTATTTGGTTTGGGCAGGTACCAGCATCCGGATAGAACCCGGAACCATCTCCAGCTTAAGTTTTTTAGCAAAATGCTAAGTCATTGATAATGAACGAGAAATGACTGCTTGTATAAAAAGCGGGGGCCTCTGAGCTTACAATTAATCATAGCCTATGTCAACCTATATTCCCAATAATTTGCTAGCAGGAAACGAAACATTATATGATGAAAAATGGAACCAGAGGTAATAGTGGGTCCTGTCCTTAGATTCACTAGCTGATAAAACCACTGTGCATTTCTAATAATTCGAATTCCCGTAAATAGCAGCATGTTCATTATGATAGCTCGTTTCATTTTTTTTATTTGTTTTGTAATAATAATTGATTATGTCTGCTAACTGCTTATATTTGAGGATAAACGTTCTTGTACAAGGAAATCGATTTAAAGAATCCGGTACTCCCGTTTAGAACTTAGATTGATAGTATAAAATTCTGATAAGGCATAAAACTAAATGATTATGAGGTTTAAGCTCATATTGGCGCTTTTCTTCTTTCCCTCGCTTTCTTTCGCACAGAAGAAACAAACTTTCCATAAAGGATTTGACGCATGGGAGAGCAATAATCTGCTACAACTTAGCCTTGCATATCTCGACACAACTGCAGGAAATAGATTTATTGATTACCTGCCTTCTTACAGATTTCTTTACCGTTCAAAAAGCATAGGTCTTGACAATGCGTATGATCTATGGGTGCGCACAGATAGTACGATTGTCATTACGCTGCGGGGAACTACAGCCGATAGCCGGTCTCTGCTTGCTGATTTTTACTGCGCAATGGTTCCTGCCAAAGGCAAACTAGTTCTTGGTAAAAACGACACTTTTGAGTACAATCTTGCCAAAGACGACCGTGCAGCAGTTCACGCCGGATTTCTATTAGGGTTTGGTTTTCTTTCCAGGGATATCGGGCCTAAAATCGATTCGCTTTACCAGCGCGGTTTTCATAACTACCTTGTTGCCGGCCATAGCCAGGGAGGTGCTCTATGTTATTATGTAAGTGCATGGATGATGCACCTGAAAGACATAGGAAAATATCCGCTGTTGGCGATAAAGACCTATTCCAGCGCATCGCCTAAAATGGCCAATACCTATTTTGTTTATGATTATGACAGTCGCACACGTTCTGAATGGACCTATAGTATAATAAATACCGCAGATGTAGTGCCGGAGATGCCGCCTACAACGCAGCAAATCGAGCAGGATATGAATACCCCCAATCCACTCATGGCGCTATACCAAAGGATGGATGGTTTGCCATTTTTAAAAAGGATCCTACTAAAAAGGGCGTTTAATAAAATGCGGAAGGGCTCACAAAAAGCCTCACTTGCCTACCAGAAATACCTGGGTGGCTATACCGAAAAAATCATACAAAAGGCAATGCCCGAGATTGATCTCCCGTCAACTGTTAATACAACCTATTTTCAGCGCCCCGGGGTGCCTGTTACACTACAGACAAATCCGGAATATGATCAGCATTTTAAAATCAATGATGGACCATATTTTCATCATGGTCTAAATGCTTATCAATTCCTGCTGGAATATTATTACCCCGAAGCATTTCAGTAAATGAACCATGCTTAAGGTGTTTTAGCACCCGATTCGAAGCTTTCGGTAATCAGATATGGCGTGTTTACCCCCGATAGCTGGTTTTTCCGGATCATCAATAAGGGGTTCCTTTTTTACTACAGCCAGAAATGGCCAGGATAACGAATAATCCCGAACTGAATAATAGATTTTTAATTTTCATGTTTTATTAAAATTTGTTGTTTTTACTAAGGCTACGCTCCTTTTTGAACGTGAATGAAATATTTCTTTGTCTGTGACGATAGAAAAAGCGATGGAATCGCAATGATATACTATAACGTTATAAACGAAGACAGCTTTAATTCCGCAGAAACTATGTCTGTAGGAGCCGCAGATTATCAGAAATATTTTGATAGGCACACTTGTTAAGCGTCATGAATGCAGGCAACAAGGCCCACGCTTGTTCCCGAACGCACAGGAAATATATACTTTATCTATGATGATGGCAGCAGGATAGGATCGCAATGATATAAAGCAACGTTATAGCGTGCAAGATAGTATTCAATAAAAAACCTGGCTTACGCGATAAACTTGATTTTTTTTAGAAAATTAATTTGCGTTTATCCCTCGGTTTCCGAGACCGTAACACGAGTACACAGCCCAGGGTGAAAGGTAAAAAAAGCCAGGCATAATCATCTATTGGCAAACAGGTTATCGGCACGTTAGCCGTTGCAAGAAACAGGTAAGCGGTACTGGTACCACCAACCTGGCAGGCTGTTGTACTTACCGAAATACTTGTGAATGTTGTACAACTAATTGCTGCGCCGGAAGTTGCATAAGGAGATGCGCTATAATTGTTACCGGATATTCTCTGGTAATAGAATCTTCCTAATCCTCCTCCTGAAGGTTGGCTATAACAGCCAGTAATTTGAGCCGATGCCAGCACAGGCAATGTAAATAGGGAAACGAAAAGCAAAAACCGTAAACAACGCATAAACGAATAGTTATAATCACATTAGTAAAGTAAAGTGAGGCAAAAATTTCCCGGGTAATGGAAATTACTGAACTGCCATACCAACAAAAATGAAGTGAACTGAATTGACAACTGGAATGCCACAAAGCTAAGGCATCTGTTTAAAAATATGAGGTCACATTTTAAATACCGATTAAAAAATTACATTGTCACAAATACACGACCGTAATATAAACCGCTATAAACACAAGTTAAAAAGATACATTGAAAGTAAGATTTGGGCTCAGGCTCACATTCGTTTCCGAACGTGTGTGGAACACCCCATCGTTTATGCAGATGGAGAGCGTGATAACATCGCAACGATATACTGCATTCGTTATAAACGAGCGGAAGCTAGCACCTCTTCCATTTACATTAATGAGCCTGGACATGCAGTAGTGTCTGGCAGTTGAATTTTGGATAGTGCTGGAGATTTGTTTATAAGGGCTGTTCTGCATTTACCACCCATTTACGGACCTATTGCCCAACAAATACATAAACGGCTGTTTTAATTGATCAGCAGGATCATCGGAATTTATATATTATTGAAATGCATAGCGCTTTAAATCGTCTGAATAACCATGTAAGGTCTTCCAATAGGGCGTGATTGAACCAGGCTCCCGCGCATTTCAGCGCCCGCGTGAACTATACTTTTCTCTGTAATGATTACAAACACAATAGCATCGCGACAGTTTTACACCCGGTTTTTGAATGCACATTGGTTCGCTCCCCATTGGGGTTCTATTGGAGTCCTGGTGCATGATGGTTGCATTTTATGGCATGTTAAAGGTTTGCCGTTTCAATATGTGCCCGGTTTATATCGAATGAAGGGGAAAATCAAAATAAGGCATAGAGAGCTATTAAAGATAATCATAAAAAGACCTCATAAAATCCATCATCATATTATTGTTGATGGTTCCATGTATAGCAATTAATTGAGGGTCTAGCTTAAAAAAATCTTGCAGAATAGGGTTGTTTTCCAGCTGCATTTTTTCAAAACCCATCTCCCAGGAGTCGAAATGGCGCTTTTCTATCTTACCCTGTTTAATCAGCGTAACGGAATGATGTCTGGAATCTTTTTGAATGTTTTTAAAAAGAGCTATAACTTCGTTTTCTGGCCCTTCCAGTACCTGAATGAATTTGCAATGATGCGTATCGCCCAGCATCCCTTCAATATAAGCCAGGCAACCGGTAAGGTGATGGTCTTTGTTCCAGCTCCTGGAGTACCTTAAAATTTCTTTAAGTGCAGTGGGTTGCATTACTTCTGTGGCAGTACTGGTATACAATAAGCTATACATAATTCCTTGTTCAAATGATTTAATAAACCAGATCCGTTAGATTAGCATTTAAAGTGGTTTCAACTTCAAATGCGATAGGTAATTTAATTAAAATTTCCCTGCGTGCTACATAAAGTTTTTATGAAGGTAGATAAATGAATCGCTGATGCACCTGGTTACTGATCGCCTACCATTAAAATAGTGGATTAACCATAATTCAGGGCAGGTTTACTTAAAAGAACAGGAGAAACCGGTGGTAGATTGTTGGGGTAATACTGCAATAAATTGGTTTAATACCAACATGCAGCATAAAAAGGTGGTAATAAGGGCTTTTAATTTAAAAACACATCTATAAACAAACTGATCAATTTGCGCATGCAATGGCCAAATTGATCAGTTAAATACAGCATGATAAATCTTAATTTTAGGGCAACTATGCTTCAACAGCTGGCGTGATTTTTTCTGGCTCTTCCAATAGCGCAATTAAAGCTTTTGCCGTTGGCCCTGCAGAAAGCGGGTTTTGCCCGGTAATGAGCAGGCCATCTCTTTCTACATGAGAAAGGAAAGGAATTAAAGCCGTTTTTACTTCGGCGCCCAGTTCTTCGAGCCTGGTTTGAAGCAGGTAAGGAACATTCCCGCTGCGGCCCACCAGTGTTTCTTCTGCATTGCTAAAAGCCGAAATGGTTTTACCTGTTAAAAAGCCAGGTCTCAGCCGGCTTGCGCTAATTAGTGCTGCGGGGCCATGGCATACCGCGGCCACCGGTTTGCCGGCATCCAGGAAATCGAGAATCAGTATGCCGCTATTGTTATCAACCGCCAGATCCCAGATTGGGCCATGTCCGCCCGGATAAAATACGGCATCAAAGTCGATTGCATTTACCTGGTTTAATACCGTAGTATGGGAAAAGGCTGCTTTTGCCACTTCATCATCCTGAAACCTGCGGTTAGCACCGGTGATATTTTCCGTTAATTCGCTCATGGGGTCTACCGGTGGCCTGCCGCCTTTGGGGCTGCTTAGCGTAACCTGGTAACCGGCATCAATAAATTCATAATATGGATCTGTAAATTCGCCCAGCCAAACACCCGTTTTACCCTCGGTGTTTTCCATTTCGCTGTGCGAAGTAAGTGCCATTAAGATCTTTTTCATGTGGAGATTATTTTATATCGTCAGGAGCTAATTCATTTCCTTCTTCATCTACGCGCTGGTGTTCATCCCAGTTGGTACCTTCAGTAGGTTTTGTTTCGGGGTTTACATGCCCCTCATTTTGATCTGGTACCTGTTCGTCTTTTTCTTTAGGATCTATCATGATTTTCTGTTTTTATTTTTATAAAGAACAAAATGCTTAAAGAATGGTTCAGAGAATTTGTAAGCAGTTATAGTGATGTTAATAACCATCCTTAAAAAGAGGTAAAAACGAAAGCAGCACGGGCATAGTTCCTGGCTGACCCTCAACTTATGAAGTAAAATTATAGCGATTTTTTGATAGAATTATCAAACATTCTTCTGTTCATATCCTGATCAGACAAGCCAATCTACAGGTTAAAGATAGCAACCCAGAATATCTATTTGGTTGAATGGTAAGCCAATTTTGGATTGAAGTTTAATTTTTTGACTTGTTGTATATGCTTTCTATTACCCAAATATTTATGATTTAAGATCAATTAAATGTTTATGTAAACATAATTTTTATCAATTGAAGATCTCGTCTGATCATAAAGTCAGCTATAGCTAATTTTTAATGTGTGATATATCCATGCTTTTGTCATGAAAACCCATCATTTGGTCGAATATATTCTAAGAAATAAACTGAAAATAGAATGTTTGTATCATAAACAACAAACAAAAACGAATATGAAGCGCAACTCAAACAACATTGAAGAATTAGAACTGAAAAGAGAAATCATCACATGTGAAAATACTAATGGTGGTATCGCTAACAAAGACTATACGGTACTAGGCGAAACGCTTACGATGACCAGTACTATGACAGGTTTCGTTATTTAAATTACTAAAACAAAATTATCCATTATGAAAAAGTATGAATTTAACCCAGAAAGTAATGAAGAAGATTTTCGCCCCTTTATGGATGATGAATTAGGAATGATCTTGGGTGGCGGGGGCGAAGAACAATTTCTTTATTATTTAAAAGAAGAACACCGTAATCAGTTCGATCAGAATGACGGGAGTTTCCAAAAGTTTAATCACTAATTACGTAGGCCACGTAGTTTAGCATTAATAAACTCATTTAAATAGGCACACCGGTTAGCATTATTTGAATGAGAACATAATTAATCAAATCAATCAATCAAACCATTTTAAAAATTAAACATCATGAAAAAAGTTAATTTATCAGAAAAAGTACAATTAGACAAAGAAATCATCTCAAAATTGAGTGAAGAACAATTAAAAGAAATTGAAGGTGGAAACGCTGCAGAATTATCTTGCTGGTCAGATTCTTGTAAAAACAATACCAAAGCTTCTTTAGAAGAAGATAGTTTCGGAAACTAAAACCTTTAAAAGAGTGTGCCGTCTAGACCTCGGCGCACTCTTTATTAATCAAAATCAATCCGCAGGCTTAAAGTTAAGATAGCCAAAGCGATGAGCCATTCAGTCATATTAAATAAAAGTTAACATGAAAAAGGTAAAGTTATCAAATAAGGTTCAATTGGAGAAAGAAATTATTTCAGAATTAAGCGAAGAGCAGTTAAAGGAAGTTCAGGGGGGTAATGCTACCGAATTTTCCTGTTGGTTAGACTCCTGTAAGGGGCCGATGAAAGAACAAGATGCTATTGACGATTAACCAACCCTCCATACTTCCTATTACCTACACTACCCGAAGAATATCAGTATTATGAAAAACAGAAACCACCACCCTCTCTTATACTTAGCCCTGCTATCCTTTTTTATGTTTTTATCGGGCCTAAATATGGTTTATGCACAGGGGAAAATAAAGGGAAAAGTAGTAGACGATAAAAAAATTGGTATTCCTTATTCTAGCGTTGCTTTGTGGAATGCAGATGGAAATATGCTGATAAAAGGCTCGATAACAAACCTCGAAGGGTTGTTTGCGGTAGAAACAAAGGCAGGAGAATATACATTGATTATCAGTAATATGGGTTTTTTAAAAGTAACAAGAAAGATTGTGCTTTCTAGCGATAAAGACTTAGAGGTTGGTGAAATTACGCTCAACTCAGATATCCAAAACCTCCAGGAAGTTAAAATTGTAGGGAGTAAACCCTTTGTTCTGCAAAAAACCGATAGGATTATACTAAATGTAGGCGAAAGCGTACTTGCAGCGGGCAATGATGCGTATAGCATTATTGGAATGGCACCTTCTGTACAAATGACAAACGGGAATATTTCAATGGAAGGAAAATCAAATGTATTGATTATTTTAGATGGGAAAAAAATACCTAATGCCACGCTATCAAACATTTTAAGTGCCATCCCCGGAGATCAGATAGACCGCATAGAACTTATAACCAATCCATCATCAAAATATGATGCCAGTGCCAGTGGTGGCGTAATCGAAATTTACACTAAAAGAAGCAAAAAACTAGGTTGGACAGCCAATACAGGTGGTAACCTCACCCAGGGTTACAGATTTGGTGGCGGCGCAAACGCTGGTTTAAGAATCGGAGCCCCCAAATTAGATTTCACCTTAAACGGCAGTTATACTAAACGTGGGCACATTGAAAAAGGCTATGATAACAGGGTGCTGTTTCAAGGCAGAAACCGCGTTGGTGATTTTAATCAAACTGTCGACATCTCTGATGGTGCAGCAGCGGATGGAAGCATTAATGCGAGCTTAAATTATTATATTAATAAGAAAAATACAATTGGTGCTGATTATACCTTTGTAAAAGTTCATATGTATGGAAAGGGAAATGTCGATGCATTGATTACTCAGCCCAACAACTTTAGTAAAGTAAATACCTTTAATAATTTAGACCTGAAAGTAGATTTTGCTAATTATGATGTTTTTTACAAACTGGATCTCGATACTTTAGGATCAAACCTGTTATTAACCACCAATTATACCAATTATATCAGTAACCAGAATCAGCAATTTAATCAAGATAAGTTTAATAATGGTGCTGTTTCGCCAGAGGTTTCGCTGTTTAGAAACAAAGCATCATCCAACTACGATATTTATACTGCTTCATTGGATTATACGCAGCAATTAAATCCAAAATTAAAACTAGAAAGCGGATTAAAGTATACATACACCCATAATAACAGTCTTCAGCATCCGGCTAATTTTGTAAATAACCAATGGCAGGAAACCGGCGGCAACTTTAGCAGCCTCGGTTACAAGGAACAAATTCCGGCAGCTTACCTAAACTTTAATTATGAAACCGGAAAGTTTAATGTACAGGCAGGTTTGAGGGGCGAATTTACGCAATACGCAGTGGTAATGGGATTAGATTCCAATTACTTTAACCTTTTCCCAAATGTTAGGGCAGATTATAAAGTAACTAAAAATTATACTACTTCTTTGGCTTATGCAAAAAGCATCAACCGGCCTTCATACGATGACCTGATTCCGTATGAGCTTTACATTGATAATTATACCCTTACCAGGGGTAATGCTTTGTTAAGGCCAGAGTATCAGCATTCCTTTACATGGTCTAATCTTTATAAAAAATACAGTTTTCGGTTCGGGTATACCCAAACAGAGGATGCCATTATGAGCACCATCTTATATGATCAGAACAGTTTGAGGTTTATAAAAACTAAAGCGAATTTCTTAAAAAATCATTTGGTAAGTGCCAGTTTGGGTTTTCCAATCAAATTTGCTGATTGGTGGAATTCAAATAACCGGTTATCAGGTTATTATCAGAACATTCGCTTTCCTGATCCGTTAGAAAATACAAGTATTATGATCAGAAAAAAATATTATTTTACAGTATTTTCTAACCATACTTTTAAAATTTCGTCAACAGTTTCCGGTGAGTTATCTGCTTCTTACGAATCGCCTGTTATTTCGGGGATTTATGATTACAATGAATACGTTAACGTAACGGCCGGGATCAGAAAAAAAATATTTAAGAACCTGGGGTTCATTAAGCTTGATGTAAGTGATATTTTTTACAAGAACAACCAGCTCCTGTCTACCAATATAGTTCCACTCATTACAGAGAGCATACATCGGGTTGATACCCGGAGGGTACGCATTGCGTTTGGTTACAATTTTGGGAAAATAGATAAAGACCGGCGTGTACAGACCAATGGTAATGGTGATGAATTGGGTAGATTAAAATTGTAATTATGGAAAGCGTAACAACATATTTGGAAAAAATTAATACCGAAGTGCTCCTGCCAGAAATTATTGAACTGGTAAACAGTGAGGCCTTGAATACATTGCCTAATTTTGGTGTAGGCCATGGTAAAGGTGGCGCCATTTTGTTAAACTGCCTGTATGCAAGTTATACAAATAATGAAATTTATTATACCGCGGCAGAGCGGTTTTTAGAAGCCGCATTTGATAGTCTGAATCCCGCAAAATATAAATCAGCGCTCACTTCTAATTATTATTTAGAAATTGCTGAGTTTGGCAGTTTATTAATTTATTTAGCGCGCGAAGGGCATATAGAGGAAGATTATACGCCCTTTAAACGTCAGGTTGATGACCTGCTGGCTGAAAGAGTAAAAGAGAATATGGGAGAAAAAAACCTAGGCATGTCTAAAGGTGCAATTGGTATTGGCTTTTACCTGATCGAAAGATCATCATCCTCAAATATTGCAAAGAACGCTGTTAAGCTAATAATCGATATGATCGAAAGATTAAAAGAAGGTGATCAGGAAAAGGGTTATTTCTGGACTACTCATTATTTTAAAGAACCCAGGGTTTACACCGGGCTGGCTCATGGAAGTGCAATGGTTATTAATTTTTTGTCTTCAGCTTTTAATGCGGGTATCCAGCCAGAAAAATGTGCAGAAATGATGCGTTTTGGCTTAAAGTTCTTATTGCAAAACCGTATGAACAGGAGTTTATATACCTCGGTATTTCCGTTATGGATTAAAGCACATGAAAAAACCATTAATCATTGCCTTGTTTATGGTGATATTGGAACCAGCTATGCCATTATAAGGGCAGCTAAAATTTTAAATCATCAGGCATATTTATCAGAGGGAATTCAGATTGCATTAGATACCTTAAGTAGAAAAACAATAGACGAAACTTTTTTAAATGATGCTTCTGTTAAATATGGTGTATGTTCACCCTGTTTAATTTACAATAGAATTTATCAGCTTACCGGCATTGAAGATTTTAAACAGGGTTCTGCTTATTGGCTCGATCAAATCACATCATATGCAAACGGGGAGAATAAATATTTAGGTTTTAAATCTTTTTTCTTTGGCGAGCATGATAATGCTCAGCTGGATTTAAACTTTGGCCTGATCGGCATTGCGCTAACCATTATGCAATCCGTATCAGATAAGTATTCAATCAACCAATTTACCTGGCTCCATTAAGATGAAACTAAGCTGCATAATTTTAGATGATGAGCCGCTTGCCCAGGAGCAGGTGGAAGCCTACATTTCGGAATGTGAAGAGCTTGTTTTAATTGGTAAGGCAAGCAGTATGCAGGCTTTAGAGCGACTGTTGAAAGTACATCAGGCCGATATCTTATTTTTAGATATAAAATTTAGAGGAGGAGATATCAGCCAGATTGGAAGACTCAATATAAAAGACTATATTATAATCGTTATTACGGCGTACTCTCATAAACATTTAACCGGGTATAATTTAAATTTTGCCCGGGATATATTATTTAAACCATTTTCTCTTGAGCGTTTTAAAGAAAGCCTTAATAAAGTAATTTCACTTAAAGCTGTAAAATAAAAACTCAACAATGGGAAACAACATCAGGCCTTTCGATTTTTACTTAATGCGCCTTCCTGCCAGAAGTATGCAATCTATTTCATTGTTAAATAATATAGAAAACCGCAGTACTTTCATTACGGAAATATACCATAGATACCAGTCTGCAGAACTTCAGGATGCCATTTACCTTGCCAGCCCTGAACTTTATGCAGAGGTGATAAAATGGCTCAATGGCCCGGCAGATGAAATAGAAGAAAAACTACTGCTTACCTTATATAAATATTTGTTGAGGATGAGTACGCGTGCTACGCCTTACGGTTTGTTTTCGGGTTACAACACAGGTAAAATTACCGGTGATATTAGTAAATTGATTCTGAAACAGCCAGAATACCGGTTAACCAAATATACCCGTTTAGATATGAATTATGTGTCAGAACTGGTACGTTCGTTACTCAATGATGAAGAGATTAAGGCCAAGCTTATTTTTAAAGTAAACAATAGCCTGTATAAAATCGGGGGGATTTACAGGTATTTTGAATATAAGTTTATTAATAAAAAACGCCATTATTATGTAGTGGCCATTAAGCATTCTAAGTACATTCAGTGCGTGATTGAAAAAACAGAAATGGGGGCAAGTTATCAAGCTGTTCTTAAGGAATTGATGCTGCTTAACCTAAATCTTGATGATGCTAAAAATTATCTGGATCGTGTTATTGATGCACAGATATTGGTGTCTGAACTTGAGCCAACAGTTACCGGTGACGAATTTTACAAGAGACTTATTGATACCATTAAAACGAATAATCCGGAGCATAAATGTATTGCTGCACTGCTGGAAATTGAAGACCGTTTGCAAGAACCGGCAGATTTTGTTAAAACCTGTACCGCGATTCATCACATCATAAAAGAAAATTTCCCGTTATCTCATACCAAAGATCTTGTTCAAACCGACCTTCATATCGGAATGGATGATAATGAAATTAACGTTGGGGTTATGAATATACTGGCTTTGGAGATACAGGCCCTTTCTGTTTTAAATGAAAACAAAATACCACTAAGGATCAAGAATTTTATTAAAAAATTTACGGAACGTTATGAAGATCAGGAAATAGAACTATTAGAAGCACTTGATAATGATGCTGGTGTAGGTTATGATAAGGCCGGTGCCAGCAACAATAACCATGCACCATTGGTAGATGATTTAATTATAAATAAAACTGCTCCGGCCAGAAGCATTAGCTGGACGAATTACAGGGAACTGGTTTTTAACAAATTTCTTGAAAGTTCTAAAAATCATGGTAGCCCTGTGCTTTTAACGGATGATGATTTAAATGCAATTGGCAAAAAAGAAGAAAACACAATCCCCTCAACTTTTTATGCAATAGGAAATTTTATAACCAAAAACACAGAGCGCCTGGATAAAGGCGATTTTAAATTTAATCTATCGGCTTGTTGCGGTCCGTCTGCACAGCCGTTACTGGCCCGGTTCGCTCAAAATGATCCAGTTCTATCGCAAAAACTCAAAGATTGTTCAAAGGTTGAAGAAGAGAATATAGACGGTGCCATTATTGCCGAGATTGTTCATCTGCCAGATTCGAGGGTTGGAAATATTTTACAACGGCCACAGTTAAGGGAATATGAAATTCCGTTTTTAGGTAATTCTTCTCTTCCAGCCGAAAGGCAGATTCCCGTTTCAGATTTAATGATCTCTGTAAGCAATAACAAAATTAAACTGCGCGCTAAGCACCTTAATAAAATCGTTATCCCCAGGTTATCTTCGGCCCATAACTATAACGGGGGTATTGCAGTATATAAATTTTTATGCGATTTGCAGAATCAACATGGCGCTTACAACATCAGTTGGGATTGGGGTACTTTAAAAGATCAGCCCTACCTACCGAGAATAGTGTATAAACATTTGGTTTTGGCACGTGCACGATGGAAAATGACACCTGATATGTACGAAGAAACAAAGGCATTAACTACACCACAGCAGCTCGATCTTTTCCTTGCCAAGTACAAACTTCCCAATAAAGTGGTTTCAATAGAGGGTGATAGAGAACTGTTGATTGATTTTAAAAGTGTTTTAGGCCTCACGTTACTCACTCAAAGCCTTAAAAAAAGTACCGTTATACTATACGAATTTCTCTATGATGACGATTCTGCCTTGATTCTTGATCAGGCCGGAGAGGCTTTTATGAACGAAGTAATCATTCCCTTTCGTACAGAAGAAATGGTTGAAAAAAAGTTTAAGAATGTGCAGGGTGATGCCCATAATTTACCGCGTAAATTTAACCTTGGTTCGGAGTGGACTTATGTTAAAATTTATTGCGGCTCTAAATGGGGAGAGAAAATTTTAACGGATTATATATTGCCGCTGGTAGACAGTCTAAGCAAAGAGGGCCTGATTGAGAAATGGTTTTTCTTAAGGTATCATGATCCAGAGGGGCACCTGAGGATCCGCTTTCTGCACCCTAACCAGCCAGAAACAATGGCTAATATCGTTAACCGGATTAATGCAAGTTTGAAAAAACTGGCAGAAGAACGAA
Source organism: Pedobacter petrophilus (assembly GCF_009674725.1). GTDB lineage: Bacteria > Bacteroidota > Bacteroidia > Sphingobacteriales > Sphingobacteriaceae > Pedobacter > Pedobacter petrophilus. The sequence goes on along the minus strand of NZ_WKKH01000033.1, from coordinate 36,390 downwards.
TTATATATAAAATACAGTATGATACCTATAAGCAGGAGATAGAACGTTACGGAATACATACAATGGCCTTTAGTGAAGCTATATTTTATTACGATAGCAAAGCTGTAATCAATTTTCTTAATATGATTGAAGGAGATGAGGGTGAACATTACCGTTGGTTATTTGCAGCCCGTAATATTGATTTTTTATTGAGCGATTTTGAAATGACGGATCAGCAGAAGCTAAATTTAATAACAGAAATGCAGCAGTCTTTCCATTATGAGTTTGGTGGTACTTCTGGCCTTACTTTGCAGCTTAACAATAAGTACAGAGCCATTAGTAAAGCTTTAAATGGATTTTTAAGTGGTGATGAAGATGCTGAAGAAGTTGCCGCAGCAGTTGAACTTTTTAAAGCAAGATCAGTAGAAAACCGTGCCGCCTACAAAAAATTAAAGGCACAATATATGGTTGAGCACCCAGATAAAAATGTTGATTCAGTGCTTGCCGGTATTCTTCCAAGTTATATACACATGTCGCTAAATCGGATTTTTGTAACCAAACAGCGTCTGCATGAACTTGTTATTTACCATTACCTTACCAAGTACTATCAAGGGATTATTGCCAGAAAAAAACAGAAAACATTAACCGCCAAAACCTATTAATTATGGATAAGAAAGCACATATTTATAGCGCAGAAATAAAAGAAATTGTAGGAGAGCCTCCAAAATGGCTCCTTAAATCTGGCGGGGGAAGCCTGCTTTTATTGCTGTTCATGCTTGGCGGATTATCTGCCTTTACACGTTATCCGGAAAAAGAAATAATCCCGGTTCACATTTATCGCGGGCAAAATGCTTTTATCATTTCAAAAAAATATTGTGTAAAGAAATTTTTAAAGGCATCAGGTACGCAGGTTAAAAAAGGCGAAGCCATTGCGCAGGCCGATAGTAAGGCACTAAACCAAACAATAACGGCTCCTTTTGCCGGCAAATTATTTTACGACGAAGACGCATTGACTAACCCATCTAAACCTGATACCCTTGCATTATTAGTCTCCTCAGAAGGGCCATTTAAGTTTAAGGGCAAAATCGGCACCGAATATGCCCACTTATTAACAACTGCTAAAGCTACCTCTTTTAAGATAGCAATAAATAATCAGGTAGTTAAAGATTTAGCGTTATATGGCAAACTCAACGGTTTCGGGCCATTAAAATCTGGTAATACACTAGCATTTACGGGTACTATTGAGCCTGCATCGGGAAAAATAATTGATGATAATTATCTGGCTATTCAGAATTTGGAAGGTAAACTGACGTTAATCCTCGATAATAAAACCATACTCTCCAGAATACTAAACTAATCGTTCTTTAATCCAAAGCGTTCAAAAATGAGGTCTTTGTATTGCTTGCCAATGGGAAGTTTATCACTCACATCATGCAGTTCGGCCATATTGCCACTAATATATTTTAGGCTATTGATGTTAATGATGTACGATTTTTGTATTCTGATAAATTGTTCTTGAGGAAGTTGATCTTCTACCCTTTTCATCGTGAGGTGCGTAATAATGCTACGGTCTTTCAGCACTACTTTAATGTAATCTTTCATGGCCTCTATGTAACAAATTTCATCGAACAGTACACGGTGAAGTTTATGTCCGTCTTTCACAAAAAGATATTTAGACTGATCGTTTGCAGGTTTGTTATTTCTCTGCTGGCTCATTGTTAAACACTTGTTTACAGCCTTAAAAAAACGTTCAAACGAGAAAGGCTTAATAATGTAGTCTACTGCATCAAGTTCGAAACCTTCAACAGCGTAATTGGGATAGGCTGTGATGAAAATTACATATGGACGATATTGTAACATTTTAATCAGTTCTATGCCATTTACTTCAGGCATATGGATATCTGAAAAGAGTACATCAATCTGTTCTCTTTGCAAAATTTCTATGGCTTCAAATACATGTTTGCAGCTGCCAACCAGCGAAAGAAAAGGCGTTTTGGATATATATTCTTCCAGGGTTTCGCGGGCAAGTGGTTCGTCATCAATAATTAAACATTTAAGAGCCATAAAAATTTGTTTAGATTAGATATTGGTTTGGTTATTTAAGCTGGAGCTTTAGTGTTACTGTATATTGGTTTGGTTCGTTGTTAATGATAAGTTCGTGCGCGTTAGGGTAATGAATCAATAGTCTCTTTTGAATGTTAGCAATGCCAAGCCCGCCAAATTTTGTTTTTGGAAGGGAGTGGGTGCAGCTATTTGCTACCTCAAAAAACAGCTGATTGCCTAAAACTTTAATCTTAATCTTAATCCATGCCGATTCTATGCTGGCATCAGGGCCATGTTTAAAGGCATTCTCTATAAACGGGAATATAATCAGGGGTACAATAAATAATGGGTTTTCTGGCTTATCAATATCTAAATCAATCTGTACCTCATCACCATATCTAATGCTTTCAAGTTCGAGATAATCTCTTATAAACTCAATTTCTCTTGATAGCAGAACTTCCGGGTCGTTAGATTCGTAAAGGGTATAGCGCATCAAGCCTGCCAGGTGTAGTACCATTGGGCCGGTTTGTTCATCCTGCTTATTTACCATCCGATAAATATTGTTTAAGGTATTAAACAGGAAATGCGGGTTTATCTGTGCTTTTAAAAAGTTAATCTCCAGGTTTAGGTTATCACGTTCTAGGGCTATACGTTTATTGCTTTGTGCCACAGTAGATTTCATCAATTTTATACTCAGCGGAGGAAACAGCAGGTACAGGAAATCAAGAAAATAAAATAAAAACATCTTGATTGAAAATATTCCTGTAAACTCACTTTTTACCACCACATTGGCATAAAGCAGAAGTTTAGAATCGGCAGCAAGGTTGGCTTTTAGATATAAGCAAACAAAATAAGTTAGCGCAGCCCACCATAAATAACTTAATACCATAAATAAAATAGTAATAAAGAATTTTCCTTTGAATAAATAGCGGTCCAATATAAAATAGGAGCCTATATAGAAAATACTGGTAACAGCAACCAGATCTTTTCCTACCAGAAGCCAGCCCATGGTTTTATCAAATTTGCTGTAACTACGGTAATACATGTAGCCCAGCAAGATCCATAAAATTAAATGTAAAGCAATTCTGATGGTAGTGGTGTATTTTATATCCAATCCCAACTCTTGCACCCGCTTAAAATTTCCCTTAGCAGTATGTCTGATATTCAATTTTGTAGTGTTTATATGTGATTTCGTCGAAAAAAAGTTGAGAGATAAATATATATTTTTTCTTTTGATAAATAAGAAGATTTTAGATTTTCCTGTAATTAAATATTTACAATAATGAAGATACAGCTCGCAAATTTTCCGCATTATAAACAACATGATGTTATGGACTGTGGCCCTACCTGCCTGCAGATCATAACTAAGTTTTATGGTAAATTTTTTTCTATCCAAAAAATCCGTACACTGAGCCAGATCGGTAAAACGGGCGTATCACTTTTAGGCATTAGTAAGGCCGCAGAAGAAATCGGAATCCAGTCTGTTGGTGGTAATATCACCTTCGAAAAGCTGGAGAAAAGAGGGCAGCTTCCCTGTATTATCCACTGGCGCAGAAATCATTTTGTGGTGGTCTATAAAATCACTAAAAAGAAAGTATATATCTCTGATCCAGCCAGTGGCCTCCATGCTTACACGCATGACGAATTTTTAAATAACTGGGCTTATACCCATATTAACCAAAAAGCAGCTGGGATAGCGTTATTATTAAGCCCAACCCCCGATTTTTACCTCACTAAAGAAGATCTTGTAGAAAAACGTGGCAGTATGGGGGTACTGCTCAAACATGTGTTTCATTATAAAAAGTTGCTTAAACAACTTGCTGCAGGTTTGTTTGCGGGCGCTGTAATACAACTGATTTTCCCTTTCTTTACCAAGGCCCTGGTTGATGTAGGGGTAAAAGGAGATGATGTGCACTTCATTTACATTATCCTTTTTGGCCAGTTGTTAATGACATTAGGGCAAACCTCTGTAGAACTTTTACGGGGTTGGATCCTCTTGCATATCACGGCAAGGGTTAACCTGGCCATTTTATCTAATTTTTTAAATAAGTTATTAAGCCTGCCCCTATCTTTTTTTGATACTAAACTCAATAGCGATATTCTCCAGCGTATAGAAGACCACAAACGGATCGAGAACCTGTTAACAGGCAGCACGCTTAATACACTCTTCATGATGATTGCCTTTTTGGTTTTCAGTGTGGTATTATTCATTTATAGCCCAACTATTTGTGTCGTTTTTATTGTTGGCAGTGTTATATATTTTGCATGGATTTATATTTTCATGGAGAAGAGGAAAAAGCTGGATTTTAAACGGTTTGAACTGCAGGCTCAGAACAGGGCAAAAACACTGCAACTTGTAAATGGCATTCATGAAATAAAAATAAATGATTGCGGCACTAAAAAGATCTGGGAATGGGAAAGCATCCAGGCTAAACTATTTCGGTTAAATGTAAGCACTTTATCACTTAGTCAATACCAGCAGGTAGGTGCTACGTTTATCAACCAGGCAAAAAATATCATCATCTTGTTTTTGGCTACCCGGTTAGTTATTGATAAACAGGTAAGCCTTGGCGATATGATGGCTATACAGTTTATCATTGGTCAGATGAACGCACCGATTGTGCAACTGGCTTCTTTCTTACAATCTTATCAGGATGCACAAATCAGTATGGATCGTTTAGAACAGATACAGCATTTGGAAGATGAGGAATCGCCAGCTAAAAATTACACTTATAAAATGCCACCCGGCCGAAGTATTCAAATTAAAAACATGAGCTTTATTTATCCGGGTGCAGGTAACAAATCTGTTTTAAATAATCTGGATTTTACCATCCCGGGAGGAAAAACCACCGCTATTGTTGGAAGCAGCGGAAGCGGCAAAACCACCATTTTAAAACTATTGCAAAGAATCAGCGAGCCAACATCCGGTGAAATCTATGTAGATAATCTGCCCTTTAGTATGATTAGTCCGAGGTTTTGGCGCCAGCATTGCGGCGTGGTGATGCAGGAAGGATTTGTTTTCTCTGATACGATTGCCAATAATATTGCGCTTAACGAAGAATTTACAGATCCAGCCCAGATGGATCGTGCTATCCATATTGCCAATATAGACCAATACATTAAAAGCCAGCCATTAGGAATTTACACCAAAATAGGTGAGGATGGCAAAGGTTTGAGTGGCGGGCAGCGCCAAAGGGTATTAATTGCACGCATGGTTTATAAAAACCCTGAATACATTTTTCTGGATGAAGCCACCAGTTCTCTCGATTCATCTAATGAAAAAGTAATTATGGAACGTTTGTATTCTTTTTTTGAAGGCAAAACCGTGCTCATTGTAGCACATCGTTTAAGTACGGTAAAAAATGCCGATAACATCCTGGTGCTTGATAATGGCGCTGTTGTAGAGCAGGGAGACCATACCGAATTGGTGGCCAGGCGAGGCTATTATTACGAACTGATTAAAAATCAACTTGAGTTAGGAAATTAATGATTAAAGCGATGAAAACAGCTACTATATTATTTATCGAAACGTTGCAAAAGCGCGAACAGCTAATAGTTTCTGATAAGTTTACAAAACCAAATCGGGGCGTGTTCAGCACGTTGCTAAATGCCGAAGCCGAAAAAAAAATGGGTAAAGAAGTAAATCATCAGATTTCTGAACTCACTGATGTTTATTTTAAAGCCGTGGTATTGTGCCGAAAAAACCGGAAAAATGAAGCGCTGGCCATTTTGCTAGAAGCAGATAATGCCTTTGAACATTTTGATTTAAAACCTAAACGCATACTTAGTCTCTTTAAGATATCTGCGTGGGCAAACTATCATTATAAGTTAGATGAATATACGAAAGGGATTAATTTATTGGTTGCAGGTTTATCACAAAGTGCCATGCTTGAAGCAGAAGGTTACGATGTACTGCAATACAGACGTATAGAGCAATTACAGAATATTTGCAGAATCCTGTTCAGCAGTAAAAGATATCTTGAGGGTTTCAGTGTAATGCGTTCGGTTTTAAGGTTTATCCTAACCGGAAATTTCGAGGGGCTCTATGTTCAGGAGTGGGATTATAGAAAATTCAAACAGATTAGACAGATGATGGAAAATACACTTGACTCGGTTTTTATACAACTTGCCATTTTGAACAATACCGCCTGCGATACTCTTTTCGGAAATATTTTTTATTATGATTTCTTTTTTAAAGAATTACTGGAAATAATGGAAACTGATACCTACAACCGCAGTATTTTGTACAATTGGATGTATGTAAAGGCTTCATACTTTAAAGAGGGAAAAGAAGCTTTTTTAAATAATGTAAGCACGTTTTTAAAAGATGAAGAAATTTCACCTGACTATAATAAACTAAAAGAAAACCTATTGCTTAATAGCATCGAGGTATTAAAGGAACACGAATCTAGAGATTTAAAATTGGTAAAAGAAAGTGTTTCTCAGTACATCAGTAATCTGCAGCCTCTTGCGGTTTAAAACCTTCACACCATAATAAGTTAAACCAATTGCTTCTTGATTTAACTCCACGTCTCACCTTTCATCAGCCTTAGAAAACCTGATAGCGCATACCCGCTATCAAGTTTCTATAAATATTGCGTAGCATCAGGAAGAAATTACTAAATCATTTCCAGCGGTGGACACCTACCAGCCCAGGTAGTAACCATCGCTTAACCAGAAGGGACGGTTGAGTTCAAAATAATCCTGCAGCATTTTTTCTGCAACACAGAAAGCACCTTCAACCCAGCCTTGCTGATCGGAATAAGCCTCCCCGATGATATGGATTTGCTCATCCGCTACCGGCTTTCTCATGTATGGCATCACGTTTTTTACTGAAAAACCAGCTTTCCAGGCATGGTATCCTGCGCCAAAAGGTTCATCCGTCCAATCTCTAAAGTAAGTAACGTAAGGCTCCGGGATGGTTACCTCCGGTCCGTGTAGTTCACGCAGCTGGGTCATGAGTTCATCGACCATTAACTTCGTTGCCTGAACGCTATCCAGCTGATGCAGCTCTTTCAGGGAGGCTGATTTGGCAGGTTTTACTTCAAAAAGCAATTCATCATCCGTTAGCGCTTTCCAAAAGGTTTCGGTTTCCATATCGCCATAACTGCCCAGTAACATCGAATTATTGGTTTGAGGATCTTCACCGAAATAATAGCATTGGCGCATCGGTAAATCGGTGATGGAGTGCCCGGAGCTAATTCCTAAATTTTCCCACCATGGATATTTAAAGCCCATTAATATTTTAAAGGCAGGCTCCATAATTACCGAACGGATATTGTTATTTAAAGCCGAATTCTCGTTAACGTTAAAAAAGAAATTCTCCTGATCCAAAAGTTCTAAAGCTTTTCTCGGCATGGCCAGCACTAAGGTCTTCGCGTATACGTTCCATTTGGTGTTGGTTTTTAGGTTTAAAAAGGTAAGCTGGTACCGGTAGGTGTTTTGTAAAGCATGCTGTTTGGTAAAAGTAAGCAGTTTATTTTCAGACCAGATGCAGGCACCATCATGCTCCATATAAGAATTGGCAAGTGCATAGGCAATACTATCATAGCCTTCATCAATGGTTTTGTACATGGTTCCGGCAGTGAAATCGCCCACCATGTACGGGAATGCTTCGGCCGAGTTCCAGTTGATGGTATTGGAATAATAGCCGCCGGCATTGGCTAAGAACTGATACCCTTCTTGCGAAACCTGATCTTTGATTAAATTCCAGAAGCCTAAATCGTTTACTTTACGCTTATCATAAGGGGAGTTAGGAAAATTATATACCAATTTTGGTTTAATGTTATCCCAATCCCAGCTGGTTAACTCAAAGGAATAATCGTAAACAGATGGTCCCTGGATAATTTTATGGCCATAGGTTTGAGCCACCCAGGCATCTGCCATTAAAACATCGTAAATAATTTTGTTGAATAACTGATCAGAGCTGAAGCCGAAATCATCATCGTTAAGGTAAAACCGGGTAGCCAGTTTTTTGCCCTCGCGCTGGGCAACCGTCCATGCATCTTGTTTAAAGTGCTCTTTTCTAAGGTACATGATCAGTTTCGAAGGATCGCCCATGGGGAATGGCACTGGTGTCATTTTATCTTTAAGAACAGGCGTACGTTTAGCAAGATCTTTCTCGGTAAGCGGATAGCCCTCAATTAATGTTGTAACAATTTCTTGCGAGGTGAGGTAACGCATGCCGCCTAATTCTCCCCAGAAATTCATTCCAGGCAGTATAACCGATTCAAGCCTGCCGCCCAGTTTATCATTCATATCAAAGATTTGCACCTGGCTGGCGGTAAATCGCTGATCTGTTACCAGGCGATAAGCGGAGTACAATCCCGAAGTTCCGGCACCAATAATGGCTACCTCTATTTTTAAATCGGGATGCATCCCTGAATTTAATGGTGTGTTCTTGTTCATAAAGAGCTGATTTTTATAGTGCTTTAAAAAATCTGTGACCTAGTTGGAAAGGCGTGATATCAAAATCTGTATGTCCGTCCAAAACCAGGTCTGCCATGATTTTGCCTAAGAAAGGGGTAAACTTCGCTGCCCATCCGGTGGCATAGAGCACAATGTTTTGATGGTTAGGGATATAGTTGGGTGCAAAATCGATCAACAGTTCCTTATTCTGTATTTTACTGAGGGCGATGAGGCAGGTTGATGTATATTCGGGCTCGGTGCTTAATCCCGTCATGTGTTCTTTTACCCAGTTGGAAGTATAGCGGAGTTCCTGTTGGTTAGGAATCAATGTTCTGTCACTCGGTTCTGCTAATGGTGCGATTACGAAATCTGGCGCCACGCGGATATATTCGGGATGATCCCAGTCAACAGCCGGGAAGCCATAAAACTGATTGCCGTTTTCCCCTATCGGATTTTGGAATACAAACCAGGTTGGGTACTGAATGGAAAGGTCTGTTTTTTTGAAATAAGCAGACGACATGTTCCAGTAGGTAGCTTCAATCTTAAAATGAAGCAGGTTGATTACACTGTTAATGTAGGGGCCAGGAATGATTGCCAGTTTTTTGGTAATATAAATGCCGTTTGGAGTGATAATTTCAAAGCGCTCGCCGATCTGATTAATTTTAAGCACGGGTGAATTTTCTTCCAGTGTTACCGTTTCCTCTTTTTGGCAAAGGCTTAAAAGCGTTTCAATTGTTGCTTTGAAATTAATGCTGGCGCCATCTGGCTGAAACAGGCCGGTATAGGTTTCCGGTAAATTTCTGAAATGGTATTTTTCTTCGATCTCTTTAGCTGTAAGCGTTTGATAAGGAACTTTTAAAGCTTTTAAGGCTTGTTCTGCTTCGGCAATGTTCCCTTCGGTAGAATGTACTGCCGGATCGCCGAACCACAGTGTACCCACCTGATCAAGCAATGTTTCGCTGGTCTCTTTTTCGAGTTCATCCCAATAGGGTTGCGCATCTAAAGCCATTTGTACCATATACTGGTCTGGGTATGGAATCCGGAACTGGCGCGATACCCCTGCGGAACTCCCGAGCTGGTTTACAAAAGTAAATTGTTCGAGCACTAAAGTTTTGGCCTTTCGCTTGCCAAGGTGGTAGGCCGAAGCTAAGCCTATGGCGCCTCCGCCGATAACAATAACATCGTAGTTTTCTGTCTTCATTTGTGGTGTGCTGTGTTTATAGTGGTTGGTTGGGTAGAGAGGGAATTATAATGGTTAGCGTAGTTCACCAGATTGCATACGGCCATTGAGCAGTTGCCATACGGCACTTTTCTATGTATCATTAATCCTTTACGGATGTAACTTGTTGCCCCGCTAATTTAAAGGAGATAATTTGCCTGGTGAAAATGGTGCTTACCTGGAGCAGGAGAAATCTGACCGGAATGTATTTACGATTTGAAAGCGGTTGATGAGGGTGGAGCTGATACATTTGAGATTAATTTAGCGTATAGGCGTTTAAATTGCCCTTTGGTTGTTTGGATGAACTCAAATTTAAACAATAGCACCTGAGTTTCTTATACTCACTTTTAAGTATTTTGAAGGATCTTTTACCCTAATTACCTATAACCGGTGAGCTATGCTGGTTTTATAAGTACAATTAAAGCTTACTTTTCCTGTTGATAAATCAGCTGTCGAATAGCTGTAGTTCAGAAGAGAAATAAATTTCAATGAGTAATGCAGCCGGCTTTTTCAACGCGATAAGATGTTTTTTGTGGATGCGGAGCTTTTCCTTGATTATCGGATTGATATTGTTGAATGTTTAAGGGTAAGAATCTGCTAAACTTCAGTTTCAGGCATCCCGTTCGTCGAGAAATTACAGGCGTTGGTCTACAAGTACCTGATGCTGGTATAATACAGGGAATTTCGCTGCAACGTTTTCGGTTTGATGGCGTCTCATCAATATAAAAACAATAAAAAATACTAAAACATAAAGTCATGAAAACTCTAGCAAAAACATTATTCGCAGCAGCATTAACAGCAGTGGTATTCACTTCATCAGTAATGGCAACTTTTGCCGCTGAACCGGTACCTGCAGCAGCAACTGCTTCAACAACAAAACACATTAACCGCATCTGGGTAAGCGGTAACGTAAAAATTGTACTTACACAAGGTGAAAAAGAAAGTATAATTGGTGCTGTAAATTACGATTCAACAAAAACTTCGGTGAGGAGCAACGGACAAACGTTATACATCAACTCTATGGAAACCGGGCAGGTTACCCTTAACATTACCGTAAAAGATTTACAAAGAATAGAAGCATACGGACAATCGGTGGTGATGACCAGTAACAACTTCGATGTAAAAAATCTTCAATTGTTCTTACACCAAAGTGCCACTGCGAAGATCAAAACAACAGCAACAAGTTTGTATACTGTAGTTAACGATGATGCCGTATTGAAATTAAATGGCACGGCAGCGGAGAGTACAATGATAGCTGCTAATGCAAAAAATTTAAAACTATCAGATTTTGTGAGTGCAAGATCAGTATCCTATAGTTCTGAGGCAATTATGACCGCAGATAAAACAGCGATGACCTTAGCAAAATAAATTAAATTTCGCTAAATAAATGTAGCTGCCCGAAAGGCAGCTTTTTTTGTTTTAAAACGATTGGATAGCTAAATTATTCAGGATCAGGATTCCAAATCAAACGGTGCAGGCCACATGCTGCAATATTGCAATAACCGATTTCGAGGCAACGGCAATGGTATGCGGCTGGTTAAGGGGAATTTGCATAAAAGAACCAGGACCCATTGTAATGGTTTCGTTCCCAATGGTGCAAATACAGGTTCCTTTCAGGATTAGAAAGCTTTCATGCAGGTTTTCGTGCACTTCTTCGTCTACACCTTCTGGCGTAATTACTAAGGCCTGCATTACCTGATCATCATTTCTCAGCAGCTTTTCAAACCGGCCGCCCAACTCGCCCTGCGGCAATAAAGGCGAGATCATTTCGAACCAGGCATCTGCATCAGAGAAACTGGTGATTAATGGCGTATCAGATAACTGCATGGCCTGTTCAATCTCCAGATTTAAAAACAGCGATTCCATTTTATCATCAAACTTAGGATCAGGCTTTACCGCATGTTGCAGGGCTTCCCTTTCAAAGAAAGCCTCCAGCGACGCCAATTCGGCCACTACTTCAGGATGGGTCGCCCGCATTTGATGAACAAGCAATACCTCTTCCTGATCTAATTTGCCCATTAGATAAAGCTCAAGTAAGCCACTATTTAAAAATGCTGATAAATCCATTTGATCAATGCTGCTGCTTTAATTCTTTTCTAAATCTGATAATTGCATCCGGCACACTAATACCCAGTATCCCTGCGGCTTCCCGGGTACTAAACCCTTCTGAAAGTACAAGTTGCCTGATGCATCGCTGATCACTGCTTTTTTTAACAGAATAATCCAGTAAATATTCCCTTGATATCTTTCTGGAGATTTTCATCAGCCAGAGGAGAAGCCTGCCTTCTACAGGAATATTGTTTTCTACTTCTATTCTTGCCATTTCAAATGCCTTAACGGTCAGCTCCCGGGCCTTGTCGCGCTCCCTGCAAAACAAAGAAAACTGTCCAAAAACCTCCGGACAATAGGTTTCATAAAGCACTTGCTGAATATTGCTGTCTTTTAATAGCAGGTATTTTCTGATATCTTCTTCAGCATGGATGCGATAGCGAGGCATTTGTTTTTTTTGTTAAATATAAGAAAATTAGGCAGTTTGAAAAATAGCATCAATGGTGAAGCGGCTATAGCATAAATTATTCAGCACGAACTTTAAGCAAATGACTTCAAATAAATGAAATCCCCTTCAAAATTGATCAAGCCGGACGTCTCTTCGTTAGGAATAGCAAAATTGAATGAATAATCTTGATAAGATCTGGCTGATAATTTACATCATCAGTACTCAGGCTTCAAATTAATTGCGCAACACAGCATTTAGATTTGACGTTTGTTTTTAATTAGATTTCTGATCAGAAAAAGAAACGGAATAAGAAGCAATAAGATGCCTATAATCCAAAGGAAAGTATATAATAAAAATCTATAATAAGAAATGTGGTTACTGATAATGTAAGACGTAATTGGCCTTAATCTTATAACGGCATTAAGAGGATGTGCACCACTATCGGTAAAAAATTCATGGCTCTTGTTGATGTTACTATACCATACTCTTCCGATGGAATGATTTGTAATCGTATCAGATAAAGTTATTTTTTGTTGTTGTTTTAAGGTCTTTAGATTAAGAGGGATTATCGGGGCAACAATGCCTTGCGCATCAGAAAATAAAGATTAAAATTGATTTAAGAGTTCTGGAGTATTTATGTGTTTCGACAGGCTCAACATGACAGGCTAAAAAGCGTCCTAGATTAAAGGTTTATCGGTTTTCACAGCCATTTGCTAACTCCAGGCCAATCCTCCTAATCAATTCGATACAAGCGCGGCTATTGTGATATGGGCATTTCCAGGGGCCAACCTTATCTTCACTGGCCATAATTTCACCGGTTTCTGTAATGCCCCAGAACCATTCTCCGTTTTGGTGATCAATAATTTTACTTTTTACAAAGTCCCAGTTGTAGAGGCTTGTGGTTAAAAAACTTTCATCACCAGAAATTTGCCAGGCATTGAAAAATCCTACCATGGCTTCGGCCTGAACCCACCAGTGTTTCTCTTTAATAAAGTGATTGTTGGAAGGGTTGGATTCATACCATAAACTCCCATCGGGATCAATTCCTTTTTGAGATACAACCGCCAGTTGCACCGCAAGAATCCTAATTTCCCCGGTTAATTTTTCTTCATGCACGGCCTCCGCAGCTTCCAGTAAAAGCCAGGCCGCTTCAATGTCATGGCCGTAAGAAATGATTGACGATTTTGGATTCCAGTCTTCATCTAAAAAAAGGATCAGATTACCCGTTTCCCTGTTGATCATCTTCGAAGTGAAATTGTTAATCAGGTTGATGATATTATTCTTCAAATTTTCATCAGGCCAAATGCGGTACAGTGTGGTAAAGGCTTCCAATACGTGGAGGTGGGTGTTCATGGTTTTCTTTTCGTTCGCATCTTTATCACTCAAACGCAAATCTTCCAATGCTTTCCAATCCCTGCTAAAAGCTTCAAAATAACCGCCTTTTTTCTGATCGTAGCTGTGCGACAGCAAATCGTTATACAAACTAATGGTAAGCACTTTGCTTTCTTCTATTTGGCTGGCGATGAAATATTCACTCAGTGCATAAATGGTGAAAGCTATGGCGTAAACCTGTTTTTTCGCATCAAGCGGATTGCCTTTTGCATCCAGCATCCAATATACGCCCCCAAATTCCGGATCTATAAAGTGATCTTTGATATATTGAAATGCACGATCTGCAATTGCCAGATAATCAGGGTCTTTTTTCAAACTATAGCTGGCAGAAAATGTCCAAAGGATGCGGGCATTTAATACGCTTCCTTTGGGTGCAGCTTCATCGATGTGATTGTTATGGTCGATTTTGCCTACAAAGCCACCATTTACCTCATCAAGGGTAAAATTCTTCCAGAAATTAAGAATGTTCTCCAGTTCCTGGTTTAATTCCTGTTGATATTTCGCTAAATCTGCCTTCAATGTTACCGGAGTTAATTATTTGTTGTTTTCAATGTTTTTCAAAATGGCCTGTACGGTCGTAGCAGAGCGGAATCCATCTGCAGGTGAATTCATTACGTAATCTACTAAAACATCCAGCGAGCTGGTGGCTACATGCATTCTGGTATCTGAAGAAGCATAGTAAATGAAAACCGTTCCATCATCGTCCAAAATCCAGCCATTACTGAATACTACGTTAGAAACATCGCCAATGCGTTCTTCGCCTTCGGGAGCTAAAAAATATCCTGCAGGCTTATAGATCACTTTGGTTAAATCGTTCAAATCCGTCATAAACATATAAAGTACATAGCGCAGGCCAGCAGCGGTATTTCGAACGCCGTGCGCTAAAAATAACCAGCCATGTTCCGTTTTAATTGGCTCGGGCCCCATACCATTCTTCGCTTCGTAAACCGTATGGTAGTTTTTGTTGTCTACAATAATTTCCTTTTCGATTACTGCATGCTCAATTGATTCGCTTAGGCCAAAACCAATGCCGCCTCCGGTTCCACTTTCAATAAAACCATCCTGCGGGCGGGTATAAAAAGCATATTTTCCATCTACAAACTCGGGGTGAAGTACCACGTTTCTTTGTTGTGGAGATGGGGTTTTTAAATCGGCCAAACGCTCCCAGGTTTTTAAATCTTTCGTGCGCACAATTCCAGATTGTGCCACAGCCATCGATTGATCGTGCGCAGGTGCATCGGGGTCTTTTCTTTCGGTACAAAACAGCCCATACATCCAGCCATCTTCATGGGCTACAATACGCATATCGTACACGTTGGTATCGGGTTCGTCAGTTTCAGGAAGTAAAACAGGCTCATCCCAGAACGAGAAATGATCGATGCCGTTATCGCTTTCCGCTATGGCAAAAAAAGATTTACGGTCTCTGCCTTCTACCCTTGCAATGAGTAAATACTTGTTGTTAAATTTAATTGCCCCTGCGTTAAAGGTTGCATTGATTCCGATCCGCTCCTGCAAAAACGGATTGCTTTCCGGGTTAAAATCATAGCGCCAGTTTAACGGGGCATGTGCTGCGGTGAGAATGGGGTTTTCATACCGGTCGAAAATCCCGTTTCCTAGAGCTGCTTTTTTATTTGTGACTGCAATCAGTTCCGCATGTGCTTCTTCCAGTTGCTGTTTTCTTTTTTCAAAATCTATCATAAAAAATATTATATCGTATTATCTAGTCTTCTAATTTATTCCACCAGGTTCTTTTTAAAATGATCACGATGACGGCCAAAACAGCAATCGTGGCGAAAAGCGGGGTGTGCATGCCCAAAATGAAATACATAGGCAAAATGGTTAAGCATAGCTGGGCAATAATTCCCAACACCACGTTAAACATATCTAGTTTAAACCTTTTATTGGCCTGAAAACCTGGATCATCCAGAACAACCAGTTCATGGATTGGCTTCCAGAATCCCCATGGGCGTACGGTGCTGTAGAAATGTTTTAAAGTTTTCTCTTCCGTTGGCGGCGCGGCGTAAGTGCCAATAATACAGCCGGCAAGCGAAAGCAGGAAAAGCAAGGGCCACCAATAAAGTGGCAAACCACTGGTTACATATGGCATCAGCAGGGCTGCGCCAATTCCCACGGCCATTCCCCAAAAAAATCCATTGGCATTAAAACGCCACCAATACCATTTTAAACAGTTTGCTGCCACATAGCCACCATAGAGGCCACCAACAATCCATTGCAAAATGTCATTTACATTGTTGGCGAAAAAGCCCAGTACCACGCCAATTGTGACTACCGCTACACCAACGATATAATTCATGTTGATGATCTTTTTGGTGCTGGCTGCAGGGTTGATGTATTTGAGGTAAATATCATTCACAATATAAGCCTGTGCTGCATTAAGCGTGCCGCTGAAAGTACCCATAAAGGCACCGAGCAGGCCGGTGAGTACAATGCCTAAAATCCCGACAGGTAAAAAGTTGTTGATGGTTGCCGGCAGAATCCTCTCGAAATCAGTAACACCATCCGGCCCTTTTAAATAAATCTGATTGTAATAAAGCAGCGCCAAAACAGTTAGTCCGATCACCATTGAATAGCGGATGGGCAATAAAATAATGCTTACAAAACCCGTCATTTTGCTGGCATCTTTAGGGCTCCGGGTACTCAATACCTTTTGCATATCATAATTGGGGGCCGGCCCGGCCAGCGATGCAAAAACGCCTTTCAGCAACATCATTCCAAAGAAAATCCCAAATAAACTAAAGCCATCATCGGCAATTTTTTTATTGGCATCAGCCGCAATTTTACTCCAGTCAAGATCAAGTTTCCAGCTAAAAAAGGGATCATCCCAGCCTTTTGGTACATTTAAAGTATGGCCTTGTAAGTGAGTCATCGCTATTACTGCAATCGCGATACAGCCAACCGTCATGAAAGCATACTTGATCATATCGCCCAAAACGATGCTGTGCATGCCCCCTAAAATGGAGTAAAACATTGCAAATAGTGTAAACAGAATGCCGTAAAAATGCGGTACATAATGGGCAGGAACTTCAAAAGGAACGTATGCTTTTACATATTCCCACGGGATAAAAATTTCCATGAATTTGCCAAGGCCGATGAAGCCGTAAGCCAGGAAACCAAAACAGCTGATCAGTGCGAAAGCGATAACCACCACATGTGAGCCTTTTACGCCTTTGCCAACCGAGCCAAAACGCGTTTGCAGCCATTCGGCGCCAGTATTTGCATTGCTCCGTCGCAGCCATTTGCTCAGGAACATCATCATAAACACCTGGTTAAACACGGGCCAAAGCCAGGGAATCCAAATGCTTTTTAAACCATAAACAAAGCAGAGGGCAACCATCCACATGGTTCCGCTAATGTCGAACATGTCTGAGGCATCACTTAAACCCAGTTTATACCAGGGGAGCGACTTCCCGCCCATCATGTAACTTTCTTTGTTTTGCTTCGCTTTTTTTCGATACCAGAATCCAATAAAAATCATGGTACCGAGGTACAGTGTAATGATCAGGACATCGATTAATTGTAACTTCATATTTGGTTATGGTGCGCTAGGTGCTATTTATAAATGGATTTTAAGCCTTTTTGGAGAAGGATTTTATCTTGCCTGATAAACTTAAGAAAATCTGCTGCCGAAACCTGCCCGGGGTATGGTGCATAATAATGGTTGTCTTTCTCCTGCTCCCGGTAACCGGCATTTCGCCACAAGAGCAGGTAAGAAGGCTTATTTTCTGCAATGGCCTTCGCCAGGATATTGGTCCACCAGTTGGCTACCGGAATTTCGACAAAACCGATTTCTGCAATGGCGCTGATTTTATTACTGCGTTTGGCAATTTGATGTTGAATGGCCAGGTTTCTCGCAATTTCTTTGGCAAAGGCTTCTCCTTTTTCTGCGCCATACTGGTAATGATCAAAGCTGAGCACATCTACAAAATGATCGCCGGGATAGCGCAATAAGTATTGTGCTTCTGTGGTAAAATCGCAGGGATTAAACACGTAAATCAGGTGGTGTAATTTCTTTTTATCTTTCAGGTAACTCACAGTAAACCGCCATAATGCCTTGTACTGTTCTGGTGTGCAGGATTTTGTTCCCCACCAAAACCAGGCGCCGCCATTTTCATGGAACGGCCTGAACAGGATTGGAATGGCTTTGCCGTCGCTCCCTTTTAAGGTGCTTGCAAAGGCTGCAAACTGATCCAGCCAGCTTCTGTACAGCAGGTGTTTAGCGCCACCCGGAAGGATAGATTTCACTGCAACCGAACTGGTATCCCATGCGGTTTTTCCGTTATGAGGATTATTCATGTGCCAGCTTAAGGTGCTGATGGCCCCCATATCATAGGCTTTTTTAATGTATTCCTTCATTTTTGCGAACGGAACACCATCAATATTCTCTTTTTTATTGCTTTCCAAACCTGCTACATCCCAACCGAAAACAGCCGGATATTCTCCAGTGAGGTCTTTAATGTCGCTTCTTCCTTCCTGATATTTCCAGCCCACGCCATAAGCAAGGTCATCCTGGTGGCCAATCAGCGTTGCTTTGCCATAAAGGCTGCTTAGGTTTTTGTATAAATTCCGGGTTGCTGTAGTTGCTTTCTGATCAATCAGCTGCGCAAAAGATACAATAGAAATGGCACATAAAAAGATTAAGAAAGGGATTGTTTTCTTTATCATACTGGTATCTTTTGGTTAGAGTTTAGGTCTGCTATAATTATTCTCTAAAGTAGGAAGGTAATCATTTCTATAATAATACTATTTTAACCAAAAGACATAGAATAACTATCATTTTTATGGTTATAAGTGCCTCCAAGTTTGATAGTAAACCTATTTTTTTATTAAATTGCATCAATGTTCTTTTATCTTAAAAAGATCTTTTTTGTACGCTAAGGTTATGAATAATATTATTAAGGAAATTACACCGCTCACTCAGAATGATTGTTTTACCATATTTTCGCGGGTGAAGAAGGAGTTTGATTTCCCGCTGCACTTTCACGAAGAGTTTGAATTAAATTTAATTTTAAACGCACCGGGCGCAAAGCGAATTGTTGGCGATAATATCGAAGAAATTACGGATATGGAACTGGTGCTGATTGGCCCTAACCTTTCTCATGTCTGGACCACTCATCAATGCAAAAGTGAAGAAATTACCGAGGTGACCATTCAGTGGCACAAAGATCTTTTCGATGATAAAATGCTCCGGAGAAATCAATTGAGTTTTATCCGGAAAATGTTTGAACGCTCTGTGCGCGGAATTCTCTTCCCCCGGGAAACCATTGAAAAAGTTTATAAACGCATTCTGGATATTGATCAGCTGCAGGGTTTTGATTCGGTACTGGAACTGATGAGTATTCTGCATGATCTGTCTTCTTCGAAAAGTATGCGGATTTTATCTGACGGTACATTTAATAATGACCAGATCATGAATTACAACAGCCGTCGGATTGATAAGGCTTTTGAGTTTATGAATGCCAATTTCTATAAGGCCATAACCTTAAAAGATTTATCTAAACTGGTGAGCATGACGGAAGTATCCTTTAGCCGTTTTATTAAAAAGCGAACCGGAAATACCTTTATTGACAGTTTAAATGAGATTCGTCTTGGCCACGCCACGCGGATGCTGATAGAAACTACGCATTCGGTTTCAGAGATTTCTTATAAATGTGGTTTCAATAATATCTCCAACTTTAACCGTTTATTTAAAAAGAAAAAACACTGTACGCCCAAAGAGTTCAGGGAGAATTTCTCCGGAACGAGGGTGTTTATTTAGGTTCTAAAATCAATGTCAGTACATCGTGTGCAGGTACTTCAGTTTTTAAGCTGCCTTTTGTTGTACCCAATTGTTTATTGGTCCAGGCATTTTTAATTTGATAAATGATGGTGTTGGCATTAAGCGTTTTGTTAAATACATCATCCTGAATTTTTTCCTGCTGCCAGTTGAAAGCTATCTTTTTACCTGTAGCCGAGCGATTCAAAAAAGATACGGCCCACTTTCCATGGCTCAGGGGTTTAAACCAGGTTTCAAAACCATTAGCTTTAGCATATCGAAAAGCCTGAATACCCAGGGAATCCTGATTGATGGAGATAATTTCTTTATTGGTCAAAACCGATTGCGTTTCCTTATCCATGTTGCGTAAATCGTTACCTGCAATAAGTGGTGCAGCCAGCATGGCCCACATCGAAAAATGTGCACGGTCTTCGCCTGGAGTTAACTTTCCGTTTCCAATTTCGAGCATATCAGGATCATTCCAATGGCCTGGCCCTGCATATTGGCGCAAACCATCCTGTTTATCTACAATCTGCATGACGCCGAAAGATTTCCAGGTGCCATGATCTTCCACGCAATCGAAACAGTTAAAAATATCGCCACTGGTTCTCCAGAGCTGACCCACTGCAGGTCCCCAAATCCAGGGTTTATCCGTTCCCCATTCGCAAATGCTTAATACCATTGGCCTGCCTGCTTTTTGCAAAGCTGCCATAATCGTTTTATAAGCACCTTCTGCTTTTAGTCCTTCGGTATTGCACCAGTCATATTTCAAATAATCTACCCCCCATTTGGCGTAGGTAAGTGCATCCTGAAATTCGTAACCACGGCTTCCGGGCCGGCCGCCACAAGTTTGTGAACCGGCATCTGAATACAATCCAAGTTTTAATCCCTTGCTGTGAATGTAATCAGCCAGGGCCTTCATTCCCGAAGGAAATCTTTTAGCATCCGGATGAATGAAACCCAAACTATCACGGTCGCCATGCCAGCAATCATCAATATTGATGTAAGTATACCCGGCTGCTTTCATGCCAGAGCTCACCATGGCATCGGCAGTTTCTTTGATCAGTTTTTCATCTACATTGCAGGAAAACTTGTTCCAGCTGTTCCATCCCATCGGCGGCGTAAGTGCCAAACCTTCAAATTTGGTATATTTCTGTGTATAATTATTTCCCTGTCCGAAAGCAACAGACATATTGATGATGGCAATTGCCAATAGCGTCAGTTTTAATTTCATTTCTTTTAATTTCTAGTGATTTAACTTTCTAAGCTGTGTGCGGATGTACTGCCCGGCGGGGGTAAGTGCTTCAGGTTTCCATTTTCCTTTTATGGAGGCACCAGGCTGGAGAATAGCGGTAGTTTCGTTTTTGTCGGTAATGTTCCAGTTTGCCCAGCTGAGTTGGTTCCGTTCCATCCAGGCCAGCCAGTTATTGGTCTTTTCCAGGTTGAATTCGCCATTTCCATTGGCTTCTCCAACGCCCCATTCGGTTACCATGATCGGGAGACCGGCGGCAATGGCTTCATCTGCTTTTTTCATCAGCACTTCCTGGTGATTGGGATCGGAGGCGTAAAAATGGAAGGAATAGGCAATGTTTTCATAACCTTTGATGGGATCTTTCGCTGCTACATCGATATCCTGATCCCAGGTAGGACTCCCAACAATGATGAGGTTTGTTGCATCATATTTTCTGATTGCTGCAATTACCTGGGTGGCATAATCTTTTACAGTTTGCCAGGCTATTTTTTCAGGTTCATTGAACACTTCATAGATGACATTCGGTTTGCCGGCATATCTTTTTGCCATTTTTGTAAAGAAGGCTTTTGATGGTGCCAGGTGCTGATCTGCATGATGATCGTGCCAGTCGATTAATACATATAATCCATTGGCAATAGCGGCATCGACGGTTTTAACCACGAGTTTCTCTTGTTCGGCAGGCTGCTGTAAATAGCCGCTATCCGGCTGCACTGCCATGGAAACACGCAACAAATTAATGTTAAAATCAGACTGCAGCCAACTTACCACTTGTGGGTTATAATACTTTCTTCCCTGCCAGATGCTCCATGATAAACTAATGCCACGCAATTGTGGCGGAACATTTTTGCTGTTTACAATTTTTCCGTCCTTCACTTTTAACCGGCCATTTTGGGCTACCCAGTCGGTATTTTGCGCGAAAGCAGGAATGGATAACAGGCCACTGAGGAAGAGCATTAGGAATATCTTTTTCATAAGATTGGCGTTTTAAGAGAAAACGAAGGTTATTTTATCAGGTAGTTATATTAAGTAATTTAGCGCAGATTAAATTAATTACTTCACGTTAAAATACGTTGAACTATTTTTTTACATATTGCTTAATTACTTTCCAGGTAGAACGATCTGAGTCGAAAACAGTATTCAAGCCTTGTTCTTCTTGTGGCGGGTCTCCGGAAAAGTCATCGCCATCTTTCCAGAATAACTGGCCTTTTATCGGGCGGGAAATTCCTCCAAAGGCCCAGAAGTTGCATCCGGCAATTGCGCCATTTGTTTTTTTGCTATTTTTCCAATGCGCAAAGATGCTTCCAAAGTATTCGTTACGAAGCTGGGTGCTTAACGCAGGATCAAATGAATGCCCATCTCTTGGCAAACCAAACTCTTCGATTACCAATGGTTTGTTTAAAGCCCGGGCAATATTTTGATGCTGCTGAATATATCCGGTTGTTTTTTGAATCACGACCGGAAGACTTTCCTTTGTTGGCGCATCTTTGAACCAGCCCCAGTTTTTTGGCCAGATGTGGATGGTTAAATAATCTACATTTTTATCGCTGTGAATTTCTTTAAACAAATCCCAGTTTTCTTCTGTACCCATAAAACCTTCCGTTCCGATGGTAAGCAGGTGGTTTTGATCGATTGATTTAATATAAGCCGCTGTTTCCGAAATCCATTTCTTATAGCTTTCAACGGCAGCTACACGCATGGGTCTGGGTTCATTAGCCAGTTCCCAGGCCATAATAGCCGTTTCATCGGTATACCTGATGCCTGTGTAAATGTTTTGGTGACTGATGATAAAGTCCAGTTGTTTTTTGTAATCCGTTTTACAAGGATCACAATCATAAAATTTGCTGGTATAATCACGTTGTTCATCCCAGGTGAGCTTCCGTTTCAGGGTTTCCTGATCGATTTTGCCATTCCAGTTGAGGTATTGTAAAAAGCCGCCGCTTCATTCCCAGTTGTTACTTAAATAGAGCACAGCATACATTTTACGTTTAGCCATTTCCATCAACAGGAAATCCAGGCTATTTAAAATCGCTGCATCAAATGCCTGGTGTTTCGGCTGTAAAGCTGGTTTCACCCGGTCTACACCGTTAATTTTTCCTTCACCTTCGGCACCTACCAACACCCTTAAATTATTAATCCCCCGTGATTTTAAAAAATCCAGTTCGCTGATTAACCGCTTTTTCCCTTTTGCCGGATCTTTTTCCAGCGCCAGAAGACCGCCATACCAATAGTTTGCACCAATAAAATAATATGGTTTTTTGGCAATGGTAAATTTTTGTGCGGTCTGTTTAACGAAGGCTTGTTGCGCATTCGCCATCAGTGCCAGGGCTAAACTTAAGACGAGGAGATTTATTTTTTTAACCATTGTTTATTTTTTTAAAAAAAAGGCTGTATTAATCATCGGATGAATATCTGGCACGCGGGCTATATTCATCTGATGACTAATCAGCCCCATTAGGATTTAGATGAATCCAATATCGTCTACATAAATCACACTTGGTACGGCATTGCCTAAACTCTGCAATACAAATTCGGTGATTACTGTTGGGCTTCCTAAATCTTTCAGTGGAATGGTATAATCAGTATACGTTCCGGGAGTAAGCGTAATGGGTACTGCATTTCCGTAGTTTCCGTTAATGACCAGTTGCACTTTGCTTCCGGCAACTATTCCGGCACCGCCATAAATAGAGAGTTTAATTGCAGTAAGGCCAGATCTGGCTACATCAATTGTTGAACCATTATAGCCAATTTGTAAGGCGCCGTAACCATCTGTAAAAGTATTTTCTATGGCAGATGTTCCGCGTTTTACGTGGAGGGTATTCGCCAGATCGCGGGTACTGTTGTAGCCGAAATAAGAACCCCATCCTGTTGGGAAGGCATCATCGTAAAGCAGGGATTTGAAACCAAAAGAACCTGCCGAGCGCGTGGTTCCACCTGGCGTAGTAACCAGAATGCGCGATTGTACTACACCTGCCGGTACTTTAACCTGGATTTGTGTTTTAGTGGGTGTACCAATAATTTCGGCTGGAACTAAATCAAAAGCAACTTTGGTTACGCCTTCAAAGATGGTTCCGGTAAGGGTAACGGTTTCGCCAGCTCCGGCAGCCACCGGGCTAAATGATGTAATTACCGGTGGTGGTTGTAAAATTGGGAAATCAAAACTTGCGGTACCAAACTTAGTTGTTACCACCAGTTTATTGCTCTGACTGGTTCCATACGGCGTTTGTTCGGGGATGGAAATGATAATGCTATGATCTGTTAGCAATGCGGGATTATAATTTACATTTAAGCCATTAAAGGAAACCGAAAGCGTGGTTAGCAGGTTCTCGCCCACAATTGCATATTGGTTATTTAATCTTCCGGCCACAATGGTAGAATCGAAAGTCACCTGTCTGGTTTCATCGTAGGTAAGGTTTGAATCCAACGTAATGCGGTGGACTACGTTTTTAAGCGTATCCGTTTTACTGATTAGCCTTACTCTGGTAATTACCGGCTGACCGCCAGCGCCTTCATCTGTTTTTTTACAGGAGGCATAACCCAATACCAGGGTGAACAATACCATGAACATGGCAAAGTTTGATTGTTTATTGATCTTTTTCATGTTCATTTTATTTAAAAACATAAGGAACTGGTGGTTGAATTAATTTAGGATTCGATGCAACCTCTGTTGCCGGGAAAGGGAACAGGAATTTACTATTCGTCATGGCGACATAGCCATTTCCATAACTGTTTGAAGGCACGCCATTGTCGCCGGAACCACGATCCTGTTGGTTAATAATGGTAATTGCATTGGGGTGGCTGGTTACATTAAATCCATCCAAACGGGCTAAATCGAACCAATAATCAAATTCAAACATAAGTTCGCGTCTGCGTTCTTCTAAAATATCATCACGGTAGTATTGTGCGGGAGCGTTTGTTGGTTTACCAGGCGCATTGTTTGGCGTAAAATAACCCCTTCTAATTTCGGTAAGGTTACCCAGGCCGGCACGGGTTCTGATCTTATTAATTGCGGCTAGGGCCTGAGGATCTGTACTATTTTTTGCAGTACCCATAATGGATTCGGCAAGAATGAGGTAAACTTCGGCATAGCGCATCATATAGGTATTGTTTGCCGATGATTGCGCCGAGCCAATGCCGCCATTATCTGCTGGGGTTCCCACTACATATTTTTTAACAAAAGCGCTGGTTCCTTGTCCTTGATTGGCCTGATGCGTATAGCCGCCGGCAGATTGATTAATTTCCGGATAGTTGGCGCCGGTAACCATAATAGTGGGTTTGAAACGTTTATCATCCTGTTGAAAAGCAAATAAAGCATCGAATGTTACCCCAAGCACCCCATAACCATCTCCCGTTCCGGTAATGGAAGTATTGGCTGCCCACGAAGCTTGTAAAGGGTTCCCCTTGCCATAACCACCTGCACCTGCCCATTGAAGCGCAATGACCGATTCTTCGTTGTTATTATTAGCAGTTAAGAATAAGTCTTTAAACTCTTTACCCGGAACATCAGCACCATATAATTTAAACTCGCCGCTAGCGATTACTTTTTCTGCCGCAGCACGTGCGTTCGTATAATCCTGCATGTAAAGGTAAACCTTGGATAATAATGCCGTTGCAGATCCGCTCGAAACGCGGCCTTGTGCAACAGAATTGCCACTTCTGATTTGTGGAATTAAATTGGCTTCAGCAAATTTTAAATCGTTCAGTATAAATTTGTAAACATCAGTTACCGGGTTCGTATTTACCTGAAAGTTGTCTACATAATCTAAGGTATTTTCAATAATGGGCACGTTGCCAAAAAGCCTTACCAGATGGAAATAAGAAAGCGCCCTGAATAAACGTGCTTCGCCTAAAGCCTGGTTAACCACTTTTTTATCTACCGTAGCCGGAACTTTCGCTGGTAAGTTGTTGATGATCGCATTGGATTGCGCAACCACAATCCATAAAGAATTGTAGGCATTTGCCAGTTCGCTGTTCCCGTCAGTTACTGAAAAGTTGCCAAAGTTAGCTACATCAGAAGAATAGGAACGGCCATTTCCGCCGGCCATTTCGGTAATCGCCCATCCACCTTTCGTTACCCAGCCAAACCAGGCTGCACTGTACAGAATGTTGGTGCTTGATGATACCTGATCTGCCGTTTTGTAAAAGTTATCTAATGTAATGGAGCTTTGCGGCGGACGATCGAAAAATTCTTTTTTACAACTGGTTACCGTAGTCATGGTAAGCACAGCAATTGCAAGGGAATATTTTATATATGTCTTCATGTTCTTTATCGTTAAAATTCTGCATTAAGTCCAAAAGTAAACGTGCGTGGAATCGGGTATCTGCCGCTATCCACATTGGTTAAAAACACGTTATAGTTCTGGTTACCAACCTCTGGATCCAGGCCTTTATATTTTGTAAACACATATAGGTTTTGCACGCTGGCGAAAACTTTTAATCTGTTTAATTTAGCCTTGCGGATAAATTCCTGAGGAATATTATAAGCCAGGTTTACATTTTGAACCCTTAGGAATGAACCAGATTCAACAAAACGATCTGAGCTTTTAAGGTTCGGATTATCTCCGCCTCTTGGAGCAGGAACGTTAGCACCCGGATTGCCTGGCGTCCAGAAATCAATAGCAGAAGCCAGCTGATTCTGGTATTGACCAGAAAGGCCCTGAAGCTGATAATTTAAGGCGTTATAGATTTTGGCACCATAAGAACCGTTTAAAAAGACAGATAAATCGAAAGATTTAAACGAGAAATTGTTGGTGATACCGTAGGTGAATTTTGGATTTGGATTACCCAATGAAGTTTGATCCAGCTCATCAATTTTACCATCTCCGTTAATGTCTTCATATTGGATATCGCCTAACCAGGTACCTGCGCTATTGTTTGAAATTGGTCTGGCAAACTGAACAGGTGCGTTTCTCAACTGCTGGTCGGTGCGGAAAATATCTTTCACTCTATAGCCATAAAACTCTCCTATAGATCCAACTACCTGTGTTCTGGTTACAGTCATCTGTAAGAAGCTTACGTTAATCTTTCCATCGATGAAAGGCACGCCATCTGCCAGAGACAATACTTTATTGGTGTATTTTGATAAGATCAGGGTAGTGTTCCATTTGAAATTACCCGTTAAGTTTTTTGTATTCAAGGTAAAATCGAAGCCTTTGTTGCTTACTTTACCACCGTTAATGTAAGGCGGGCTAATTACCCCTGTACCCGAATAGGCTGCCGTTTGCCCAACCAGATAAGCCGGAAGGGGTTTTTGGAAAAGGAAATCTTTAGATGTTTTATCGAAATAATCAAATGATGCATCAATTCTGCCTTTAGCTAAACTAAAATCGATCCCTGCATTGGTTTGTATTGCACTTTCCCAGGTTAAATTCGGGTTAGCTACTTTATCTACTCCAAAACCAGTACCCAAGCCGGTAACAACAGGTGTTAACGCAGATCCATATTGATAATTCGGAAGGTTTTGATTGCCAACTTCTCCATAACCCAACCTGAATTTGATGTTATCTGCAATATCTTTAAAACCAGCCATAAAAGACTCATCCGAAAGGCGCCATGAAACCGCAAATGCCGGGAAATAACCGGTTTGTTTACCTTCTACAAATTTAGAAGAACGATCTGACCGAATGGTTGCCGTTAAGCTGTATTTATTATTGTAAGTGTAAATGCCACGGGCAAAATATGATTCTAAAGCCTGGCTGTCTTTATACTCGCCAATAATAGCCGTTTTAAGATCTCCCAGACCTAATGTTTGTAAATCATTACTTAGAAACTTTTGAATGGAAGCATCTGTGCCACCCCATGCTGATTCATTTACTTCATAGCCCAGCAATGCCGTAAGGTTATGTTTGCCAAAAGTGTGTGCGTAAGTTAAATACTCTTTCCAGCCCCAATAAGTGGTGTTGGAATTGTACTCCTGTAATCTGGCCGTTTGGTTTCCGAAAATTCCGTATTGGTAAGTTGGCGTAAATACTCTGGCTGCAGAATAATTGAAATCGCCATTTACTTCTGACCTTAAGGTAAGGTCTTTAGAAAATTTAATCTCGCCATAAAATGCACCATTCAGGTTGCTTCTGTTTAATACATTGGTAATATCCAGCGATTGGGCAACCGGATTAATTTGACCGCCTTGCTGGTTTGAATTTGGAATCGGACCAGCGAAAGAGCCGTCAGGGTTTCTCACCGCCTGATCAGGAGCACTCAAAAGTGCATTGTAAACCACACCTGTATTATTAGATAAACCCTGGTTTTCGTTTGAGCGACTACCAAATACTGATAAACCCACTTTTAACCACGGTTTTACCTGGCTGTTGATATTGGAACGGAAAGTGTACCTTTTATAGTTGCTCCCTAGAATGGTACCATCTTGTTTAAGGTAACCACCCGAAATATAATAATCTAAACCATCTTTACCGCCTGAAATGCCTAACTGATGATTTTGCATGGCTGCATTGCGGAAAATTTCATCCTGCCAGTCTGTACCTTCTCCCAGTAAAGCAGGAGTGGCAAATTCTGCCCTCCGTTGAACGCCGGTTACATCTGCCAGTGCATTTTGCAATACAGCATATTGCTGAAGATTCATTACATCAAGGAACTTACCTTGTTGAGAAATGGCGCCATAGCCATCATAAGTAACTCTGGCAGAGCCATTTTTACCACGTTTGGTGGTGATGATGATTACCCCGTTTGATGCCCGGCTTCCGTAAATGGCGGTTGCAGATGCATCTTTTAATACGTCGATTGATTCGATATCACTTGGGTTGATGGCAGAAAGCGGACTCACAGCAGATTCACCATTGTTTGGCGATAAACCCACTGTTCTGCCACTTGTGGCCTGATTGGTCGCATCACCAGAAATCGGTACCCCGTCAATTACATATAAAGGCTCATTAGATAAACTGAGTGAAGTTACCCCGCGTACACGAACAGAAGTTGAACTTCCCGGCGCACCAGAGTTTTGGGTAATGGTTACCCCGGAAGCTTTACCCTGAAGCATCTGATCGATACTAACCTGAGGAACATTGGCAATATCTGCAGCTTTAACTGATGAAATGGCACCGTTAACATCGCCCCTTTTCTGGCTTCCGTATCCAATTACCACCACATCTGATAAGTCTGTTGTGGCCGATTTAAGTACAATGTTGATGGTGCTTCTATCTCCAACTACTACCTCTTGTTTGGTAAGGCCGATGAAGGAGAAAACCAGTGTGGTGGCTGAACCCGTCGGAACGGAAATAACATATTTCCCATCTGATGAAGTAGAAACTGCTGTTCTTGCGTCTTTAACTGAGACCACTGCTCCGGGCAGTGTAGTCCCCTTCTCATCTGAAACAGTTCCTGAAATTTGCCTGGTAGCAGTGTTCTGTGCAAGCGCCGGAAATAGCGAAGCCAGAAATACGACACACAGCATAGTTGCTCGTAACGTTTTATACATAATGTTTATATTTGGGTTAGTAGTTTATTTACTCAAAAATACCACGCTTAATAGAAACATTTGTAATAGTATTTTAACTTAACCTTGTTTAAAAAAGACTTATAGATTGGTAAAAAACCACTAAAGCCATCATTATCAGTATAAAACGATAAAAATCAATGTTATACTTTTTTGCTGAAAATACCACAGGTATTATCTCCGAACGAGCGCCAAATATCTCGTCGTCTGTGACGATGGAAGGTGCGATAGAATCGCAATGATATAATGCACTCGTTATAAACGAGCGCAAACTGGTTTATAAAAACTCGGCTCACGCTCGTTTCCGAACGGGTGCGGAATTTCTCTTCGTCTGTGACGATGTAAAGTGCGATAGCATCGCGCAATATTCTACACTCATTATAAACGATTGCAAACTGGCCTTGCTTCCGCATTAAAGCCATTTACACTTTCCTAAATACGATAAGCTAAAGCTTTATTTTAAAGAATGCCGGCTTTAATCCATCTCCGGTAGCCTTTATAGATACTTCGCCTTTGCCTGCCGTTTTCTGTACAATTACCTGCGCCAAACCACTGAAGAGTTTTCGCTTCCACTTTGCCGGGGGCGTGAGGAGTTGAAAAGCACCAGGATCTGCGTTAACCACATCCCAGCTGTTTACTTTTAATAACGGAGTGGCCAGAAAGGTAATGTTATTTTTACCGGCCTTAAGCACCGAACGATCGAGAACAAAACTATTTCCCTTTTCTGCAGCCGAAATTGCCGACGCAATCTTCTTCCCGTTGATGTAAATAGATTGTTCTTTCCCCAAACTCTTGTAGAAAAATGTAATTTTCGTTTGATCATTCCACTCGGCCAGATCAAAATCTCCCTGATAGGCGATTGCTTTTACTTTTTTTCCAAAATCCTGTGTACGGTCTTGCGAAAAAGCTGCCTGCCAGTCTTGTGTACTTTTAGTAATTTCATTAAGGTCATTTATTCCGGATATGGCCTTTTCTTGCAGGTTGTTAATTTTGATGACTGCAATTTCCTCTATAAACTGATCAGCTTCTAATGAGGTTGGATTACCATTTCCAACGGCTATAATTTTAGCCGGGCCATTAACTTCGAAGTTTATTTCGTTAACGGCATCAGGTATCCGGTTGCCCGAAGCATCTTTAACCGCTAAGCGGAGGATGGCGATATTTGGATTTTCTATTGCTATTTTTTCTTGTATTACCGAAACCTGTGTCGGTTTGCCGGTGGTTTTCACTGTATCGCTTTGAACTTTCTTTCCGTTCTTAAATCCAACAGCTTCCAAAACGCCGGGCGTATACTTAACCGTCCAGCTTAAATGCCCGTTTGTTTCCATACGCTTTTTACCCAGGCTGCGCTTATTCAGAAACAACTCAATTTCCTCACAATTGCTGTAAACCCAAACATCTTTAGCCTGGTTTTCTTCGCCGGGCCAGTTCCAGTGCGGCAAAATATGTACGGTAGGTTGCTCCGTCCACCAGGATTTTAAATACCAGGCACTATCTTTCGGAAAACCGCATAAATCTAACATGCCAAAATAAGAAAGTACCGATGGCCATCCAAAAGGCGTAGGTTCACCACGATAATCAAAGCCTGTCCAGATGAACATTCCCGCCAGGTACGGGCGGGCAGCATAATGTTTCCAGCCATCTTCCAGACTCAAAAAGTTATCATTCTGTTTAACATCATAAGCTGCGAGTTCATTTTTCGGTCTGTTGTCTACATACAAACCCCTGCTGGCCACTGTAGAACCTTCTTCTGTTCCCCAACTTAATTGTGCAGGGAATTTCTGATGCTGTTTATCTGTGTTTTTAGTGGCCACATAGTTATATCCTAAAAGATCTATCACAGTAGAAATGCCATTGCCAATTCCACCGCTAATTGCTGCGGTTACGGCCCTGCTGCTATCAATTGTTTTCACATAAGCCTGCATGGTGGTGGCAATTCTTGCTCCGGTAATGTTGCCTTCAATGTTCCATTCTTCGTTACAAATAGACCAGCTGATGATGCTGGGATGGTTCCGGTCGCGAATGATGAGCCTTTTCATATCGTTTAAATGTTGATCATTAATGCCCATCAATCGGTTTTCATCAATCACAAGCATACCCAAACGGTCGCAGGCTTCGAGCAGTTCTACTGTTGGCGGATTGTGCGAACAGCGATATGCATTGCTGCCCAGCTCTTTTAATTTACTGATTCTAAAATACTGAAGTTCATCTGGCAGGGCCACGCCAAGCCCGGCATGATCCTGATGGTTATTGGTGCCTTTAATCTGCACGCGTTTTCCATTTAAAAAGAAGCCTTTGTTTGCATCAAAATGGATGGTTCTGATGCCGAAAGACGTTTTATAAGTGTCTACAATTTGGCCTCGGGTGTTTATTTTGGTAATGAGTTGATAGAGGTATGGATGCTCCAGATCCCAAAGCTTGGGGTTGTTGAGGGTAATATTGGTAGAGAATTCCTGCTCCTGCAGGGCCTTCAAACTGAGGCGGTCTATCCCGGCTGAAGCAACAACTTTGCCCCCGGCATCTACAATTTCCTGTGTAATGTTGAATTCCCCAATGGTTAGCGCATCATTTTTTAAAGTAACACTTGCAGCGATCGATGCATTTTCGCCGTTTACCTTGCTTTGTACAAATGTTCCGTTTGGCACCACATGGAGTGGATTATTTTTGTTGAGCCATACATGGCGATAAATGCCGGCGCCTTCGTAAAACCAGCCTTCTTCCATCGTTACATCTACCCTTACAGCAATTACATTTTCGCCGCCATAATTCAGGTAATCGGTAATGTCATACTCAAAACCCAGGTAGCCACCTGGTTCGTTCCCCAGATAATGGCCGTTTACCCAAACTATCGAATTTCTGAAAACGCCATCGAAAGCAATACTCATTTTTCTGCCCAGATCCCCTTTCGGGATAAAAACTGATTTGCGGTACCAGCCCACGCTTGCATCGGGAAAATTGCGGCCAATGGCTTTAAAACCATGACTGAAACTGGCTTTTTCGTTAAAAGGTTGTTCAACTGCCCAATCGTGAGGGAGATTGAGCTTTCTCCAGCTGCGGTCGTCAAAACTGGCTGCTGCGGCGCCATCTCCATAGCCGGTTTTGGCCAGATAAGAAAAATAACCGGTTCCGTTTTGAAAGTCTTTCTGCGTATCAAACGGATGGCCCAGCGCAAAACGCCAGCCAGTATCAATCAACAGGTGTTCACGCCCTATCTCCGCTCCGGTTTGTGCCTGAACGAGATTTGAAAAGCAAACGATGATGAGTAAAAGGCGGAAAAATATTTTCATGATTGGGATGGTTTAATGGAATGAATTATTCAATTAAAAGATATTGAACAGAATATGGTGCAGATTCGAACTTGATTTTATTATTCGTGCTGCCAGAAAGGGCTTTTATTTTATCAGGATTAGTAGGTCCGCCGGCAGAATAACTGGTGGTTTTTCCATTAACAAATACTTTTTGAGAAAATGCGCCATTATCGTTCCCGCCTGTTAAAGTATATAAATAATAGGTTTTGTTTGCTTTGAAATGATCAATAGCGAGTTCGACGATTTGCACCTTATGACTTTTATTTACAATTATGGTTCCAACAGCATCACTTTCAAATTTCGAGGCATAACATAAAATGCCAGTTTGGCTTATCGGGTTGGTTTTTAGCAACTCATCTCCAAAAAAACGTTGAAAATAATACATGTAGTAGTAAACCGGCCGCGGGTTCCATAGTGGCACACCAGGTTCGTCGCCTTTGCTAAACATGCCGTGGTCATTTCCGTCTGAATAACCATTGGCCAGGTTCCAGCGACTGGCCATTCCAAACTTAAGCTTTGCCAGTTCTCCTAAAACGATTGTAGCGTGCATTCCATTGATAAAAGAACAGGATTGTTTGCTGCCAACGGCGAAAATATTCCATTCGGTTAAGGCAACCGGCTTTTCGGGCAACTGGTATTTGTTGGCAACTTCCTTCATGTAGTTAACCATTTTTGCAGATTCTTTTTCCGCTGAATTCAGAATGATTTCCGGAGTAGAATTTTGATCGTAAGGGGTGTAATAATTATGAAGCACCTGATAATCGATGTCAGCACCCGCAACTTTTAACAGCCCGTCATTCCAGTTTTTGATGATTCCGCCTTCCCATGATTTATTTTTGGCCGTTTCAATCATCACGGCTCCAATGAAAATCTCTGATTTAATTTCTTTGGCTGCAGCCTTCATCGAATCGGCAAAAATCTTGAAATGCTCACCATAAAGTTTGCCGGAGATTAATGCCGGCTGGTGGTCTTGATTGGTATTGGTATCTATTTTATAACCTGCCTGCCAGGTGCCATAATTTTCGTTGCCAATTTCCCAGAACCTGGTTCTTCCCCGATCAAAGCGCACCCAGTTGGCCGCCAGATGGGCTGCATTTTGTACCGGGTTTTCTCCCGTGCCATAACGGGCATAGCTATAGTTTACACAGATAATGCCTGTACTGTTTGTTTTTTCGAGCAGCTGATAATAGTTTTCCAGCGAAAGGCTATAGTCGTTATCAGTAATTCCATACCAGAGTTTTTCTGGTTTAGCGGGCCGCTCATCACCGTAAAGGATAACTTTAGGCACATCTGCCGGAGGTTTATTTTTTCCGGTGTTCCAGAAATAAACATTGCTCAGGTTCCCGCCAGGAAAGCGAATAATGTTCGGTGAAAGCTTTTTAAGGTGCGCCATCAATGCCGGTTGATCAATAATCCGGCTCATATAGGGGTTGGCATTATTGCCGTACAAATAGTTAGAAACCCGACCATCTGTAGACTGGTAATCGATATTGATGGAAACTGAAACCGGAAGATCTGGTAACTGATGTTTAGTAAAAGGTGGCCTTTCAACCTTTTTCCGGTTGCTTTTATTCAAGAAAAAGCCCTGCGGATTTTGCGCAAAAATAAAGTTAGGGCAAAGCAGCAATAACATCCAGGTAACAATTAGCCGCTGCATATTTAAAATTTAGCCATCATTTGTTTACCGTTATAACGAAGTGTTTTTTCTGGTGTCTGATTAAAATCCAACGGCTTTGCTTTGTTAGGGGTAATGCGGATAATGTTAAAAGTTCTGTTTTGCAACATGCCCTGAAAACTGCCCTTCCGATCTGCAATCGTCAGTGTTTTCCCGCTTTCACTGTGTTTTAAATCGATGGTTGTAAAGGCACCTTTTT
This sequence comes from Pedobacter petrophilus, assembly GCF_009674725.1. Taxonomy (GTDB): domain Bacteria; phylum Bacteroidota; class Bacteroidia; order Sphingobacteriales; family Sphingobacteriaceae; genus Pedobacter; species Pedobacter petrophilus. Next base: position 2,199 of record NZ_WKKH01000033.1, on the reverse strand, counting down.
CATAGCCATAACTTAAGCCATCATCCTCATAAAGGGTAAATGCCGCATCCTGGCCGGTATAAACGTAGAGCGTAATGGGATCGGCAGGTTTCTCTGCCGTATATAGAATTTCTGGTCCGTAAGGAATAATAGCACCCGCTTTTACGTAAACCGGCATCTGACTGTAAGGTGCTTTGGCAGTAATGGTTTGCCCACCTTTAAGGTAAGCGCCGCTATATAAATCGTACCAGCCATTTTGTCCAGGCAAATAAACTTTTCTACTGGTGGCGCCATACTGGTAAACCGGATTAATCATTAATGAAGGACCGAAAAGATATTGATCTCTGATATCATTCACCTTTGGATCTGACGCGAAATCCATGATCAGACCACGCATAATGGTGTGATCTTTTTGATAGGCATTTCCGGCAAGTGAATAAATGTAAGGCATTAAACGATAGCGCAGTTTATTGTAATATAACATGCTGCTATATGCGGGGTGCCCGGAAGGGGCAATATTGTACATTTCGCGGAAAGGGAACTGACCGTGTGATCGGAATAGGGGCACAAAAGCACCAAACTGGTACCAGCGGGTATTTAATTCACGCCATTCTGCAAGATTAGCGGCATTTGGTTTTTCGTAGCGGCGTTCTACCGAAAAGCCGCCAATGTCCATGGTCCAGTATGGTAAGCCTGATAAAGAAAAGTTAATGCCGGCAGCAATTTGCGCTTTCATATCTTCCCATCTGGAGGCAATATCTCCACTCCAGGTGGCAGCTGCATAACGTTGCAAACCTCCATAAGCCGACCGTGTTAAAATAAATACACGGTCGTTCGGGTTAGCTTCCCGCTGACCTTCATAAACCCCTTTAGAATTTTGTAAAGGGAAAGCATTAAAATATTTAGTCGCCGAACCTAAAAAAGTGGGGTTCATGAGTTGCTTGCGCTCCGTTACAGGCAAATTGGAATGAATATCTGGCTCTGTCGCATCCATCCACCATGCATCTACGCCTTTCGTATAAAGCGATTTATTCATCAGGCTCCAAAACATGCTTCTGGCTTTTGGGTTAAAGGCATCGTAGAACGTAGAAGGATAACCCAGCCAGTCTTTTCTGCCGTCGGCGATGTTGCGTTTGTATAAAAAACCGTTTTTATTCATTAACTCATAATTGGCATTGCCGCTATAAAATTTCGGCCAGACAGATACCATTAAACGTGTATGATAGGTATTGTGCAGGGTTTTGATCATGGCATCCGCATCAGGGAAACGAGTCTTATCAAACTCATGTGTTCCCCAGCTATCTGGTTTCCAATATTGCCAGTCTAACACAATATTATCCAGTGGAATTTTACGTGCCCTGTATTCCTTCACCACCTCCAAAAGTTCTGCCTGTGTTTTATACCTTTCCCGGCTTTGCCAAAAACCCATCGCCCACTTGGGCATTAACACTGCCTTGCCTGTTAGTGTTCTATAGCCGCTAATTACTTCATCCGCGTTAGCACCAGACACAAAATAATAATTGATTTCATCGCCAGCTTCAGAAGAAAAAGCATATTGATCTGTTGCTTCTTTGGCTACCGGAACCAGGCATTTCACTGCCAGGTAAGATTCGCTACCATCAGGAATCCACTCTATTTTAAAATCATATTTTTTATCTTTCTGCATTTCGGCTTCTACAACCGCCGAACCCGGATTCCAGGCTTGCCGCCATTTATCTACCAGCAACTTCCCGTTGATCCATACTTTAATGTAACCGGCATACTTTACGCTAAACTGGTGCAGGCCGGAAAAGCCTGAAGAAACTTTGCCTTCCCATTTTACCATTCCATCGGCCAGTTTAAAGCTATCCGGAAAATTCTTCATATCACTCAAAAAGGAATAATTGATAGTTGATTCTGCTCTTTGAATGGTTTTTGCCCTGTTTTTCTGATCAGTGTAAGTTGCCGTTAACCAACCCTGATCACCTTCTTTAGAAAATAAGGCGAGGCTGGAAAGCGGTTGAAAATCCCTTACATCGCCAACTTTTGTAATGGAGTAATTATCCCACAAAATGCCATAATTTTTGTTGCTGAGTAAAAAAGGAATTGCTACATCCGTATTGTATTGCTGTAGCATTACCTGTTTGCCTTTATAATTCATCATGTCATCGTAAGTTTGTATAAATAGGTTTTGAGAATTGCTGACAGGATATAATTTTGTTCAGCATAAAAGATCCAGCA
>NZ_WKKH01000032.1 GCF_009674725.1 Pedobacter petrophilus | reverse complement strand
GGACCTTATTAAATTAACTCGGCTAAGGGGGGCTTTTTAAAGTGGTGAAGAGGGGTCAATTTGAAGCGGTTTATCCAATTTTTCTTAAGAAAGGGCAAAACCCGGTTGATCGGGTTTTGCAAATTTAGCTATTATTTACCATGGGCTGCCACAGAAACTTCCTGCCAGTCTTCCCATGTTTTTATACGCTCTTCATAAGTATATTTAACCCATGGAAAGCCTTTTTTACCTAAAATCATTCTCAATGGAGGATTTTCCGAATCAATTAATTTAAGTACAGCAGCTGTTGTTGCTTCCGGAACACCAGTATCTTCTGCTGTTTGAGCGGCGAACATTCCGTTTCTTACCTCATCATAAACAGCCAGAGATTTGCTCTGACCTAATGAAGAAGCACTGAAATCTGTAGCAAAGCCATTAGGCTCCAAAATCGTGACCTTGATGCCAAATCCAGCAACTTCCGCAGCTAGCGATTCACTTAAGCCCTCAACTGCATATTTGGATGCACTGTAGATGCCCATAAGTGGTATAGATACTAACCCCAGTGCGCTCGAAAGCTGAATGATATGACCAGATTTTTGCTCACGCATCACCGGAATTATCGCTTGTGTAAGCCATATCAACCCTAACACATTGGTTTCGAGTTGCGCTCTAATCTCCTGTTCAGATACTTCTTCAATTGCCCCCATTTGTCCGTAGCCAGCATTGTTTATCAATATATCGATAACTCCAAAATGAGCCTTTGCTTTTGCAACTGCTTTAAAGGCATCGTCGCGATTGGTAACATCAAGTTGTAGCACAAGTAAAGTTGCAGGGTATTCTTTTGCTAAATCGGCTAAAGAAGACGGTGTTCTTACTGCCACCACAACATGATCACCACGTTTTAGAAAAGCTTCTGCCCATATCCGGCCTAATCCACGGGATGCGCCTGTTATAAAAATTGTTTTTTTCATCGTTATTTTTTTAAATCTTATGATGAAACAAATGTCTGGCAATCCTCAGGTTTAAGTAGGATACAAAAGTCGGAAATAAGGAAACATTTTTACGTCCATGCAAATAGGACTTAATATAGTTTGTAAAAAAAAGCACCAGCACAGCATTTATTTGTGAAAACAATGTAGCGGTTCTGCTAAATCAAATAATATTTTAAAAAAAAATAAAAATAAGTTTGTTTTATTGAACAGTGTTCAGTACATTTGTATCGGTTTAAAATCTGATAGCATAAAAAGAAATAATCCAGCGTTTAAGAATAACAATGACATGGGAATAGCAGAACGGAAATTGGAAGAGAAGCAGGAAATGCGTAAGCTCATATTAAATGCAGCCCGCAGGATCTTTCTGGAAAAGGGATATGAGCAAACCAGTATGCGAAACATTGCAACTGAAATTAATTATAGCCCGGGATCAATCTACTTTCACTTTAAAGATAAGGGAGAAATTTTCCACAAACTTCACAAAGAAGGCTTCGAACTGCTGATTGGCAGATTAAAGGTATTGGATACTGTTGCTGATCCGTTTGAACGTTTAAAAGCAGTTGGACGAATCTTTATTCAATTTGCTAAAGAAAATAAAGATTATTACAACCTGATGTTCCTCGTTGAGGAACCTGGTACAGATGCCCAAAGTGGCGGCTTTCAGATCGCGCAGGAAGCCATCAACCACCTTTTGGGCGTAGTAGAGGAATGCCAGCAACAAGGCAAATTTAAGGATATGGATCCGGAGTATTTTACCTTCATGGTACTATCTTCTATCCATGGAATCTGCGCTCTTTTTTGTAAGGACAGAACCACCAACTTCATGAATAAAACAAATGATCAACTGATGCAGCACGGATACGAGGCCTTCGTTGCATTACTGGAAAAAGGATAAACCTTTTTTTTTGCCTCTTTATTGAACACCGTTTAAAATTATAACAATGATTAATTATTTATTAAAGAAACCGAAAACTATTCAGCTGCTCTTGCTACTCCTTTGCATGTTAGCCACAAGGCAGTTGAAAGCCCAGAACAAACTGGAAACTTACATCCAACAGGGACTTTCATCCAGCGAGAGCATTAAACAGCAAAATTTTCTGCTTGAAAAAAATGTATACGCTTTAAAGGAAGCAAAGACTATGTTCCTGCCAAGTGTTTCCTTTTCCACTACTTACACTAAGGCAGATGGTGGGCGAACAATTGATTTCCCAACCGGAGATTTGTTTAATGCAGCCTATGCCACATTAAACCAGCTCACTGGAACCAATTCGTTTCCACAGTTACAGAACCAGAACATTCTGATCAATCCTGATAACTTTTATGATGCCAAGCTGCATACCGCCATGCCGATCTTAAATGCAGAGCTCATCTATAATAAAAGAATCAAGACCCAACAGGTTGACTTGCAAAAAACAGAAGTAAACCTTTATAAAAGAGAACTGGTAAAAGAAATTAAAATGGCTTATTACAAATATTTAAAAGCCATAAATGCCAGCAAAATCTACGAATCATCACTTCGTTTGGTTCAGGAAGGTCAGCGGATTAATACTTCACTTTTTAATAACGACAAAGTAAACCGCACGGCCGTGCTAAGAAGCAGTAATGAAGTTTCAAAGATCAATGCTTCCTATATAACCGCTACCAAAACCGCTGCTGCAGCCCGCTATTACTTTAATTTCCTTATTAACAGACCACTTACAGACAGTATCCTGGTTGATGAAATTAATACCCTTCCCTACCAGGATAAATTGCTGAATGATCAGATTACGGGGAGAGAAGAAATGACCAAGCTGCAAATTGCCAAAGAAATTAATGGCAACCTGAACGGGATGGCAAAATCTTACCTCATTCCAAAGATTGGCACCTTCGTAGATCTTGGCTCGCAAGCCTTTAACTGGAAGGTAAATAGCCAAAGTCGCTATTACTTTGCCGGTGCCTCACTGGAATGGAACCTTTTCTCTTTTGGAAAAAATACTGCCAGGATTAAACAAACCATTGCAGATAGAAAAGCCATTGAAGCCCAAACTGATTACGTGCAGTTGCAGCTTTCTACAGAAATAAAAGTGAGGCAAGCCGAAATACAGAGTGCAATTTCGCAATATAACGCCGCCCAATCGCAATTAAAAACCAGTAAAACCTATTACACAGATATGCTTAAGCTCTATAAAGAAGGGATGGCAATTTACATAGAACTGCTCGATGCACAGAACCAATGGATCGACGCACAACAACAGACCAATATTGCACTATTCGACACCTGGATTGCCTATACAGCTATCGAACGTGCAAACGCAAGTTTTAACATACAATAAAAATCATGATGACAAAAATTAGATTATCAAGCATCCTCAGCATAGCTGTACTTTTTCTATCCTCGTGTGGCGAAGAGCATAAGGCAAAAAGCCCAATGGGCGAACCCGATATTATTCCGGTTAAAGTTACCTCCATCTCTGTTTTAGCCGTGCCAGATTTCATTGATGCCACAGGCTTAATCAGTACCGAGAACGAAGCTAATTATTCATTCAAAATAGGCGGAATCATTAATCGGGTATTCGTAAATGAGGGGCAATCCTTTAAAAGCGGCCAGTTACTTGCCACGCTAAATTCAACAGAAATTGCAGCTGGTCTCGCGCAATCTCGCTTGAGTGTAGACAAAGCCAAACGCGACTACCAGCGTGCCGTTAACCTGTATCGGGACAGCGTTTATACATTAGAGCAGCTACAAAACACAAAAACTGCATTAGATGTAGCACAAAAGGCGACTGAAGCAACGGCTTTCAACGAACGCTACTCCAGAATCTACGCCACCTCTGATGGATTTGTAGCTAAAAAAATGGCAAATGAAGGTGAGGTTGTGGCTGCTGGCGCTCCAGTACTCATAACCAACTCGATCGGAAAAAGTAACAGCTACCTGCTTAAGGTTGGCGTAACCGATAGGGAATGGGCAGCAATAGTGCTGGGCCAAAAGGCCACAGTAACATTAGATGGTTATGCCGGCAAAAAATTTGAGGCAACCGTATTTCGCAGGTCGCAAGCTGCAGACCCTCAACTTGGTTCTTTCCAGATAGAACTCAAATTAAACCTAAATGGAACGAAACCTGCAGTAGGGATGTTTGGGAAGGCAGAAATTACAGTTGCCCAGGAACAAAGTGCCATAGTTGTGCCTTACGGATCGTTGGTAGAGGCAGACGGCCACAATGCATTTGTATTTGCACCCAATGGAACAAACCGTGTTAAGAAAGTTCCGGTAACTATTTTAAAGTTCGACAATGAAAATGTCTACCTGAAAAAGGAACTGCAGGGCGTAGATCAGATCGTTGTTTCCAATAGCGCCTACCTCAACGAACAGTCTATCATTAAAATTATCAGGTAACCAACTACAACCATGAAAATTACAAATTTCTCTGTCAAGAACTATCAGTTCACCATGGTTATCTTTATGCTCGTGGCGGTAGTCGGCGTACTTACGCTGTTTACCATGCCACGTTCGGAAGACCCGACCACCCACCCACCACAATACCTCATTACGGTAATTTATCCTGGAACCAGTCCGAAAGATATGGAAGAACAGGTAGTTAAACCCATCGAAAATAAAATCTATGGATTAGAGAACATCGATAAAATACTCACCTCTGTAGAAGATGGCGTTGCTGCAATACAAGTTAAATTCAAATATGGTGTTGATGTAGATAATAAATATCAGGAAATATCCACCGAGATCAATGCCCTGAAAAACAGTGAACTGCCGAAGGATATTTACATGATTAAAACAGAAAAGATTTCTTCTTCAGATGTAAAAATCCTGCAGGTTGCGCTGGTATCGGATAATGCCTCTGGTAAAACACTAAGAGATAAGGCTGATATCCTTAAATCGCGTTTAGAAAAAATCACCAACCTGAAAGAAGTTAAATACTTCGGTATGCCGGAGCAGGAGATCAGAATCGACATGCAACTGGACAAACTTGCGCAATTAAAAATACCATTAAATGTTGTTGTTGGCAGTTTGCAGAGCGAGGCAGCAGATGTACCCGGAGGAAGTATTAACCTTGACAGCAAGATCTTTAACGTGAAGACCAGCGGCAAGTTCAAAAACGTAGATGATGTAGCAAACACCGTGATCTATAACGCGAACGGAAAAATCGTTTACTTAAAAGACGTTGCCCGGGTAAGTTACAAAGATGGCCAAATTAACCACATTACCCGTTTAAATGGCCACCGCAGCATTTTGGTTACCGCAGCCATGAAAGATAACGTGAACATTGCCAAGGTGCAAGAAGAATTCCTTCCGGTGCTTGATGAATTTAGCAAAGGTTTACCTGCCAACATTAAAATGATCAAAAACTTTGATCAGGCGAATATGGTTTCGAAGCGACTGGGCCATTTAGGTTTCGATTTCGGACTGGCAATCCTCCTGGTTGTCATTACCCTTTTACCACTGGGGTTCAGGGCATCGCTGATTGTAATGATCTCCATCCCGCTATCTCTTGCCCTTGGCCTTATTGTTATGAATTTATTGGGCTATTCGCTTAATCAATTAAGCATTGTGGGGCTGGTTGTTGCATTAGGACTTTTGGTTGATGATAGTATTGTTGTAGTAGAAAATATCGAGCGCTGGCTCAGGGAAGGCCATTCGCGAACAGATGCCATCCTAAAAGGCACCAAACAGATCGGTGTTGCCGTAGTTGGTTGTACAGCTACATTAATAATTGCTTTCCTGCCACTGGCTTTCTTACCAGATATGGCCGGAGAATTTATCCGCAGTCTTCCAATGGCGGTAATGACAAGTGTAATGGCCTCCATGATTGTTGCATTAACACTTGTTCCTTTTATCGGCAGTAAATTATTAAAAACGCATACACATGGTGAAGGAAATTTCTTTCTTAAACACCTGCAAAGATTTTTAACCTACGCTTACCGCGGCATTATGCCAAAAGCCCTGGCGTGGCCAAAAGTTACTATCGGGATCTCGGTAGCATTAAGTGTGATCGCATTTATGCTGTTCCCATTAGCGGGATTTAAACTTTTCCCTACTTCAGAAAAGCCAATGTTTTTGATTAATATCAAAATGCCGTTACAAGCAGATATCCCTGAAAGTGACCGTGCAACCAGGCTGATAGAAAGTGAACTTAAAAAACATAAGGAAATTGTCTATTACACTTCCAACGTTGGAAAAGGTAATCCACAGGTGTATTACAATGTGCATCAACAAGATATCAAGCCAGATTTTGCACAGGTTTTCGTTCAAATGGATGAAGAGGCTAGTCCAGCATCTAAAACAGAACTGATTAAAAAATTAAGAAATAAATTTCTGAATTTCCCTTATGCAAGAATAGAGGTAAAAGATTTTGAACAGGGAACGCCTATTGAGGCCAATATTGTGGTAAGGGTTTTTGGTGAAGATCAGGATACGTTAAGAGCACTCTCATTTAAGGTTGAAGACATCCTGAAAAAGCATCCCGGTACTTTTTACATCAACAATGAGCTAAACACCTATAAATCAGATATAAAAATAAAAATCGATAAAGAAAAGGCACGTACTTTAGGTGTGCTCACCAGCGATGTGGATAAGGTAATCAGGCTGGCAGTTGCGGGATTGACTGTGGGCGATTATATTGATGATCGCGGGGATGCCAGGAATGTGGTGATCACCTTACCGAGAGAAAAATTCTCCAACCTTGATGCCTTCAAAAATCTTTATGTAAATAACATCCAGGGCGTTCCTGTACTGGTGGATCAAATTGCATCGATTGGTTTCGAAACCTCCCCTACTGCAATTAACCACTTCAATAAATCGCGCTTTGCGAAAGTTACCTCGCTCACAAAAGAGAACGTTTATGCGAATGACATTTTGAAAGATATCGTACCACAGTTGGATAAATTAAAAATGCCTCCAGGCTACTATTACAAGCTATCTGGTGAAGCAGAATCTGAAGGCGATGCATTGGGTGGTAATTTCCTTTCCATCATCTTACTAAGTGCATTCCTGTTTGTCGGTGTTTTATTGCTCCAGTTTAAAAACTTTAAAGGCATTATCATCGTACTGTCCATCATTCCATTAGGCATATTGGGTGGCGTAATATTCCTGCTGATCACCGGAAATCCCATGTCATTGGTATCGATTATCGGTTTTATCGGTTTATCTGGCATACAGGTTAAAAACTCACTGTTATTAGTAGATTTTACCAACCAGCTCCGGGCGGAAGGACATAGTATAGATGAGGCAATTGGCATGGCAGGTGAAACCCGTTTTCTTCCTGTGGTACTTACCTCGATTACCGCTATATGTGGACTGTTACCAATTGCACTAAACCCAAATCCACTCATAGCACCATTGGCCATCGTATTAATTGGCGGACTGATTACCTCTACCATCTTATCACGGATTGTAACACCGGTAATGTACAAGCTTATTCCACCATCAATAGATCAAGACTAACAGAAGCTTAATTAACATAAATAAAAAAATAAATGGAAGAATATATCGTATTAACCGGTGCCTCATCTGGCATCGGTTATGAAATGGCAGTCCAACTGGCTGCCCAAAAAAAGAACCTGATTCTGGTTGCCCGCAACGAGGCAAAACTAAAACAGATACAAACAGAACTGATTGCTGAACATGGAATATTGGTAGAGATCATGGTTAAAGACCTTTCCAAAGCTCAGGCGGCAATAGCACTTTACAAGGATATAAAAATCAAAGGGTTTCAGGTAAATGCACTGGTAAACAATGCGGGAGTTGGCAATTATGGCAGTTTTATCGAAACTTCATTGGAAGAAGAACTTGACATGATCGAACTGAACATTTCCAGTTTAGTAGCGCTTACCAAACTATTCGTAAGGGATATGGTAGCAAAGGGTTCTGGCAGGATTATGAACGTGGCTTCACTGTTATCATTTTTACCATTCCCCTATTATTCGGTTTATTCTGCTACGAAGACCTTTGTACTGGCCTTTTCAGAAACCCTTGCCGCAGAGCTGGAAGGTACGGGCGTAATTGTTACCGCCCTTTGCCCTGGCCCCACAGAAACCGGGTTTAATACCGATACCATGAAAACAACCAATGTACTAAAGGCCAATAAACCCATATCACCAAAAATTGTAGCAAAGGATGGCGTTAAGCTTCTTCTGAACGGAAAAGGCAAAAAATTAGTCGGTTTTATGAACTGGTTCCTTTCTAACCTGCCACGTTTTACACCAGATGGGATAATGATGAAGATCAAAAAGAACCTGGCCAGTCAGCAGAAATAACAGTTAATTTTTGACTGATCAAGATACAAACGCAGGAACTGAAAAACAGAATACTATCGTGTGTCCCATCGTCATTTTCCTGAACAGGGCATTCAATATCAATTTTTACCGGAAGTAACCAACCTGAATTTGGAGCATTAGCACATCCTCCTGAATAGCACAAAACATATTAAATAAAATATTATGAATATCACTGAAAAAATTAATGAACTAAAAGAAAACAGACTTGGGCTGATTTCAATAGTAAAAAACTTAAGCATAGCACAGCTTAATGAAATTCCGGCAGGTTACGCCAATAACATCATCTGGAATTTGGGGCATATCCTGGTTACGCCTGCACATCACCTTTTTCCCGGAATGGAAAACCTGTTACCTGTAGGTGAAAAGTACATCAACAGTTATAGCGATGGAACAAAACCAACCACCAATATTGGCGAAACCGAGATTAATGAAATTATAGCATACCTTCCGCTCTCGTTAGATAGTCTGTTACAGGCCCACGATGCAGGTCTTTTTACAGAAGATAAAGGTTTTGGTAAAAGAGCATTTGAAGGTGCACTGGATTTTTTATCTTTTCATGAAAGAATGCATTTTAGCAGAATCAGGGCAATACTCGCCGCAATTGAGTCAAACTAACATCCGGTAAGTTTAAAAATCGCTATACCAATAGCCAGAAAAATGATTGGCGAAAATATATTCATATTTTTTTGAACAATTATCGCCAATTTCAGTTTGATAAAGATCACTTAGACCTTTAATTAACTGCTGATTTATACCTCCCGATGATGACCCTAGGCTCCCGATTTTATATCGCAATGATTTCCTTGCTAATGATATCATTACTATCTGTTTCTTCCTGTTTTGCACAATCGCAGACGGCATTGAACATAAAAGCATATTCAGACTATCAAAAAGCTGATAAGGAACTTAATATCGTTTACCAAAAGATTTTGAAGCGTTACGCTCAGGAATCACTATTCATCCAAAAATTTAAAAATGCCCAACGGCTGTGGATTCAACTGAGGGATGCGGAACTGGACGCGAAATACCCGGAGGTCGGAACTTATGGATCTGTAGCACCTATGTGTGAGTCTATATACCTGGAAACATTAACCAGGGATCGAATCAAATTTCTGAATGTTTGGAACACCGGAATAGAGGAAGGTGAGGTTTGCCTGGGCTCGGTAAAGCAACGGGATAATTGATTTCAAACATGCTTTTAACGCCAATTTACCACCTATACAAATGAACTATATTTTAATTTTGGAAAACGCTTATCAAAATTAAATATCATCATTAATAAACCTTTAGAAACCATTTAATCTAAATAGCCCTATGAAAACTTTACTAACAACATTCCTGGCCTTATTCCTCACCCTTACACTTTCTCAAAAAAGCCAGGCTCAGGAGGATGCGCGGATCAAAATTACACTGAGTACAAGTTTTAATGGAAAGCCCCTCACCGTTCCCTTAAACAGCGTTTCAACTTCGTTATCGCGCTATTACGATGAGCCTGTTCCGGGCACCACAAATGTAAAGGCAAAAGATTCTACGGCAACCAAAACCGAACCCGTAGTTTCCAGTTACAAAGCGGGCATTTTTTATCTTACCATAGATGCAAAAAGTTTGCCTGATGATCTGCTGAAACTTGTGGCGGGCAAAAAAAATACTTTTGATGGCACCATCACCATTGCCGATAGCTATGGTAAATTACCTACAAGAACAATCAAATTTTTCAAGGCATATCTTTATAGCTTTTCAGATCAATACTCCTCTACTTATTATAGCGACTCCATTGGCAATGCGGTAATATCGCTGAGCTGTAATGCGCTCTCTATAAATGGCGTATTAATCGAACAATAGTAAACCCGGCAGTCTCTTTTACGAAACGGTTAGCTAATCCATTACAAATTAAACACCTCTTTTTCTAATGAAATACATCTTAATTATTGCTTCTGTTTTTCTGCTCGGCACTAAGGCGCAAACCCAAATAAAACCAATATCAAAGGGATGGCATTCATTTACCATTCAGTGGATAACCTTTAACAAATCAACTCCGGGAAAAGTGTATATCAAGGAAATTGGGGAAGAAGAATACAGCATTGAGGGTGAGCAGAGAGATCCAAAATCAAAGGAGTACGTAACCATCAAAGGAACATTCCTGAACCGGGGAAACATTTTAAAATTTAATGGAAAAATTGTCTCCAAAATCAATTCTATCAATGGCGGACAACCTTGTGAACTTACCGGACTTTCGATCTTTAAAGCCAGTGGCAAAAGAAAGTACTGGCGGCTGCAACAAATGCTCAATTGCGACGGGGAAACCACAGATTATATAGATATCTATTTTTAAAAAGACGAGGCTTGCTTATCAAAAAAGCAGTAATTCTTATCTTTTTGATAGCAGAAAAGAAATTAAACGCAGAAGCCTCCCGAAACGGGAGGCTGTGCCTGACTGCTATCACTGGGTTAATGTTTTCCTTTACCGTTTCCCTTGGAATTACCTCTTCCCATCTTATTGTCCTGAACCTTTTGTTTACCCTTTCCGTTTCCAGGGGAATAACCTGCTTGTTTAAAACCCTTGCCAGGGTGCCCTTTTACCACAAAATATTTTGGATTTTTACTTTTGGAAATTATTGCCTGTCCGCTCTTCCCTTTAAATTTGGCATACTTAACCTTATAATCGTTGTGGTGCAGATAAGGTTTTGGTGAATTAACGACAACTTTATAACCATTATATAAATCGTAGTTGCCATATCTTGAAGGGAGTGATGGACCAAATGCCCAACTATTCCCATCTAAATATATGAACTGGCGCTGGGGTACGCTATAATAACTATCCACATCGGGAAGATAGTAGTAATCAACGTGATCATATCCCACTGGGCCCCAAAGCGGCTGGGCACCGATGTTGACGTTTACATTCAACTGCGCATTGACCTTTTGCGAGTACATTAACCCGGCAATTAAGCCTAGCATCATAATTAGCTTTTTCATGTTTTCGAATTTAATAGTTACCTGATGATATTTATTGTCTGAGGGTGATGACACCCATTGCTGTATTCTGTCCAAGGCTTACATTTACCGCGCTGATTGTACTATCTCTATAGCCTGCTAATGGTGTAAATTTAACCCTGTAGCTCCCAGCTGCCAGTCCGCCAACGGTAAACTTACCACTTAAAGGATCAGCTACTGTTCCAATGGTATCAGTTCCCGCAATAACAAGTACTTCCGGATGGCTGGCCAAAGGCAATACAGTTCCCGAAATTACTCCGGATGTGGCAGCGGTAAGACCCCGGACAACCGGTTTCAACAGATACTTCCCGTTTCCAGCGCTTACAATTGATTTTGCTGCATCAAAATCCAACAATAAAGTGTATGCAACCCCGGCTACCAGGTTTGGATTAGCGGTCAATTTCACTTTCCAACCAGAACTTTGCGCACTAGGGGTTTTCAGCTCCTGTTCAATGCCATTTACCACAATTGTATTCCCGTTATCGTTCAGCACCAGTCTAATTTCTGTGATATCACCACTTGGCATATCGCCTGATGCCACAAGAATATCAGGGTTCGCTGTACCTATTCTAAAGTTTAAGATATTAAATATTCCGGTGTTTACGGCAAAAGTATAAGGCTTATCACCCGAAACCAGCACAATTTCTTTAACGCTTAAATTAATTTTATCGAAACTTCCGGGTGCATCGGTCATTTTGATATTGATTTTTGTGGACCCTTCAGTTGACGAATCAGCATCTTTTTTACACCCCGCCACGCCAGCTGTAATCAACAGCCCGGCAGAGATTAATAAGATATGTGCAAATTTTGTTTTCATAATAGTAGATTTAGTTATCATTATCTTAAAGCTCAAAATTGTACCGCCAACATGAAAAGAACATGAAATTTTTAATTTATTTTTTTCATGTTCTTTTCATCTTCTACGTTTAGCTTTGAGCGTTCGTTTTCACTCCATCTTAGAATGTACACCACTAAAGTTTTTCAAGGGAAACTTTTTATATATTTACTCACATGAGAATAATCAGTTTCGTTTCTTTTACTACGAGCATTATCCTATCACTTTCATTAAATGGCTTTGCAAAAAAGACAAATATGAAAATTAACCTTCCAGGCAATTTAAGCCTTTATGTAGAAAGCAGGTTAGACTCATTACCATTACAATCAAACCAGCAACAAGAGCAGCAGGATAAGAAAACTTCAAAAAAAAACAAAGCCGAAGTAGAAATAAAGCAGGTACCGAAAGCAAAAAGACAAATGAAACCCCTGGCGGTGAAACCTCATGTAAAGGTAAAGCCAATTAAAATCATTCGCCCCAGGATCAAAAGGCCATAAAGGAAAAATATGAGAAAAATGCTCTTTACATTAATATTCTGTCTGGCCGGGTCTGCATGCTTCGCCCAGCAAGACTCTTCAAGGGCAACCATTACATTCGCTGCTATTTATAACAGCAACATCAATTATTATGGGCAGGTTACCAGCGAAAAATATCCTTATATTCTGGCGAATGCGACCTTCACGTTACCTATTGGTCTATACTTTTCAGCAGGTGCTTACCGTTTGCTAACCTATGGTTCAGGAATTTCTGAAACTGACCTTGGAATAGGTTATGAACATGATTTATCAGAAAGCCTCAATGTAGGGCTAGCCTATACCCACTCCTTTTTTCCAGCCAGCTCTCCCCTCCTGCAAGCCTCGAATGCCAATAATATTAATTCCTCCATCACCAAAAACTGGCCTGTTTTCAAATCTGCCCTTAACCTTGACTATGCTTTTGGCAAACAAAACGACTTTTTTGTAAGCTTGGCTAATTCTAAAGAAATTGAACTTGGGAATTTGTTTAATGATAAGAATACGATCTCAATTGAACCTGCACTCGAGATCACTGCAGGAACCACTAACTTTTATGAAACCTACCTCATCGAAAAGCGTAAACGCAGCAATTCTGCCGGCAATGGAAAAAGTGGTTCAGCACCTGGAATCGTAAATTCGCAAACTGGAACAGTTGTAGAAACGTTAAGAAACAGTTTCCATATTTTTGCATACTCCCTTAAACTACCACTAGTCTTAAGCAGGGGAAATTACCTTGCAGAGCTGAGCTACCAATTTTCGGTTCTGAGCTATAGAGCCGAAGCCGATAGCAAAGCTCATCAATCATTCTTTGGCCTTTCGATATATTACCAGCTTTGATATGAAGGTATTGATAATTGAAGACGAGAAAACGCTGGCCTACGAAATGGAGGTGTTCTTGAAAAAAGCATTTTTCATATGTGAGCTGGCCCATACTTTTAATGATGGCCTGAAAAAGTTAACCGCCGGTCTTTACGATTACATCTTAATTGACTTGGGACTTCCTGGTGGGGACGGGCTGGAGTTGCTGAGAAATGCCAAGCGCAGTAATCCTGACGCAGCATATATTATTATTACTGCACGAGGCAGGCTGGAGGATAGAGTGACGGGGCTTGACATGGGTGCTGACGATTACCTTTCTAAACCATTTTTCCTACCGGAACTTCATTCCAGGATGCAGGCCATTTCCAGAAGAAAATTTAAGATTGAACAAGAGCTTCAATCCATTGGCGAATTTTTGATTGACCTGCAAAAACGGTTTATGGTCTTCCAGGATATCAGTATAGAGCTCTCTCGTAAGGAATTTGATTTGGTAAGCTATCTGTTCCTGCATAAAAATATGGTTTTGACCAGAGGTCAGCTAAGTGAGCACATCTGGGGTACTTTCGCAGATGATGATTACGATTCAAATTACATTGATGCACATATAAAAAATATTCGTAAAAAATTGAACGCTTATGCGCCTACCGAATGGCTGGAAACAGTTAGGGGTGTTGGCTATAGAATTAGAAAGCATTGAAACTTTCCAGTAAACTGATTTTTTTCATCGCAGGATCCAAGCTGGCCCTGGGTGCCTTATTTGTTGCCATTCTACCCTTGGTAGTGAACCGGATTGCCTCTGATTTCACTAATTTTTCGCTGGAAGGACAGCGTAAAAAAGTTATGGCAAATATTGGCAAAAACGGTGTAGAGACTTACCTCGCCGGCGAAAACAGCTATGGGAGTTATACCATGCTTAAGGATGAATATATTGCGATCGAAAAAGCACCGGTTTCACTCCACCTGGATACCATAAGAACGACAAAGAGAATTGTAGAAACCGATACCCTCAGTTACCGCGTTTTGAGTGCTACCTTCGGGTTCAAAGGACGTAATTACCTTTTAGAAATCGGGAAAACAACGGCCAGCATCAACCTTTATAATGATTCTCTTCAAAAATTTGCAGTTTATGTGCTGGTTCTCCTGATTGCCATTAGCATCTTCAGCGACCTGATATTTACACGGAGATTGATACGTCCACTGGGTCAGATCATTAAAAAAAGGCTCGTCAACAGCAAATTTCCATTTATAGAAAACCAAACAAGGGTAAAAACAACGACATCAGATTTCAATTATCTGGATGAATCCCTTATTTCGTTGATGAATCAAATTAATGAAGCCTTCGCAAAAGAAAGGGAGTTCACGGCAAATGCATCACATGAATTCCTTACGCCTATAAGTATCCTTCAGAATAAAATGGAAAATCTTTTAGTCGATGAATCTACTTCCCATCAGGTTCAGCAGTCTATTGTGGAAATGATGAAAACTTTGGAGCGCTTAAAAAAGATTTCCAGATCCCTTTTATTGATATCAAGAATAGATAATGCGCAATTTATTAAAAAAGAGCGGGTTGAACCGGCAAAGATTATTAATGAGATTATCGAGGAGATCAGCCATAGGATGGAGGAAAACAACATCAATATGGAGGTTAAATTAAGTCATTCCTTTGCTTTTGACAATCTTAATCACGACCTATTATTTCAGTTATTTTATAATATAATCCACAATGCCATTAAATTCAATAAGAAGAACGGCAGTATTGTAATTTCTGATACATTGAAAGGTAAGGACTATAGTATTCTTATCGAAGATACCGGAATGGGGATGACTGAAGAAGAAACCAGACAGATGTTTAACCGGTTTAATAAATCTAATAGTTCAGCAAATACAGGTTACGGCCTTGGTTTGGCAATTGTAAAAAGTATAGCTATATATCTTGATTTAAAGTTACAGGTTCAATCAAAATTAACACGGGGGACTACGTTTGAAATTCAGTTCAAGAAAATAGAGGGAAATTTTTCGGGGATGTCATCGGGCGCAAAGGCATAGTCTGCCCCGGTATTTGTGCTCCTCCATCCTCCTCTCTCTCTCTCTTCCTTATCATTTGCAGCCCCAATCCATACCAGTGGTGTTAAATAATATACTTTAATCGTAATGAAGGATAAATTTAGGCTAATCTAAACCAACCGTATTGATAAAAGAAGACTTTTTGAAAATTAGCACTGCTCATTACAAGAAGGGCAAACCTTTAAGATTTGCCCAATGCTAATTATTTTAAAAGGTTAATTACCTCTGTATCTTTCAGTATGATGAGTTTATCTTTACCAATACCATTTTTTTCTGCTTCCTTCCGTAGTGTAACTCTGGTGGTTCTGCAATGATCCAGTGCATCCATGTGAACTGCAATAACTTTTGCCCTGCCACTTGAAGCGATCAGGTTCATAGTCTGTTTTTCATCCATAATGATCGGTACATTTTCAAAGCCTTTAATCTGAGCACCGCCAGAATTTACGACTATAAAACCCGGATTGATTCTATTGATGTTTTCTTTGATTTGATCCGTCCAGATTGCATCTCCCATAATGTAAATGGTAGGCTGTCCAGCGGCACTTAAAATAAAGCCTGAAGTCTTGCCCATCATTTCCAGCACCTTGCCAGAGCCATGCGCTCCATTAACTCTTTCAATATTAATATTTGCCCATTTTGTATTGTGCTCAAGTGTTTGCGCATTCAAATATCCTTTGGAAGCAAAGAATATGCTGTCTGCGGGCTGATTAATGATTTTTACAGATTTTTCTAAAATCCTGTCCGCAGCATCATCGAAATGGTCTGCATGAGTATGGGAAACCAATACCAGATCAACACTGTCAGTGATCTGCTGAGTGGTAAGTTTTAAATCAACAGTTGGGTTTCTGGCAATACCAGCCCAGGATTCAATCTCACCTTTTGCAGACAGCATCGGGTCTACCAGGATTTTATGACCGGCGTAATGAATGATTAGTGTGGCATTCCGGACCAGCTGAATACTGGGTTTTGAACTAGCGTTATTCTGACTGAATGCGATGATAGATGTTATCGACAGGACAACGGATAAGATGATCTTTTTCATGATTTTAAATAGTATTTTTACCAGGTTATTTCCCTTATTTAATAAGAACAAAATTCGCTAATCAATTACAGTTACAGGATACCAAATCAGGCAGAAAAGCTACCATTTTGATAAGCAGCAGATTTGGAAATATAAATCAAGCCTTAACCAGTAAGGCCCTGCACGAATGAAAGCATAACCTATATCTTTGCACCATTAAGAAGAATGAAGACGATTAAATTTCATAAAACCGAGTGCGGCGTAGAGGTATTGCTCAATGTATTGAACGGAAAAGATGTGGCGCAAAGTTATCTGGATACGAACACCTATAACACAGATTATTTTGAGATTGTACTTTTTAAACAGGTAACCGGCCATGTAATACTGAACCAACAAAAAATTGATCTCGATGAAAATTCAATTGTATTTATTTCAGCATTCCAGAAACGCCGGTGGAAGCTGAATGCAGAAAACCTTGATTTTACGGTATTGGTTTTTCAGGAAAATTTCTTGAATGATTTCTTTTCGGATAAATTATTCACCTATCGCCTGCTGTATTTTTATCAGCTGGCTTTTCCCCTTAGTTTGAAATTAACAGCCGGAGAAATTCAAAAAGCTTGTGAAATACTTACTGAAATCAAAACTGAACTGATAGAGGCAAGACCAGACAGTGTACATATCATCCGGTCGCTCATCTATTATTTATTGCAAAAATTTAACCGGGCTTATGCACAGCAATACGGCCTTTCTCTACAAAGAGCAGAAAATAACTACGCTTATCAATTCAAAATGCTGGTAGAATCGAATATTCACACGATGCAACGTATTGAAAATTATGCAGAATTGATGTCTGTGAGCCGTATTACGATCAATGGTGCAGTTAAGGAACAGTTTAATGTAACTGCTACTCAGCTATTGAAGCAAAGATTGCTCTTCGAAATAAAAAATTATCTAATCCATTCCGGGAAAACCGTTGCCGAAATTGCAAACGAACTCAGCTTTTCTGAACCGAATCATTTAATGCGTTTTTTTAAAACACAAACCGGGCTTACTACCTCAGCATTTCTTAACGATTATCAAAATGGTATTTTTTCTTAGGAGAAATAGCAGAATCAGGATTTGAAGAGAGATCAACAAAGTGGTATTCCCGTTGCCGGGGATAGATCAGCAACCCCGGCTTCCCTACTTCATTCCTCTTTAAAATTACGAATATTTAACACTACCAAACTAAATCCCTTTTTCTGTGTTCAAATTCAAAACAATCTCCGGTTATGAAGCATAATTTACTAAAAGCGTTTACATTTTTAATCACACTAACGCTTATATTTCAGGCTTGCAAGAAAGGCGGGGCGGATGAACCAACTCAACTAGACCAGTCATCATTTGACATCTATGCCGCCGGAAGAGAAGGCTACGTGGCCAAATACTGGAAAAACGGCAACGCTGTTATCCTTGGAAGCGGTTCCGGTGCATCAGATGCTAACGCCATGGCCATTTCGGGCAACGATGTTCATATCGTAGGCTCCGAAATTAATCCGGCAGGAACATATGTTGCCAAATACTGGAAAAATGGTATTGCTACATCACTTACAGATGGAAGCCGGGATGCCTTTGCCAATGATGTATTTATCCAGGGAAATGATGTATATATCGCCGGCCAGGAAATGGCGCCAGGAAAGTCAACTTACCAGGCGAAGTATTGGAAAAACGGAACACCTGCAATCTTAACAGATGGGAATCAGCAGGCCATCGCCACCGGAATAGCCCTGATTGGTAATGATGTGTATGTGATTGGGGAACGCAGAAACCTGGATTGGCTGAATTCCATCACCTCTTATTGGAAAAACGGACAGCTATTTGACCTTGCAGACCGTAGTGTGGCTGCCGCAGACCAGGCCATAACGGTATCAGGCAGCGATTTATATTTGTTATGGTCTGAGACTTATAACAACTCCGGCCAATCTCAAACCCGCTACAGCAAAAACCTCGGCACGCCTACCCTTATTAATGATGGTACGCCCGACGTAACCGGAAACTCCATTACCGTGAATGGGAATGATGTTTATGTAGCCGGGTATGGAACAGGAAATGGCAGTAATGTGATCATGGCTAAATACTGGAAAAATGGCTTGCCTGTTGTCTTATCTACCGGGCCTGAAAGTGCGTTCGGATTTTCTATAGCCGTATCTGGTACTGATGTGTATGTAGGTGGTTCCCGTGATGGTGGTGCGAACGGAGGATCAGGTACAGCACAATACTGGAAAAACGGCACAGTAGTATCGTTAAGCAACGGATCTCAATCGGCCCTCATCCGCAAAATTATTGTAGTGAAAAAATAAACCTATTGATGTTAGCGGCTGTACTCAAAAAAAACAACGACACATTTAGCAAAAAGACGATTTTATATCAATAGCAAGCCATGAATTAAAAACACCAATTACTGCCCTGAAGGCATATTACGCAAAATTGATGTATTTTTATAATTACCAGAGCGTAAGAAAAGACAACATACAGGAATACACCAAACTTATTTATATAGTCTCTTGTTGAGCACCTTAAAGACGCTCATGATCGCATTTATACTTACCCAATCAAGTACAAGGATTATATCAGTCCTAAATCAAGATCATTCGGAAAAGGCATTACTGGCAGGACTTCGGGCTGAAAGTGTACCTGCCTTTAATAAGTTATATAAAATGTACGCTGCAAATCTTTTTGGAGTGATCATGAAAATTATAAACCAACAGGAGACTTCCGAAGATGTATTACAGGAGGTTTTTATAAAGATTAAAAAGGGGTTGCCGGGATATGATGAGAAAAGATCCCGTCTTTTCACCTGGATGATGAACATCACAAAGCATGCAGCGATAGACCATACGAGGTTAAAATCGAGTCGGACTCAAGCTACCAGCGTCAGGATTGAAGATGTAAGCGGGGAATTGAATAATCACAGCTATAGCTACAACACCGATACCATCGGACTCAAAAAACTGGTAAATAACCTCAACAAAAAACAACGTAACATATTGGATCTTGCCTATTATAAAGGCTACACGCATGAAGAAATTGCCGGTTTATTGCTTATGCCCCTGGGCAGTGTTAAATCATCAATCCGCCAGGCCATTATCAGGTTAAGGGTAGATTTTGAAATCTCTTAACAGATGCTAACTTTATTGAGCATAGAGAAGCGCTAAACATAACAGGAATCTTTTATTAACCCCTACATCGTATCGCTGAAAAACCAACAGGGAAGAAACTAACGTATATGACCAAAACACGTCATTATGCTGGTAAAACTAAAAAGGTTCGTAATCAAGGCGATCGAATGGAAATCCCGGAATGGAATGACTATACTGCGCTTCTCTTTAGGCATCATATTCATCTGGTTCGGAATCCTCAAGTTTTTCCCTAACGTAAGCGTGGCAGAAGATATCGCTGGCAGAACGATCCGGAAAATAACATTTGGCATGGTTACTAAACAATACTCCATGCCCTTTCTGGCCCTCTGGGAATGTACTATAGGAATAGGCCTGATTACAGGGAAGAAAATGGTATACATTCTGTTCATACTATATTTGCAGATGATTGGTACATTTTTGCCGCTGGTACTGTTCTCTGGAGAATGTTGGACATCGGTGAGCTTTGCACCCACATTGCTCGGCCAGTACATTATCAAAAATGTAGTGCTGGTATCATCGGCCATTGTTATTGGTGCCACGGCAAACGGCGGGGCATTGATTTCAAATCCCCTGGTGGCAATTAGAGCACTAAAGCTTCAATCCATCGAGCATAAGAAAAATTAACCGCCGCCGATGGTAATTGAATTGCTTTTTCAAAAAACGTAGCTTCCAAGCCTGGTTAACCCGATATCCAAATGGAGATCATGAATGTTCGCGACACTGAGATTCAAAACATTTTGATCGTTTTACCTGTCACTGGATGCAAAGCCGGAACAGGATATCTGAGGCTCACTTGCATATAAATCTTTTACATTATATCGTCTAATGATATTTATACATAAACGTCCGTAAGACACAATATTAATAAGAATCTTCCTCTCATTTTTTTTAAATTTGTGAATGACCGGGCCAAAAAAATCAGTTAATAGTCACTTGGAAACAGGTACAAAAGATAGTATTTCGCTTGCTGGTCATTCAGAAATGTTTTCCAGGGAACTGTTGAATGCAATTCCCCAGCAAATCTGGACTACTGACGAACAGGGTATTCTTAATAATGTCAATGATCAGGTAAGCCGTGACCTGGGCATAGAAAACCAGGTAATCATATCCGCCGGATGGTCAATATTCATGCATCCTGATGATCTTTCGCATAGCCTTGCAAACTGGAATGAAAGTTTAGAAACCGGCCATGAATACGTAAACGAGGTTAGACTAAGATTTGCTGATGGATATTATTATTGGCATTTAATCCGGGCTAAACGTATTCTACACAACCAGGGTTACATTTGGGTTGGCAGTAATACCAATATCAACGAACAGAAAGCCAATGAATCTCGAAAAGATGAGTTTATATCTATAGCCAGTCATGAGCTTAAAACCCCGCTTACCGCAATAAAGGGCTTCACTCAAATGCTCAGCCGCCAGATCAGCGAAACCAAAGCCAGTTCCTTCCTCCACCGGATCACATCCCAGTTGGAACGCCTGGAAAAACTTATTGCCGACTTAATGGACGTGAGTAAAATTAATGCGGGAAAAATGGCATTCAATCTGGCTGAATTTGATTTTAGCAAAATGTTAAGGGAAACCGTAGCCGGATTACAGCAGGTATACCCTAAATATCAGCTTATTCTTCAAGATCAGGCACCTATTCATTTTAAGGGTGATCAGTTTCGCCTGGAACAGGTTGTTCAGAACTTCGTGGCCAATGCTGTTAAATATTCTCCCGATGCAGACCTGGTGCTGATTAAGGCAACCCTGGAACAGGATTATCTGATTGTTTCTGTAACAGATTATGGTATTGGAATCAAACCTGAACACCTGAGCAAGCTTTTTGACCGGTATTACCGGGCCGATAATTCTTCAGCCCGTTTTGAAGGCCTGGGTTTGGGGCTTTACATATCTGCAGATATTATAAAGCGTCATGGAGGTAGCTTTTGGATCGAAAGTGAACAAGGCAAAGGATCTACCTTCCATTTCAAGCTCCCTTTGTCAGTTGGCCAAACCATCCTTCCTGAAGTAAAAATACCGGATCGTTACAAAGACAAATACATCTCTATCAAGTGCAACAATGAAAACGGCATTATGCATGTAGAATGGTATGGCCATCAGGATATGCATTCGGTAAAACATGGCGGAAAACTCATGATTGAATACCTGCGAAATAACCGTTGTTCAAAAGTATTTAATGATAACAGAGCTGTACTTGGAACCTGGTCCGAAGCTTCCGACTGGGCAGCCAATGTCTGGCTACCGTTAATGGAACTTGCTGGTCTGCGGCACTTCGCTTGGGTATTTTCCGCCAGTGCCTTCAGCCAGTTGTCCGCAAAGAAGAGTGTGGAAAATGAGGAGGCCACTTCAGATGTACGCTTTTTTGCCAATGCAGAAAACGCCTGGCAATGGCTTCATGCGCTATCACCAAAGAAGAGTTGATGATTGAATGATTAATTTCAGCACCTGCTTAATATCTCCCGCAGCTGTAATCAGTAAATATTGTTTATGCTTTTTTTTCTTTATCTTTTTTGAATATAATATAAAATACAAAAACACCTGCTAACAGGAAAAACACTCCGGCAAAAAACTGTATTCTATCATCCATACCTTTCCAACACCAATATTGACTAAAAGTTAGCGCTTAAAGTATTCCTATTAGCGCTTACTAATATTTATTACTTCAATTATTTCGAAAAGTAGAAATAAAACATTGCTTTAACGAGCTGGCTCATCGATCTCTTTCCCGTCACCCAGTCTGAGATACTTTCCCGGTCGAGCCCGGTATCGAAAGCAATTTGCTTTATCCTCACCCCTTTTTCAAGCATTTTCTTATCAATCCAGGAGGATGTGACTACAATAGCTGGCGAGGGAAGATGCGTTTGGGCAGAGACCACAAGCTTAAATTCGGGCAATATTTTACTAAAAACATCTTCTGTTCTTTTCACCAAAGTCGACTCGCTGGCGTATTTGCCTGAGGGTGTTTCATTTTGAACAGTTGAGACCTCAAGTATCTCATCTGAAATACTATCTACCGTAAAAGAAATATTCGACTGCGCTTTATGTCGCTCCGCTGCCGTTTCCAACTTCAGCATTTTCTCTTCGGGGATTATATTTTCCAGTTTTGCCAGGTTCTCTATATTACTCATTTAGATTGCTTTATTTCTTTAAAAAGTTCATGGATTAATCCGCATTGTATTTGGAAACCATTTTGATTTCAATTCCCTACTTTAACCAGTTTATGCTGTGATTAGTTTTATCTAAATTTCATGACGACCTGTTTTGATAAAAAGCCATGACCAGCAGCCATGTTGTTATCGGGCATATTGGTATCTTCTGAAAACACATTTAGAGCAACAGGCGATTATTTCGGATAAGGCATAATAATTCTCTCAGCGACAGCAATAAAACTGTGTCTGATTTAAATTTATCTATAAATATTTGCCTAAAGGTAGTAGAAAGAAAAGATTGCCAGCAGTTAGGAAAAGTTCTCTTATTTTACGAAACCAGATCAGAAAGGACATATAATCATTCCTGTAAATAAAATAAAGCCCTGGCGATGCCAGGGCTCCATCTCCTATAATAAATTATTGAGCGTCGTAGTCACTCCATTGTGCAGTTCCACTAGGGTCAGCTGCCTTTACTTCTTCACTTTTTTGCTTGCTTAGCGCTAAATTAAGTTGTTCTGTCTTTTCCAGCTGCGCCTCCATGTCGGTATCCATTACGGTTAGCCCTTCGGTCTCTTTCACCTGGCTGATCGGATCTCCTACATAATCCCATTCCTTATCCATACCCGGCATATCGCCCTGGTTCCACGGCCCTCTTACGCTTTTTTCGGGCGAGAGATTGAAATACTGTTGGGTAAAGCGCGGATCTGCCTGTAATACTCCTGGTGGAAAGTTTGGCTGGATCGTTTCGAGTGCTGCCTCAAACATTTTATAATGCGCAACCTCCCGGGTCATTAGAAAGGAAAGGGTCTCCTTTACATATGGATCATCTGTAAATTTCATTAAGTGCTCGTACACGAGTTTTGCCCTTGATTCTGAGGCCAGGTTGCTCCTTAAGTCTACAGTAAGGTCTCCATTTGAATGGATATAAGAAGCGCACCATGGAATCCCCTGGCTATTTCTTAAGGTCGGACCACCACCGGTGATAATCGGGAATTGCGGATTAGCAGATAATGCTGCATGAATGATAGATTCTTTGGCTGCCTTTCCGTCTAAAACCTGCATAATCTCACTTTGATCGGCAGCATCCTTGAGTTCGCCATTGACACCTTTGAGTAACATCTGAATGGTTGCACCAACAATTTCCAGATGGGAAAATTCTTCTGTGGCGATATCCATTAGCATATCATATTTGTCGGGATGAGGTAACTTAGCACCGAATGCCTGAGTAAAATATTGCATTGCTGCTGCAAGTTCGCCATTTTCCCCACCGAATTGTTCAAGAAGAATGTTGGCGAATACTGGATCTGGTTTAGAGACTCTTGCGTTGAATTGAAGGTCTTTGGAATGATGAAACATAATAATCGAATTAAGTTGTGTATCATCAGAACCCTGCTACAATCTTGGCAGTTTACTGCATTTGCTATTTGTAATGATTATAAAGAAACCCTCTGTAAAATGTCTGTGGGCACAATTACCTTTTTCTGCCAGTATTTTTCCAACTTCCCATAATCCGGTTTTCAACTACGAATGTTGATGAATCATATAAATTACAGGTTCTTCCTATATGATGGGGCATTCCCAATAGCGTGTCTCCAATATTAATTTCTGAACCCGGAACCTTAACCAGTAAATGTTCTTCACTTTGGGAGAAGATTACAGCTTCGGGAAATTGTAGAAAATTAACACGTTCATCCGGTGCTCCTTCTGAAGATATTGCTTTATAGCCTAAATCAAGGCAAACTGTATCTGTTGCTGGCTTGGAAATTACCCGGGTAACAATAAGTGCTGCAGTTTTAAAACCAAGTTCCGGATACAATGCCTGATAATGTCGATCCCAATAAATGAAGGTTCCCGGACTGCATTCAACATCTTTAAACTGGGAATAAAAGTTGATAGTAGGCGTACTTCCCGCCGTGATGCGCAATTGCTTAAACCCCATCTGGGATAATTCATCAGTGAGTTTCCTGACTTGTTCAAAGCTAGAAGTAGCCTGTGAATGACGGACACTTACCTGATAATCAGTGATATGACCGTCATAAGCATGCAAACCTAAAATCCTGATTGAGGGAAGGCTGACACAAAACATAAATAACGCTTTTCCTTCTGACTGTGGTTTTACACCTGTTCGGTTCATGCCAACATTTAGGTCGACCCATATCGCTATTACAATATTAGCACGACATGCAGTGTCAGATAATTCCTGTGCGGAGCTTTCATTATCCACCAGACAGGAAAATTTGCTCAGCGGATATTTAATAATTAAATCTACAAAGCGTTGAATTTTCGGACCTACAGGCTGGTATGCTAATAGAATATCCCTGGAGCCAGCTTGGGCCAACATTTCTGCTTCGCCGATAGTGGCGCATTTAAACTTCTGGATACCAGCTTCCAGCATTAAGTTAACAACCTGAAGACATTTATGTGTTTTGACATGTGGCCGGATTTGGCTGATATCTGAAAACAAAGCTACAAGCCGTGCAATATTTTCAGTTACGATATCTGGATAAACTGCCAGGAATGGAGTATCGGTTAACGCTGAATTCTTTATGCAGTAGCCTCCAGTTTCTATCATATCCTGTATTAATTTTCGTTGATTAAATAACTTTGAAACAGTACAACAACGTGAGTCGTCTTTAGTTTATGAAAATACATCGAACTTAGATGGTTTTTTACGTTTCATGATTTCCCATTACTTACCAGGAATTGATTTAGGTAACCTCGAGTTTATATCCTTTTCCCCTGACCACAACAATGTTGATGTTCGGATCAGCTTCAAGTTTTTTTCTAAGCTTTGAGATGAACATATCCAGACTGCGGCCTACAATAACACCTTCATCTTCCCAAATCTCTTTTTGCAGCCGGCTTCTTTCTATAATCTCGTTGGGAGACCATGCAAAAATGAGCAATACACGGGTTTCTGTTCCGGTCAGCTCTATTGCGTTTCCATTTACAATGAGTTTCCGGTTCTTCCCATCGAACAATACCGAACCTAGAGTGAATATACTGGTGTATTTATCGCCTTGCAAAGCCTTTTGAGGCTTAACAGCATGCAAAAAAATAAAACCAACAAATGCTAAAAAGGACAGGCTGCCCAACAAATATCCATTCTCTGCTATTTTTATGCCTGTCGGTTTATATTTTATGTTGATCAGGTAACATGCTTTCGGTTGTACTCTTCCTATACAGGCTACAATATCATCTTTCTTATCTTTGGATATAGCATATCCATAAACCACACGGGGGTTGCCGCAGTTCAGCACATTGACAACATAATGATTTGCCAGCGGATCTTTGACCAATAAACGCCGGGTAGTATTTACCAGGAAGCCCGGTTGAAAAGTTAAATCATGTTCAAAGCTGATCTGATATTCGTTTTCCGCCATCTTTTTTACCGGGAGCACTCTTGAGGTACTGTCGCCCGACTGTAACAGCAGTTCATGTCCGATCCTGCGGAATAAAACTTCCCTTCTGGAGGCCTCAAAATCGTCACTATCCTCCTTACAGAAAGCCACACAGATTACAGACATCAACAAGAGTAATGTCAATCCAAATAAGTATTTGCGTTTCCCGGCGATGAGATTTTGACTAAGATGCATAGTATCAGATTTTTATTTACAAATTTTACAATTCTATTTACAATTCAAATTATCCACGGCGAAAGATATCAAAGTAATTTCGCTGAATCAAATCGAGATGATAGGAAACCCTCATGAGCCAACAATCACAAACAGTAAATATTACTCAGGACAGCTTCATCACCTTAAATAAAATATATACTGATGAAAATACAAAATGCATTAGTGTTTGCTGAAAAATGAAAGAATGCAGCTGTATTTACCGCCATCAGAACGGTGCAGCTATTACCCATTTAAAATATAATTATGAAATACATACAAGTATATGCTTTGCTCCTGACGGTCGTTTTTAACACCTCCTGTAAACAACGCCAAACAAATGCACCAAAAGATAATATTAGTGCTGAAACCAAAGACTCAATCTCAATCTATGGGCCTAATAGCATGGTCAGGAATGTAAAGCAAGATAGAAAGGGAAACATTTTGATTGCTGCATCATTTGGTGGTATTTTACGATACGATGGAAAATCGTTTACTAATCTCACAAGTAAACTAGGTTCACGTAGATTTTGGGATGTTCTCGAAGATCGAAAAGGAAATCTTTGGTTCTCTTCTACTGATTCAGGTGTTTACTGTTACAATGGGAAATCCTTTCAACATTTTACAACCCGCGAAGGACTCGCGAGTAATGCGGTTATGTCTGTTTATGAAGATCGAGCCGGCTTTATTTGGTTCGGTACTACAGGTGGAGCAAGCCGTTACGATGGGAAATCTTTTCGAAATTTTACAACTAAACAAGGACTTTCAAATAATGGTATTAATGTGATTCTTGAAGACAAAAACGGCAAATTATGGTTTGGTACACGGGGCAACGCTTGTTTTTATGATGGAAAAACATTTACCGTTTTCAAAAATAAAGACGGTAAAGCCTTCCACAACGTTTGGGGTATAACCGAAGATAAAAAGGGCCATATCTGGTTCGGCGCAACAACAATTGAAGATAGAAAGGGCGATACGCTGATTGTTAAAGCTGGCCTTTGGCACTATGATGGCCGTGCCTTTACCAAAATTAATCAGAAGGGCACTTCTGCTATAATCGAAGATAAAAAAGGAAACATCTGGACTACGGGTGCAGTAAATCCTAATGGGGTTGGAGCCTGGACACTTTCCCGTTATGATCAAAATTCCCTGTACAATAAAAAGCCAGCCGTAGCCGAAATAATGTCCATACAAAAAATGCTTTGCGGAATTTTGGAAGCTAACGATGGAAGTATTTGGTTTGGATCTCTGAACGGAGTGTATCGTTATGATGGAAAAACCATCACAGACTTTAAAAACAAAGGGGGGCAGAACTAATAGGTGTAGCTCCTTTCTAAATCATCTGTCAATTATAATTAACCAATTATATCTGTACCGTCTCGGAAGGAATTAAAGCATTATCCCGGGAAGGAGCCTATCTTATTACTCAGTCTTCAGTTTCTGCCGAAGAAGAGCGCATGCCTTATAGGATCATTACCCCCGGCTACGCTGATTAAATTCTTGCCAAAAGAGATGCTGGCTGCAATTATAAAATATGTTGACAGATGGCCTTTAAGCAGACCTTTAATACTTAATTAAAAGCCGTAGATATACCATTTTCGCCACCCATTTTGTATTCTCTGTGTACTTTTTGGTTAAAATAATATAAAACTGAGATCGTCTGGCAGGCAAAATAACAGGAGAGAAACCACTCTCCCCTGCTCAACATTAAAAAATTATTCCTGCAAAACGTACGCTCATTCCTTGTAGAATTAGCCATTTGTATAATTGGATTCACAAACTGCTAATCGCAATACTTTGAAAAAATAACAAACGCAATTACTCTACTTTAGACATATTTAAGGTCAAAGTTGTCAAGAATTCAAGCCCTGTGGTTGTTATCGCTTTCACTGTAATTTCATACGCACCCGCTGTAAGCGAAGAATTTTTCTTCAGGGTAACAGAACCTGTTTTCTCATTTATGGAGAATAATGCATCAATATCATTAAAAACCTGGCTATCCTTTTTTATGCCAATGATCGCAAAAGTTGATTTATATCCCTCAGGAGAAAGTGTTGGTGCAGCCGATACATATCCGTTTGATAAGCCAATATGAAGATTATTCAAAAGTATGGTAAGGTCATAGTCGGGATAGTATGTGCCAAAAAAGAATTTAATTCTGGGAATAAAGATCACACGGAATGCGGTGGATGCAACAACAAATCCGTCTTTCTGAAGGGACGGCGTTACATTAAAGGCTTTTTCAACTTTCCTGGAAGGATCTCCAGAGCTGGTCGCAAATTTTAAAATATTTGCGTTCAGTGATACCTCTGCCCCAATTGATGATTGGTTTTCAATGCCCCATGTCATGCCTGTCAAAGAACTTTTAGAAAATTCCAGTTCAAAATTTGCGGCATCACCATACAGTACATAAGCCACCGGAATTGCCGCCTGATTATCGAGGCCTTTAACGGAAAGCTTCGCCGGAGAAATTTTTAAATTAATAGTTTGTTTACCCTGGAAGGATTTACTTACCGAGCTTGCGTTTACAACAACCTTAAAGTAATCAGGTAATTTTGCCCCGTTAGTGCCCGAAATAGTGCCGTTTACATAAAGCAAGCTACTATTTAAATGGATCTTTCCCGAGTTCTTATCTATGGTAACCGCTGCAGAAAGTTTATCATTCAAGCTTTCTTTTGCGTTAACTTTAACATTTTCATTTTGGCTGAAATCGAGTGTAATCTGCACGTCCTGTGCCCCTAACACATTTGCCGGTAAGGTGATATCTTGCTGCTCGCCGTAGATCATTGATACCGTTCCGGGAATGTTGATCTCGACTTGTTCCACCGGAACCTCAACATTATCCTTCTTACAGGCAGACATCGATAGGAACAGACTTCCGATCAGTAATAGTTTAGTGTAATTTTTTAAAATTTCCATATTTATATTTTCGGCAAAAGTAAATTTTAACAATTACAAATGCAACATAGATGCATTATTTATCGCAATTAAGTTGCGTTTATAGTTTTCAATCCTATCTTTGCGCGCTGTATCCAAACAACATTCAGCACTACTACTTATTATGTTATTAAAATTTCGGTCTTTATACTTTTTATTTCTGCTGCTGGCAACTGGCTTCAGTGTTTATGCTCAAAAGCCGAAGATGGCAGATAGCACTAAAATTAATGTCTTAAAAGAAGTTACGATAAAGGCCAAAGTAATCCCCGGTCTTTTTGGTTTAAAGAAAATCACACGCAAAGCGCTGCTTAATAACCAGTCGACAACCTTAGGGGAGACCCTCAGCCATGTTCCAGGCATCCAAAATTCCTATTTCGGTCCTAATTCCGGAGCTCCGGTTATCAGGAGTCTGAGTGGAAACCGGGTAAAGGTGCTAAGCGATGGAATATCCATGAACGACCTTTCAGGCATTAGCCCAAATCTGAACCTGATCACGGATATGGATAATCTTCTGGGCATTGATATTCATATAAACGATGGCAGTGTACTTTTTGGAGGCAAGGCCATAGGCGGGGCAATCGACCTGAAAGACAACACCATACCAAAGGCAAGGGCTGATAAGGCCCTGACTGGATTTATAAAAACGGAGGGCAGTACAAATCTGGGATACAAACAGGCATTTGATCTTAATGGGAACGTTGGCAAACGATGGGTATGGCATGCAGGTGCGATGAATAAGTGGAACGGCAATATTAATATACCAGGAAACACAAAGGCCCCAATTGCCTACGATCCAAAGATTGATCACCTGACGGAGTCTATGGCCCAGGTGAATGTAGATAGGCAAACCACGCGTAACCTAACCCTCTACCCATACATCAGCCAGTTTGTATTGGATAATTTAAACAATCCGGCATGGGGTCTAAGCGAGGCAGACTTATATACCTTTCAGGAAAATTCGGTTATCGGTGGGGTTTCCGTATCTAATCCAAAAAACAGTTTATATGTAGCAGGGCAACCCACTGGAACACCTTTTTCAACAACAATTGTGAAAGGGATAACCGACTATGCTCCTGTAGAAAAGGGAATAATGCCCAATAGCCATAGCAACAGCTATGCGTTTAATGCAGGCACAGGATATATTGGCGAAAAACTGAATGTTGGCGCAGGATTTAGAAGATCCTACGGTTACTATGGCATTCCCGGATTTGCGCTGCACCAAATAGCAGGTGAAAGCCTCTACTTACCGATAAATACAAGATCTGAAGCCAATAGTTTATTAATGGAATCTGAATATAAACTCCACGAAGCTGGAATAGCAGCTATCAGATTGAATTATATGATGCAATATGCCCAGGATAGTGAGCTCATTGAAGATTACCTGGCAAACAAATTTTCGACGGCCCGCCAGGTTGCCAGATTAGAAATAGATCAGCAGCAGCTGCGATTCCTAAAAGGGATCACTGGTGTAGACATTTCTGCAGTAAATATAGACGGCAGTGGAGAACAACGGTATCTTCCTGATAGCAAAAGCAGGGAATACGGAATATTTAGTTTACAGCAATTTGCGGTAAAGTTTCTGAACATCAATGTAGGTTATCGTCATGATCTGGTTCAAAGGCGTGCCATGTTAACAACAGGCTATACCCCAGGCAGGGGTTTAGGCGGCGGTAAACTTTCCAACCGGGATTTTCACCTGAACCAATTTAATACCGGTGTTCAATTAAACATTAACAAATTTGCTTACCTAAGGGGCTCATATACTCATTCCGAACGTGCTCCTGATGTTAATGAACTTTATGCTGGCAACAATCACTTTGCGATCATTGTAGAAGAAAATGGCGATGACCGGCTAAACAAGGAAACAGCGAAAACCGGGGAATTTGGTGCAGGTCTTAATTTAGCCGGGCTGAAGCTTTCCATTACGCACTACCGTACAATTTTTAATAATTATCTCTATCTGGCCCACACAGGCATTGCACGTTCAGGAGGATTTTTAGTAAAAGAATGGCGCCAGTCTGATACCAGATTGAACGGTTGGGAAGCTGAAATGGAATACAATCAAAAGATTGGCCATGATTTCAATATTCAGCTAGGCTCTTATTTTGACCTGGTGAGAAACGTTAATGTTTCAGGTGATCACATGAGGGATTGGGCAGAAGGTGATTATATGCCCAACATGCCCACCAGCAGGTTTGGATTATCAGGAGGGATCAGTTATAAGCAACTTGAACTAAGTTCTACGTTCGATCGATATCTCGCACAGCGTTTTTTAGGAAAAAATATTAATCCGGAACCTCCAATGCCAGCCTATTCCCTGCTTGCGGTAAGGCTGTCGTATAGTGGAAATATCAGGCAATATAAAATCGATTATTTCGCCAGCGGCAGTAATTTGCTCAATGTTGAAGCAAGACCGCAAAACTCCTTTTTAAAATACCTCGCACCCCTGCCGGGGATTAATATTTCTTTGGGCTTAACGGTTAGTATTTAAATGCCCCTGGCTCACGCTCGTTTCCGAACAAGCGTGTAATAATTTATCGAGTCTCATAAAAACGATAATGGCAAGCTATATTATCAGTCAGGATGTAAAAAAGAGGAACCTGATTTATGCTCATGTCCCTCTTCTCTAAATAATTGCCCGCCATTTTATAACAGATTATATCATCAGATTTTAATTATGCCGGTTCTTATTGATAAGGGAACTACTGACGATGAAAAAGAAATTAAACAGATTTAAAACTATAGATCAGAATAATCTGCGGGATAAAGAAAAAGGGTGACATTTTTTGAAACGTTATTCTGGTATTGCGGTAATCCGCTTATTTCTTTATACGCTGGCCCGAATGCAGTCCAATGCTGATCGCGGTCGGCCTTATTGTTAAAGGTTGTTAAATACATCAGATTTGGCATTTTACTCCCAAAAATTACCTGCCCATAAAACACGGCATTAAAATCAAGCTTACTAAAAATGCTAATCTCGGATTCATTAAACATTGCAATTTTATTCAGGGAAAGCTTTTCTGTACTGGCTTCATAACTACGAAGTTCATATACCCTTTCTGCCTTCGGAGAGGTCAGTTTAGGTATGGCCGGAACCGGCATACCTGCAAAAGCTTTTAACAGGATATTTTCTAATCTTAAAAAAGGCGGATTGCTAAAAATGGCATTAAGATAGTCTTTCCCGGCTTCGAGGTATTGCTGATCTTTATCCAGTGCCTGTTCCATTTTTAAGAGCTGATCCATCTTTTTAACAGGAATATACACATAGATTAACTGTTCCAAAGAATCCTTTTTAATGGGTTTAAATACGCCAACATTTGCAATGCCAAATCGATGCAATGCCGGTAAATAAGCATTCTTCAGGTAAGAATCTACTGTATTTTCCTGGTTTACATCCTTTATATGGTAAATTTTTATCTGGTAATAATACCCTGGTTTTGCAGCAAAAGAAAAAGTGCAGAGTAAAACCATGCATGCACTAAAAAGCAACTTTAAAAAACTGAGTTTAAATTTAATCATAATGTTAAAGATCGAAAATTTGCTGTTTATTAATTATCTTAAATTGGTACTTGTGTCCATCTATTCTCCAATGCTTTCAGCTGGAAAACATAAAGAGACTTCTGCCTATGCTGGCGCGGCTCTAAATTACAATTCTTAAACTTTAAAATATCCAGCCAACAACCTATTATTTGGTAACTATTTTGATGTATGATTTTAATGTATTTACCAGGCTTACGCTCGTTTTCATGCTCACGCCCGTTTCTGAACGAGCGTGCAATATCCCTTCGTCTGTGACGATGAAAACAGCGATAAAATCGCAGTGATATACTGCACTCGTTATAAACGAGCGCAAGCTGAATTAAATGCTTCATGCTCACGCTCGTTTCCGAACGAGCGTGCAATATCCCTTAGTCTGTGACGATGAAAATAGCGATAAAATCGCAGTGATATACTTCACCCGTTATAAACGAGCGCAAGCTGGATTAAATGCTTCATGCTCACGCTCGTTTCCGAACGAGCGTGCAATATCCCTTCGTCTATGACGATGAAAATAGCGATAAAATCGCAGTGATATACTTCACCCGTTATAAACGAGCGCAAGCTGAATTAAATGCTTCATGCTCACGCTCGCTTCCGAACTAGCGTGCAATATCCCTTCGTCTATGACGATGAAAATAGCGATAAAATCGCAGTGATACACTGCACCCGTTACAAACGAGCGCAAGCTGGATTAAATGCTTCATGCTCACGCTCGTTTCCGAACGAGCGTGCAATATCCCTTCGTCTGTGATGATGAAAACAGCGATAGAATCGCAGTGACATACTTCACCCGTTATAAACGAGCGCAAGCTGAATTAAATGCTTCATGCTCACGCTCGTTTCCGAACGAGCGTGCAATATCCCTTCGTCTGTGACGATGAAAACAGCGATAAAATCGCAGTGATATACTGCACCCGTTAACGAGCGCAAGCTGGCTATCTAATTTTTCATCCTGATTAACCCTTCAAGATTTAAAACTGTGATATTAGCACCAACCCTGTCGATTAATTTTTCTTCCTTGAAATCTGTTAGGGTTCTGCTTACCGTTTCTGTAGCCATGCAGGCAAGTGCTGCAAGGTCTTCACGGGAAATATTCAACAATTCATTATCGGTAGTTTTTTGATTGAATAACCGGATAATCGTTTCTGCCATTTTCTTTCTTACCGAATAATATGCCAGTTGTAACAACTGCTGCTCCTTTTCAAGATTATCATTAGAAAGCAGATTAATAAATTTTCTGGCAACCTCAGGATATAACCTTAGCATCATTTCCAGCTGTTCTTTGGGTATAATACAAATCTCACTGTCCTCCATAGCTGTAGCGGTATCCGTATAGGCTGTTTTACCGAGTACTGCATTAATGCCTATATATTCCCCTGCGGCATGCAGGCCTGTCATCAACTCCCTTCCGTCCGGAGAAAGCTTAATACTTTTCACTTTCCCGCTTAAAATTAAGTAAAGCCCTTTTCCATGATCGCCTTCATAGTATATAACCTGGTTCTTTTTAAACGCCCTGCTCGTTTTACCCTCTATAATTTTTTTAAATTCAGCAAGCCCATCGATATGGGCAACCATCACCTTAAATTCGGAAGCACTTTTTTGGTGTAAATCATCTGCTGCAGCCTTTTTTCTAAGTCTGATGTCTATGGCATTTAGCAGTTCCATATCATCAAATGGTTTAACCAGGTAGTCATCAGCACCTAGCTCCATCCCTTTTCTTAAATCGGTATGCTCAGCTTTTGCGGTTAAAAAGATAAATGGAATCCCTGAGGTTTGATCATGTTTATTGAGCATATAAAGCACCCCATAACCATCAAGCTCCGGCATCATAATGTCGCAAAGAATAATATCAGGAAGGTGTGCCAGGGCCATTTCTACACCAATTTTTCCATTTTCTGCCTGTATTACGGTAAATAATGCCATTTCCAGAATCTCCACAATATTCGCCCTGATGGCGAGGTGATCCTCTATGATCAGAACCTTTTTACTCATGGTCGTTTGTTGGAAAAGTAAGTGTGAAAAGAGTACCTCTGTTAATTCTGCTTTTAAAGCTTACGCTGCCACCCATAAGGCTGGCATATCTGGATAGAATACTTAATCCTAACCCGTTTCCGGAAATTGTGCCCGTATTATGTGCCCGGAAAAATGGCTCAAAAAGATGTTTTTGGTCGGTCTCCGGAATTCCGATACCATTATCGCATATTCTAACGGTACAAACTGATTTGTTAATTTTCGTGTAAAGCCAGATATTGCTTTCTTCACCAGAATATTTAAGGGCATTATCAATCAAAATAACCATACAGTTTTTCAATAAGCCCTGATCAAGTCGTATCATATGACTTTCTCCCCGATGCTTAAAAATAATTTTCTGATTGCCTTTAAGTGCAACCTGCATTTCTCCGGCTAATTCTGCTGCCATTGCAGATAAGTTAAACCGTGTAAGCTGTGGATTTACCTTCCCACTGTTGAGTTTTTCCAGGGAAAGGAAATCATTCAATATGGCTGTTATATTGAGAACGGCATCCTTTATTTTGCCTACATGTTTTCCAATATTGGGACTATTAAGGGTTTCAGCGTAGCGATCAATGAGCGAAGCTGAAAGCTGTACCATGCTTAGTGGGGTTCTAAATTCGTGTGAAGCAATAGACACAAATCTGCTCTTTAATTGTCCCAGTTCTTTTTCTTTATCCAATGAAAGCCTGAGTTCATCCTGCGTTTTTTGCAAGGTCTGTAAACTCTGGCTTAACGAATGTGTTCGCTCTTCAACCTGATGTTCCAGTAAAGCAGCATACTCCTGTAACCTGGATTCCGCTTCCTTTTCCCTGCTTAAATCATGTATAAATCCGGCATAAATAGTTCTACCGGAATATTTTACCTCACTTACACCCAGGCGAAAAGGAAATTGGCTCCCATCCTTCTTCATCCCGATAAGTTCTCGGCCAAAACCTATTATACTGGCATTCCCGGTTTTTTGGTAATGATGAAGATATCCGTCATGTTGTGATCGATCAGGTTGTGGCATCAGGATGGAAATATTGTGGCCGATAACCTCATCCTGACGGTAGTGGAAAAGTTTACAGGCCGAAGGGTTTATGGATTCAATCACCCCCCTTTCATCTATGGTAATCAGACCGTCTATTGCATTTTCAATAATTGCCTTGAGCAATACGGTGTTTTCCATAAATAATTGATGTACAGATAAATAATTATCTGTTTAAATGTACGCATTTAACAGGGCTATTCCTTTAAAATCAATAACATGTTCAGCTTTTTAAAAAGCCAGACGGCAAACCGGCTTTCTATCATCCCTTTACCTCTATTTTTTAATCGTGATTTCCATCACACTTTTCATGTCCTCAGATCATTTGGCAGCCAAACACTGAACTTTACATTTGAATATCCTGCACTTCGGAGCTGATTTTAGCTTAGTATCCCGTAGGAAAATATTGTTATGAATGGATCAGGATCAGTGGAAAGCTTCATATTAGTGATTAATTCAGGGAGCTCAAGCTTGAAATTTGCACTATATCACAGCTTAAATATGCACAGGCAGTGGTCAGGCCAAATTACAGGCATTGCAACTCCACATGGATTGATGGAGCT
Organism: Pedobacter petrophilus; assembly: GCF_009674725.1. Lineage (GTDB taxonomy): Bacteria > Bacteroidota > Bacteroidia > Sphingobacteriales > Sphingobacteriaceae > Pedobacter > Pedobacter petrophilus. Next base: position 18,492 of record NZ_WKKH01000032.1, on the reverse strand, counting down.
CACCGATAGCCATCAGCGGGTACATCTTTGTGATGAAGCAATTTATAGAAATCAGGAAGATGCAGCTTTGGCAATCATTTCATGGATCTCAAATAACCATAAGTTTTGCGAAATCGCTGGCATTGGGTACCGGATTGTTCAAGGCGGAAAATATCATCGCAAGCCGGAATTAATCACTGATGCCCTGCTGTCGGAGCTGGCTGAGCTGATTTATCTTGCGCCCGATCATCTGCCTGATGAGCTGAGGCTAATCAGAAAGTTTAGAGAAGAGTTTCCGAAAACACCACACTTCGCTTGCTTTGATACCTTTTTTCATCAGGACATGCCAGAGCACATCAAAAACTACCCCTTACCGGAGAAGTTCAGAAACCAGGGCTTGGTACGTTATGGCTTTCATGGCCTTTCTTACGAGTACGTTCTTCAGAAACTAGATAAGGAATGTAGCGGGATTCATCAAAAGAAGATGATTATTGCCCATTTAGGAATAGGATCAAGTATGACCTCGGTTTCCGACTGCAAGGGTTTTGATACCACGATGGGGATTAGCCCGCTTGGCGGCATGATGATGAGTACCAGAAGCGGAGACCTGGATCCTGGTGCGATACTATTTATCTTAAAAAACAATGACATTACAGTAGAAGAACTTGAAGTGATATTAAGCAGGCAGTCTGGTTTAAAGGCAATTTCCGGTATAGCAGATCTGCAGGAAATCATTAAATATGCCGGAGAAGATGCTAAATCCAAGCTGGCGCTGGATATGTTCTGCTATCAGGCCGTCAAATCTATCGGGGCCCTTGCTGCCGGAATGGGCGGATTGGATATGCTCATTTTTACAGGCGGCATTGGCGAACATTCCTCACTGATCAGAGAACAGATCTGCACGGGTTTAGCATTTATGGGCATCCGGCTAGACCGTTCGCTAAATCACCAATCAAACCGAATTATTTCCCATCGGGATAGTGGCGTAAACGTGAGAATTATTCCTACCAATGAAGAATGGATGATTGCCAGTCACACTAAAAATTTGTTACAAACCCAAAATTTATCATGCAGGAAATCTCAGAAGAAATTATAGAAAAAATTCATAGGTACTGGCAGGCTGTAAATTACCTTTCTGCAGGGCAGATTTATTTACAACAAAATCCGTTACTCTCTTCACCCCTACAGGCAGAAGATATTAAACCCCGCCTGCTTGGGCATTGGGGCACTTCACCCGGACTGAACCTGGTTTATGTTCACCTTAACCGGCTGATTAAGGATACCAATGCCGAAATGCTTTATGTGTGTGGCCCAGGGCATGGGGCACCTGCAATTGTTGCCCATACCTATCTCGAAGGAACTTATTCAGAAGTATTTCCGGAAGTAACTGAAGATGAAGCCGGAATGCTTAAGCTCTTCAGGCAATTTTCCACCCCGGGCGGTATTCCCAGTCACGTAAGCGCGCATACACCAGGCTCTATTAACGAAGGTGGCGAATTAGGTTATTCACTTATGCATGCTTTCGGAGCTGTATTTGATCATCCGGATTTAATTGCCGCCTGCGTTATCGGGGATGGAGAAGCAGAAACCGGACCGTTAGCTGCAAGCTGGAATTCAATCGCTTTTCTTAATCCGGCGAGAGATGGAGCTGTACTGCCCATCCTCCATTTAAATGGATATAAAATTTCTGGCCCTACGGTATTTGCCCGAATGGATGATGATTCCTTAAAAGACTTGTTTAAGGGGTTTGGTTATGAGGTGTTTTTTGTGGAAGGCGAAGATCCTCATCATGTCCATCGCCAAATGGCGGCAACTCTGGATATTGTTTATGGCAAAATAAGAAAAATTCAACACAGTGCCAGGGTAGACCACCAGCTTCATGCAATGAAATGGCCGATGATTATCCTGAGAACGCCTAAAGGCTGGACCGGACCGAAATCATGGAAGGATGTACCAATAGAGGGCACTTTCAGGTCACATCAGGTTCCGTTAACAGGGGTTAAAGAAAACCCTGAGAAATTAAAGATGCTCGAAAACTGGATGCGCAGTTACCATCCGGAAGAACTTTTCGACAAAAACGGAATGCTCATTCCTGAATTGAAAGCACTGGCACCACTTGGTGATAAACGCATGAGTGCATTGCCCTATGCCAATGGCGGATTACTCCTTAAAGAGTTGATTCTTCCCGATTTTAGATATTATGGCCTGAAAATTCCATCACCCGGTTGTGTTGAAGCAGAAAGCACCCGTAATCTTGGAAAATACCTGCGTGAAATATTTACGTTAAATGCAGCGAATAAAAATTTCAGATTATTCTGTCCGGATGAAACTACCTCAAACAGACTTGAAGCCGTTTTTCAGGTAACGGATCGATGCTTCATGGAAAAAACCATTGATATAGATGACAAACTCTCACCAGAAGGCAGAGTGATGGAGATTTTGAGCGAACATGTTTGCGAAGGCTGGCTGGAAGGTTACCTCCTGACCGGAAGACACGGGCTTTTCCCTTGTTACGAAGCGTTTGTAACCTTAGTAGACTCCATGGTTAGCCAGCATGCCAAATGGCTCAAAACCACAGCAGAACTTCCCTGGAGAAAACCTATCGCATCATTAAATTACCTGCTTACCTCACATGTATGGCGGCAGGATAATAATGGCTACAGCCACCAGGGACCAGGATTTATTGATACCGTAGTAAATAAAAAAAGCAGCGTTATCCGCATTTATTTCCCGCCCGATGCCAACACTTTGCTTTCGGTGATGGACCACTGCCTGAGCAGTAAAAATTACATTAACGTAGTGGTAGCAGGTAAACAGCCGGAGCTGCAATGGCTTGGTATGCATGAAGCAATTGAACACTGCAAACGGGGTGCATCCAATTGGAAATGGGCATCAAATGATGATGGGGAGCCGGATGTTGTACTGGCCTGTGCAGGCGATGTACCCACACTGGAGACTGTAGCCGCAGCTGCGCTTTTAAATGAACTGCTTCCTGAACTTAAAGTAAGGCTGGTGAACGTGGTAGATTTGATGTCGCTTTCCCCAACGGCTTATCATGCACATGGCATGAGCGGGGAGCAGTTTGAATTGCTTTTTACAAATAGTTCTCCAGTCATATTTGCCTTTCACGGCTATGTTCGCATCATTCATGATTTGGTTCATGGCAGACCAGATCCTGCCCGTTTCCATGTTCGCGGCTTTATGGAAGAGGGAACCACCACCACACCATTTGATATGGTGGTGTTAAATAAAATGAGCAGGTATCACCTCGCAATGGAAGCAGTTAAAAGAGTACCTGGTTTCCAGCAAAAAGCAGATGCCTTTATTAATTTCTGCGAAGGAAAACTGGCAGAACATCATCAATATATTCGCAAATATCTTGATGACATGCCCGAAATAAAAAACTGGAAAAGAAAGTCAACCTCAGTAAAGTAGCGGAGAATTACAAACATTCTGGTAGCTGATAAGCGTAAACATTTACCCGATTTCAACTCACCAATGCTGATTTAAAGAACAGCCTAAAGCAAAACACATTGCCTGGCCGCATAACAGCAGAAGTTAATTTCTGTGTCACGCCGCTAACATCAGGATTAATGAAATTAAAATTTAGCCCACATATTATAAAATTGAAATGATGAAAGATAATGAGAAACTTCAAAGCGACGTAGAGGAGGCCATTAAATGGGAACCACTGTTAAAGGCAGCAGAAATTGGCGTAATTGCACAAGATGGCATTGTTACCCTTACCGGAACAGTAGATAGTTATGCCAAAAAACGTGGTGCAGAACATGCAGCTAAAACGGTTGCAGGTGTTTTAGCTGTTATTGAAAAAATAGAGGTGAAATTTGGATCAATGGATCAGCAACCAGATTTACAGATCGCAACGGAGATACTCAAAGTGCTGAAGTCTAATCCCGAAATTCCGGAACGCAGCTTGCAGGTAAAGGTAGAGCATGGATGGGTAACGATAGAGGGCATAGTGCAATGGAATACTCAAAAGGCTGCAGTACAAAAGTCAGTTGAAATACTTTCAGGCATAAAAAATGTGGCGAATAATATTCAGGTAAAGTCTGATACCTCCGATGAGGTAGAGAAGAGTGCTATCGAGAATGCACTGATACGAAATTGGGCAATTGATGATAAGGGGATAAAGGTTGATGTAGCTGGAAACAGGATTACCCTGAGTGGAATGGTTCATTCTATTTTTCAAAAAGACGAGGCGGAGAGAATTGCCTGGAATGCGCCCGGTGTATGGAATGTACACAATGAATTGCTGATCGATTACCTGATTTTTTAGAGGGATGCAATGATATATGCCAGTAATCCGGAGTTCTGCAATCGAACCCCGGATACTTTCCTTTATATTCCTGGTGAAACAATTTTCAGCATGATTATCAGCAAAAGTACGTTAATACATCAGGCATCCGCTGCCCGTCAACCCAAAGAATTTTTATTCAAATCTCCCATTCCAATTAGCTGGTTTACCTTACCTGCGAAATGATTGATAGCCAGTTGGTAATCTTTCACGACATCTATAATCTATACAGAAACCTCGAAATGGCGATGTATGGTGATGAGGGTCTTCTGGTATCCGATGGAAAAACCTCCAACAGGCCTTAATTTATCGTTGACATTAAATGGAGCCTTCATCTGCACTCCAATCGGCACTAAATCCGCCAAGTCGCTGGTGATACATTTCATCACCAGAATGCTGGGTAAACTCGATATTGAGCTGTCCGGCTTCCAGGTCTAAAACTTCATTGCATATTGCTATTATTGATTTTGAGAGTAAAGCCCTCGTATTCGCCTCTCTTCCACTGCGGATATCGCACATCATAATTGCAGCGGGCATAGGTTCTGTATTGCTGCAACGCCAGATCGAGCCTTCTCCCAATTCACGAATGCTGATCGTAATTCTGTTCTGATCAACTTTCATAATATCCGAATAAAGAACGCCTAGTTTTTTTGCGAGCAGTTGTTTGGTCTCGTATGGATAATTTCTAATGACCTCTAGTTGTAGATAAGGCATAGCTGTGGATTATTAAAGTTCAACCTCCATTGGTTGACCCATCCAAGGTAACCATTAGCTGCCGGGGGCGTGCTGATCTACATCACACTTTGTGCTGACTACCATCATGGTGGCCAATGCAGATTTTAGGCACCTTACAACACATCTTAAATAGATAAACATGTTAACAATAAACGAGATTAATCAAACCGGTATTTTGACCTCCAGGACCGAGCATGATAGCATGGGAGATGTTCAGGTTCCCATCGATCGGTATTGGGGCGCACAAACAGAGCGATCAAGAAATAATTTTAAAATTGGTCCTAATGCCTCTATGCCCAAAGAAATTATCGAAGCCTTTGGCTTTCTTAAAAAAGCAGCAGCATTTGCAAATAAAGATTTAAATGTATTACCGGCAGATAAAAGAGATTTGATTGCGAGCGTTTGTGATGAAATTATAGAAGGTAAACTCTTCGAAGAGTTTCCATTGGTGATCTGGCAAACAGGTTCAGGCACGCAATCTAATATGAATGCGAACGAGGTTATTGCCAACCGGATCCATGTGCTGCAGGGAAATAAAATGGGAACAGGTAAGCCTTATGTGCATCCGAATGATGATGTTAATAAATCACAATCCTCTAATGATACCTTTCCAACAGCAATGCACATCGCTGCTTATAAAATATTAATCGATGTTACCATACCCGGTATTGAAAAACTCCGGGATACTTTAAGGGTAAAATCAGCACAATTTAAGGATGTGGTAAAGATAGGGCGTACCCATTTAATGGATGCAACCCCATTAACGCTTGGTCAGGAAATTTCCGGATACGTTTCACAGCTGGATCATGGCTTAAAAGCTTTGCACCATACCCTGGATCATCTTTCTGAACTGGCCTTAGGCGGAACCGCCGTTGGAACAGGAATGAATACGCCTGCCGGCTATGATGTTTTGGTGGCCAAATACATTGCTGACTTTACGGGGCTGCCATTTCGTACGGCAGACAATAAATTTGAAGCACTTTCGGCACATGATGCCATTGTAGAAACACATGGTGCCCTAAAACAAATTGCGGTTTCACTGATGCATATTGCACACAATATCCGCATGCTGGCTTCGGGCCCTAGGTGTAGTATTGGCGAATTGCACCTGCCAGAAAACGAACCTGGTTCATCAATTATGCCCGGTAAGGTTAACCCAACCCAAAATGAAGCGGTAACCATGGTGGCAGCCCAGGTGATGGGAAATGATGTGGCAATTACTGTTGCAGGTTCTAACGGACAGTTTCAACTCAATGTTTTTAAGCCGGTTATGGCGGCAAACTTCCTGCAGTCTGCCAGGTTAATTGGTGATGCCTGCAACTCTTTTAACGAACATTGTGCAGCAGGAATTGAGCCCAATTATGATGGCATTAAAAAACACCTCGAAACTTCGCTGATGCTCGTTACCGCGCTCAACCCGCATATTGGATATGACAATTCAGCCAGGATTGCAAAATCTGCTTTGAAGGATAACAAAACACTAAGGGAGGCTGCTTTAGCATTGGGCTTGTTAACCAACGCTCAGTTTGATGAGTGGGTGCGTCCGGAAGATATGATTGGAGCCATAAAATAAGGCAATAACAACTATAAAAATATGAAAAAAATCTACCCCATATTCTTTACCCTCTTGTTTGGTTGTTTCCTGTTTGCCCAAGCGCAGCAAAAAGACAGGACAACGCTGACAGACACCTTAAAAAATTATTCTGCTTACAAAAGGAAACTCACTTTTGCAGGTGTGCTGCAAACCAGGTACTTGCTTTCCCTGGATAATAATGTGGATATAAACGGCAAAAATTTCGACCCCGCCACATCAAAAGCAATATCCAATACTTTTATGGTTAAAAGGGCCAGAGTAATGGTAAAGGGTGATATTAACGACCATTTTTCTGCGAATATTCTGGCTAACCTGGCTGAATTTAACAGCGACCCAACCAATAAGGTTTTGGAAAATGCCTATATCAAATATTCGTTAAACAAATACTTTCACATCCAGGCTGGTCAGTTTCGCCCGTTTTTTGGAATTGAAGATGCCGTAGCTGTCGACATTATCCGCACACTGGATTTTTCTAACCAATATTATGCCTTTGGAAAAAATGGATGGCAGAGTTTCCAGACCGGGCTTTCCGTATTGGGGAATGTAATTCCTAATGGTAAATTGAGGTATTTCGCAGGTGCTTATAATGGCAATAACAAAAACCAGTCTTCTGATGATAACAACACCAAAAATCTTTACGGCAGACTGGAAGCCGATCTTTTAAAGGATTTTACGGTTGGTGTAAATGCCGGTTCCGGTAGTTTGGGTTCCAGCAGTATTGGCAAAGCATACGGTGCAGATGCAACCGCAAAAGTTCCCCTGTCTGCAAAGTTCGATCTGCTCTTAATGGCTGAATACAAAACCGGTGCAAATTTTTTAGCCTATAACGCAGATAAGCAACCTGTTCGGCCTGATTTAAGTGAGTATCAGATGAAAGGATTTTATTTCTTTCCAACACTTCGCTACAACCACCAGAGCAAAAGGCTGCGTGCGGTAGAATTCTCCTGCAGGTATGAATATTTCGACGAAAATTATAAACTGGCCAGTAATGCCAGGCAGACCATTATCCCCAACGTTTCGCTGATTTTCGCCGACGACTTTTACGCCGCCCTTCAGTTTGGCGTAGCTGTTGACCGATTCAAAAATCAGATTCCCTTAACCTCAACCTACAACCATAGCCTGGGCTATGTTCAACTTCAAATCCGCTTTTAAAACCTTATCATGAAAGAAATTAATTTTAAATCACTCATCATCACCTTTGTGGTTGGTATTGCCATCTGGTTTATCCCTGTACCTGAAGGGGTTAAGCCCAACGCCTGGCATTTGCTGGCCATCTTCGTAGCTACAATTGTTGGCATCATTTCCAAAGCGGCATCAATGGGCACCATGGCTATTATTGGCATTACCCTCTGTGCGGCTACACAGGTGCTGGCTCCCGGTGATCCGGTGAAGTCTATTCAAAACGCTTTAAGTGGTTTTGGTAATTCGACCATCTGGCTGATCGGCTTAGCCTTTTTTATTGCCCGGGGATTTATTAAAACTGGGTTAGGTACACGGATTGCCTACAGTTTTATTAAGGTTTTGGGCAAAAGCCCGTTAGGTCTTGCTTACGGATTAAATACAGCAGATTTAATTCTTGCGCCTGCCATTCCAAGTAACACGGCAAGAGCAGGCGGAGTGATTTATCCGATCATGAAATCCATTGCCGTGAACATGGGCTCAGTTCCGGAAAAACCAGAAACCCACCGTAAAATCGGGGCCTTTTTAACCCTGAGCAGCTACAATGCAAATATGATCACTTCGGTGATGTTTTTAACCGCCACGGCCAGCAATCCAATGGCGCAAAAGTTCGCAAAAGATTTAGGCGTTACCATTACCTGGGGAAGCTGGGCAATTGCAGCCCTGGTTCCGGGGCTGGTGTGTTTTATTCTTGTACCCTTGTTTTTATATAAGGTTTTTCCGCCCGAATTAAAGGAAACCAAAGAAGCGCCTGCAATTGCTGCTAAACAATTAAAGGAAATGGGCCCAATAACTGTTAAAGAATGGTTAATGGTTGCCACATTCATCATTTTACTGGTGCTCTGGATTTTTGGGAACCTGTTTGCCATTGATGCGACAACCGGTGCTTTAATTGGCCTGTGTATCCTGCTATTGTGCGGCGTATTAAACTGGGAAGATGTTAAAGCTGAAAAAGGGGCATGGGATACCATAGTATGGTTTTCTTCACTCGTAATGATGGGCTCTTTTTTAAATTCTTTAGGCTTTATCGGTTGGTTTGGTCATTTAGTAGGCGGCCAAATGGCACACTTAAGCTGGCAACTGGCCTTTCCGGTAATCATATTGGTCTATTCTTACTGTCATTATATGTTTGCCAGTGCAACCGCACAGGTTGCCGCCATGTACTCGGTGTTTTTAGCGGTTGGTATTGCTGTGGGCGTACCCGGAACAATGCTCGCCATTTTCTTAGGTGCCTGTGCTTCATTAATGGGATCACTTACCCATTATGGACATGGTCCCGCTCCCATTTTCTTCGGCAGTACCTATGTCGATTTAAAAGATTGGTGGAAACAGGGCTTTTTTATGAGCGTATTGTTTTTGCTGGTCTGGTTTCTTGTGGGTGGACTCTGGTGGAAAGTAATCGGACTATGGTAGTGATGCTTAAAAATTAATTCAGGTTTAAAAATAAATATGAAACAGACAACATTAATCTATAAGCTTATTATGGCTGCAACAGGATTATTCCTGTGTTTTTTCCTCGTGATTCATCTGCTTGGAAACCTGCAGTTACTTTTGCCGGAATCTGAAGCCAGAGAACAGTTTAACTGGTATTCTCACCTGCTTTCGGGAAATATCATCATCAAAATAATCTCCTATGTACTTTATCTCTCGCTGATCGGACATGCGGTTTATAGCTTACTCATTACGCTAAAAAATAAAAAGGCGAATGGAACAAAATATGTATATGACAAGCGGGCTAAAGTAAGTAACTGGAACAGCAGGAACATGGGCATACTTGGAACCATCATCTTAATATTTCTAATCATTCACTTTAAAGATTACTGGTATGTGTACAAATTTGGTAATCTGCCTTTAGATGCCAAAGGAAATAAGGATTTATACGCCATTGTAATTTCCTCATTTCAGCAGGGCTGGTATGTGCTAATCTACGAAATTTCCTTTCTGGCGCTTGGCTTCCACCTGTTGCACGGCTTTTTCAGTGCGACAAGAACACTTGGACTTTACCATCCGAAATATGCAAAAGCTGTTCGCATATTCGGATGGATCTATTCGGTAGTGATCACTTTTGGGTTCATGCAGATTCCCATTTACATTTATTTCAATTTACATTCATGATGGATTCAAAAATTCCCGCCGGCGAACTTGCCGATAAATGGAAAAATTATAAAGATAGCTCCAATCTCATTAATCCCGCCAACCGAAAAAAACTGGATATCATTGTAGTCGGCACCGGATTAGCGGGCGCTTCCTGTGCTGCAACCCTGGCAGAGCAGGGCTACAATGTAAAGTCGTTCTGTTTTCAGGATTCTGCCAGAAGAGCCCATTCTGTAGCTGCGCAGGGAGGCGTTAACGCAGCGAAGAATTATAAAAATGATGGAGACAGTGTTTTCCGGATGTTTCATGACACCATAAAAGGAGGCGATTTCCGATCCCGCGAAGCCAATGTTTACCGTTTGGCAGAATGCTCGCTGGCCTTAATTGACCAGGCAGTTGCACAAGGTGTACCCTTTGCCAGGGAGTATGGGGGCTATCTGAATAACCGTTCTTTTGGAGGCGTGCAGGTATCGCGTACTTTTTATGCTCGTGGGCAAACCGGACAGCAACTCATGGTTGGTGCCTATCAGGCGCTTATGAGACAAGTATCTGCCGGAAAAGTTCAAACCTATACGCGCCACGAAATGCTCGATCTGGTTTTGGTTGATGGAAAAGCCCGGGGAATAATAGCCCGCAATCTGGAAACAGGAGAAATTGAGCGCCACGCGGCAAATGCAGTGGTGCTGGCAACAGGCGGTTATGGTAAAGTTTATTACCTCTCTACCCTGGCAATGGGTTGTAATACATCTGCCATCTGGAGGGCCCATAAAAAGGGTGCTTTTATGTCTGGAGTAAGCTGGATCCAGTTTCATCCAACCTGTTTGCCTCAAATTGGCGAAACCCAGTCTAAGCTAACGTTAATGTCAGAATCACTGCGGAACGATGGAAGAATCTGGGTGCCTAAAAAGGCAGGAGATGAACGGGTACCAAACGACATTCCTGAAGAGGAAAGAGATTATTACCTGGAACGCCGTTATCCAACTTTTGGAAACCTCTCCCCCCGTGATATTTCCTCCAGGGCTGCAAAAGAAAGGATTGATGCCGGATGTGGGGTTGGTCCGATGAAAAACGCCGTATGTCTTGATTTTTCAAAAGCAATAAAAGAACAGGGACGGGATAAAATCGAAGAAAAATATGGCAATCTTTTTCGGATGTACGATAAAATAAATGGTGTGGATGCTTATAAAGAACCCATGCTGATCTCTCCTGCCGCTCACTTTACCATGGGCGGATTGTGGGTAGATTATAATTTGATGACGACGATACCCGGCCTTTTTGCATTAGGCGAAGCAAATTTTTCAGATCATGGCGCCAATCGGTTGGGTGCTAATTCCCTGCTTCAATCCTGCGTTGATGGGTATTTTATCGCACCCTATACCATCCCAAATTATCTTTCCGGAGAACTTAAAGCAGAAAAAATAACAACCGAACATCCCGCGTTTAAGGAAGCTGAAGATGCAGTTCAAGCACAAATAATAAGGTTCTTAAATGTAGACGGACATCTTTCTGCAGACTATTTCCATAAAGCGCTGGGTAAGTTATTATATGATAAATGCGGATTATCCAGAACTAAAAAAAGTTTGGAAGCGGCAGTTATCGAGATTAAAGCGCTAAAGAAATCTTTTGACCATGAATTGAAAATCCCCGGAGATGATCAGCTAAACTCAGAGCTAGAAAAGGCCGGCCGCGTTGCAGATTTCCTGGAACTTGGAGTGCTGATGTGTTATGACGCTTTACAGCGGGAAGAATCCTGCGGTGCACATTTCAGGGAAGAATACCAAACAACGGAGGGAGAAGCGTTGCGCAATGATGAAGATTTCTGTTATGTATCGGCATGGGAATGGAAAGGCGAAGAGGTGCAGCAGGAACTGCATAAAGAGCCATTGGTTTTTGAAGCAGTAAAACTTACCGTTAGAAGTTATAAATAAATTATTAAGCATATTATTATGAAACTATATCTTAAAGTCTGGCGTCAGGAAAACAGGACATCTGGCGGAAGCATGATTGATTACGAAGTGGATGGAATTTCCGAACATATGTCTTTTCTGGAAATGCTCGATTTGCTGAACGAAAGGTTAATCTTAAAAGGCGAGCGGGTGATCGAATTTGACCATGATTGCAGAGAGGGAATTTGTGGTGCCTGCGGCATGATGATTAACGGAAGGGCGCACGGGCCGTTAACCGGTACAACAACCTGCCAGTTGCACATGAGAAGTTTCAAAGATGGAGATACCGTTTACATTGAGCCTTTCCGTGCTGCAGCTTTTCCTATATTAAGGGATTTGAAAACAGACCGTTCATCGTTTGACCATATCATTCAGGCTGGTGGCTATATTTCCGCTTCTACGGGTCAGGCACCAGAATCAAATAGTATCCTGATCGCACATGATACTGCCGAGGCTGCATTTGATGCAGCAGCTTGTATTGGATGTGGTGCCTGTGTGGCTACCTGTAAAAATTCAAGCGCTGCATTGTTCACTTCTGCAAAAATATCCCATTTGGTACTACTCCCTCAGGGAAAAACAGAATCGGCAGATCGGGTAATTAAAATGATAAGTCAAATGGATGCCGAAGGTTTTGGCCATTGTACCAACACAGAAGCCTGTGAGGTAGAATGCCCTCAGGAAATCTCCTCCTTGCATATTGGTCGGATGAATTATGAGTACAATAAGGCCCTAATCCTGAGAAAATAAAAGCCGGCCAAATTGGGTTTTGATCAAATCATCTGCTTAAATAACTTATCTTACATAAAATTTAAATATTATGAAAATCGCCGTGTTCAGCACATGCAAATACGACCAGGAGTTTTTAGAAGCATACAATACCGGGCATGAACTGGTTTTTTTTGAAGCACAACTCAGCATGAAAAATGCGTCCCTCACTCAGGGCTTTGATGCCGTTTGCCTTTTCGTGAACGATCTTGCCGATCAGCAAATGATGGAACAGCTGGAAGAAAATGGTGTCAAAGTAATACTTTTGCGTTGTGCAGGGTTTAATAATATCGACCTTGATGCTGCCGGGAGTGCCGGGATTAAGATCCTGCGGGTTCCATCCTATTCTCCTGAGGCTGTAGCAGAGTATACGATGTCCATGATCCTGACGCTGAACAGAAAAACACATAAAGCATACAATCGGGTTAGAGAAGGTAATTTTTCGCTGGAAGGTTTGATGGGCTTTAACCTGTATAAAGCCAAGGTTGCAATTATTGGCACAGGCAACATCGGTAAGGCACTCTACCACATCCTCAAAGGCTTTGGCTGTCAGGTAATGGCATACGATCCATTTCCGGATCAGGAGTTGGTAGCAGATGGCCTGCACTATGGTACGCTGGAGGAGGTTATCAGCGATGCGGAAATCGTTTCTATGCATTGCCCGTTAGCTGATGAAAACCACCACATGATTAATCACATCACCTTGCAGCTCTTTAAACAAGGGGCCATGCTGATCAATACCAGTCGCGGCGGATTAATCAATACGCAGGATGTAATCGAGGCACTTAAATCCGGAAAACTGGGTTCGGTAGGATTAGATGTTTATGAACAGGAATCAAAACTCTTCTTTAAAAATCTTTCAGCAGATGTAATTCAGGACGATCTCATCTCACGGTTAATCTCTTTCCCCAATGTACTGATCACCTCTCACCAGGGATTTTTTACCAGAGAGGCCATGCAACAGATTGCAATGACAACCTTTATCAATGCAGACGCATATGCGGGCGGACTTAAACTAGATAATGAAGTGCAGATTTAACAATATTTTCTCCCATTAAAATAGCCAATAAGTATACTGTTTCAGAATATACTGCACTCGTTATAACGAACTAAAATATCCCTTCGTCTGTGACGATGAAAACAGCGATAGAATCGCAGTGATATACTGCACTCGTTTAACGATCGTAAGCTGAATTAAATGCACTATGCTCACGCTAGTTTCCGAACGAGCGTGAAATATCCCTTCGTCTGTGACGATGAAAACAGCGATAAAATCGCAGTGATATACTGCACTCGTTATAACGATCGTAAGCTGAATTAAATGCACTATGCTCACGCTCGTTTCCGAACGAGCGTGAAATATCCCTTCGTCTGTGACGATGAAAACAGCGATAAAATCGCAGTGATATACTGCACTCGTTATAACGAGCGCAAGCTGGTAAACAAAAGAAAAAGCAAGCGTTTCTTTTGCATGTAACATTATAGCTATCTGAGCATAAGGTAATCCATGATTTTCATTGAAAACTTTAATTTAGCAACATGTATAATCAACAAGTGAAATTTAAGAAACCAATCCTCACCATTGCTTTTATTATTGCTTTTTTTGTGAGCGCATTTGCGCAGAAATCATTTGAACTTAAATCTCCAAATGGCGCAATCAAAGTTACCTTTAACATAGAAGATGAACTCCGGTATTCCGTATTTTTCGGTAATGATAAATTATTCGACAATAACCGGCTGGGAATGGTGCTCAGGAATGATGTACTTGGAAATAACCCAAAATTGATTAGCGCCAAATCTTCCACTTCAGAAAGTACCATTAAACCCTATATTTCTTTAAAATATGCTACGGTTACTTCGAAGTACAATAAGTTGTTAATGACTTTTAAAGGCAACTACTCCGTTGAATTCAGGGTGTTTGACAATGGAGTCGCTTATCGCTTTATTACCACTAAAAAAGGCGATCTTGAGGTTTTAAATGAAGAAGTTGCCTTGAATTTCCCCACAAATTATGATTTGCATGTTCAACAACCTGAAGGATTTAAAACCGCTTATGAAGAAAACTATTCAACAGTAAGTTCCGGCAACAGGAACACTAAAATGAGCACTTTACCCGTGTTAATTGACACCAAAAAGCAGTATAAAATTTTAGTTAGTGAATCAGATTTAACAGATTACCCTTGCCTTTTCCTCAAAGGATCTGGTAACAATGGAATGAGTGCGGCATTTCCTAAAGCACCGCTGGCGTTTGATGAAGACGGCGACCGAAGCCTGAAGATTGTGAAAGAAGCTGATTATATTGCCAAAACGAATGGTAACCGAAGTTTTCCATGGAGATATTTTGTAATCACTACGGATGACAGGCAACTCCTGGAAAATACCATGACATTACAGCTGGCCTCAACCAGTGCGATTAAGGATCCTAGCTGGATTAAACCAGGCCAGGCAAGCTGGGAATGGTGGAACGATGCAGCCCCCTACGGACCAGATGTTAACTTTGAATCTGGTTACAACCTGGAAACTTATAAATATTACATCGATTTTGCGGCGAAGTTTGGTTTGAAATACATTATAATGGATGAAGGCTGGGCGGCCACCACTACCGATCCTTATACACCAAACCCTAAAGTAGATGTTCACGAACTGATTCGTTATGGGAAAGAGAAGAACGTAGGCGTTGTAGTTTGGCTTACCTGGCTTACCGTACACAAAAATATGGATCTTTTCAAAACGTTTAAAGAGTGGGGAATTAAAGGCGTTAAGATTGACTTTATGGACCGCAGCGACCAATGGATGGTTAATTATTACGAACGGGTTGCTAAAGAAGCCGCAAAAAATGAATTACTGGTCGACTTTCACGGTGCTTTTAAACCGGCCGGATTAGAATATAAATACCCCAATCTCATCTCTTACGAAGGCGTAAGAGGTATGGAGCAAATGGGTGGAACGCAGCCCAAAAACAGCCTGTTCCTGCCATTCATGAGAAACGCGGTCGGCCCGATGGATTACACCCCTGGCGCCATGATTAGCATGCAACCGGAAGCATACCGTGCCGAAAGACCGAATGCAGCAAGCATTGGTACCCGCGCCTATCAAATGGCCCTCTTTGTAGTTTTTGAAAGTGGGATCCAGATGCTGGCAGATAATCCTACACTATATTACCGTAATTTGGACTGCACCGAATTTATAACTTCAGTACCCACCACATGGGATGAGACGAAGGCGATTGCTGCAGAAGTAGGCGAACTGGCTGTTGTTGCAAAGCGTAAAGGGAATAAATGGTTTATTGGCGGCATCACCAACGGCACACAGAAGACCAGGACGGTACCGGTAAATCTGGATTTTCTTTCAAAGGGTAAAACTTATACCATGACTTATTTTGAGGATGGAATCAATGCAGGCAGGCAAGCGATGGATTACAGGAAGAAAACCATACAAGTTAAAGCTGAAGACAAGATTAGTATAAAAATGGTCAGGAACGGTGGTTATGCTGCCAGCATCACTGCGAACTAACTTGCTTATCGGTCTGTTTTAGATCAACAAGTGATTAGGGAAAAGCTAGCTGATACTACAGACTTAAGAACATTTCCTTATCGCAGTTACTTCAATTGAAAGTTAAATAAAGTTGAACCGTCGAGGAAAATAATTACCATAGATTAGCCTAAACGGGAAGAAAATCCTGGTACGATAATAAAAATACCTTTGCAACATTGTGTATTAAAAATTAAATTTGATTTAAGTAATAAAGCTAAATAACCATTCCATCTTCTTCCTGATGACTATATCACAACAAATTGAAGAACATCTTCATGCTCAACCTGAACCAAAGCGCAGTGACATGCAAACTTTGCACAGCCTAATATCAGGTATTCTGCCTGAAGGAAAATTGTGGTTTGAGGATGGGAAAAATCAAGAAGGTAAAATAGTTAGCAACCCATCTGTCGGCTATGGATCCCAGACACTGAAATATGCCAATGGAACTACTAAAGAATATTTTCAGATTGGCATCAGCGGCAATAAATCTGGAATTTCCATTTACATTCTTGGCATAGCTGACAACACCTACCTGCCCAGAACATATGAGCATAAAATAGGTAAAGCAAGCGTGACTGGATATTGCATCCGGTTTAAGCAGCTAAAAGACATTGATTTTGTGTTGCTCGAAGAGGCCATTCGCTATGGAATTGAGGTCACCTCAAAAAATTAATTAAAAATAAAGACAACCGGATCAGGGCCTCAGACAGAACAATACGATCATTAACGCAGTTGGGCTTTGCTATTTTTTCTTTTTAAGAATTGCGTTTAGCTCTTGTTTGTTATCCTGCAGGATGGCCTGGATTGGCGGCTTATGAGCATTAAGCATATTGTTTTCTATCGCCTTGCTTTTAGCTTTTTGAGGAGGTTATTTCAGATTAGAAAATATTTTAATTTATTTTTTTGCATCTGATATTTATATTCCTATATTTGCAACCCCAAAGGAACACGGATTATGTTTCTTTTTGCGAAAGTAGCTCAGTTGGTAGAGCACGACCTTGCCAAGGTCGGGGTCGCGAGTTCGAATCTCGTCTTTCGCTCTAAATGTCTTCCTACCAGAAGGCATTTATTTTTAAAGGTTAATCGCCTGCTCGGGTGGTGGAACTGGTAGACACGCAGGACTTAAAATCCTGTGCTTTCAAAGGCGTGCGGGTTCGATTCCCGCCCCGAGTACTAGATAGGACTTCTATCGAAAACGCCCTTTCTGACAACAGAAAGGGCGTTTGTATTTTAATCCCCTCAGGATTAATGAATTTAAAGGAGTAAACCTAAATATGAACAGAGTATATCCCGACCGGCCTTTTAAACTATATCTTCTTTTTCAGCATTACGGTTAAATCAATCTGGTTTGAGTTAAGCCCGTGGCAAAGTTCGATCCAAATTTTTTCTTTCTTTGTATTTATCAGAAACTGTTTGTATTTGTATGGCATCGGATCATACATATCTTCAGCATAGGCTGGTTTTTCTTTATCGATCAGCTCACGGGCAGCATTTGGCAAACCTCCGGCGTAAATCTGCACACCACCAAGTTCTTCAATATCCTTTGTATACTGCTTCACAATAAAGGTATCTTCAAATGAAGTCCCGGATGGAAAAATAGTAGTATGAAAATATTTTCCGCTTACTTTTTGAACCAGGCTATCGCTATGGAAAAAGTATTTTTCTTCCAGTTGCCTGTTAGTATCCCCCGAAAACTTGTAACCTTCGGGTGCTTTTAAATAGGGAAACTGACCCAATTCCTTATCAGAAACCGGTACGTTGTCTAAGTTATTGTCGACCGAAGAGATGGTCTCGGAAACAGATGTTGATGCCAATGTATCATGGGGCTTATTTTCTCCATTTTTCTTTTCAGGGGCCTGGTTACATGAACCTAAGCAGACTAATGCTACTACATAAATATAATTGGAAGTTTTCATAGAATAGTGTTAATAGACAAATGTAAGTGGTTCGCTTGACTAAATCCGTTTTGATTATTAACTGTGTGTTAAGATATTACGAATAATTGCTTAAAAAGCATTGGAACCTAAACCAGACAGTTCTAATCGCGTATGCAGATCATCAACGGTGTTGTTTTGTATTTGTTTTAAAACTCCAGGTAATGCTGTACCACCCGGTCACTAATTGCGCAAATAAGAGTTTAGAAATGATGTGATAAAAATATTTTTACCCCTTCTATCAGTAACTTTTTAGTATTACGTTGATTACCACGGTAATGATATTCAGTTTTTTAAGGTGCAAATTACCATTCTGTCCAACTTTCTTCTGACGCAGGCCCAATGTCATTAAGTTAAGGATTTTTATATTGCATCTTTTTGATTTTTAGTTACTTTAGGTTTCACTCTGGCTCTGAA
>NZ_WKKH01000031.1 GCF_009674725.1 Pedobacter petrophilus | reverse complement strand
GTTACAACCTTCCTAAAACAAAATATTATTTGGAAAAATTTTAATTATTATTTGGATTTAAACACAGTTCATCCTGAACCTGGTTCAGAAACTACATTGTTTACTTTCATTCAGAACGCAGTAAAGAATCTGTAAGTGTAGGAATATAGGTTGTTCATAAATGCATTAATTTTAATAAAAGAACAAAATGAAAATCGCCTTCAAAATGAAACTGAAACCTGGTTTCGAGCAAGAATATAAAAAGCGCCACGATGAGATCTGGCCGGAACTCTCTTTGTTGTTAAAAGAAAATGGCATAAGCGATTATTCTATTTTCCTTGATGAAGAAACGAGCACCTTATTTGCTGTTCAACAGCAAGATGGGAATTCTTCTCAAGATTTGGGAAGCACAGCAATCGTGCAAAAATGGTGGGCTTATATGGCCGATATTATGGAAACCAACCCTGATCATTCCCCAACATCACAGCCATTAAAACTGGTTTTTCATCTAGATTAATAATATGCAAACGAAACGATTCCTCACCCTCATCCTGATCGGTATTTCCAGTCTCAACCTTGCAAAAGCACAGCTGCCAGCCAAAAAGATGGTTTCCTGGCCAAAGGTTGAAAGCCAGATGAAACCCTGGACAAGGTGGTGGTGGATGGGGAATGCCGTGGATGATAAGAATCTCGATTTCGTTTTACAGAAATACGCCTCGGCCGGTTTAGGTGGCGTGGAGATTACGCCTATTTACGGTGCGGTAGGTTTCGAGAATAAGTATCTGCAATTTCTTTCTCCGGCCTGGATGGATGCACTTCATCACACGGTAAAAAAGGCAAACACGCTGGGCATGGGCGTTGATATGAACACCGGAACGGGCTGGCCTTTTGGCGGTCCGCAGGTTAAACCCGAATTTGCCGCTACCAAACTCATTATTCAGGATTATAAAGTTAATGCCGGCGAGAAACTTATGGAGCCTATTAAGGTGAAAGAGGCTAAACAAGATTTTGCTCAAATCCAGGCCATAACTGCTTATGGTCCAAATGGCGAAACAGAAAATTTACTTTCAGCCCTGCAAAAAGATGGAACATTATCCTGGTCGCCAAAATCGGGAGTTTGGAATATCTATGCTGCTTTCGCAGGCAAAACAAGACAAATGGTTAAGCGTGCCGCACCGGGCGGGGAGGGTTTCACACTCGATCACCTGGATGAAAAATCGGTGGATGTTTACCTAAAAAGATTTACAGATTCCTTTCGCAATAAACCTCAGGGAATACGCTCTTTTTTTAATGATAGTTATGAAGTTTACGGTGCCACCTGGACCCCAACTTTCTTTGCAGCATTTAAGGAAAACAGGGGATATGATCTTTCCACACACCTAAAGGATTTGGTGAGCAAAGATTCGACCGATGAAAATATTGCCCGTTTAAAATCCGATTACCGGGAAACAATGGATGAGCTGTTGCTGAATAACTTCACCAAAAACTGGACAAACTGGGCGCATGGATTGAAATCACTTACAAAAAATCAATCTCATGGTTCTCCGGGTAATTTGCTCGACCTCTATGGAGCGGTCGACATTCCTGAAACGGAAACTTTCGGTTCCAGTTCTTTTAAAATTCCCGGTTTGCGCAGGGATGCAGCCGATATCAGAAATGTAGATCCTGATCCGGTCATGAGTAAATTTGCTTCCTCAGCAGCGCATACCAATGGAAAAACGTTGGTATCATCGGAAACTTTTACCTGGCTTACCGAGCATTTTAAAACTTCGTATTCACAATGTAAACCGGAGGCAGAAGCCTTATTCTTGTCGGGAATTAACCATGTTTTTTATCATGGTACCACAAATTCGCCACAAGATATTCCCTGGCCCGGATGGTTATTCTATGCGTCTGTAGAAATGAATCCAAACAATAGTTTATGGCCACATGCTCAGGGCTTAAACCATTACATTGCCCGTTGTCAGTCTATTTTACAATCGGGAAAGGCAGATAATGAATTGCTTATTTACTGGCCTGTTTATGATGTCTGGAACAAGGCAAAGGGCCTCGATATGGCATTGAAAGTGCATGATGTTGATGAATGGTTACACCCGTCACCATTCTACAAACTGGCGAAAGATTTATCAAAAGCCGGTTATGCTTTTGATTTCGCTTCAGATCGTTTACTGAGCAGAACAAAAATCGCTAATAACCTATTGCAAACTGCAGAAAATGCGGCGCCTTATAAAGTGTTGATTATTCCTGCATGTAAACTGATGAGTCCGGAAACACTTAATCAAATTGTAAAGCTGGCAAACGATGGCGCAAGGGTAATTTTTCAGGAATTGCCAAAGGACGTTCCGGGTTTAAATGATCTGGAAAATAGAAGGGTAAAATTGAAATCTACCCTGGATAAATTCGGTTTTACTGGTGATGGAAAGGCGGTTTCTGTCTTCAAAACAGGTAAAGGAGAAATTATTTTAGCACCTAACGTGCAGCAAGCACTTGTTCAGCAGCACATTAATAGAGAAACCCTTACCGATTCGGGATTACAATTCATCCGGAGGAAAAAGGATGCTGAAACCTTTTATTACCTGGTTAACCATACTGCAAAAAATATAGATACTTATATAGCCATTAATGCAACAGGTAAAGCTGTTATTCTTGATCCGCAAAGCGGATTAATTGGTTCAGCAGCAATGCAAAATAATAAGGTGCGTGTGCAAATTAAATCCGGTGAGACACTTTTTCTGAATGTTTCTCAAGCGCCAATGCAAAATACCGTCTGGACTTACCTCAATACCGCATCATCTCCAATTAATTTGAATAATCCCTGGACGTTGCATTTCACTGCCGGTGGTCCGGAACTTCCTGCCGATCAAAAATTGGACAAACTAACTTCGTGGACAGATTTAAAAGATCCAAAACTGGCTTCCTTTTCTGGAACGGGTGTGTATACTACTACATTCAACTTATCTGTTAAATCTGCAAAGGAGTATGTATTGAATCTGAATCAGGTTGATGAAAGCGCCAGGGTTTGGATTAACGGACAGGAGGTCGGTATTTTATGGAGTATTCCTTTTCAGGCCAGAATAGGTAAATATCTGAAAGCAGGCAATAACGCAGTTAAAGTGGAGGTGGTGAATTTAATGGCAAATCGCATTCGGGATATGGACCTTAAAAAGATTCAATGGCGAAATTATCATGAGATCAATTTTGTGAATATAGACTACAAACCTTTTGATGCCTCAAACTGGGATGTTATGCCTTCAGGTTTAATTGGTGCGGTAACGATTACGCCGTATAATTAACGGTGGTCTTCCTGAACTTGATTCAGGACCTAAATTTTCCTTTTTCGGGACAAGGTGCCGCTAGGCGGATCAGGGCTTTTGTATAAAACTATGAGGGGAACTCCCCTCCTAATTTAGGAGGGGTGGGGGTGGTTATTTTACATTAATTATCCTTAACTTTTTTGTCTTCCCTGTCATTTAATTCGAAGAGGAGAATCCCCGCTGCGCTGGCTTGCCTCGGCTGGCCGCCGAAGGGCTCTTACTTTTTTGCTTGATCAAAAAAGTAACAAAAAAATCAAGGCTTGGAACTGATGTCGGATAAAATCGTTAAAGCTTAATTTCGGCAGCACAAGCACCCGATGAAAAATCGGGCAGAACGCGCTGCCTTGGGTAGTGGTGATTTGAAAGATTGTGGTTTAAGCTTTAAAGTTTTCTCCTTCCATCATTTCCGAGGCCTGAGGGCAGGGTGGTGATAGCGGGGTGCCATCAATAAGTCGTCCTTGCGAACTGAAGCGGAGGTTGAGCGAGGGCGTGAAGCAATCTTTTTTTAATATTCATCGCTCGTCTTCCTGAACTTGATTCAGAACCTGTGTTTTAATATTTTTTTGCCTGTCGTTAACTGCGAAAAATTCTTATTACACGTCCTTCCACCTTCGGGGAAAGGTGCCGACAGGAGGATAGGGGTTATTAAAATCTAGCTTTTTATCAAATAATTCTGTAGTACTTAAATTACATTATCGATGTTACATAAACGGAGTAAATCGATTTATACGCATTTAAGATCAGGTTTCATTTTTGATGCTAATATCTTGTAGTAAATAGACAGGATGGTACAGGATGGGCATAAATTGTTATGTTTCTATATTTAGTCAACCATAACACTAACCAAATAACTTTTAACCAAATATTTAATAACGTTCGCTTAACAGAATCTATGCAATAGAAATCTACATTTCTTTCCGACTCTTTATTTTTCTTTACTGATCCACTCGTAGAATACATTTTTGCATACTAGTTTTTTGGCCGTTCGCATCCAATAAAATTGCTATGAGTAAAATTTTACCAAAATTTTTAATCGTCATTTTGACATTTTTAGTTTTTCTGAGTAGCTGCAGGAAAAAAGAATTCGATGAGTTTTATGGCCGCCCGGAAAACCTCGGCGAACCCATTTATCAACAACTTCAGGCCAAGGGCAATTTTATCCAGTTTTTAAGCTGTGTGGATAAGGCCAATTATAAAGAAACCCTCAGTACCGCAGGTTCATGGACTGTTTTTGCACCTACCGATGAAGCCTTCAAAACCTACATGCAGGAAAATGGCCTTACCGAAATACCGACAGACCTTGCCACCAGGATTGTTCGCTTTTCAATGATTTATGATGGAGAAAAAACAGAGCGGCTCAGCGATTTTTTCTCTGTTAAAGGCTTTGTTAAAAATACCGGTTTCAGAAGAAGAACGGTTTATTATGATTTTGTTTACGATGATAAAGACCTTAACGGTAATCCAATCAAAGCCATCGCCACAAATCGCAATGGCGTATATTTTCCCGGAGATTTTAACAATAAAAGCGTAACCTATTTCTTATCACCATTTATGGGCTTCGCTGGCTTATCCGCAACAGATTATAATTTCTTTTATCCAAATATTCCTTTCAACGGAAGTAATATCGGCCCTGCCAGATTACTCAGCGATCAACAAAATATAATCGCCGAAAATGGCGTAATTCATGTAATTGATCGGGTACTTACGCCTCCATTAAATATAGATCAATACATTAATAGTAAACCGGATTATAGTGTATTCAAAAACTTGCTCGATAAATTCGTGACTTTCGGGATCAATGCTGAAATCTCTCACCGGTATGAAGTTTTAACTGGTAAGGCTGGTAACGTTTACGTAAAAAGTTACAGCACACTGCTTGGCTTTTCTCCCAACAATGAAAACTACTTAAAAGTTGATGCAAACGATGCACAGCAGAGTTCATACAGTATTTTAGCACCCACCAACGGCGCTGTAGAAACCTATGCCAAAAATGTACTGCTTAAATACTGGCGGAAAAGAGGGGTAACCACATTAAATGAACTTTATGTTGTTGCGCCTGATGTGATCAGAGATTATGTAAATTCTCACTTATATACCAGTACGGTATGGCCGAGCAAATTTGCACTGACTCAAAATTTCCTGGGTGATCTAACCAAACAAACCACGGCAGATGTAATCGACAGACAAGTACTAAGCAATGGCTTTTTTTATGGAACAAACAAAAGTCAGGATGCCAGCGTATTTTCTACCGTTTATGGTAATGTGAATCTTGATCCTGATTTCAATATCATGAAACAAGCTTTACTATACTTCAACTTAAGCATTCCGCTGAAAATACCCTCCATCAGGTACCTGGTTATTCCCATCCCCGATGCAACATTGAGAAAAATGGGCTTTACTTACGATCCTTTTTTCGTTTCTCAGCCTATTCGTGGCGACCTTACAGCATTCAGAAGGATTCTTCAAACACATATTATTCCGCTGGGCAACAGACCAATTCCAAATTTCACCTCAGGAGCCGGAATTCTTGAAGCTTCCAATGGTGAATACATTAAGTATGATCGTGGCAGATTGCTCTCTGCAGGTACGCAAGATAGCGTAGCAGTGGCAAAACAAACTATCCCGGTAGATTCGGTGAGTACTACTCCTGTAAACGGGGCCGTAGTTTATGGTAAGGAAGCGTTAACCTATACGGTTCTTCCGGTAGGAAAACACATCGAAAAGTATGGAAACGTACCTGCGGCTCCATATTATAATTTCTTTCAGTATTTATTTAACAGCTTTATTTATAACAAAACCACCGGTGCCATTACAGGCTTAACCGATGGCGTGAATTATACAGTTTTTGTGCCTACCAATGCGGCGATTGTTGCAGCAGTTCGTGCCGGGTTATTACCTGGAAATCCTGCAACAGGCGTTCCAAACTTTACCGCTACCGATGGGATTTCAGTAACGCTGGTTAATAAATTTATTCAATACCACATCATTAACAAAGCCACGGTAGTGAGTGACGGGGAAAAAATCGGTCAGTTCGAATCTTTATTGAAAGATGATAACGGCGATGCTGCAAAAATAAATGTATCCATTAATACGGTAAATTCTCTGCAACTGAGAGATGTTACGGGTGCAACTGTAAATGTGTTATTGGGGGCAAATGATAGAAGTAATGTGCTATCTAACAGAACGGTAATACACCAAATTAACACTTACTTAAAATATCAATTCTAACCAAATATGACTAGAAAAATTGCATTCAGTGCATTTATTGTATTGTGCTGTCTGTTGGTGTCGTTCATCACCAGCGCTCAACAAATTAATTATGTAAAAGGAAGGGTAATTGATAAGAAGGATAAGCAACCTATTATTGGCGCCTCTGTGGTGATTATTGATAAAGATCGCCGGGTTATAAAAGGGGTTTCTACAGATATTGATGGTAATTATTCCCTTCCTGTTGTGGATAAAACCTACCGGATTTCAGTTTCTTACATCGGATACAAATCAAGCGCACCACTTTCAATAGATAAAGCTGTTATTAACTTTCAATTAGAATCTGCTGATAACCAGATGGATGAAGTGCAGATTGTATCAAGAGCAAAAACGGATAACGGAAGCGGAATGGCGATTGATAAGAGAGATCAAACCTCTGCCGTTTCTACCATCAACGCCAAGGAACTCGAAGACATGCAGGCGGCATCTATTGATCAGGCCTTGCAGGGGAGATTAGCAGGTTTGGATATTGCGGCAAGCAGTGGCGATCCGGGTGCACCGATGCAAATCAGGATTCGCGGTACATCGTCTATCAATGGGGCAGTTGATCCGCTGATTGTGGTAGATGGTATGGCTTATGATATTACTATTCCTTCTGATTTTAACTTTGCTACCTCTGATGAAAATAACTACGGCCAACTTTTAAATATTGCACCTTCAGATATTAAGGAAATCAGTGTATTAAAAGATGCTGCGGCTACCGCCGTTTGGGGTTCCCGTGCGGCGAATGGTGTATTGGTAATTACTACAAAAAGAGGGGTAATGGGCCCGCCAAGTATCTCCTATAACTTTAAAGGGTCGTATTCTAAGCAGCCAAGCGCCATCCCCATGTTAAATGGTAATCAATATTCTTCCTTAATTCTGGAAGAATTTTACAACGCCGGACGACAATTTTCTACTTCGGATTTTGCTAAACAATTTCAATATGATCAAAACGATCCTTACAATTATTACAACTACAGCAACAACACCAATTGGTTAGAAGCCATTACCAGGGTTGGTTATCTGCAAGATCATAACTTATCCATTTCGGGTGGCGGTGAAAAGGCTAAATACCGTGCTTCGGTAAACTATTTCAACCAGAACGGAACAACTGTGGGTACCAGCTTAGGCCGTTTAAGTGCCAGGGTAAACCTGGATTATACGGTGTCTACAAAGATTCGGTTCAGTGCTGATATTGCTTATACCCATATCGATAATCAAAGTTTATATCCAAGCGGATCGAGAGATGCCAACGTGAGGGATGTAGCGTATACCAAAATGCCGAACCAGGCGGTTTATGAGTATGATGAATATGGAAATTTAACTTCAAACTATTTTAGCCCGGCGAGTACTGCACAAGGAAGTTTTGTTTACGACTTTGCAAATTCCAGGGTATCAGGAACCTATAATCCGCTGGCGATGGCCATTGCTGCCAGCAATAAACAGCTCGGAGAGCGGGTAATTCCGAAATTCGGTTTACAATATCAGATCATTCCGGAAAGATTAAGGTTAAATGCCAATTTCCAGGCAGACATTAACAATACCAAGGTGAAGAAGTTTTTACCTCAGATAGCTACCGGAAGACCATTTTCTGAAGCCATTGTAAATTATGCAGGCGATTCTGACGGAGATTCTTTTACCATGGCAACCAACATGACGCTGACCTACACACCGGAGATGGGTAAAAAACACGATTTAATCACCTTTGCCAGGTTTGATAGCTACGATAGCCGCAGAACCGGACAGGGCATGTTTGCCAGCAATACTGCATCATCATTTCTTGCAGATCCATCTATTGATGGAAGGACTAATCAAACAGGTTCAGCATATTCCTCATATGCGCAAACACGTACAGTTGGCTTATTGCTAAATGCACAGTATAAATTCTTAGATCGTTACATCTTCAATGCAGGCATTAGAGGTGATGGGAACTCGAAATTCGGCCCCAACAACCGTTATGGTTTGTTCCCGTCTGCTTCGGTAAGATGGAGGGTTTCCGGCGAACCTTTTATGAAAAATACCACCAGCTATATTGATGACTTAAGTTTTAGGGCAAGTTACGGGGTGGTGGGTAATGCACCGAAAAATGACTATTCCTACCTGAATACTTATCAAAATTATGGATTTGGTTACCTGGGTTCATCGGGTGTTTTTCCTTCAAATATTGAGTTATCTGATCTGCGCTGGGAAAAAGTTACCCAATCTAATGTGGGTTTAACACTGGTGCTATTAAAAAATACGCTAAATATGGATTTCGATCTTTACCGCAAACGCACTACAGATCTTTTTTATCAGGATTTAGCCATTCCAACTTATAATGGATTTTCAAGCATCGATATGAATGGCGGTACGATGGATAATCAAGGCTGGGAGTTTAGCATGTTCTATACCCCTGTAAAAAGCAAAAAACTTCGGGTAGATTTTAACTTCAACATTTCGCATAACCAAAACATGATTCGCGAAATTTCTCCATTGGTACCCAGAGAAAATAACGCCCGGATAACACAAAACAATGCTTTTAAAGTATACCTGCAAGAGAATAATCCATTCGGTTCGTTCTATGGCTTCAAATTTAAAGGTGTTTATAAAGACAGGAACTCAACCATTGCGCTCGATGAAAATGGTAACCAGATTATTGGTCCAAACGGGCAGCAGATTTTTATGCGTTTCGCTTATCCGACAATTGATTACGTTTTTCAACCGGGAGATGCTATTTATGAAGACATTAACCACGATGGAAATATCGATTATAAAGATGTGGTTTACCTCGGTAACGGTAATCCAAACCTAACCGGTGGCTTTGGAACTGCCATTACCTTCAATGGAAACCTGCGTTTAGGAGTGAATTTCACCTATAGAACAGGTTACGAAATCATCAACGGAACAAAAATAAATACCACTAACATGTACGGTTTCAGCAACCAGAGTACAGCTGTATTGCGCCGCTGGAAAGCTGAAGGTGATGTAACCGATATGCCACGGGCAACCTATGCCACAGGTTATAACTTCCTGGGCTCTGACCGCTACGTCGAAGATGGCTCATACCTCCGTTTAAGAAGTGTTACCCTGAAATATGATGTTAATAAAGACTTGTTGAAACGCATTGGTTTAAAAGGTTTGAGTGCCAATGTAACCATGGAGAATATCTTAACCTTTACCAAATATACCGGCCAGGATCCTGAGGTTCCGGTAAGGTTATCTACTTTTTCTACCGTAGTTGATAATTCGACCACTCCTCCAATTAAAACAATTACCCTCGGTTTAACTGCTAATTTTTAATCAGCCTTCACATGAAAAAAATAATATATAGTGTTGCAGTAGTCATGGTACTGATCATGTCTAGCGCTTGCAAAAAATGGCTGGATACCCAGCCCCGCGATGGAATTACCAGACAAGGATTTTGGAAAACCAAAGAAGATATTCAGGCAGCTGTTTCAGGTTGTTATGCGTCTTTACTCGCTCCGCCTCCGGGTATAAACGACCGTGCACTCACCGAATATATGTTTATGTTTGGTGAATTTCGGGCCGATATGATTGATCCGGCTGCCGCTGCACTGACTGATGAACTTGATATTTTCAATGTCAACATTACAGATAATAATTCGCTGGTTCGCTGGTCGGCATTTTACCGCACCATTAACTTCTGCAATACCGTTATAGATAATGCGCCTGCAGTTAGGGAAATCGACCCTACATTAACCGCCGGGCAGCTAAATGCCTATTTAAGTGAGGTGCTTACACTGCGGAGCATGATGTATTTCTACCTGGTTAGAAGTTTTAGAGATGTGCCCTTAAAACTCACCGCAACCACAAGAGATACTGACTTACAGAGCCTGCCAAAAACTGCCGGAGCTGCAATTTTAAACCAAATTGTTAGTGATTTAAAAACAGCAGAGACCGGAGCCGTAACCAGCTACGGGAACAACGTAACCGATAAGGGCAGGGTAACCAAATTTACAGTCAATGCGCTTTTGGCGGATGTTTACCTATGGATGGATAATTACCAGGGCTGTATTGCAGAATGTAACAAAGTGATCAACTCACAAAGATTCGCCATGCAATCTGCCGCATCTTCCTGGTACCTGAATGTGTTCTTCAACGGCAGTTCTACCGAAACCATTTTCGAATTTGCCAATACCGGAGCAGTGAATAATATCTTTTTTAATCTTTTGGTAAACCGGAATAAGCGATATACAGCGTCTGCCTATTTGCCATCTGATGTTTTTATAGCGGATGATGTAGATCCCGACAGAAATTTTGATATCCGTGGCGATGCGTTTTATAATACTTCCGATTTAACCATTACAAAATGGGGAACAGAAAACATCTCTTTTGTAAACTGGCAGGCCTACAGAATTACCGATGTGTTGCTGCTAAAGGCAGAAGCACTGGCACAAACCGATGCCGGTCAGGAAGCGCTGAATATTATTGCTGACATCAGACTGAGACGAAATGCCGTATCAGCAACTGCGCAAACGGTAGATCCGGCTGATAAAGATGCCATATGTGATTATATTCTGGCCGAGCGATCACGCGAATTTGCATTCGAAGGGAAGCGCTGGTTTGACGTGTTACGGATTGCTAAAAGAGATAACTATCGTCGTTTAAGTGTGCTTTTAGGAATGGTGGCACAAACCGTTTCGCCGGCAGTTCAACAATCAGCACTGGCCAAGTATCAGGATTTTAACAGCCATTATCTGCCCATCCTGCAATCAGAAATTGTTACTGATCCTCAATTGGTTCAAAACCCATTTTACACCAGATAAAAACTTAGCATGATGAAAAATAATTTTAACGTCCGCAGCATTACCTTTATGGTGATTGTACTGGCTTTTATATTTGTGTTTATAAATGCTTGTAAAAGGGAATCATTCACATCGGCTACAACCGATGATGTAAATATAACGGGGTATCTGGATCGTTATCCGGAGCAGTTCTCTTTGCTTAAACAAATTATAGACCGGTCTGGAACTGCAGGGTTTCTTGGAGCATATGGAAAGTATACCCTGTTTGCGCCAGATAATGCTGCAGTTACAGAATGGCTAAAGGCAAAAGGTAAAGCCTCTGTTGCTGATCTCAGCGTTGAGGAACTTAAAGGTGTAATTACCTACCATTTACTACCGGATACCATTGCCACTAACAAATTTACCGATGGTAAGTTACCGCAGATTACCTTATATGGGCAGTATTTACAAACCGGAGCAGTAAACCAGGGTGGGGTAAGCAGTTTTATTGTGAACAAAACGGCGAAGCTGATCAAATCGAATATTAAAGTGGGTAATGGCATCATCCATGTTCTGGATCATGTGCTCCTGCCCGCAACACTAACGCTGGCCCAAACCATTGAAAACAATCCACGCTACAGCTATTTTACCCAGGCGCTGAAAGAGACGGGTTTTTACGATTCGCTTAACATTAATGGTACCGCAGCGAAAGATACCACGCGCAGGTTTCAAACTTTCATTACCGAATCTGACTCTGCATTAAAAGCAGCTGGTTATGCCAGTTACGCCAGTTTCAGGAGCCGGTATTCCAAAACCGGAGATCCGAAGAATCATGCAGATAGTTTATGGTTGTATATGGCTTATCACATTTCTGCCGGACCGAGTTATACACCAGATATTATCAGCTCTCCAGCAATTTTCACGCTGGCACCAAAAGAAATTATTACTACGAAATTTTCGGGTCAGTCTATTCTTTTAAATGAAGATGAATTTAACGGTATCGTAGAACCAGGGGTGGAAATTAACAGAACTTTTAGTGATAGAACCGCTTCAAACGGCGTAGCACACGAAGTAAAAAAACCTTTTGCCATTAAGGTTCGTTTACAAACGGCCGTTTATTTTGATGTGGCCGATCAACCAGAGTTAAGGGCAAACCCAAGGTGGAGAGGCACTTCGGCTGCAACCATTCCACTATTTGCGAACGGCGCAAACCTTACCTCAGGGATATTATTTTTCGATCCCTCAAAGATCTCACAACCACAAACTTATCAAACAGTAACCGTACCAGATCCAAGCCGGAAATATAACGGTAATGACTACCTGAGTTTATCTGTCGGGCAGAACGTTGCGAGAGCATCATCGTTTGAAATCAGGACACCAATGCTGGTAAAAGGCCGGTATAGGGTATGGGTTTGTTATGCTCAAAATGGTTCATCGGGTGCTTTCCAGGTAGTGGTAGATGCTGGTCGCGCAGGCGAACAAACTTTACCGAACCTGGTCGATTTCCGACAAAATCTAGACGTTTCCGGTGTAACCAGCACTACATCAAGTCTGCCTTCTGCCGATCCGCTGATGTTAACCAATGGCTTCAAAAGATATATGGCCACTACAGCCGATGTTCAGGGAACGTTAAGAGGACTTCAGCCGATTAATGGTAGTACCTGGGGTTTGATGGTGGGAAGATTAGCGGGTACTGCCGATATTCAAACAACAGACAGGCATTGGATTAAGTTTAGCATTATCACCACTGGTAATGGAAGTAATGGTGCTACAAACATTGATATGATTCACTTCATACCCATAGATGCTGACCAGAACTATCCGAGATTCTCCATATCCGGAACAGCATTTAACAGGCCATAACCATTTTCACCATTAAGAATGTTCTAATGAAAAAATATATTTTAAATACCCTGTTTATTTTACTCACTGCCTTTGGCCTTACTGGTTGTAAAGATCCTTTGGAAGAACACAATGAGGTCATTAATGTAGACAATACCATTGATGTGTTCCAAAAATTAGCTGCCCAACCAAACCTGAGCAAGTTTAGTGAGTACGTTCGCAGCACAGGTTATGATCAGCTGCTGAGTTCATCACAAAACTATTCGGTATGGGCACCCACAAATGATGCGCTTGCAGGTTTAGATGCCGCCATTGTTGCTGATCCGGCGAAGCTAAAAGAATTTGTGGCAAACCACATTGCTTTAACTACAGTAACGGGCCCCCAAACCGCAAACGATACGTTAAAAGTAGCCCTGATTAATAAAAAATATGCTACCATTATCGGCAATAAA
This sequence comes from Pedobacter petrophilus, assembly GCF_009674725.1. Lineage (GTDB taxonomy): Bacteria > Bacteroidota > Bacteroidia > Sphingobacteriales > Sphingobacteriaceae > Pedobacter > Pedobacter petrophilus. The sequence continues at coordinate 43,660 of NZ_WKKH01000031.1, read as the reverse complement.
TTTGAAGATGCTACGGTTGCGGGTAAAGGTGCATTCGTAAAAAACGGCGTAGTTTATTCCATTAATCAAGCGGTACCCAGCAGGTTAAATATCTGGGAATATATGTTGGGCAGTACCGATGCCGCAGCGCAGACGGCTTACATCAGTACCATTACGGCCCAGGTTATAGACTCTGCCAACGCTACAATTATCGGTTACGATAATCTTGGTGCACCAATCTTTGCACCAAACCCGCCAACAGTTTCGAGAAATGCCTATTGGACTAATGTTGCAGATCTACGGGTAGAAAACCAGCAATACACATTCTTTATGTTGCAGGACGGGGCTTTTAATAGTGAGGCCGCCAAGCTTACGCCGTATTTTTCGTTTTCTGATAAATTTGCACTGGTGCGCGATTTAACGGTAAAAGGTTTGTTTACGCCAGATCAATTGCCCGATACCTTGTTATCACTGCGGGGAGTTAAAATTCCAATCTCAAAATCTGCAATAGTAAAATCTTACCGTGCCAGTAACGGAATGGTATATGTGATGAGTGCGCTGCCATTCAGGCTGAAAGATAAAGTGTCGGGTTTTAAAATTGAAGGTGAAAATCCATCATCTTTCAGGGCGATCAGAACTGCCAATACTTTTTACCGGTTAAAACTTGATGATAAGGGCATCCAATACAAAGATATTGAGGTGTATAACCATGGTGTTGCCGAAAACTACATCCGATACCTAAGCAGCAGCGTACCACTGGTTAAATACAAAGTCTACGCCAGGGCCATTGCAGGTAACACCGGTGATGCACAGGTTGCGGCCTTCACCCAGCGATATTTCATTTTGAATCCGCTTACTTCTACCATTGATGCACCGGTTTATGATCTTTTCGCTACCCAAACGGTTAATCCATTAAATTATAATGAAGTTTATTTAGGCGATTATTCACCCAAGCAATACGGCCTTTTAGATTTAAGACTTACGGCTGCAAACAGCACATCAGTAAACGTTAATACGCTCATATTGGATTATTTGAGATTCGAACCTATTCTTCCTTAACCAAATAATTCTGAAATAAAATTGACTATGGATCATTTTACCATTATAAAAAGAGGATTATCATTGGCCTTATTCGGTTTAATATATGCTGCTGCCGCAATGGCACAGCAAACCGATACGATTGCTACAGACTCCAGCGAATACAGTACCGATACCACAACTGTTAAAATACGACAGAAAAAACTGGTTGGCCAAAAAATTACCGGTACCGTTGTAGATGGCTATACCAATAAAGTTATTGTTGGGGCAAAACTTACCGTTACCGATTTTTCCGGCGCTTTAACCGATGATAAAGGACGGTTCTCTATCATTGTTCCTAACTTAAATTCGACCATTTTAATCAGCAATACAGGTTACCATACCAAGCTGCTGGCGGTTCATGCCGGGAAAATGGCTGTAATTAAAATATATCCTACAGATTATAACTCCTTATTTACGGAGGTCGTGCTACCTTCAGGTACACAAAACCTGGCCCGTACCTCTTCAGCTATTTCAACTGCTAATCCTAAAGGTGCCTGGAGCACCAATGGCGAAACATTAGATGGCTATTTGCAAGGCAGGATGGCCGGGGTAAATTCCATCAGAAGATCTGGTACACCAGGCATTGGCGCAGATCTTTTTGTGCGTGGTTTTACTTCGCTGTATGGCACCAATCAGCCACTTTATGTGGTAGATGGAATGATCTACGATGCCAATTCTTATGGAACTTCACTTACCGCAGGGCATCGCAATAACCCGCTTCAATTTATTGATGTGAGAGATATCGAAAGCATTACTTTAATTAAAGATGCTGCGGCTGCAACCGTGTATGGTACAAAAGCTGCAAATGGCGTAATGGTAATTACCACCAACCATGCACAGGATTTGGCCACACAAATTGATTTCTCCGCTTATAGCAGTATGAATCTGGTTCCGCGGAAGCTTTCCGTAATGAACAGTGGCGATTTCAGAACTTACCTTTCTGATGTATTGCAAAGTCAGGGTTTAAGCAGTAGTGCAATTGCTGCGCTGCCTTATATGAATGATGATCAAAATGTGGCTACCAACCCTTCTTATCCGGTTTACCATCAAAATACCGATTGGCAAAAAGAGGTTTTCAAACGCAGTTTTGATCAGAATTATTTCTTAAAAGTAAGCGGTGGCGATAACATTGCGAAGTATGCATTGTCGGCAGGTTATGCGAAAGATAAAGGCATTATCGATTCTACCAACAATGTTAACTATCACATGCGTTTCAACAGTGATTTAAACCTGACTAAAAAATTTCAGGCCAATACCAATCTTTCTTTCACTTATACCGAACAGGCACTAAAAGATCAGGGTATTGCGCCACGTACCAATCCAATTTTTCTATCACTGGTTAAAGCGCCTTTTCTGACGAGGAACGAAATCAGTTCTACCGGAGCCGTTTCGCCAAACTTAGCCGATGCAGATATTTTGGGGGTAAGTAATCCGAGGGCATTAATTGAAAAAGGATTAAACCAGAAAAAAGCCTATCGAATCTTCGGAAATATTAACTTTAATTATCAATTATCTAAAAGTATCACGCTTTCCAATTTAACAGGTCTTGCTTACGATAAAACGCAGGAAACGTTATTCATCCCCAGAAAAGGTGTTACAGATGAAGTTTTGGATAATAGCATCGGCGATAGCAAATTGGGTTCTCAGGTCATCCGGTATTCGAATGTGTTTAATGACCTTCGCTTTGCGTACAACAAAACTTTTGGCAAGAATCATCATTTAAATGTGAAACTCGGTTCGCGTTACTCGCAGAATTCGAGCGAGCAGGATTTCGCCATTGGCTACAATTCTGCAACCGATGTATTGATTAGTATCGGGAACAGTAATGCCGCATTACGGTTCTTCGGTGGTGACATCGGCAACTGGAATTCGTTAAACACTTACTTGACTACCGATTATAATTACAAGGATAAATACTACTTAAATTTCGCATTGGCTGTAGATGCTTCTTCCCGCTTCGGCAGAAGAGATGGTGCTTCTACCATTAGTTATACTAAAGGCGATTTAAGTATTGTTGGCGGCAGAACGGCTTTGTTACCCGCCATAAGTGGTGCCTGGCTGGTCTCTTCAGAAGATTTTATGAAAGGTTATAAAGAGGTTGGCTTATTAAAGTTACGCATGAGTTATGGTTTGGTTGGGAACGATGATATCGGTAATTACAACAACAGGCAATATTACGTTTCTCAAAATCTATTGGGTTTACAAGGGCTGGTTCGTGGAAATATTGCCAATCCTAACATCCAATGGGAGCAGGTAGCTAAGTTTAATACCGGTGCAGATGCATCATTTTTTAACGAACGTTTAAACTTAAGTCTTGATTATTACGTGCATATCACCAGCAAAATGCTTACCTATATTCCGGTAACTTCTATTGGCGGCATCGATTCTTATATCGATAACCAGGGCGGGATGAAAACTTCAGGTCTTGATTTCGCGTTAAACGGCCGTATTCTGAATAAAACATTTAAATGGGATTTAGGTATTAACCTCGGTACCTATAAAAATAAAATACAAAGTTTACCCGGCGGAAATGATATTTTAACCACTTACGCAGATGGAACTTATATTACCCGGGTTGGCCAGGCAGCTAACTTATTTTACGGACAAAGAACGAACGGTGTGTATGCTACAGATGCTGAAGCTACTGCCGCAGGATTATCAATTGTAAACAGCGCTGGCGTTACGCTTCCCTTTAAAGGCGGCGATATGCGGTTTGTAGATACCAACGGTGATAAAATCATCAACGGTGCAGATCGTGTGGTAATTGGAAATCCAAATCCTGATCTTTTTGGAAGCTTCAACAACACTTTCGGATATAAAAACTGGTCGTTAGATGTTTTAGTCTCGTTTGTATTGGGTAATGATGTTTACAATTACACCCGTTCGGTGCTCGAATCTGGCGATGCCTACTACAACCAATCCAACATCATCAGAAACCGCTGGAAAGGGGAAGGGCAGGTAACAAACGTGCCTAAAGCAAGTTTTGGCGACCCTATGGGCAATGTGCAATTCTCAGATCGCTGGGTCGAAGATGGTTCTTACCTGCGCCTTCGTTCGGTAAATCTCACCTATAATGTGCCGTTAAAAACAAAGGCGATTAAGTACGCAAGAATTTATGCTACGGGAAATAACCTGCTGACTTTTACCAACTATTTAGGCTACGATCCGGAGTTTAGTGCCAATGGAAGTATTTTTACCCAAGGTGTTGATACCACACTGGAGCCGCAGTTTAGATCGGTGCAATTAGGGGTAAGAATTGGTTTATAATTGATAATAGATAAAACGATGAAGATGGATTTTAATAAAAAAGTTGTCGCCATATTTACAGTAGCCATACTTGCAACAAGTTTATGGTCTTGCAAGAAAATAACAGATGAAGTACCCGAAGATAAGCTCGACATTAGTAATGCCTACCGCAATGTGGCAGATGCCGATGCAGCTGTAATAGGTCTTTATGGTCAGTTTCTGAGTCTGGAAAAAACATATATTTTACAGAATGAATTGCGGGCAGATTTAGTGGATGTAACCGCAAATGCAGATCCCTATTTAAAGCAGCTGGCGAATCATACCATTACAAAAGACAATCCGTATATCGATCCCAGACCTTACTACAAGGTGATTTTAAACTGTAACGATATCCTTAAAAATTTTAAAATAATGGCTGATAATTTCCGCATGAGTGTGGATGATTATAACAAACATTATGCTGATGTGGGCGCTTTGCGCAGCTGGATTTACCTGCAATTGGGGATTCAATATGGTAGCGTTCCCTACATTACAGCGCCAATCGAAAATGTAGATGATATTAAAAACCTCAGTAATTATCCCCGCATTCCTTTCGAAGAGCTGTTAACACGATTAATTGACTTTACCGAAAAGTTACCATACAAAGAAGTTTATGCCTATCCATCAGGTAATCCTCTGGTAATTACCATTGATGGAAATAACACCCAGAAAATATTTATTTGCAAACCTTTTGTATTGGGCGATTTGTATTTGTGGAACAACAATTATGTAAAGGCTGCAGAAAATTACCATAAAATTATGAATGTAGAAAACGATAATACCAATATCAACTTCGCATACGATGCTTATAAAATTGGCTATTATCTTAATTCTGCATATAATGATCAATCGGTTAGGTATGCAAGATCTCAGGATGAAAGCACCCTGCTTTATGATCAGGGTTGGAAAACAATGTTCAGTTCTCCAAATACCGGCAACGTATGGAACATGGAGTTTTTATGGGGGATTCCTTATAGTTCTGGTTTCAAACCCGGGAACCCGATGATCGAATTCTGTTCACCGCTTTATGGTAAATATTTGATTAAGCCTTCGAATGCCGCGATAGATAACTGGAATGCACAAAGACAGTATAACGGCATTCCTTATGATGCACGTGGACGTTTATCGTATGAAACCACTACCTCCGGACCAGCAATTACCAAGTTAACGGATAATCTAATCCCGGTTTCTAATTTAAATAAAGGTGGTAAATGGGGCATTTATCGTGCAGCTTTATTGCATTTGAGAATGTCTGAAGCCGCTAACCGTGATGGAAAAGGGAAATTGGGTTGGGCATTTCTTAATATAGGAATTGCAAATACCTTTTACGTAGGTACCAGAACTGCTGCCGGAGCTGCTGCACCGGTTTCTTTCGAAGAGATTAATACCATGGCATCGCCCTATGGTTATCCCTTCAACTTCGATGCAAGATTTAATGGCGATTACAGAAGTGCATGGTACCGGAATACCGGGATTAGAAACCGGGCAGGCGTAACCGCTTTAAATGTGAGTTTTCAAACCGATGTAATTGGCCTGGAAGGCAAACTGATTGATGAGGCTGCTTTAGAACTGGCCTTTGAAGGAAACCGCTGGCCGGATTTGCTGCGGATCGCACGGAGACAAAATAACCCGGCCTTCCTTGCCGAAAGGGTTTACCAGAAATTGTTAAAAGACGGAGACCCAAATGCAGCCGCTGCAAGAGCAAAGCTGATGAATCCAGACAACTGGTATTTACCATTTGAATGGAAGTAAAATTTTTAAAGAGCTTTTATCTGATGAAAAGGCTATAAGCTTTTTTTTAAGTAAAAAAAAGCTTATAGCCTTGTAAATTAAAGGTTTATTTTTAAATTTAATTCGCTTAAATTAACGAAATGAAAAAATATCTCCTCTTTTTGCTGATAATTGCGCTCTTTATTTCTTGTAAAAAAGATAAGATTAACGAAAGTGCTTCTGCATCCGTAACAGGGAAGTGGTCGACTGGAGGTTACGAATTGGTATTGTACGACGCTGCAGGACAAATAGTTTCGCATGGCATAGCCGATGCAATTAGGACCTATTGGACGTTTGATCAATCGCAGATTAAAGTGAGCTATGATTTAAGAGCAGATGTCATCACCTCTGGTTATAAAGTAGTAAATAAGATGGATGGAGTTTTTTTGTTAATTGATAACACCAATGTTGCCGCCCAAACCGAATGGAAAATTGAATCTCAAACGGATCAATACATGAGCATTTCATCAATCATTACTGATCAGGCTTTTTTGAACTATGGCCCCAATAAAAAGGCATCAAGAGGGGTGAAGACCATTTATTTGGTTCTCGAGAAGTAGCCAATATTGCAGGATACCACAGGATGCATTTAAAACTCACATTGCTGATCTTTGAAACGGACGGAATTGATATTCGTCTATTACCAAATATCCTCACGCACTACAAACAGCTTTTATGCTTCATCATTTATTTTTTTTGAAATTAATTGAGCCAAAAGCCAAATCTGTACCCTCAAACCTATGAAACAAATACTTGCACTTTTTCTGATTCTTGCTTTTTTTTACACTGCGAATGCGCAGGAATACGATATTACTAAATTCGGTGTTAAAAACGATAGTACAATTCTTCAGACTAAAGCCATTCAGAAAATAATTGATAAAGTTTTTGCAAAAGGGGGAGGAACGATCGTGGTTCCAAAAGGTACCTATTTGAGCGGAGCATTGTTTTTTAAAAAGAAAACAAGTTTAGTGCTTCGGGATGGGGCAGTGCTAAAGGGGTCTGATGAGATTAAAGATTACCCGTTTATCCCATCCCGTATGGAAGGGCAAAGTTTAAAATATTATGCGGCGCTGGTGAATGCTTACCAGGTTGATGGTTTTAGCATTAGTGGTCCGGGAGCGATTGATGGCAATGGCTTAAAATTTTGGAAGGGCTTTTGGGCTCATCGCGAGGCGATGAAAAAAATAGGAAAGGAAAGCACTAATCTGGAGGTGAGCAGACCAAGATTAATCTTTATCTGGGGAAGTAATGGCGTAAATATTCAGAATGTAAAACTCCGGAATGCAGGTTTCTGGACTACCCATTTATACCAGTGTAATGATGTGCTTATTGAAAAGGTTGATATCCGTTCGCCATTTAAACCGGTGAAAGCTCCAAGTACTGACGGAATAGATATTGATGTTTGTAAACGGGTTATGGTGCGGAACTGCTATATTTCTGTAAATGATGATGCGATTGTGATTAAGGGTGGAAAGGGGCCAACAGCGCATAAATTGCCACAAAACGGTATTGTAGAAGATGTGCTGATTGAAAACTGTACTTTCGGTCAGGCCCATGCTACACTTACACTTGGAAGTGAAAGTATTCATGCAAAAAACATCACTATGAGAAATTGCGTGGTGAATAATACTTGTCCGATTTTGAAATTTAAAATGCGTGGCGATACCTTCCAATTGTTCGAGAATATTACTGTAGACAATATTACCGGAAGTAGCGGTGCCGTGATCGATTTAAATCCATGGAGCCAGTTCTTTAACCTTGCAGGCAGCGCTGAGAAACCCTTCGGCATAATTAAAAATATTACGATATCGAATATTAAAGTAACGGGCACTAAATTCGGCGAAATGCAGGGGAATCCGTCAGATCAGTTATCTAATTTTACTTTTAAAAACATTGATGTAACTACAGCAAAACCTGTGCTCATAAATAAGTATTCAGATGTGAAGTTCGAAAATGTGGTGGTGAACGGTAAGCCTTTGGAAGTTACGAAGTAGCTAGAAGGGGTATCGTTATGCGTTGCTCGTCTACCGTCTGCTCTTTGCTTTTAGCTTTGGTTTTCTGCTTCCTCGCTTGCGCTAGTTTTTAATGAGTGCAGTATTCTACAGCGATTTTATTGCATTTTACTTCGTCATAGACGAAGAGATATTCCGCACTCGTTCGGAAACGAGCGCGAACCCTACTTGCTTGCGTTCGTTTTAACGAGTGCAATATATCCACGCGGTTTTATCGCTTTTTTTACTTCATCAAAGCGGAAAAAAAATTTACTTTAGTCTTTCCGCTTTCCAAACCTTAAGCTGGTCGAGCACCACACCCTCATCCAAAGCTTTAATTGAAAATATATGCAGGCCCTTTTTTTTCAATAACTTCGTTTTCGTTATTCTTATCGCCTGGTTTCTCAGTACATTTTCCTTCCATTCTTCATTTCGGTCTACCGTATGAAAATCCACAACCTGCAAAAGTGCGCCGTCGAGGAAAATTTCATAACGAATCGATTTTCCATCTACGGGATGATTCGGGGCAAGGGCTACTTCAATATTAACAGAATCCGCACTTAGGTTTCTAAAATGATAAGATACCAGATCTCCTTTTTTCAGGCTCACTGCACCGCTATTGTATCCCAAGCCATGTGCGGCTGGTTTTGTACCTTTAAAAGATGAATATGCAGAACCATCAGCAACTGCTAATGGCATTTTGAATAAATGTAGTGGTACTTTTGATTCGGTATGCTCCACTTTCTGAAAAACCGCTAAATCCCGTGGTTGGGCACTCATCATATTTTTCCATTTCCCCTTACCCAGCGAATTATATCGGACTGTCAATTCCTGAATGGCATCATAGGCCTCATCACTTTTCGCCCATTCGGCTAAGCCATGTCTGGCTAACTCTGCATATAAGTGCTTTTTATTCATTTCTGCGGCGCCCCTCACCGGGTATTCCACCAGCTGAAACCAGGCATCCAGTTTCTCTGGCGAAATAGACTTAGAAAGCTCAATTACTTTACTTGCCAATAGATCATAGGCTTTGATGCGAGCCTTAATTTCCTGCTCGTTCCAAGGCAAATCTGCAACCTCCTTAAATTTTGGATCCTTTTCTTCAGTTCGTGTATTGGCCATAAATTCAGGTTTCCGGATATAGGCAAGGCGATAATACTCATTCATTACTGCGCGTGAGGCAGGTGCATTTTTGGCACCGAATTCGCGGCTCAGCCAATTTTCTAAATGCCGGTCTAAACCTTCTTTGCTATTATCAATCTTGTTAATATCCCAGGCCATATCTAAAAACAACTCTGTGAGGTATTCGGCAGGCTTAATATCGCCAACATTGAGCATCCAGATGTCTTTTGCGCCCTTATCGTAGGCCATTTTCATCTGTGTATAAATTTGTGCTGGGTGATTGGTGGCCAGCCATAGGTAATCATGCGGACGACCCCAGTATGAAATGTGGTAATATACACCGTTACCACCTTTACGTTTTCGCTCCGTTTCATTTGGAAAATGCCGGATATAACCATAATTATCGTCGCACCATAATAAGGTCACATCATCGGGAACTTTCAAGCCCATATTATACACCTCCAGCACTTCTTTATAAGGGATAAAAACCTGAGACACCTTTTCAGGATTGCTGTTTAGTGTATTCTTAATCATTTCACGCTGATCTTTCAGTACATTTACCAGCGCATCTTTCTGTTCTTGCAAGGTATTGGCGCCCTGCATTTTACCATCGTGTACGCCTCTGATGCCGAGTGTATAAAGATTGTCAGAGTTTTGAAGTTGCGTTACGCGATCCTGCCAAAAATTAAGCACATTTTTACGGTTATTAACGAAATCATAATTCCCTTTACCATCAATTTTCCATTCGGTATTTGCATTTCGCATCATCGGTTCACAATGAGAGGCGCCCATCACAATGCCATATTTGTCAGCCATTTCTTTATTGCCAGGCGTTTGGTAAAAAGCAACCGAAACCTCGTGCATGGCTGGCCAGTAGGTGTTTGCACGGAGGCGCAGCAGCAATTCAAAGATCCTGGCACTTGTTTTCGGCCCGATTTGGCCTTTAATTTTAGAAGGCTCGTTGGTGAGGTAACTCCAGGGTGTTAAACCCCAATCTTCATCATTAATAAAAATTCCCCTATGGACTACTGATGGATGTTCAAACAAACTGAAACCATTTTTAAGCACTACTTTATTTTGTTTTTCGATAGCAGAATCTGCCCACCATTCCCAGGGCGACACACCGATACGTCTGGATAGTTCCAGAATCCCATACGCCGTTCCACGTTTATCGCTTCCTAAAATATAAACTTTATCGTTCTTTACCTGGATTACATAGCCTTCCTGATGAAGTTTTAGATCTCGAATAAAGTTCAAATCGATGCCTTTTTCAGCCTCAGAACCATTACCCAGGGTGCCGATGAAGATTTGGGCATTGCCGCTGATATTAACTTTTCCGGCAAACACAGCGTTATAATCCCGGCCGAAAATTTCTAAGGCGGTGTTTACCACAGCTGCTTCTTTGGCTGAAATGGCAATATTTACATTGGTGTCTTTTTTAAAAGCAAAATCTGCGAAAACAGGGCAGGGAAGGGCAAGGGCGAATACGGCAATGATGGTAATGAATTTCTTAAAATGCATATTAATATTATTCTTTGATGATCAGTTTAGAGATGGTGATATTATTGGCAGTGCTACCGTACTTTGTTTTTTTCTTGTCAGACCAATTTGGTCGCTCGCCGGCAGTGGAAATTGTTAATTTATATTCACCTTTTGGCAAAACAGGACTTAAAAAAACCAGCCTCGAAGCAGAAGTTTTCGCATACATATCGACCAGGTTTTTTATCCGTATTTTCCCTTTTTTATCAGTTAGAACAATGCTGGCGTAACCGTTGTCTGGTCGTACTACCGTTTGCAATCCAATTTGGGTGCCATTGAATGTAAAACTGCAGGATGCGTTTACAGCTTGCGACCGACTTACCAGATCAGCTTCTATTACTGATTTATCCCAATCTCCAGCGTATTGAAGCTGTTTGTCATTACGCTCAATTACACGATACTTGATATTCTTTTCAACAGCCAGGCCGGTTTTTGGGTCTATCGTCCAGGCATCTAAATACTTTGGAAGTGAGATCGAATCCCCATAAAATTTAACAGGTTGCCAAACGTAAGTTGCAGCAGAAAGCTGACGCGGATAAGACCATCGGTCGCCCATAAACAGGTAAGTTGTATCTTTGCTGCCCGCAATTTTCAATACAAATGTGGTTTGCGAGTTCCAGGTAAGCTGATCTTTTGGTGTAAGTAATCCGCCATAAACCCATGGCCCTGATAATGATTTTGCTGTATAGTAGTAGTTATCGTTTTTCTCCCAAGAGGTTAAATGAGAACCGATAAAATAATAAGTATCACCTTTTCTGAAAAGCGTGGGAGATTCAAAACCTGAGATAATCTGTTTGTTGGTTTCTGCAATGATAGATTTATAATCATCGCTGAGCTGATGAATAACACCACCGTGGGTAAGCAAATAACCTTTGCCGTCATCATCCTGGAAAGTGCCCATATCCCACTTTTTTATCGGCATGCCATGATATAGCAATGCGCCTTTAAATTGGTACGGGCCCGTTACTTTTTTGGAAACCGCATAACCCACAAACTGATCCTGGTAACCAAGTGTGTCTACGTGCATATACATGATAAATTCACCTGTTTTTAGGTTTTTCATTACTTTCGGCCTTTCTCCAACCCGGTTTGGTCCAAGCTTTCCGCTTAATTGAACCGGCAAGGCAATTCTCTCAAACTCCCAGTTGTTAAGATCTTTTGAAGAGTAACAATTGAAGCCAGCAAAAGCGTTACTGGTATCGGTATGGGCTTCGCCAAAAAGATAAAATAAATTCTTCTCTTTAATGATGTTGCCACCATGTGCACTAACTACATTTCCATGCTGATCATACCAGGGTAAACCTGAATAGATAGCATCTGTTTTACCGGATTGTTGTGCATATGATAGTTGGTAAGAGAATGCAAAGGCAAGGGCTAATAATACGATGTTTGAGATCTTCACCGCTTGAGATTTACAATAAGTCATTCAGTGTATTTACTATTCATTTCAAATTTACTATTTCATTTTCACCAGGGATACATCATCAACCAGGCAAAAAGCATTGGCTTCTCCACTGGCGATAAATCCAATTTCAACCTTGCCTCCTTTAACGGTAATCTTGGTTGAAATGGTTTTCCATTCCTTATTTTCACCTGTGATGGGGTATTTCGCTTGCTTATTTCCACTTAAAGCATACATTGCCAAGACTTTGAAGCCTTTGCTGTTTTTTATTTTGGCCGTAAAGGTGTAATTACCATCCGGTAACTTAACATAAGGAGAGGAAGAGATAACCTGCGAAACTTTGCGTTCAAACGCAATCTGATCACTGATGTTTAAACTTTTTTCGCCGACTACTATTTTTCTTTCAAGTATGGTATTAAAATGGTTTAAATCTGGTGATGAAGTACTATCTAAACTAACCTGATTGCCTTTTGTAATTTTTGTTTCCCAACCAGTTAAGGTGGTTTGTACCGGTTTTATCACACTTGGAATCCGTTTCCGATCGGCTTCAAAACTGCCGTTTTTAACATAATTATTATTGGCAGCGACTGTCCATTTTCCGGTAATGGCATTTAAGTTCCATGAATGAAGCGAATTAAAATATGGCGTTGAACCATTAAAGGAAAGCGGACACCACTGGTTGTAGCCCAGGCCATTTCCAGCAAAGTCAGACCAGCGATCGCCACAATAAATTACCGTTTCGGTTTCCGTTCCTTTTACATTTACAAAAAATCCGGTTTGAGAGATGTGTGCATAGTCTGCCTCACTTCCATTGGTTACCAGCATTTTATTTGTTGGAAGGAAAGGGCCGCGTACATCATCAGCTACTAAATAATAAGCCAAGGAGCCATCCCAGCCATAAATATTTGATGCGTACATGTAATATTTTCCCTGGTATTTGAACATGCAATTTCCTTCCCGGCTTTCGCCCTGAAAAATTTGTTTGCAATCCAGCAGGTCTACCTTTCCAGCCTTTACACCGATTTCTGAAACATAAATTTTGTTTCGTCCCCTGCCGTAGGAATATACCAGATAAGATTTGCCGGTATCTTCATCTGTAAAAACGGTTTGATCTCCGGTATTTGAAGTGCCAATCATGGGCTCCATATTAATCCGCTGGTGCCAGGCAAAGGGGCCGGCAGGCGAATCGGATACGGTGATGAGCACCTGGTTGCCGTGCTGAACAAACATGGCATATTTGTTTAGTTCCTTAACATAGGCTACACCTAAACGGCCAACCCAGGTTTTTCCAGATTTATTAGTCTCTGCTTTTGTAAGCACATTGCCTTCTTTTTTCCAGTTGATAAGGTCGGTAGCGCTATAGCAGGTTACCGATTCAAAAGTAGCATTCGGTTGCGTAACTGACGGATCATTTCGATAAAGATCAGCCTCTGCATAATGAACGCCATACCAATAGTACTTTTTGATGCCTGTTTTTGGGTCTTCGAACTTGAAAATCCCACCGCCCTGGCTGTTAACCGGCTGACCATCCTGTGTATTCCAGAAAGAATCGTTTTTAATATTGATGTTCTGCGCAAATGCATTTTCGGTAAAAAGAAACAGCATGGCAAAAAGCATCGGGCAGGCGGCGAAGGTATTTTTGTAAATCAAATTTATTCTTTCACTTTTCATTTTATACTCAATAGGGAAACGCCTTGTCTGGGTAATGCGAATTTAAACGGACCATCGCCACTGTTATGTTTTACAGGTTTGCCGATGGTTTTTAAATCGCTCGATTTTGCCAGTTGTGAGATCTGAACTGCAGTTGGCATCTTTGGCGATCCCATTTTTTTCCAGGCCTCATAAGAATTACTGTATTCATCATCAATGCGGTATTGGGTAACTGTTACCGTTTTTTTGTTTAAGCCAGTCAGATATACAGAAACCGAATCCACAGGTCCTTTTTTGTCTTCATCATGGTAATTCCAAACCAGAACAGTGGCCGTTTGTTGATCAGTTGCCGCAATTACGCCGACATCTGGAGTGGCTTTTCTAATGCTGGAATCTAATACCGTTTTTAGTGAATACATGTGGCTGCTTTCTACTTTCACCCTGTTACCCTTCATCATGCCTAACATTTTGAAGACATTCAAAACGGGTTTGTTAATGCCATTTGTTGCCAGATCTCTGAATCCTGCAAACCAGGGCTGGTTCTCAAATTCGAACGACCAGCTCACGGCGCCTAACAGATTGATTTTATATAGATCTGTCAATTCGTAAAGCCTTGCAAAAGATGCAGCCGTATAACTCGAATACATGGTGCCATTACGGTAGGCATTTTCCGGGTTGGTAGACATGCCACAGGCGGCACAACCTTCCGGATCAAATTCACCAATGATTACCGGAATGTTTTTGAGTTGAGGATATTTGTTGATGACTTTATAGTTCGATTCTACATTGCGGAGTTCGGTGCGAAGGTTCATTACCACCACATTGTTTACCACTTTGGGCGAACCCTTCGCATGAAACAAAACAGCATCTAACGGAGAACCGATTTTGCCGGTGACGTAATTGGTATCTGTGAGGCAGTGTTTTAGAAAAGCATCCAGGTATTTGCTTCCACCTCCGGTTACATTTGCACCGCCGATTTTTGCGCCGGGTAATGCCCTTTTCAAGCCATCGGCTGCGTAGTCATATAATTTGAAAAACTCTGCCTGCGTACCTTTCCAATAAGCACCATCAGCTTCATTCCAAACCTCCCAATACCAGCTTTCTACTTCTTTTTGGCCGTATCTTGCAACGCAATGTTTTACCCACTCGTATACCAGGTTCCCCCATTTTTTGTAATCTTTTGGAGGATAAGCCCAGCCTGTTAAAATTTCCTCATAACGAGTACCCGGCTTCCATTTGTGCTGATAGGGTTGGGGCTTGATGGATAAAGCTTCTGGCATAAAGCCGATTTGTGCCAAAGGTTTCATTCCACGTTTTACGTAGGTGTCGAAAATCCGGTCAACGATGGTCCAGTTGTAAACCGGATTGCCATTTGCATCTTCTGTATAGGCATTTGTTGAACCCCATTTCAGCGCCGGTGTACCATCGCCGGAAGTTAACAAATTATGCGTCCGTACGTAAACCGGCACAGGACTTAATCGAGAAAGATCAGTTAATAGTTTCTGCCCGTCCTTCATATAGGTATAATTCGGTTCGTCGTAGCCAAACCATGCCCAAATGGGTTTCATTGTGCCAATTTTACGGTCGAAGTTGATTTTAAGATCTGCTTTATTTTGAGCAAAACTGCTATTTGCTGTTCCAAAGCAGAGCAGTAATACAACAGCAAGTTTAATATGATTGGTCATAACTATGGATAAATAGTATTCAATTTGTACTGTTATTTAGATTCGTAAATTTCTGCTTCGATGATACTTAAGCCACCTTTGGATTTTGTTTCGGCCCTTTCAATACCATCATCTAATTTTTTGCCATTCACTTCTACCCCAATTTTTTCGCTTTCAGCGGTAGCTTCGCCCGAATTTAACAACTGTACCGTTACCGTTTTACCTTTTGTTGGCTTACAAATGGCCGTAAAATAACCTAAACCAGGTACGGTATTTCCCTTGAAAACTTCCCTGCCATCAACCAAAATCCGGATGGGGTATATTTTAGTTCTGAAGCCATTCACTTTGAGTTCCACCTGTGTAACCGTGCTGGCTTTTTCCAGTTCATATTTAATCCAGGCAGTATTGATGTTTCCATCGTTAACCCAGTCGCTTAATTCGTTATCATCATAGCTAAATCTGGTTTTATCGCCATTGGCACCAGCCGTAGCATTCACAATTTTTACCGCTTTTCTAGTCACCTGGTAAGTCTGTTCGGCAGGTGTAGCGCCTCGTTTTAAGCCCGGCTTTAAACCATCTGCCGGGAGTTGAGTAGATAATCCGTTTAAAACCCGAACCGGTAATGTTTCCAAGACAATCGCTGCCTGCTGCAATCCATCGGCCTTCGCGGTGATGTTGATTTTTCCTGCATTTGTAGTTGATCTGATCAGCACCCGGTTTACGCCACCCTCTACTGGCAGTTGTTTAGATAATATGTAATTATCCGGCCCTTGCGCAATACCACCGCGCCACTCACCCGGGCCGGTAATTTCGAAATTAATCATATTTAAAGCAATAGGACAACGCGCTCCCATGGCATCAACTACTTCTACTTGTACCAGCGCCAGGTCCGCACCGTCTGCCTTAAAACCAGTAGGGTTTTGGATTGGAGTGAGTTTTAATGCAACTGGCTGGCCCGAAGTTTTGATTTGCATCTTTGCCAGTTTGTTGTTTTTAGAATCATAAGAAATCGCTTTTAGCATTCCTGCCTGATAAGCCACATCTTTAAAGGTGTAAAGGAATCCATCGCTTTTGATGCCGAAACCGAGCGACTTTCCATTTAAGAATAGTTCAGTTTTATCTCCAGAAGCCACTACATAAATATTCTTTTTTGTCCCCGCATTGTAATTCCAGTGACCGATGATATGAATACCTGTCTTTTTTGCATCCACCCAGCCATTCCACATTACCTGATGGGCGAAAAAAGCATCTTTAGGGATTCTCATCGCATCTACTTCACCACTGCGGCGGTAGTTTTCTTCACCACGATAATGGGTATTTGAATCAGAAAAAATAATATTTACGCCGCCCGAGCTCACGCGGGTTCCGGTTCCTGGTCTTTCTTTATAATATTCGTTCCATCGGATTACGTTTTCAATGGCATGTGTATCCTGATTCCGATTATAAACGCTTGCATCGGCTCCTTTATAAAGTGGCCCAGCACCGTCTTTATGAAAAGGAGGGGAGAACTCATCCCAGTATTTTCTCAATCCTTCATCTCTGGCATATTCCATAGACCATAGCGGTTTGGTTGCACTTTTATTAATGTATAACATTTCGCCGCCATACTCTGCCGCAGGAATATCCAGCATTTCCCTTGAACCTATGGCTCTTCCGCCATGCAGATCAAACTGATCCCGGATGGCTTTCATTTCTTCCATGTGTGCAGCGCTGATGGATTCGTTTCCACACTCATAAAAAAGTATACTTGGATTATTTCTATTGTAGATAATAGCATCCGTCATCACAGCTTTCCGCTGATCCCAGCGTACGCCTGTTACATCTTTTTCAGCATCACCGGCGGGCATCGCCTGAATTAAACCTACTCTGTCGCACGATTCTACATCCTGTTTCCAGGGTGAAATATGCATCCATCGTACCAAATTCGCATTGCTTTCCACCATCAGTCCGTTGCTGTAATCGCTTAACCAGGCGGGTACTGATAAACCGATGGCTGGCCACTCATTACTGGTACGTTGTGCATATCCTTTCATCATTAATACACGGTCGTTCAAATAAACCATGCCATTTTTGAATTCACCTTTTCTGAAACCGGTTTTCGTCGCCAGCTCATCAACAACTTTTTCATTTACCTGCAAGCGTGAAGTTACGGTATACAGATAGCCGTATCCCCAGCTCCAGAAGTTGAGTCCGTTAACCAATGATTCGGCCTTGAGTGTCGTTGTGCCGCCTGCCGGAATGTTTTGTACTGCGGAACTAAATGTTTTGATCACTTTCCCATCAGCATCTTTAATTTCGACTTCATATTTAACATTTTGAGCCGCGGAGGTTTCATTTTTAACTTCCGATTCGGATACAATTGCAGCACTTTTACCCGTAATATTGAAATTTTTGGCATAGATGTAATTACCGGTTGTTTTTAAAATTGCATTTAGCGGCAAGGTTTGGTAAAGCTTTCCGGTTACGTGCAAACGGACGTTTTTTGAGATGCCACCATAATTTGCATTGAAATTTTTATCACTCCATTGATAGCCGGAGTTTGTTGCCTTTTCTTTATAGTTCCAGGCATTGTCGATTCTAACGGCGAGAACATTATCTTTTTCAGGGTCGATTAAACTACTGATATCGAATCCGAAAGCGGTAACACCGTTTTCATGCCT
The DNA here is from genome assembly GCF_009674725.1 of Pedobacter petrophilus. Taxonomy (GTDB): domain Bacteria; phylum Bacteroidota; class Bacteroidia; order Sphingobacteriales; family Sphingobacteriaceae; genus Pedobacter; species Pedobacter petrophilus. Next base: position 25,518 of record NZ_WKKH01000031.1, on the reverse strand, counting down.
GCCGATGAATTTTCCATTCAGGTAAAACTCTCCAGCTTGTCTGATGCCTTCAAATTCCAGGAAAATTTTCCGGTCTTGCACATCTGTAACTTTAAAATGTTTGCGGTACCAGGCGATGCCGGTAGACAATTGTTCAATTGATTTTTTAAATGCTTCATCTTCATTCCAGGCATGCGGAAGGGTAATTGACTTCCATTTTGAATCATCAAATTCACCCGATTCTGCACCTTGCTGATCGCCAACAAATAACTTCCACCCGGGATTAAAGTTGTATATTTTACGAACCGGGTTATCCGTTTGTGCCTGGGTATAGCTTGCCATCAGACCGCAAAATAATAGAAGAAAGAATTTGAGCATTTTCATTTAGCAATTTGGATAAGATGTATATTTTAAGATAATTAGCATTTGGTTTGATGTATTAGTGCATGAACAACTTCGTTATGCATAAAAAATGATCCGCGTAAAATGATAGCAGATCTTTTAATTTCGCCAATGCCGAAAAATGATAGTTATTGAAGGATATTTGGCTAGATACTTCTACGATTTTACCGTTTATTAACTGTAAAGCCATCCTGTTCCATCCTGCAAAATATGCCATAGATCTGTTACAAAAGAAATTAACGATCGTTTCAATCGATTGAAAAAATGGAAGTGAAAATTATTATTAAAACAAAAAGCGCAACTGGCTTTCGACCAATTGCGCTTTGAAAAAATTACCTTTGAGTTTACCAGTTTGGATTCTGCATGGCCTGTTTTTGTGCAGGAGATAAAGCAGCGCCATTTATTTTAATTACATCAAGAAAAGATTGAGGTAATGGTCTCAAATAATGTTTGTTTTCCTGAGGTTTAGCCTCGCCGTTAAAAGCTGCTGTTCTTGCAATTAATGTCTTAGTACGGGCAAGATCTTCCCACCTCATTAACTCGCCCATTAACTCTCTTGAGCGCTCATTTAAGATGAAAGCATTGAATTTATCAGCTTGAGATACCGCACCGATTTTATCATAGAAATCTTTATTTGAATTAAAGATATCAGCTTCGCTGTTCAAGTGCATTGGCGTTAGCGTACTCGTAGTAGTAACTGGTAAATTATTCGATTCGAAATAAGTATTTCTATCTGAATAGGAAACATTAGGATTAGTCACCGCAGGATTGGTTTTATAAGATATTCCACCATCAACGTAAGAAGAACGATCCTCCCCGTCTTTATAAGCAGCACGATCGCGAACTTTGTTTAGATAGGCAATTGCCTGACCATATAAACCTTGTCTTCCGGCAGCTTCGGCAGCAATCAAATAAGTTTCGCCTAATCTTGCCAAGATCCCATCACGTTGACCAAATTGTGAAGCCACTAAGTTTCTGGAACCATCTATAAATTTTGATAAAGCCACATATTGACTCACACCATAATTTCCATGAGCGTTTAAATAGCTTTGCGGCTGTCCGGCAAAATACCTTACAAACATACTTGGCGCTCTTAAGCCAATGTTGGTACCCGTGTATCTGTTGTCGCCAGCGTCATTAACAATGTATAGGATTGATTCCTGGCCAACAGTAAATTTATTTTGGTTTACCTGAGCTGGCGTAGGCGCATTAGCAGCAGTCCATTTAGGCAGGTTGTTTGCATTATTTGCAATATAACGCGTTTTAAAACTTTTCCAGAATCTCGAATCGTTTACACGGTCATAAACATCAATTGCATAATCTGTAGTTTTCAATCTCTGGAATTCACGTCCACCAGCAATATCACGCACCATACCGGGAAGTGTTTGATATATGGAAGGATAATATAAATGTACTTGGTTTGCGTAACGGCCCTGTGTTGCGGTGTTGTTAGAAAACTGTGCCGATAAGATTACCTCCCTGTTGTTTTCGTTTGGTCCGTCTACCGTAGTAAAATTCCAAAGATCACTGTAGTTAGCAGCTAAAGTGTGCGCTCCGCTATTAATCACCAGGTCAGCATATTTCACTGCATTTTGAAGATCTGCAGTTTTGGTGTCACTATTCCAGTCATTATAAAGTTCGCTTGCACGAAATAAATACGCTTTAGCTAAGAAGTGAGCGGCTGCCCATTTGGTAATTCTACCGGGTTGACTTGGGGTAGTGGGTAACAGATCATAAGCTTGTGTAAAATCTTTAATTACCTGATCATATACTTCTTTTGCTGAATTTCTGGTAAATTCTTCTTTAATTACTTCTAAAGATTCTAGTTGTAACGGAACTCCACCATATTGTTTCACTAACTTAAAGTAATCGAAGGCACGCATAAAATAACCTTCGCCTAAGCGGGCATTTTTATCGGCTCCTTCATAATAGATGGGTACATTTTTGATTAGAATGTTTGCTGAATTAATGTTGGTATACATGTTATCGAAAACGGCTCTAACATCAGCATTAAATGAGTTTAAGGTTCCGTCGTAAGAGTTCCACATTTGCTCAGTCCGATCACCGCCTACCGTAAATTCATCAACACCGTAATTGGTGCTGGTATAAGCCCAGGTATAATTAAAGTGAAATTTTAGACTTTGATACATCCCCACCGCCAGGTCGTTGAGGCCAAGCGTGGTGGTAAAATCGGACGTATTACGGGCGTTGATCACTTCTTCATCGAGGAAGCTTTTCTTACAGGAAGTAGGTAGAACCATTAAGCCGCCTAGTAAAGCTACGCCTGATATTAAATTTATAATTTTTTTCATCTCAATATTATTTGAACTGCCTGAAGTATTTAAAATTGAATGATAATTACTTCACGATCAGCGTGAATGTTAAAAGCTTGCGTTAATTCCAAATACAACACCTCTGTTAAAAGTAGAACCGCCTAAATCCGGATCGATCCATTTAATATTTGAATAGATTAAACCTGGATTAATGGCTTGTGCGTAAACCCTTAATCTGGATAGTGTTAATTTTTTAGCCATGTTTTCTGCAAAATTGTAGCCCAGAGAAATGTTTCTGATTTTGATAAAAGATCCGTCCTGGTAGTTCATCGAACTTTTATATTGATCGCCTGCAGCACTTGCATAATTTGGCGCGGGATAATTGTTGGTCGGATTTGTAGGGGTCCAGTAATCCAACACCCGTTGGGCAAAACGACCTTGCAATGCTTCTGCACCGGTTTCGATCAGGAAGTTATATCTTGCTACGATGAAGATGGATAAGTCGAAATTTTTGTAGCCAAAAGTGTTGGTTAATCCACCAGTCCAGCTTGGATTGTAATGACCAATTACCTGACGGTCGTTATTGGCATCAATTCTGTAATCGCCGTTTAAATCTCTAACTTTAATATCTCCGGGATTGAAGTTTACACCATTGGTTTTAAATTTTGCAATCTCAGCTAAATCTTCAGGCGTGTTCTGCCAGATGCCATCTTTTACAAAGTCATAAGCAACGCCATTTCTTTGTCCAATAAAGAAACGATTTGTAACCATATCACCACCGTTAAGTTTAACAATTTCATCTTTACTGGTGGAGAAATTCAAGGTAGATTCCCAGGTGAAATCTTTTGTTTTAACGTTAACGGTACTCAAAGTCAGGTCTAGTCCTTTATTTTTTGTTTCGCCTATGTTATCATACGATGTTGGGTAGCCATTGATAATATTGATGTCCTTAAGCAAAATTAAATCTGTAGTGTTAGATTTATAGAGATCTAAGGAACCGCTGATTCTTCCGGCCAATAAACTAAAATCAATACCTAAGTTATATTGTAAGGTTTTCTCCCAGCTTAACAATTTGTTTGGGAACGAAATTGGATTTGCCAAAGACGCATCAGAGGCGACATAGCCCACTTGTGCAGCGCTGCCAAAGGTATAAGTAAGTGGCTGTAGAAGCCCTAATGTACTGCCAATATCTACAGATGAATTTCCTGTACTACCAACGCCTAACCTCGCTTTAAGTGAATTTACCCACTTGATGTCTTTCATGAAGTCTTCCTGGTCTATTCGCCACGCGAAAGCAGCAGATGGAAAAAAATCCCACTTATTACCAGCAGCTAATTGTGAGGCACCATCCCAACGGCCGGAAGCAGTTAGCAAATACTTGTTATTAAAGCTATAATTTATTCTCGCCATATAAGAATTTAGTGTAGATTCTCTCAGGTTTGTGTCAAAGGCATCTAGTGCAGTAATATTTGCGCCTCCTAATCCGTACCACAATGGTGCAGCCAGGTTAATTCTGCTTCCCCTCATCGATGATGATTCATTTCTGAAAGAGGAGGAACTTTGTAATAAGGTTACCCCAAAATTATGTTTGCCGAGTGTTTTATCGTAGTATAATAAATGGTCAAGGGTATAAGCAAACCTATTGCTTTGATCCAGTTGTGCAAAGTTGTTGTTTGATCCTGGGATCCCGGCATCACGGTTTACCGAACGCGCATCCTGATACCTTCCATTGTAGAAATTAGAAAAATCGGGACCGAAGTTTATGCGGTATTTTAATCCTTTAAGCAGGTTCACTTCGGCAAAGGCAGAACCTAAAGTTCTCAGTGTTTTACGTAAGTTAATATTATAATCTGCTTCAAGTACTGGATTTTGAATGTTGATATCGCCACCCGGCAAATTAATTCGATTACCGTTTGCATCAAATGGGATAGCCAAAGGAAGCATTCCGCGAGCAGCTGTGTAAATGTCGCCAGCACCAGAAGCACTTGCTGCCTGAAAGCCATAATTTTGTAAACCATAGGTCGCCGTTAAATTAAGCCCCATTTTAAACCATTTTACCGGATTAAGTTCAACGCTTAGTTTTCCACTGTATCTTTCAAAATCCTGACCCAATTGCGTGCCTTTTTGATTTAGATAACCAAATGAGCCGTAAGCTTTAATTTTATCAGTACCGCCACTTACGCTTAAAACATGATCTTGCGTAATGCCTGTTCTGGTTACTAAATCGCCCCAGTCAGTTGTAGGTACCAAACTGCCATCAAATACGCCATTCGACCATCCCTGATCCAGATTTGCAAGCATATTTGGATCTTGTTTGAAAATCTCTCTATCTGCAGCTTGCGTGGCAATAATGGGATATGGATATATCGGCACAACGTTTGTTTTATTAATGGTATTTAAATATGCCGTACGTCGATAAGCATCACGGCGAAACTCAATGTATTGACCAGAATTCATCATTTCATTCCTGTCTTCTAACGTTTCAATGGTAGCCGTTCCAACATAGTCCATGGTTAATCTTCCTGTTTTACCTTTTTTGGTCGTAATTAAAACCACACCATTTGCGCCACGTGAACCGTAAATAGCAGTAGCTGATGCATCTTTTAAGATATCGATGTTCTCAATGTCATTTGGGTTAATGGCATCGATCCCGCCCGCCTGTAATGGAATCCCATCCACTACATATAAGGGAGAATTACTTGCACCTAAAGAGCGTACACCACGAATTAAGATACTTCCTATTTGTCCCGGGCGCTCGTTTGAGGTAACATCCACACCGGCCGCCTTACCTTGAATGGCTTGCAACGCATTGGTAACTGGTCTAGATCTGATTTCCGCTGCACCCACACTTACTACTGATCCTGTTAAATCGCTCTTTTTTACGGTATTGTACCCGACCACTACCACTTCTTCCAGGTCGTTAATGGCGCTTTTAATCTGGATGGTGATACTTGCACGTCCGTTCACAGCAACCTCCTGTGTGGTATAACCCACATAAGAAACCACCAAAACCGGATTAGCTGTTCCTGTAGGAATGGTAATCGAAAATGCGCCATTGGCATCTGTTGTGGTAACTATAGTTGTGTTTTTTACTTTAACAATTACACCTACCAGTGTTTCGCCTTTATCATCGGTGATTTTCCCTTTTACAGTTTCGTCAAAATTATTTGTTCTTTTTTCGATGAAGGGATGTTCGTTTTTAAAGGTGAAGGCTGCGCTAACAGACGTGCTCGCCATCATCAACGAAAGGGCAGAGATTCCCATAATCAGGAATTTTTTACCGCCAGATGCATTTCGTAGATGAAGTGATTTAGAATGTAAATTAAAATACATAGTTTTTAATTATTGATTAGAAATATTTAGTTAGTAAAATCAGAGTCTTTGCACACGGCAAAATTCTAATATTGAAAAGATCAGTTGTTTTAAGCCAGTCTGGAAATTCAGACCTGATCAAGTCGATTTCATTGCTTGTATCTGGTAGACATTTTTATATTTGGTTTATAGACAAATTGCTGCTCAAGGAGACCTCTTTTTTAATTGTAAGTTATTTGTGATAAAAGGTGTCTGGCCCTGATTTGCGAAGTCTGGAAAATTTGGTTTGGTTATTTGATTGTTTTAAGGCTTGATAGCGCATCTTTAGCTATACTTATTCCGTAATAACTGAGCTTAAATGACCGATATTTGTGTTTTTTAGCTTGATGAATATATTTGGTTAATTGCAATCACGAGATTAAAACATTTATTTTGTTATCCCATCCTGATCTATCCTGCATTGGGCGCATTATGTCAATAATTCTTAATCTTATTGGATCAGGAGGTATTAATATTATGGGTTGAAATCTGAATTCGCAAAACTCATCAGGTCTGATTTTGACATAGTGAAGCTAATACGATCGGCTGAGAAAGGACTCGATCGGCCGGATATAAAATACCCCAACATCGGGCGACCTGTCGATTACGAAGTTTTCATTCTATAATCAGGTATCCGGATGATGGGGTGTTCAAAAATCTAATTAAGTTAATCTGTTTTATGCGAAATCAAGCCATAAACTATCCACGTGATAGTCAGTTACTTCAATAACCGAGTTATTAAACCGGAGGGAAGTAATTAAGCTGGCAACTTCTTGTTGTAACATGGTGATGCAATTTTCTACCAGTTCTTTTCTAAAGCCTTTTTCACCAAGTTCAATTACGTAACCTACGCAGATAATTCTGGCTACGATTCTTCCAAGATCAACCAGCTTTCTTTGCGCCAATTGTTCGTCTGGATTAAAGGAAAGGCCATCTCTGAAGTGATCACTAGCTTTCGCCGTGAGCGGAAAATCTTTCAGATATTGGTAGAGTTGCGGCTGCTTTTGCTTTTTCATGGCTTTGATAATCATCTCGCCAATTTGTGCGTAAAGCATTTCGTTTGAGCCTTCAAAGATCTGAAAAGGACGGCTATCCATAATTCCCCTCCCGCCGATATGGCTGGTGCGGTAGCCTTTTGCACCTGAAAGTTGAACCAATAATTGTGCTGCTTCCTGCATTAAGTCGGTCACCACGGTTTTCATTGTGTTGGCCTCCAGACCTTCAGTTGCAAGATTATTTTCTATCCCACTAATGGAAGAGCTTTTCGCACACATGGCCGAACAAATGGTATAGGCTGCCTGTAATCTCGAAATCTGGAACTTAACATTATCCATCCCAAGCAAATTGCCAACCCCTACTTTTCTATTGTGGCACTGGCTGTAAGCTTCATCCAGCATACGCTTGATAAAACCCATTCCCATACCTGGAAATTGCATCCTGCTTCTGTGAAGGATATCCAGCATCATTTTAATTCCGGTAGTTTCCGGCTGAAGTTTCTGGTTTTTCGGAACCGTTAAATCCAGCTGATTAAGGCCATAAGGGATCAGGTATAATCCGGCATTATCATAATACTCTTCCACGGTGATCTTTTGATCTGCTTTCGTATCATCACAAACAAAAAAATCGATATCTCTTGATAACGAACCATCATTACCTTCGTTTCTTGTCGCAACAATCCAGTAATTGGCCATTCCGGTAAGGCCCTGCCAATGTTTAGTTCCTTTAATTTTGTAGCCGCTTTCTGTAGCCACATTGGTGGTTCGCATGTTAAGTGCATCGCTGCCAAAATTAGGTTCGGTAATCATTAGCCCGCCCATATTTTGTTCTTGTAAGAACCGATCAAAAATTCCCTGTTTAATTTCCTCATTACCGTATTTGGCTACAGGTTCTAAAAACAGTGCGATGTTAATGCCGAAAGTTAAGGAAAGTGATAATGATTCGTACGAAGCGGCCGAAAGAATGCCGAGACACTCTTTAACCTTACATCCTCTGCCGCCAAAAGCCGAAGGAACTGCTACTGATAATGGAACATGATCCATAATCTCTTTAAGCAATTCTGGTGGAAGTCCTCTCTGCAGGCTTAACTGATCGATATCATGTTTTTCCTGAAAGAGGTGTTTAAGATTTTGTTCAAAGTTTTTTAAAAATTTAGGAAACTCCTGGTTAAAGTTATTCATTATTTATGCTTCGTTAAGCTCATTTATATATGTGGTTCAAGGTTTTTTAACCTCTTTTATCAAATTAATTTGGGCGTTGTTGTGATTGCCCGCATCCTTCCAACAAATTTCAAAGCCTTAAACAGCGAGGCCGTTAATTGGTTTTAGTTTTATTGCTTATCGCGAATCCAATAAAGATCGCATTTAAGCCCATAAAACAGTTATTTAATTCAGCACTTCTGGTACTATTCAATATCCCGGATACAAACCAAAATTGCTAATAATTATTTAGAATGATTATAAATAATTATCAACATTAAAGTGTCTTATTTAACCTATTGACTTCCAGTCTTGTATATTCATTTCATCGCCGACTTTAATTAGTCCTGCTCCCACATGAAGGAGATTTTGGCCAAACATGATTTTTTTATTTTGCGTCCGGTAAGTGGCTAAGGTTCTTAATGGCTCCAAACCTTTTATCCCGGTTTCCTGATCAATAGTAATTAAAACACATCTGGCACAAGGCTTTACTGCGGAGAATAACACATTTCCCAGTCGAAAGTTTTTAAAGCGGTCTTCAACATGTGCTTCTCCACCCGAAAATACAAAGTTTGGCCTGAAACGGTTCATCTGTACCGGTTCATCTAGTTTTTCATTTAATCCATCAAGTGATGACTGACCAATAATGAGACAAGGATAACCATCTGAAAAACTTTTGATTTCGCCATTCGCGGCATACCTCGGATCGACGTAAATCTTTTCTTCGTCAGACATCCGAACCAGTTTCACATCGAACTGAAGATAATCTGAAAACCAGTGGCTCACCGTTTTGCTTACCTCTGACCCTACAGATGTATCATCCCAAACGGTTACTTCTATACTTTCTCCGGTATTTTCGGCGAGCTTGAAAGAAATTTTTAATTCTTCGTCTTCCTTGTGGCCAACTGATAAGTGATCCTCCTCAATACGAACCTGGAGCAAAGAGAGTTGGTGGTGCTTTCGTTGTGTAATAAATGTTCCTTCCTGATCAACCAACATCCATCGCCTGTCGTATTGCAGGCCTTTTTCTTCCAGCATGGCTTCTTCTAATCTAATGCCGCCAAGCGATTTAATCGGGTAAATATAAATATCGGTCAGGTGAAACGCATTCATCCGATAAATATACTAAAATTGGAATGCAACAAATAACGGGTTAATTTAAGATGATGTTTTAAAGCCTAAAAAAACTCAAACCCTGTCATTATTTAGGGGTCTGAATTGATTCCTGTTTCTTTAGGTAAATGAAGAGAAATATAACTTTGCATCATATTCGAGTTTAACGAAACCGTTTTGCTGATGCTCATCAAAAATCTGATCAATTTCTGCGACCAGGTTTTCATAACCAGGTTCACCTTGAATGGGAGAGTAGCTCGATGACCTGAAATATCCTAAAAGTTCATCTTTATTTAACAAGCGACTGTGGTAAATCTCCTGCCGCACAATTTTTGCTGGCCCCAGGAAGTTTTCTATACGAATGGTTTCCAACTTTTCAACGTATGGTTTTCTGTCGGTATACTGGTCTTTTAATGCCTGGTAAGCTTTTAAAAACTGACTTTTTTGCTGCAAAATGTTCCAAATCAAAAGCACATGCCCCCCAGGTTTTAAGATTCGCTTAAACTCTGTTTTGGTCTGCACTAAATCGAACCAGTGAAAAGACTGCGCCACCGTAATCAAATCGACACTATTTTCTGTTAAACTGGTTTGCTCGGCCGTTCCGCTTACATGATCAAGCTTTGGATATTGTTTTAAACGAATTTCTGCCTGATTTCTCATTTGCTCGTTTGGTTCAACTGCCGAAACCTGATAATCGCTTTTCAACAACAACTCTGTAAAAATCCCTGTTCCGGAACCGATATCTGCAATGAGTTGGTCCCTTTTTAAGCCAATGTTCTGCTCCAGGTAGGTAATGATCGATTCTGGATAGCGTGGTCTGTATTTTTGATAGTCTTCCGAATGGTTCGAAAATCTCGATAGGGGACTTCTGTTCATGTAATTCAATTTTTAATGCACTGGGTAGGAGCAGTCTATTGATTATCGATGCTGTTCTAGTTCAGAAGATAAGAACCGGAATATAATTGGTCACCGAAAACTATGCAAATAAACGGATAATATTAAATTCAAACCTAATTTAAGCAGGTCAGGCTATGGTCATTTAACCGCTGAGTTAACCATGCAAATTCTTTTCAGGGTTTTAAATATCCTTTGAGGTAAATTTAGTTAAAAGCCTGTATATTGTCTCGTTCCGGCTTTATAATACCATTCTGCCAGCGTTTTCTGATACCGGCAATCCTACTTTCCTGTTTAATTTTCATATCAATCAACTTCATTTCCCGGCTAAACGTTTTGTCCCTTTGCGTAATTTGTCACCACTGCCAAAAGCAACATCAAGCACAACCAGCGTTTTAAAATCTTTTTCATTATGTTTTCCACAGTTATTTTTATCCTTACACTCACCCGATGGCTCTTTTTTCCACACTCGGAGGGAAGCCATTAAGCTGTAGCCAGATCTCGTACCAAAGTGGTACTGATCTAAAATAACCCGACCGTAACCTGGAAAGCGCTAAATAAAAAGGTTTGATGAGGTTTAAATGAAATTAGAATAAGTGAAAATTGGTAAGAATACCGCTGGTAGAGACGCGTTGGAATGAAATAGAATTCGCGGTTTTGTAAAAGAGTGTAACCAGATTAATACATATTAAGCTATATTCGTTAATTATTTAAATGCGCTCCCAGCATTTTAATTTTGAAGTCTAAGCATATAAGAATGAAATTTATAAGAACAGCTGCTTTGAGCTGCTTTCTTCTTTTCACCATCACAATTTCTGTAGCCCAGAAAATTAACCTTCCTTTTACGCATGGGCAGTATAAGAGCGAAATCAAGACCTACTCTACAAATGATGGTTTACCCTCTAAAAATACTACTGCCACACTTAAAGATAGAAGGGGTTTTATTTGGGTGGGTACAGAGAATGGCCTGTGCCGTTTTGATGGATATACCTTTAAGGTTTTCTCGAATAAGGCTGGCGACAGTTCATCAATCTCCAACAATTTTGTTAATGCAATTGTAGAAGATCGCAACGGGAAAATCTGGGTGGCTACTATGGATGGATTGAATTTATTGGATCCGCTTTCCGAAACCTTCACCAGGTTTGTACACCGAGATAACAGTTCACGCTCATTAAGCAATAATAAAGTCTGGTCATTGCTGTGTGACAGAACCGGCGCTATTTGGATAGGAACTGATGATGGTTTCAATCAATATGTATCGGCAGGCAAAAATTTCATCGTTTACAAACCCAACGCTATAAATAAAAATAGCATGGTTGGTAAATCTGTTAACTCGATTATAGAAGATGCCAAAGGTGATTTATGGTTAGGGAACTGGAGCGCCGGACTAAACCGTTTTGACAAAAAGAAGCGGACTTTTGCTAATTATGCACAGTATCAAAAGCCGGGAGCGAAAAATCCCAACGATGTTTGGGCGCTGGCTTATGCCGCAGATGGCAATATTTGGGTTGGCACTTATTGGGATGGGCTTTTTAGTTTTAACCCTAAAACGCTAAAATTTTCGAAAGTTGCTATTCCAGATCGTGAAAACTACTCTGTTTTCAGCATTATGCCTGCTGGTAAAGATGTTATATTAGTTGGCGGGAATAATGGTTTTTACTGGCACAATACCCGCTCCGGAAGCTGGAATAAGATTAACGACATTCCTAATTTTTCTTACGGCGATAGTTATAAGGATAAAGATGGAATGATCTGGATTAATGGACGAAACGGCCTGCGGAAGATCGATCATCAGCAATATAAATTCAATATTAATTTGCTGCCACTGGGCAACCGTGAGGTTAAAAGCATTGTCATCCGTGATTCCGTTATCTGGCTGGGGACGAATAACGGGCTTTTCTCTATTAATGAGCGTTCAGGGAAGACGGTATCATTCGCAAAAAACAGCAGCATAAACAGCCTGACCAGCAATGAAATCCTGAAGCTTTATTTTGATCGTCAGGGACTGTTGTGGATCCTTACTGAAAATGGTTTCGACAGTTATGATCCAAAAAATAACCGTTTCACCCATCATTTTCACCATTCCGCTATTGGTAATTTATTTAACGAAGATGTTTTTAGAGATATTTTAGAAATTGACCACGGTATTTATATCCTGGCTACTGATGCCGGGATCAAGATTTACAATAGTAAGAAAAACCAATTCGAGCACTTTTATAATCAGCCTAAAAATCCCTTATCCATTAATAATAACCATACTTATGCACTTTCAAAAGCGCCGGATGGAAAGATTTGGATTGGTACCTACGGTGGTGGTATTAATGTTTTTGATAGAAAAACCGGGCATTTTCGGGCACTGGAAACCGTTAATGGTGGAAATAAAGGTTTGAGCAGCAATATTATTAAAGCAATTTATACCGATTCGAGAAAAAATATCTGGGTGTGTACCCCAGATGGCCTCAATAAATTTCTGCCCAATGGCAATGGTCCGCAGGTTTATTCTAAAACAAATGGTTTTGCCAGCAACGTATTTAATGATATTGCAGAAGATGCAGATGGCAAGATCTGGCTCGCTACTGAAAGTGGAATTTCCAGCCTTGATCCAGCCAGTAAAAAGGTAAGGAATTTTGATGAGGCTGATGGCGTGCTTGCGAATTCCACTATCATCAATAATGGCAAATCAATTTTCGTTGCAGGCAATAAAGGCTACTTTTCTTTCAATCCCGATCAAATCCGGTTTAACCGGGTGCCGCCGCCGGTTTACCTTACCGATTTCCAGGTGTTCAACAAATCGGTTGTTCCGGGGCCAGGTGGTCCGTTAAAGGAAAACCTGAATGTGGCGAAAGAAATAACGCTCAATTACGATCAGAGCGTTTTCTCCATAGAATTTGTCGCCCTTAACTATGCCTATTCCTGGAAAAATGAATATGCTTACCGCCTGGTAGGCTTCGATAAAAAGTGGAATTATGTAGGCAATCAAAGAAAGGCAACTTATACCAACCTCAATCCCGGAACCTATCGTTTTCAGGTGAAGGCATCTAATAATGATGGCGTTTGGAATGATGAGGGCTATACTCTTGTCATTAAAATTAATCCGCCGTGGTACCTGAGCTGGTGGGCGTGTTTACTTTATGTTGCGGCAATTGGTGCGGGTGCTTACCTCTACATTTCCTACCGCAAAAAGCAGGATGAACTTAAATATGAGATTAAAGTAGCGCATATTGAAGGAGAAAAGGAAAAGGAATTAAATGAACGGAAGCTGTCTTTTTTTACGAATATTTCTCACGAATTCAGAACGCCGCTTACCTTAATTATTAACCCGGTGAAGGAGCTACTTTACCAGGATGATAAAAATCTGGATACCAGCAGTATGCATATTGTTTACAGAAATGCCAAACGATTATTGAGCCTGGTAGATCAGTTATTGCTTTTTAGAAAGGCAGATGCACAGGGCGATACCTTAAAAGCAGCTAACCTTAACCTCACCGCCTTAATGAAGGAGGTTTTTTTATGTTTTTCTCACCAGGCGCGCAGCAAAAGCATTCAATACGATTTAGTTTCCCCCTCAGAAAGAATTGATATTTTCGCCGACAGGGAAAAGCTGGAGATTGCAATATTCAACCTGTTATCCAATGCCTTTAAATTTACACCGGACGGTGGCCGAATTGTGGTAGAAATAAAGGAAACAGACACTCAAATCCACATTTCAATTACTGATACCGGCTGTGGTATTGCAGAAGATTCTACAGATAAGATTTTTAACCGGTTTTACCAGGAATCAGATGCCAGCCGTTCATTTGGAAATGGGTTTGGCATTGGATTGTTTTTGGTGAAGAATTTCATTGAAATGCATGGTGGTTCAATTTCCTGTCAGAATAACGAAGGAGCAGGAACATCTTTTAGCATCACCTTAAGAAAGGGAAATTCGCACATCAATCCTGCTTTCATCGTGCCCGATCGGCAGGAAAGTTCTTCTTTTCTTAAAGAGTTAAATCAGGATGATCTGATTACGGAACCCGTTAAGAAAAAGGAAATGATCTTGGGCGATATGCTGGCGCAAGAGAAAAAATCGATCCTGATTGTTGATGATAATGAAGAAATTGCCAATTACCTGGGAGAAGTTTTTAAAGAAAAATATCAGATTTACAAAGCCAGTGATGGCGAAAGTGGTCTCGCCATTATCCGGGAGTTTCTGCCAGACATTGTAATTAGCGATGTAATGATGCAGGGGATGGGTGGGATAGAACTTTGCAGCATTGTAAAGGATGATGAATCCATCTGCCATATTCCAATCGTATTGTTAACTGCCAGCACCTCTGCAGAAATTAAACTGAAAGGGGTAGAAAGTGGCGCAGATGATTACATTAGCAAACCGTTTGATAAGGAATTGCTTGTTGCCAGGATCGCCGGCATATTAAAAAGTAAAAATAGTCTGCAGAAATATTTCTACAGCGAGATTACGCTGAACCCCACCAGTTCAAAAATTTCTGCGGAGTATAAAGATTTTCTGAAAAATTGCATCAGGATTGTGGAACGCAATATCGAAGATCCAAATTTCAATATCAAAATGCTGGCAGAAGAAATTGGAATGTCCAGGGCCAATCTTTTTAATAAAATAAAGTCCATTTCAGGTCATTCATCCAATAGCTTTATCCGGTTTATTCGGCTAAGAAAAGCTGCCGAAATTTTTATCAGCAGCGATAAAACCATTCAGGAAACCATGTACATGGTAGGGATGAGCGATATCAAATATTTTCGGGAACAGTTTAAAAAAGTATTCGACATGAATCCATCAGCGTATATTAAAAAATACCGGAAAAACTTTTCGAATACCCGCTCCATCGATCCTGAATTGAAAAAGACAAAACTGTAATACCCCTTATTGGCCGGTTGATATAAGCGCCGCTTTCTCGTCTTATTTTCGACTACAGAAAACAATTCTTAACCAAATTGAAGGCTTCATTTCAAAACCGTAAGCTGAAATTTTTCTGCCTATTGAGGTTATATAAAATATGACCCGATCAATAGTGTAAAAAACCATTTTTATTTAAAAAGGACTAAACGGGGGATATTTCTAGTGTTTTACCCCGCTAATATTAGCTGTTTACCCCCTTTAATTTAGTTGGATTTGGTAGAATTTAGCAGTGTTTTCAAATGAACTTTTGGTAATGCCTCAGCAGCACAATGAAGCATCCGAAAGAGATCGAAAGAAAATGCTAATTATTAAGTAACCAAATTAAACCAACATGAGAAAAGTTTTACAGCGCCAAGCTGTTCTGTTTTGTCGCAGTGCGAAACGAACGCTGTTCATTGTATCCCTCAGCAGTGTTTCTTTGTTATCTGCCCAGGTGGCGATGGCATCCGCACATTTAAGCGCTACAAATCCTTTACAAGCTAAAGATGAAATTACCGTAAGCGGAACCGTTTACGATGAAAACGGTGGAATTCTTCCAGGCGTAAGTGTGGCCGTAAAAGGAACAACGGTAGCCACCCAAACCAATAGTGAGGGTAAATACACCATTAAAGTGCCTAACGAAAGTGCGGTTCTGGTTTTTTCATATATCGGATATGCCCGTACAGAAGTGGCAACCCGCGGTAAAGCTACTGTTAACACACAGCTTGCGCCTGATTCTAAATCTTTAAATGAGTTAGTGGTAGTGGGTTACGGTACACAGAAAAAAGCCACATTAGCAGGTTCAGTTGCTGTGGTAAAAGGGAGCGACCTGGTTAAAAGTCCGCAGCCAAATCTTTCTAACTCACTTGCGGGTAGAGTTGCCGGTGTAGTAATTAACAACAGGGGTGGAGAACCTGGCTTTGACGGGTCCAAAATCCTGATTCGTGGTTTAGGTACCACCACCAATACTGATGTTTTAGTTGTAGTAGATGGTATTCCTGGTCAGTTGGGAGGTTTAGAAAGGATCGATCCAAACGATGTGGAGAGCATTTCTGTGTTAAAAGATGCATCAGCAGCGGTTTATGGAAACCGGGCAGCGAATGGTGTAATTTTAATCACTACAAAGAAAGGTAAACTCGGTAAGCCAACCGTAAGTTACACCTTTAATCAAGGTTTTAGTCAGCCAACCCGCCTGCCAAAAATGGCCGATGCAGCCACATACGCCCAGTTAATGAATGAAATTAATTTCGATTCTAATCCTGCAGGCGGCCTTAACCAATCTTATACACCAGCACAAATCCAAAAATTTGGAGATGGCTCTGATCCGCTTTTATTCCCAATACCGATTGGATTGGACAAACGTTAAAAAGTGTTGCCCTTCAGAACCAGCATAGTTTATCGGTGAGCGGTGGTACAGAAGATGTGAAATATTTCGTGTCGTTAGGTAAAATTTATCAGGATGCGATTTACGAAAATGGCGCAGCGAGCTACAAACAATATAATTTCAGATCGAACATTGATGCCAACATTTCTAAAAGACTAAAAATTGGATTAGGTATCTCCGGAAGAGAAGAAGACCGCGTGTTCCCGATCTCAGGAGCAGGAGATATTTTCCGTTCCATTTACCGTGCAAAACCAATTGTAGGTGCCTTTTATCCGAACGGTTTGCCAACAACAGGTATCGAAAATAATAACCCTGCCGTTCAGGTAACTGATCTTGGAGGTACTGCAAAAAATCCTACCCAGGTTTTCAACGCTATTTTAAGAGGTAGCTACCAAATTCCAGGTGTAGACGGACTTTCTGTTGATGGTTTTTTCTCAGTAGACAAAACTTTTAATTTCGCAAAGAATTTCAACAAACCATATAATTTGTATTCTTACGATCAATCTTCCGGAGTTTACAATACAGTAATTGTGGGTGGCAGTAATGCAAAGGCAACTTTATACGAGTCTCAGGCAAACACCAGCCTCATCACCTCTAACGTAAGGTTAAATTACACTAAGAAATTCGGCAAGCATAGTATAGATGCCTTTGTTGCTTATGAGCAAAGCAGACAACGCTATGAGATTTTTGATGCGCAACGTTTAAACTATATTTCAACCACTTTACCTGAACTTTCACAAGGAGGAACGGCAGCTACAGATTTGAGAAATTCGGGAAGCAGTACAGATTATCCGCGCCAGAGTTACATTTCAAAAATTGCCTACAATTACGATGAACGTTATATTATAGAAGGCCAGATGCGGGCAGATGGATCATCGCTTTTCGCTGATGGCAATCGCTTCGGTTATTTCCCTTCCATTCTCGGTGCATGGAGAGTGAGCAAAGAAAAATGGTTCAGTGATCATGTTTCTTTTATCAATGATTTAAAAATCAGGGCATCCTATGGTTCACTTGGAAGTGATTTAATTGCACCTTACCAATATTTTGATAATTATACCCTGGTTGGAAACGGTTTTGTGGCCAGCGAGCCGGGAAGTGGAAAAACTGTAATTCAGCCAAACCTGAATCTGGTGAAACTGGCAAATCCAATCGTAGGTTGGGAACGCGCCAATAAACTAGACATCGGTATTAACGCTACCTTCTTAAAAAACTTCACTTTAGAAGCAATTTATTTCAATCAGAAACGTAGCGATATTCTATTAACCAGAAACGCTTCCATTCCGGCAACGTCTGGTATCGTAAACCCTTTTCCAGAGCCAAATAATCCCGCGATAGTTCCGTTAGTGCCATCAGAAAATATCGGTAAAATCAATAGTTCAGGTGTAGAGGCGAGTTTGGGCTATAACCACTCAGGAGAAAACTTCAATTGGGGGGTAACCGGAAACATGACTTATGCAAAAAGTGAAATCATTTTTATAGATGAAGCTGCCGGTACGCTGGATTATCAGCGCCAGACGGGCCAACCGATCGGAAGCTATTTGCTTTTCAATTCTTTAGGCATCTTCCGCAATGCAGATGAATTAAATGCTTATCCACATGTTACAGGCGCAAAAGTAGGCGACTTAAAATATGAAGATTTTAATGGAGACGGCGTGATTGATTTTAAAGATCAAACCAGAAGCAAATACGGAAACGTGCCCCAAATTACCTATGGTGTAAACTTGAATGCCTCTTACAAAAACTTCGATGTGTCTGTGCTTTTTGCAGGGCAGTCGCGCGTAAGCCAATATGTTTTGCCAGAATCTGGTAGTGTGGGTAATTTCTACAGCAGCTGGGCAGATAACAGATTTTCGCCTACCAATAATGCAGGTACTTTTCCAAGGGTAACAGAACGCGCCTCTAATGCCATTAGTGGCGGTGCTTTCCGCAATAACTTTTGGTTAAATAATGCCTCATTTTTCAGGATGAAAAACGTAGAGTTGGGTTACAATTTCAATACCAACCTGCTTTCTAAAATCAAAATCTCTGGTTTAAGATTGTACGCAAGTGCTTTCAACTTATTCACCATTTCGAAAGTAAAAGATTACGATCCTGAAGGAAGCAGCGAAAGCGGCCAGTTTTATCCACAACAAAGAATCATCAACATAGGCGCAAACGTTAAATTTTAACATCATGAAAGTATATAAACCACTATACATTACCCTTGGTGCGGCGCTTCTATTCGCATCATGTAAAAAAGATTTTTTAGAAATTACTCCCACTTCAGTAATCAGTACGGCATCAGTAGAAAACGATTCGACCATTTTTGAAGCTTTTGTGCTTAACCGTTACGTAAGCCCGAGGTTGCAGGATAAAGAAGGCGAGGGCTCTAACCCTGGCTTTGGCCGCGGATTCGAATACAGCATGTCCAGTTCTTACACAGACGAATCAATCTATACCAACGATGATGGAAGCTGGGCAATGCAACGCGGACAGGTTTCGCCAGATAATCTGGGCAGCACAGCCTCTTTCTGGTCGAGAAGTTACCGCGGGATCCGCGAATGTAATTACGCATTGGATGTGCTCTCTAAAATTAATATGAGTGCCGGACATAAACGGTTAATTGAAGGCGAACTGAAATTTATCAGGGCCTTCCGTTATCAGGATGTGATCCGTAACTATGGTCGCGCGGTGTTAATGAGCGATAAAGTGACTCAGTTAAACGATAACCTGCAAGATGATGCACTTTTTAAAAGGGCAACACTTAAAGAAAGTATGGATTATGTACTGGCACAACTTGATGCAGCTGCGGCACTTTTACCTGTCAATAATAGCAGTTCATGGTTATTGGGAAGAGCAACTAAAGGCGCTGCCCTGGCATTAAAATCAAGATTGGCGCTTTATGCAGCAAGTCCGCTTTACAACGCCGGAACCTGGGCAGATGCAGCGACAGCAGCTCAGGCGGTAATCAGTTTAAATAAATATGGCATCTATACTGGTGGCTACAACAATATGTTCCTGGTGAATGAAACCAATGAAGTAATTTTTGAAAGATTATTCACGACCAACGCCAGGCACGTATGCCTTGAAATTGCCAATGGACCTAATGGTTATAACGCCTGGGGAGGAAACACCCCTTTGCAGAATCTGGTTGATGATTATCAAACCGCTGGCGGGAAAGCAATCACAGAAACGGGTTCGGGTTATGATCCGGCTAAGCCATATGAAAACAGAGATCCAAGATTTGGTTACACGGTAATTTATGATGGTGCGAGTTACCGCGGAAGAAACTTAGAAGCATTTGTTCCGGGTGGAAAAGATAGTAAGGATGGTAACTCCAACTGGAACACAACCAAAACCGGTTATTATCTGAAAAAATTCATGAATGATGCATTTCCAATTGATAACCCATGGGATGTTGCTGGTTTACAACCCTGGATTTATATGCGTTATGCAGAAGTATTATTAAACTTTGCAGAAGCATCAAACGAAGCTTACGGACCAGATGCCGTTCCGGCTGGAGCATCAATGAGTGCCAGACAAGCTGTTAATATGGTAAGAGCAAGACCAGATGTGAATATGCCGCCTCTTGCCAATGGCTTAAGCCAATCGCAGATGAGAGATGCCGTTCGTTACGAACGCAGGGTTGAACTGGCTTTTGAAGAGCATCGTTATTATGATGTCCGCCGTTGGCAGATTGCACCACAGGTAGAAAGTAGACCTGCTTCGGGTATTATCGTAACAAAATCAGGAAGCACTTTAACCTACGCAACGAAAGTAGCGCTTGATGGTAAAGCCTTTCAGAATAAACAATATTGGCTGCCAATTCCAAGAGCAGAAATTCTATCTTCGGCTGGTAAGCTGGAACAAAATCCTGGTTACTAATTTTACGCGGGGCATATTGCCCCGCTTTTTTAACCTATTGTAAAACCAAAGCTTTAAAGCCTTCGCACCAATGCGTTCCAAAATCCTCAGCGGCGGGTTTTTTAACTGGCAGATGGTATTTTAGATACAGGCTTCTTGCTTATTTTGACTTATCAAAAAATGAATCGCTTTTCACAACGAACATCATTTACATTCCTTTTCTTTGTACTGCTGGGGATTGTTGCTCCGGAAATATCAAAAGCACAAAACCAGCGACACATCACTGCTGAGGTAGATTTCAGAAAATCTGCCCAAACCATAGAAGGCTTTGGCGCTTCTGATGCCTGGACTTGCCAGTTTGCAGGTTTATGGCCGGATGTAGAAAAAAACAAAATGGCCGACCTGCTTTTTAGTACGAAAACTAATGACGCTGGGAACCCGCTGGGAATCGGCCTTAATTTCTGGCGTTTTGCCATCGGCGGAGGAAGTGCAGAACAGGGAAAAGCCAGCGGAATCCGCGATGAATGGAGAAGACAACAATCTTTTCTTAATTTAAGTAAAACCTATAATGAAGAGGCCATGCCCGGGCAGGTATGGTTTATGAATGCCGCCAAAACCAGGGGGGTAAAGCATTTTCTTGGTTTTGTAAACAGTCCGCATGTAAATTTCACCCTGAACAATAAAGCGTTTTCCGGCGATGGAAAAACCAACCTGGATTTCAGCAAGGCGGATGATTTTGCACTGGATCTGGTGAATACCATTAAAATTCTTAAAAAGAAAACGGGAGTGGAGCTGGAATACCTCAGTCCGGTGAATGAACCGCAATGGAAATGGAATGAAGGAAACCAGGAAGGCTGCCCTTATACCAATCAGGAACTGGCAGTTTTAATAAAAAAGCTCAGTGCCACATTAAACAAAACCCAGCTGAAAACGAAAATTCAGATCGCAGAAGCAGGCCAGTTAAATTACCTCACCAATCATCCTGATACCGCTAAAAGCAGGCAGGTCGAATATTTTTTCAGCCCGGCTTCGCGAGGCTATCTCGGGGATTTAAAAAACGTAGACCGGAGCATCTCTGGCCATAGTTATTTTACCACGAGCCCGGAGCAAAAATCCATCGAAATAAGAAAGGCCGTAAAAGAAGAAGTTGCCAAATATGATCGGTTAAGATTCTGGATGTCTGAATACTGTGTGCTTGGCGATAGTTTATTAAAAGGAGAAGGCCGGGATCTGGGAATGACTACCGCATTATTTATTGCGAAACTTATCCATCACGATTTAACCTATGCCAATGCCAGTTCATGGCAATGGTGGCTGGCCATTTCAACCGGCGATTATAAAGACGGGCTGGTCTACATGGATAAAAGCAAAACCGGTGGAAAAGTTTATGATAGCAAAACGCTTTGGGCTTTTGGAAATTACAGCCGCTTCATCCCGCAAGGAAGTGTAAGGATTGAGATGAAACTTTCGGATGAAAAAGACTTTTATGTTTCAGCTTATCTTAAAGATCATAAATTAATAACGGTAGCCGTAAACAATAGTGATGACACAATCGACCTTGATTTGGCTGGAATAGATCAAAAACAAAAGAACGTGACCATTTACACTACTGCAGCCGGTAAAAATTTAGAGCGGTCCGTTACTGTGGCCGGAGCATTTAAGCTCCCTGCAAAATCCGTTACGACCATCATTGCCAATAAAGAAAAATAGGAGTTTGCCTAAAGGTGAACCCAAAAATCAAATACCATGAAAAAACAAAAGATACTTATTTTAAATATACTGCTGCTGGCTGTAACGCTTTTTGGTTGCAGAAAAGCAAGCAACGAACATTCCTTTACCTTAGGAGATAGCACCTTCATGCTGGATAATAAACCGTACCAGATCATTTCAGGAGAAATTCACTATCCAAGAGTGCCAAGAGAGGCGTGGCGAGCACGAATGAAAATGGCTAAAGCGATGGGGCTCAATACCATCGGAACTTATGTTTTCTGGAATCTGCACGAACCAGAAAAAGGCAAGTTCGATTTTACCGGCAACAACGATATTGCCGAGTTTGTAAAAATTGCAAAGGAAGAAGGCTTATGGGTAATCCTCAGACCAAGCCCTTATGTATGTGCCGAATGGGAATTTGGAGGCTATCCTTACTGGTTACAAAATGAAAAAGGCCTGGAAGTGAGAAGTCGCGAAAAACAATACCTGGCAGAATACAAAAAATACATCAACGAGATTGGTAAACAACTGGCACCGCTGCAAATTAACCACGGTGGAAATATCATCATGGTTCAGGTAGAAAACGAATATGGTTCTTATGGAGCAGATAAAGTTTATTTGGAAATGAACCGTAAAATGTTCGTTGATGCTGGCTTTGACGGTTTATTATACACTTGCGATCCTGAAAAAGATATAGTAAAAGGACATTTAAAAGGATTGATGCCGGCCATTAACGGGCAGGATAATCCAATAAAAGTAAAACAAGCTGTTCGGAGTCTGAATGAAGGAAAAGGTCCGTTTTTTATCGCAGAATGGTATCCGGCATGGTTCGATTGGTGGGGTACACCACACCATAAAGTTCCGGCAGTGCAATATACCGGGAAGTTAGATACGGTACTTTCAAGCGGAATTTCGATTAACATGTATATGTTCCATGGCGGAAGTACCCGCGGATTTATGAATGGTGCCAACTTCAGAGATACCATTCCATTCGAGCCGCAAATTAGCAGTTATGATTATGATGCCCCACTCGATGAAGCCGGAAATGCCACCGATAAATTTATGAAATTCAGGGAAGTGATAGCGAAACATTTGCCTAAAGGCCAGAAATTACCAGAAGTGCCGCAGGCAAAATCATCAATAGCGCTGGAGCAGATTAAATTTACCAAAGAGATCGGAATTTTTGATCAGCTTGGACAGGGCAAGGTGAGTGAGCAGCCATTAACTTTCGAAGATTTGAATCAGGCGTATGGTTACATGTTGTATAAAACGCAGATTAAAGGCGGTAAAAAGGCAGATTTAAAAATCGACGGCCTTCGCGATTATGGTATTATCTATATTGATGGAAAAAGAAAAGGAACCTTAGACAGAAGATTAGGCCAGGAAAGTTTGGTGCTTGATTTATCTGCCGGAACACATACGCTTGAAATTTTTGTAGAAAATATGGGGCGGATTAACTTCGGGCCTAACCTGCTGAAAAATAAAAAAGGAATTGTTGGTCAGGTGTCTTTTGGTGGCACGCCGCTAAAATCATGGACCATGTATTCTTTACCCTTCGATAAAGTTGAAGCAGCAAAAATTACTGCTGTGAAAGCAAAAAGAGATTCCCCTGTGCTCAAACTGGGCACTTTCAATGTAACTACGCCAGCTGATACTTACCTGGATTTACGCAAATGGGGCAAGGGTGTAATTTGGGTAAACGGACATAATCTGGGTAAATATTGGAGTATTGGACCACAACAAACCATTTATTTGCCGGCAGAATGGCTTAAAAAAGGTGCGAATGAAATTATTGTATTGGAACTGAATAAGCCAGACGTTAATGTGCTGACCAGTTTGAACAAACCCATTTTGGATGAGGTAACAGAAGTGAAAAAATAACCTAAGCAATGCAATTGAAAACAAGGTAAAAATAACATCATGGGCATCAGAAATTATGTATGGATTACAGGCTTAATCCTCGCTTTATCGGGCTGTACTAAAGAGGCGCCCGAAGTTTCCCAATCGGTTTCCACAGAGCAGGCTGTACATCCGCTAATTGCTGGTATTAACTGGGCTGATGCCCGTGATAATTTTGTAGATGGCTGGGTAATTCCATCTGGTCTGGATGCTGGTGATGATTACGCAAGTGTCGCCACAAAATCAAATGCCCTTTATAACGGCGTAATTTCAAATTTGCCCGGCGTTAATGCGATCAGGTTACCCATCAATCCGCCATCGGTAACAGAAAGATGGCGGACGGCTTATCAGGCAACCATAGATCAGGCGCTCAATAAAAAGCTAAAAGTAGTTTTATCGTGCTGGGAAAGTTCGGCCACTAAAGATGGGAAGATCGATAATTTAGATGCTTTCTGGCAAATGTGGACAATCGTAATTAATAAATACGGTCAGCAGAGCGATGTGTATATCGAAGTGATTAATGAGCCTTATGGTTACTCACTCACCCAGTTAAGCACAATTTATGAACAATTCTTAGCCCGGTTTCCTAATTTGCCAAGAAACAGAATCCTGTTATCAGGTACAGGTTATTCTGAAGATGTAAATGGGGTAGGTGCAGATGTGCGATTTAAAGACTGTTTGCTGGCTTTACACAATTACGCATTTTGGAATACCAGAACGCAAAGCGAGTGGGAAGCAAACTGGCAGACAAGGTATGGCGCTTATGCCGCAAGAACAATTGTAACAGAATTTGGTGCAGGTATGACGACCGGAAAAAATTATACCGGAGCAGGAGGTAATGATAATGAGGTGGCCTACATGGTAGGCTCCACGAATGTATTCAGGAACACTAATTTATCAAGTGTTTATTGGCCCGGCATCAGAGATGGCGATAGCTATAGTTTATTAAATAAAAGCGGAACAGGGACTGGCATTACCTTTTCAGTTACTAATCCATCAGGTGTTGCCCGGGTACGTTTTGGTTGGGGTTATTAAGGCTCTTGGTCTATTATAATTAGCAATGTCTCCCGGGTTTAGGTCTTTACAGCCCAGGTTTCCCCCTCAATGGAGAAGCCTTATCCTCGTTCCATTTTCCTGAACCTGATTCAATATCTATATGATAACTTTTTAAGTCTTAGCATCTCGCCAGGACTTTTCTATTCATTTTCAATAGTCTTGAAAGTTAACGGTGGGGAAAAAATCTACAATTTGTACAAAAAGTCTACAATCTTTAATTGTTTCACGACTGTATTTAAAATGTGACGAAAAATAATATCTAAAAAAATACATTTTTCTGCTGGATAAAAACCGCGTTTCCAGTATCAAATGAATGTTTTTTGAAAAAAAATAAATTTATTAATGGTTAGTTATGAAGGAGATACATAATATTTGGCTTAATATTTGGTCTAAAATTAATGTGGCGGACGCTACAAGAACCTATTATTTAACCTTTAAATTTAGAAACTATGGCTTTCAAAGCTAGATTGAATTTTTCGGGCAAGGAGTACGATGTACTTCATTGCGCCTATGCGTTAAACCGCG
>NZ_WKKH01000030.1 GCF_009674725.1 Pedobacter petrophilus | reverse complement strand
AGCGGAATCTAAAGTAATGCTTCTCAAAAAAAATAATCTGACAATAAAAAAACCTCTAGTATACTATTGCAATTCCAGTAGGCCCGGCTTGTTCCGGTTCTGT
This sequence comes from Pedobacter petrophilus, assembly GCF_009674725.1. Lineage (GTDB taxonomy): Bacteria > Bacteroidota > Bacteroidia > Sphingobacteriales > Sphingobacteriaceae > Pedobacter > Pedobacter petrophilus. The sequence continues at coordinate 61,647 of NZ_WKKH01000030.1, read as the reverse complement.
CCTGGTTGAAGCTGCGTGTGATCTGGTTAATATTGACACCAATCGCTTTAAGTTCCTTTCGGATCAGGGCCAGTTCTTCCATGACAGGATTTAAGGAAACGTCGTGGTGGTAAAGGTTGATTTTTTGGCCGGACAGGATCTTTCTGGCTACTGCTGCGATGGAAAGATTTTTGCTGTCTTTTCGTAGTTCTTCCAACTGGTTATAAGTATTTTCAGTAACCCGGATGATGAGGTTCCGGCTGAGCAGATCTTCGGGGTCGTTCACTTTCTTTCGTGTCATAAGCTACACTTTTTGAAAGTTCAGGATTTGCGAGTTCCGAGCAAATCCCCTGGCCTCAAGGCCAGCAAAGATTCTTTTGCGCATGCAAAAGTACATCTTTGCTTAGACCACGCGGGCTAAAGAAAGCTCCTTCGGGAAGGTGTCCTGAACTTTGGTGATGTGATGAATAAATGTTATGGATTCGCTTTATAAAGCGTTGCCGAAATTAGCGGATCGGCTAACCGGTTTTTCGTTTGCTCGGATAGTTTCCAGTGGCACGAAACTTCTTAACAGCTGGCGGATTTTATGCTGGGGCTCCTGGCGGATGCGCTTGATTTTCGGCAGCAATGTGCCGTTGAATTTGCGACCTTTAAGGTCGGTTATTGTCTTTGCATTTCTCATGACTATCTGAATTGATAGTCAAAAGTGGAAAGGTGAGTGTAAGGGATTAGGCAAGTTGCCTAACATAAAGTTTGATCCACACAATAATTTGAGCTATATAGCATTATTTAAGTTTACGCTTAATCCTGCATTCTTCATCTCTTTAGCTAAAAGTAATTTCCAGCCGTCTGCTTCATCATATTGAATATATAATATGCCATCATAGTCAGAAGGGGTTTCAATGGCTCCCTTTAAAAGACCGCATACACTTTGCCTTCCAAGTTTGCCAATGAAATATCCCAACTCGAAAATAACATTCTGACGTGCTCTAAAATTTTGCTTTTCAGAATTATCTTTGATTGAGCGGCCTACATCATCCGGACTTAATAGCACTATTGCGTAAGCAACATCAGAATTTGCCTCAAATTTTTCAATTATTGTCTTGCCTTGATTTGATTGTTCGTGCAAAATAATAGGTTCCAATCCTAACTTCTCAAGAAAGCGTGCCGTTTTCTCCTTCAATTCATTGTCATGACCGTGAACTAAAAATATTTTTTTAGAATTAGATTTACCAGGTAATTTCTTTGCTGTTTGTTTTTTAGGATTGGTAACATTAAAATCTTTGTTATGCTCAATTACACCAACAGTTGAGTCGAGGATATCAATAATAACGGTTGTCATATCCATTCCGTAAGGGGCATCAAATATTAAATCAAATGGATTTGCATTAGACAATTGGTAACCGCCTACCATTGGCGGAGGAGAGATCGTTACACGTTTTTCGGTTCCAGCATTACGTACGATTTTTTGAATATTCAAAATCCCCTTGCTAATCTTAGTTCTGATATCTAATGTCGGATTATTATAATACTGTATAACTAATCCCTTAAACTCTTCTATCTGATCGATATAGTGCTTTTGCTGAGCCTTCATATAAAATATATTATTCCTAATTTCTGCAATATACATCTACGTTTCCAGTCAATTACTGAGGCTGGATTTCATGTTTAATGAAAACCTCACTTGCTATGTCGATAGTTTTATCAATTGTTTCTTTATTCAGTTTAGTTGGCCTTTTTGTTAAACTTCTTAATTCCGAGATTTCAGCGTCCGAAAATTTGTGACGAAAAGTCTCGGTAGCTTTACTTATGGCCTTTGACACGTATAGCCAAATAGAATTACATTCGATTTCGTATTCGTATTTAAGGTCTTCAATAGGTTTTGTGCTAATGCGCATTACACGATTTTTGATGTTTTCTACATCTAACTTGTAGGCTCTTTCGGCATGCTCCATCTTTCTGTAATAATCAGCGTCCGCACCAGGCGCACCACCTCTGCCACATTGATACACGCTTCTCATTAAATATTCATATTCCATTGCTTCCATTGGTTTCTATTTTAAGCTGCAATATAAAAATTAAGCAGCTTTTATTTTAGGCAAGTTGTCCACGCCCGACTTGAAGAGTGGGCAATATTGTGATCTAAACAACAGGAAGCATGGAAATAATCTATTCCCAAAAACGTAACGTAACACCCACTAAAGCAGTAGAAATACTGGAAAAACATGGTACAAAAGTTAGCCTTGAAGAGGCAAAATTAATTTTGGATTTTATGTATAAATTCGGTAAATTAGCCATAGATACAGAACTTAAAGCACTGGAAATCAGATTTAAACAAAATGCTAAATAACTTTGATTGCTTTATTATAATTAACAATTTATCATGAGGATAGCTGATTTATATATAAGGGTAAGTACTGACGAGCAGGCCGATAAAGGATACTCCCAGCGGCTACAGGAAGACGTACTATTAAAGTACTGTGAAATCAATACTATCAAAGTTAGAAAGATCATTTTTGAAGATCATTCAGCGAAAACATTTGAACGACCGGAATGGAAGAATTTGCTTCGCGAGCTGAAGAAATCAAAGGGTAAAACCGATCTCGTATTATTTACCAAATGGGACAGGTTCAGCCGGAATGCCAGTGATGCCTACCAAATGATAAGTACCCTACGAAAGATAGGTGTAGAACCGCAGGCTATTGAACAGCCACTTGATATGAACGTGCCGGAAAACAAGATGATGTTGGCTGTTTATCTGACCACACCGGAGATTGAAAATGACCGTAGGGCCCTGAACGTCAAGCATGGTATGCGCCAGGCGAGAAAAGAAGGTCGCTGGTTAGGCGTTGCGCCACCTGGATATATTAATAGAACAAGGGAGAATGGAACAAAATACGTAGCAATAGATGAACCGGAAGCTTCCCATATGCGTTGGGCTTTTGAGCAGATTGCTGAAGGCGTATTCACTACCCAGGAAATTTGGAAAATGGCAGTTCACCGGGGCTTGAAATGTAGTGCAACCAGTTTCAGAACGGCTTTAAGGAATGTGGGATATTGCGGAAAAGTTTTAGTAGCTGCTTATAAGAATGAAGATGAACAGATGGTACAAGGTTTACACGAGCCGCTGATATCAGAAGCATTGTTTTACAAAGCACAAGAAGTAATGGACGGCAGGGTGAGGGACATTGGCATCAATAGTTCTCATGGAGTGCTGGTTGTTACGCCCGATAAATTGCCGTTAAGAGGTTTTCTAAACTGTAATCGTTGTACCCGTTTACTGACCGGCAGCGCGTCTAAGGGAAGGAATAATTATTATCATTACTATCATTGTCAGCCATCTTGCGGTGTGCGTTATAAGGCAGAGCCGGTCAATATGGCTTTTGTAGACAAACTGCGTGAATTTATTCCAAAGCCAGGCATGGCCGAATTGTATACAGAAGTAATATTGGATTTGTATCAAGGTGGAACAGGATATTTGAGAAACGAACGTAAGAAGTTTATAACTGAGATCACGGAAAACAACAACCGTATTACTAAAGCCAGGGAACTTTTGCTGACCGACGATATTAGTGGGTCTGATTATAAATTAATTAAAAGTGAAGCGGAGGAAAAAATTGCCAGACTGGAAGTAAAGTTGAACGATTTCCTTGCGAATAGTGCTGCGACAATTGATATTGATAAAGTTGTGTATAAAGCAATAGAAAACCTTAAAAAGCTTGATCTATTGTATTTAAACGCAGATATTCGGAGGCAGAGGGATATGATCGGTTCGATCTTTACCGAAAAATGGAGTTTTGACGGACAGGTACATCGAACCAGAAAAGTGAACGAAGCAGCGCAACTTATTTATCTGATAAACAGCAAATTAGGCAATAAAAAAAGCCGTGTCAGAACGAAAATTCGTAGTGATCACGGCTTTGTACCCAGTGCCGGAGTCGAACCGGCACGGTTTCCCACAGGTGTTTGAGACCAGCGCGTCTACCAATTCCGCCAACTGGGCATTCTTATTGTGCGGGGTTGCAAATGTAAAAAATGAATGCGTAAATCACAAGAATATTTTTACTTTCATTTAAAATATTCTATAACCTGCTTACAAACTGCTGTTTACAGTTCCAGGCCGTTCGTCTTTTAGTCTTCGATCAACAAGAAAAGGTGCAAATGGCAATAATGAAGCTAGAAAAATTAACACTGCCTTACCAAATTTCCACTTTTGCTCTTGCCAGGCCATAACTAAAGTCGCACCATATAGCACAAACAATAAACCATGAGCCCACCCGGTATACTTCACATACAATGGCAAATTAGCCCAGTATTTTAAAGGCATAGCTACAAATAATAACAGCAGGTAGGAGATTCCCTCAGCAACGGCAACTTTACGGAAAATAGATAGTGAACTCATGAAACTTCTTTTTTTCCGAAAGTAAATCAAAGTGTCTCAGAATCAAAAAGTAATAAATGATTTGACATTGCAGTGTTTTGTGTGAGTTTCGTTTACTGTTGCTCGTTTATTGTTTTAGCCATTCGCTTTAGTTTCTGGACCGTTGGTCGTTGCTCGTTTATCGTTTGTCATTGCTCGTTTATCGTTGCTCGTTGGTCGTTTATCGTTTATCGTTTCAACCCTTCGCTTTAGCCTTTCAGCTTTGCCCCTTCAACTCTACCCCACAAGCTTTTCCTTCAATCTCGCCACGTATTTCTGACGGTAAAAAATATCTTTTATCGCTGGGAACAATTCTTCAGATGATTCTGGATTTACATCAAACCGGTTAATCAATTCTTCGAGTTCATTAGTCAGTTGTTTTTCTATGGCACCTACCTCCTCAGCAACCTGTCTTAGTTTTTCAGCATCCGGATCGAATTCCAAATCCATCAAAGCCTCATTAACATCCATCATCTCCATCAAAAAAGCCTGAGGCAATTGATAACCTTCATCTGTTGCAACGATGCCTTTCAGTTCCAATACATATTTCAAACGCTTCCCGGCATTGCTTAGGATTTGATAGGCCTTATTATTCAAGGTAGATAATTCCAGCACTTCTTGTTGTTTCTCTTCGCTTTCATTGGCATAAAAATCCGGGTGAAACTTCTTACTGAAAGCGTAAAATTTAGATTTCACGATATTCTGATCAGGATTAAACTGAACAGGTAACTCGTAAAACTCAAAATAATCTGGTTGTTTTTGTGCTTCGCTCATGGTGGGTATTAAATTAAAAAGCCGCAGTTGTTCAGATTGATTATTCAAATCTGCGCAACTGCGGCAATAATATAAATTTGATTTTACTTACCGAAAGATTTTAATATATCATTACCGAAAGCAAACACCATTAAACAAATCAGGATGACAAAGCCAACAACCTGAGCCTTTTCCAATACTTTTTCGCTTACAGGCTTCCGTTGTACCATCTCAATCAATAAAAACACCACGTGGCCTCCGTCCAGTCCCGGAATTGGCAATAAATTCATAAAGGCCAGTGCCATGGAAATTAAACCGGTTAAGGTCCAGAATTTTACCCAATCAAAAGTACTTCCGTAAACTTTCGCAATCCCTATCGGACTACTGATATTTCGTGCACTCAGCTTGCCGGTAATCATTTTACCAATACCCTTCGCATTATCTACGAACGTACTCCAGGCCATCCCTGCGCCAACCGGCAGCGACTCTGCAAAACCAAAATCTACATGCGCCGTTTCCGGAAAAATGAAATTAGGTGCAATACCGATGGTTCCTTCTGGTCCCACTTTCAAATTAAAATCAACTGGCTTGCCTTTACGCAAAGCCTGAATAGAAATCTGTTTATTTTTATGGGCAGACACTTCATCTTTAAACTGGTCAAAGAATGTAATGGCCTTTCCGTTTACGGCTAAAATACTATCACCGGCTTTAATGCCTGCTGAATAAGCCGGGTAAACCGGCTTCACAAACTTACGTCCGAAAATCTTATCTAAGAATGACTGCTGATCAGCTTTTTCATCAGGTGAAAGCACCGTTGCCACACTTGCCATTCGGTAACGCGGACTAATAAAATTCTCCTTATCGTTTTTAGATAATTTATTTAAAATCGTATCCGGAACAGAAACGTATAAAGTCTGGCTCCCCCTTAAAATGGTAAGTTGTGCACCGTCGAACAGTACTTTGCTCGAAATAGCATCTTCAAAGCGAATCAATTTATTACCATTAATGGCCAGAATTCTATCACCATTTTTTAATCCGATTTCTTTACCAAGCGTACCTACTGAGATTCCATCAGTTAATTTTTCGTTTACGGTATAGCTTTTCCCAACATTGAAAGTGAGCATCCAAAAAATGAAAATACCCACAATTACATTTACAATAATACCGCCAAGCATTACAATTAAACGCTGCCAGGCTGGCTTAGAACGAAATTCCCAGGGTTGAGCGGGTTGAGACATCTGCTCGGTATCCATGCTCTCATCAATCATTCCGGCAATTTTTACGTAGCCACCAAGCGGTAACCATCCAACGCCATATTCTACATCTCCTCTTTTGAAACTAAAGAGTTTAAAACCCCATGCGTCAAAAAATAAATAAAACTTTTCCACTTTAATACCAAATGCCCTGGCTGCCAGAAAATGCCCTAATTCGTGTAATATTACCAATAAAGACAATCCGAGCAGCAGTTGCCCCGCCATAATCAATCCATTCATATGCTCTACTAAATATTTTTATATTAGATGTTAAATGCTACTTTTTGTTACTAATTCGCCGGCTAAGATACGGCTATGTTTGTCAGTTTCTAAATAATCGGTCAATTGTGGTTGATCAACAAAGGTAATTTCTGCCATACACTGCTCAATAACGTCGCTCATTTGCAGGAAACCGATTCTATCTTTCAGAAATGCTTCAACAACAATTTCATTTGCCGCATTCAAAATACAAGGCATGTTTCCTCCCTTTCTCAACGCTTTAAAAGCCAGATCCAGATTTCTGAATGTTTCCAGATCAGCTTTTTGAAAACTGAAATTTGGATAATCCAGAAAATTAAAACGTTTAAAATTGTTTTTTAGCCTGTCGGGATAATTTATTGCATACTGAATGGGCAATTTCATATCCGGAACGCCCATCTGGGCCTTCATAGAACCATCGGTAAATTGAACGATGGAATGAATAACCGACTGCGGATGCACAATCACGTCGATCTGATCTACATCGAGGTTAAATAACCATTTTGCCTCAATTACTTCCAGGCCTTTGTTCATTAAACTTGCAGAATCGATCGTTATTTTAGCGCCCATTACCCAATTTGGGTGCTTTAAAGCTTGTTCTTTTTTTACAGTAGCAAGAAAGTCTTTTTCTTTACCTAAAAAAGGGCCACCTGATGCAGTGAGGTAAATTTTTTCAATTTCATTTTGCTCCTCTCCTGCCAAACATTGAAAAATAGCCGAGTGCTCAGAATCAACTGGAAGAATTTTTACCTGATGTTCAGCAGCTAAAGCCGTAATGTATGCTCCGGCAACAACCAAAGTTTCTTTGTTTGCCAGCGCAATATTTTTTCCAGCTTTAATCGCCGCTACCGTAGGTTTTAACCCTACCGAACCCATTAATGCCGTTAACACTATATCACTTTTTGGATAGGCGGCGACTTCAGAAAGCGTAGCTTCCCCGGCCAATACCTCTATTGGTAAAGATGATAATGATTCTTTTACGTACAGATACTGACTTTCATCGCAGATCACTACGAGTTCAGGTTTAAATTCCCTGGCCTGCTGAATCAGCAGTTCCGAGTTTTTTAATGCAGATAAAACAGTTATGTTGAAAACATCAGGGTTATCCCGAACAACTTCAAGGGCCTGAGTTCCGATGCTTCCTGTAGAACCTAGTATGGTTATGTTTTTCAAATTTAATTCTTTTTTGTCCAATTCTTATAGACATCATTTATTATAATATTGCATTCCGCCCAGCTAGGCCTAAGCAATGTTTCTTCGTTCAGCTTTAATCCGGCCTAACAAATTTTTGGGAATGCACAATTTAAGCCCATGCAGAAACTTTAATACAAAAATTTTCAGCCGGTGTTTTTTGTTTCTTTTTGACATCAAAAAGAAAAAAGCCCGTCCGGCCAGGACAACCTTAATGAGATTGCCGCGTCGTGCCTCCTCGCAATGACGAATTAGTGAACGATATACCGTTCCAACCCATCCGCCAGCTTTCGGTCATTGCTTAGCCGTGGCACTTTATTCTGTCCGCCTAATTTTCCTTCACTTTTCATGTAATTTACAAAGGCATCTTTTTGCAACGTACGTATAATTAATGGCTGAAGGATGTTTCCTTCTATTAAATCAAAGTAATAAATATTTTTCTTCTGTAAGGCCTCATCCACCTTTTGACTAAATGCAGCTAAGTCTTCAGGTAACGTAGAGAACTCTACGAACCATTCGTGGTAAGGCAACAAACTGTCTGCAGGATTTACCTGTGGCGCAACGGTAAATTCCGTAATTTCTATCTTTTCCTCATTCGCCACACTTAACAAAGCCTGTTCTACCTCTTCGCCAATTACGTGTTCTCCAAATGCAGAGATAAAATGTTTTATTCGTCCGGTTACCACGATCTTGTATGGATCTCTGGAAACAAATTTCACCGTATCGCCAATGCTATAGCCCCATAAACCTGCGTTGGTGTTTAAAACCAATGCATAGTTAATATCTAATTCTACCTCTCCGAGTGATAATCTGGTTGGGTTTTCATTATGATATTCATCCGCCGGAATGAACTCGTAAAAGATCCCCGCATCAGCCAGCAACAACAAACCTTTATTACGTTGTGAATCCTGGTAAGCAATAAACCCCTCAGACGCCGGATAGGTTTCAATCGAATCAATTTTCCTGCCAATGCTTTGTTCGATTTTAGCCCGGTAAGGTTCAAAATTTACACCTCCATAGATAAACAAACTAAAATTTTTAAAAATCCCGCCAATTTTCTTTCCATTTGTCTTTTCAGAAAGCTTGTCGAAATACATTTGTACCCAGGGTGGAATTCCTGAAATGAGGCTCATGTCTTCATGCAAAGTTTCCCCTACAATTGCGTCCACCTTTTCTTCCCAATCTTCGATAATATTGGTTTCATAAGATGGCAAGCGGTTTTTCTGTAAATATGCAGGCACGTGATGGGCTACAATACCAGACAAACGACCTATATTAATGCCATTTTTTACGCTCAGCACAGGACTTCCCTGCAAAAAAATCATCTTTCCATTCACAAAATCAGCTTTACCTGTTTCGTTAATGTAGGTAAGAATCGCATTACGGGCAGCTTTAATGTGCTCAGGCATAGACTCTTTTGAAAGCGGAATATATTTTACACCAGAGGTAGTGCCCGAAGTTTTGGCAAAATAAAGTGGTTTGCCTTTCCAAAGTACATCAGCTTCGCCGGCTACTACACGATCTACATAAGGCTTTAATCCTTCATAATCCTGAACGGGAACATTTTTCTTAAAATCGCTGTAGTTTTTAATTTCAGAGAACTGATGGTCTTTCCCAAATGCGGTATGTTTTGCCTGGGCGATCAGATTTTGAAGAATTTTCTGTTGGGCGGCAACGGCATTCTTCTTCCATTTGTTGATTTGCCAAACTGCAAATGCTGCAAAGGGTTTACTTAGTGCTGCCTTGAATCCCATATCTAAATGACTAAATTTTGAATTATAGAATGAATTGGATCGTAAATTAAACGATATTATGTAAAATATCCGGGTGCTCATCACCCTTATATTCACCTGCGATTTTACGATAAGCCACGGTTAACGCTACGCTTGATAAAGGAACAATAATAAACGAACTTAAAATATTCACAACAAAAGCCACAAATGGCCAATGTAAAAAGTTAAATAAGAGATAGATCAGGTAACCACCACCCAAAACCAATAACAACAACAAAATTTTAGTGAAATTTCCTTTGGTAATGGCTAAACTAAGCTTGATGGATTCGAATGGGCCAACGTTTTTATCGATGATGAAAAACGGAAAAAAAGAAATTCTTAACCAGGTAATAAATAATGCCAGAATACCAATACCCACGGCTACTTGCGTAATAATAATCCCGGTGGCTTTAAAACTTTCTACCCATCCAATTCTAACCAGATATCTTAAAACGGGATCGAGCACATACAAAACCGGAAATAAAATAAGGCCAATAAATAAGATACAGCCAATAAAATAAAGGGTAGCAATTAAAAAGCGGATAATTTGTTGTCTCGTTGGCAATGTACCAACAATGGTAACATCTTCATCCTCATTATCAATAAGATGAAAAATATATTTAAATAAAGAAAGGTTGAGTGTAAAATAAAGCATGATGAAAATAATCACCATAAAAAAACTCAACACCCGACTTACATCCTTAATAAAAAAAGCCATCAGGCTGGATGCACTTGCGGTGATAAACATCAGAAAGCATAGCGTTGCAATCGAAAAATAATGTCTCGTCATGATGCTCCATGCTTTTCGGATAACATCATTAACAGCAAATGTACTTTCTTTTAAATAGTTGATCATTTTAATTTCCCGATTCGATGTTTATTTTATTCTCTGGTTCGTTCATGCTGCCGACATTTATTTTTTCACTCCCGATTCCTTACTTTTTATTTCCTTACTCTCTATTTCCTTACTTTCTATTTCCACCAAATACCACTCTTTTAAATAAATCCTGTATAAATCCTAAACCGTAGGCCGTTAACTGGATGAATGAAGATATAATGCTCAAAAATGCAACTTTTAAAAATTTATTTACAGACCAGGAGTGAAAAAATATCAACATAAAATACAATAACACCATGAAATCTAAAATATAAGCCAAAGGCGGATAGATAAAATTCATGAGTATTGTTCCAATCATGCCTACAGTAGCAATTGCAGGGAAGAAATGAACTAATTTCAATTCTTTTGGAAAATGTTTGTAAATATTAATTCTGGCCCTCCCAAAGAAATGCAGTTGCTTATAAAACTGGCTGAAACTTGTTCTTCTTTTGTGGTAAACTTTTGCTTCTGGAATTAAACCTATTTTAAATCCATTTTCGTGGATACGGATACTGTATTCAATATCCTCACCTAGCCTGGTTAAAATAAAACCTCCTACTTTCTCCCAGGCCTTACGTGAAACACCCATATTGAAGCTTCGGGGATGAAACTGACCAACATGCTTTTTATTCCCACGAATTCCGCCGGTAGTGAAAGGCGATGTCATGGCATAGCTGATTGCTTTTTGAACCGGTGTAAAACTTTCATGAGCAGCATCCGGACCTCCGTAGGCATCCAGCTGGTGTTCATGAAGATAATTCCTTACCGTCTCCAGGTAATCTGCCGGCACTAAAATATCCGAATCGAAAATGATAAAATAATCGCCCAAAGCCCGCTCAAAGGCATAATTCCTTGCGAAACCCTGCCCGGCATTCTCCTTAAAATAATATTTAATGTCTAGCCTGTCTGCATAAGTCTCCACTATAGCTTTTGCATCGTTAACAGAGCCGTCTTCGATTACCAAAACCTCAAACTGCGAATAAGTTTGCCTGGTTAAGGTATCTAAAAGCTCATCAATTTCTTGCGGGCGATTGTAAAGCGGAATGATGATGGAGAAAAACATGTCTTGGAGCTGAAAGCGGAAAGACTAAAGACCAAAGCGCTTTTTGCTTTAAGCTTTAGGCTTTCACCTTATTTAAGTTCTTTTTCGATTAAATACTGGTTTCTTTCTGGTGCATTTCTGGATAACAGCTCGGCGATAAAACCGGCCAGAAACATTTGCGACCCCACAACGATCGCTACCAATGATAGATAAAAAAGTGGCTGCTGGGTTACATCCCGATAGGCCAATCCATTCCAGATTAAATATTGCTTTTCGATTAAGGTATAAAGCGACATGATAATGCCTAAGAAGAAACTTAGCACCCCCAACGAACCAAAGAAGTGCATTGGCCGTTTACCAAACTTACCTACAAAGAAAATGGAAAGTAAATCTAAAAATCCGTTAATAAACCGGCTGAAACCAAATTTAGTGGTGCCATATTTTCTAGCCCTGTGCTCTACTACCTGTTCTGCGATTTTATTAAAACCTGCCCATTTAGCGATTACCGGGATGTAACGATGCATTTCACCATAAACCTCGATTGTTTTAATCACGTCGCTTCTGTAAGCTTTTAAGCCGCAATTAAAATCATTTAATTCTATTCCACTCATTTTCCGCGTAGCCGCATTAAATAATTTGGTAGGAACCGTTTTAGTAATGGGATCGTATCTTTTCTTTTTCCAGCCAGAAATCAGGTCTAATTTTTCTTCTTTTATTCTGCGGTAAAGTTCTGGTATTTCATCCGGGCTATCCTGTAAATCAGCATCCATGGTAATCACTACGTCGCCCTGAGTGGCCTCGAAACCTACATTTAATGCCGCAGATTTACCATAATTTCTTCTGAATTTTATCCCTTTTATGGCCGGGTTCTGTAACCTTAGTAATTCTATAACTTCCCAGGATTTATCGGTACTTCCATCATCAACCAGCACAATTTCATAACTGAACTGATTATCGGTCATTACTTGATCAATCCATGCCGTTAATTCTGGCAAAGATTCATCTTCATTAAATAAGGGTACTACAACTGATATATCCATTTATAAGTATCAAGAATTAAGTATCAAGTATCAAGACTTGAACTTGAACTTGCATTTAAAATAAAACGTGCAAATTTCATCAAATTAAATGATAAAACCTGCACGTTCAAAATATTATGAAGTGATTAAGCTTCTGTTGGAAATGTATTAAAAGTAACCGGCGGATTTTTTTTCAAAATCGCTGCTAAAATCAACGAGATTACACCATAAGAGGCGATTGAAACACCGAAACTGGTAAAAGTATTTTTGAAACTTGGTTCAAGTTTCTCCTGCATATTGCCCGCCTTGGCCATCGCTTCATCAATTTCATCATTTCCTAAACCAAATTTAGCCATCATTGCCCTCTGTGCATCTTCAATCGCTGCCGCAGCCTTAGCCGGAAGATCGGGATCGATAAATTTCATTAATATAAAATTGTAAAGTGTTGCGGTTATTGCCAGGATTAAAGAGATGATAAGAAAAGCTTTAAAAGCTTCACCAAATGTCCAGAAACCTCCTATTTCTTTACGAATATTAATACCCGAAACCACTAAAAGGGCAATAAAAACAACAAAGATGCCGATTGATGCTGCTACATTGGTGTAAATTAAAACCGGATTGATGAAATGCATGGTTAGCGAGATGGCCACTGAAATAGCGGCTAATATAAAACCATACTTAAGGGATAACTGGGAGATGTGAGCACTTTTGTCCATAATAATGAAGGTTTAATTTAGCTATTAATTGTTGTGATTAATATATAAGTCGCAGAATCGAAAGATTTGTTACTGCTAAATTGAATTATTTCTTTTGTTGTGGTTGCACTTCCTTCTACATCAAGGAAAAATATCATAAAAGGAACGAATAAATCCTGCATTTCTTCGCTGATGTTCAAAGTTGGTGCGGTGTTACAAATTTCTTCTACACTGCTTTCAGCCAGTTGCTGGTTGCTGATCATTTCTTCATAGATTTCGAATTCATCCTGAAATTCATCGTCCTCTACCAGTAAAAATTCTTTTAGGAAATCACCCAATTCAGGGTCAATATCTTCATCCTTACATTCTTTAATATAAAGTAAAAGGTTCAATAACTCGGTTCCGCGGTCGATTGTTTCTTCCTCAATGTTTGCCCATTCATCGCTCTCCAGGTAATCATCTTCCAGTTTCTGAACGTCACTGCTGAAGAAATTCACCATTAGTAAATCGAAAAATACTTCGCGTAATTCTTCAAATTTTGGATGCGAATCGAAAACGACATCAAATGCAGTCGCTTTATCTAAAAAATTGGTATCCAGTTCGAATGCTGCCAATAATTCCTTTTCGAAACCTTCAACATTGATTGCCGCAACTTCTGCGTATTTATTTAACGATGCGACCAGCGCTTTTTTTACTCTGTTATCCATATTGTTAGTATCAAGTATTTAGTATCAAGTATCAAGCCCTGGAAAATTGCTTAACCTTTTTATTTTAATCTTTTTAGCTTTAGTCTTTTAGCTTTAACCTTTCAGCTCTCTTTAAACTGATTATTATTATATATCAAAACCACTTTTCCTGTAAGCTCAGTCCCTAAAAGCGGACTATTAGCAGATTTTGAAAAATTAGTTTTCGCATTGTAAAGCCATTTCTCTGTTGGGTTAATCACGGTAAAGTTAGCTTTTTCACCTTCAGCGATAACCGGAACGGCTAAATTTAGTAATTTACGCGGATTAATGGATAATTTCTCTGCGATTAAACTGGCATCTAATCCTGCCCTGAGCAATAGCGGAAGAACGGTTTGTAAGGCGATGATTCCGTAGTGAGCAATCTCAAATTCTACATTTTTAAATTCAATTTCTTCCGGACGGTGTTGCGAAGTAATCGCATCAACTGTTCCATCTTTTAACCCGGCAATAAGTGCCTTTATATCAGCTTTGCTGCGTAGCGGTGGTTTAACCTTATAATTGCTATCAAAATCGACCAGCAGTTCTTCTGTAAAAACCAGGTGATGCGCAGTCACATCACAAGAAACCTGCACGCCATCTTTCTTTGCTTTTCGAATTAAAGCCACCGAACCAGCGGTAGAAATATTGCTGATGTGGATTTTAGTTTCATTATAGGTAGCCAGAAAGAGATCGCGGGCAATGTGCATTTCTTCTGCTAAAGCTGGTAAACCCTTCATGCCCAGCAGCACAGAATTTTTACTTTCATTAATCTGAGATTTCCCGGCGATGGATTTATTTTCAGGATAAACCATTAATAGGGCATCGAAACCTTTGGCATACTGAAGTGCCCGACTCATAAAACCATCATCTTGCAGTGCCCTGTCGCCATCAGAAAAGGCAACCGCACCTGCCTGTTGCATATCAAACAGTTCCGCAAGTTCTTTTGCTTCCCTATTCTGGCTAATTGCACCCACAGGCAAAACATCAACAAGGTTATTTTTGGCCTTATTGATAATATATTCTACCTGAGATTTTGACTGCACCACCGGATTTGCTTGTGGCAATAAGGCTAAACCGGTAAATCCGCCTGCTTTTGCGGCGTTGGTTAGCGTTTGAATGTCTTCTTTTGTTTCGAAGCCCGGATCACCAGCCACACAGTTCAAATCAAAAAAACCAGGTGTTAAGAAAGCGCCATCTGCTTTAAAAACGGTTTCATCTTGATTAGCTGTTAATTTACCTATGTTTTGAATTTGACCATCAACTACCCTGACATCGCATTCTTGTTTGTTGAAACTGCTTTGCGGATCGGCAATGATTACATTTTTAACCAGGAGATTCATATTGTTTTTTTATTGTTGTTAAAAAATCGGATGAGCAGGATTTCTGCGGCAATAAAAATCAGCGACAAAACTAAGCAAAGTTTCCATAAGGTTTGTCCGATTTTATCTGCACCAGCAGTGAGCTTTACAGCATCTTGATCTGTATCAAATACTTTAAAATTACTTTTTTCGGCCAGGTTATCTAACTCGGTCTTGCTTAGATAATGCATATCCGATTCTGTTCGGCCGCTGTTAAAAGCGTAAACAGCAAGCGTAGTGTCTGCCAGATTGAGGTTGTAGAAACCGGCATTTTTAACCTGATCTGCAGTGTAAATCAATGTTTTTCCATCAGCCTGACGGATTTCAGGAATACTTTCGAAGTTATTCGCCGTTAGTTTTAATGTTTGATTTTTACCTAAGGTGATTTTCTTTCCTGATAAAACATTTTCACTACCTAAATAGTAATATAGCGAACTTTCTGTACCACCACTCAACGCCATACGATACATCAAAGGTACAAAAACCGGATGACGGGCAAAGTTTCCATCGGTTGCATTTAAGCCTGCAGCAGATAAAAACACCGATCCATTGCCTACGCCATACTTGGCGAAGAAAAGTTTTCTGCCAGGAAGCGATAAAATGTTTTCCTTACTGGCCGCATTGCTTTCAGTGAAAGAAAAGTAGCGACTCACTGCTGGCAAATCCAGATTTTTAGGGATTTCCTCAAAAACCGTTTTGAAAATTGGATTTTGAAAATCGATCTGATCAACTTTGGTTTCTTCTTTATTTAAACCCTGGATAGCTGGTAAGGATAAAGCTGCTAAAAATGAATTGTAAACTTTAATATCTGCATCCAAATCTGGAAATACAACCACGGTACCACCAGCATTTAAATAGGTTTTTATTTGCTGTGCTAAACCTGTAGATGGATTTTGTAATCCGTTAAGCACAATCAGACCATAATTTGAGAACCCATTGTAATTAATATTCTGTTCTGAATTCTCGGTGAGCACATAATAACCATCGGCTCCAAAAAGTGCTTTGATGTAGTTCCCTGCAGTTAAACCATTAATACTGAGCACAGGCAAACTTTTATCAACTTTAAAACTGAAAGACAAAGTATCATCAAATGTTACCGGAAAATCTTTAATGCTGATAATTCCTTTCTGCCAGCCAGCCGTTAAACCAGAAAAGTTCAAGGTATCGCGAACGCTCTTTTCTGCCGGAATTGAAACTGCTCCCAAGCCTTTTTGCTGATTGTTAATGGTTAATTTCAGTGGAACATTATCAGCGGCTTCCTGCGAATAATTTTTAAGCTGAACCACTAATCTTTCGTTTGCTCCAGGCTGATGATTTGGCGATAACATCCACACGCTATCTACGGCAATATTAGCCAGTGCAGTTGCATTTAATTTAAGAAAAGAATACTGAATATCAGGATCTGTGGTGAGCTTTTTAGCTGAAGCGATATTTTTTTGAAAGTCTGATATAATGAAACTGTATTTATTGGCTGGTCCACTCAACACGTTTCCCTGCCTGTTTAAAATTTGCTGGAGATTCCGCGCAGTGGCCGAGATCTTCACATCATCAAGCGCTTTCAGAAATTCTTCTTCATTCAACAGGCGCTGATGTTTTCCTTCAAAATCATTGGTCAGTAGCTGGAAACGATCATTTATCCCGAAACCTTTAACCAGTTCTTTTGCATTCCGCTTCGCTTCATCCAACAGACTGCCGTCTTTGTTCACGGCTTCCATGCTGTAAGAATTGTCGATATAAATACTTACTGCATTATTGAGCAAACTTGTTTTTTTCGAACTCACCGGGATATAAGGCTGTGCAAAAGCCAATACCAGGAAGATAATTGCCAGCATCCTGGCGAAAAGAATGAGTAAATTTTTTAGCTTTTCTCTGGATGAATTTTGCTGTTCTACTTCTTTTAAGAACTGAACATTGGAAAAATAAACCTTTTTAAATTTTCGAAAATTGAATAAATGAATGATGACCGGAATTGCAACCGATAATAGTGCGAAAAGAAAGCCCGGGTAAAGGAAATTCATTAAAAACCAAAGATAGAAAAATTATGGAAGCGGGTGTAAAATTCCCTATTTATTTTATCAATGTTACTTGTGGTGATTACATTTTAATAAGCAAAGCCCGGAAACTCGATATTTACAATTTTCCAATGGCCGTTTTGCAATGCAAAGTACAATTTGAACGGACCGCTTACGATTTTTGATTCTTTCTTTAGCACCGCCCTGAAACCTGCCACCCCCTCTACAAAACCCATTCCCTTTCCGCCACTAAGCAATTCGAAATGCGTATCGATAATATCATATCTACCGCCCACATATTCATCAGACTGCCCAAAAATACCTTTAAGCCTGGAAATGATCACCTGTTTCTCCACTATCTTTCCTCCCGGAAGAATGAAAAAATCACTCAGTTCTTCTATAATCGCTTTAGATTGCTTAAACCATGCGCTAGTAAATCTTATCGCACTGCTTACGATATCGGCTCCATGGTTGAAAGTTGAGTTTTCCTGCATTTTTAAAAGGTGTCGTCCATAAGTTAACCGGTCAACACCAATGCTGACCGGTTAAAAACTTGGCGAAGTTAACTATTCTTTAGCCTTTCTCTAACTTCAGCAAGAGAATAATCGATCAATAAATTACCATCTCTAAAAACTTCTTTTAATTCGCCCTGCGCTTCTTCTTCCCAGCTACACTGATCTTTCAATTCATATTCGCCACTGGCATTTTTAAAGATTTGCAATAAACCTTTTGCAGATTTTTTGGTACCATCATCTGTAATCGGATCTTTAAAAATTTCCCGGCCAACACCAGCCACTTCGCCATAGGTAGCTTTCATTGCAAAACCGAAGGTGTCGCGGGTATTGTATTGGTAGGTGAAAGAACCGACGCCGAAAACCACATTGGTAGAGGCAAAACCTTTCGCTTTTAATCGTTCACAAATCTGAGTTGCACGTTCAGTTGTAATGCTATCACCGTAAATGGCACCTATCTGCGGAACCAGTTCTTTATAACCTTTATCGTTCGTTTTTCCGCCGAAAACGTCCCAAAGCAACTCAATTACCCCTTTTTTCTCATTTTCATCTTTTCCATCAGGGTTACCACAGATGATATCTACCGGGTCTCCGGAATCTGGCCTGATTACCACCTTTCCTTCCCTTGCAATAATATCATCTTTCAATGCTGGTAAATAAACGGTGAGTACTTTCCATAAATCCCAGGTATCTGATACGATTGAGACGATCCCTTTTGGATAAACTTCTACAATTAATCTTTTAAAGGTCTCCAGTTCACCGGTATTCGTACCCATACACATTACAGAGTGCTCGGTAGCGGCAACTGAGCCGCCAATTAATTCCTGATCTGAATCTGCATTGTAATATTCTTCGAGAAAATCGATTGCCGGGATCGTATCCGTTCCGGTGAAACTTAATAAGTGGCCAGCTGCTGAGGTTACCGCGGCTTCAATTCCGCCCATTCCGCGCATCGAAAAATCGTGTCCCTGCCAATCTACAAATTCTGGCACAGAGGAAGTTTCTGCAGCATATTTATCCATAATTGCCCGATATTGTTTGGCAATGGTAGCAGAATTACATGGCAACCACACCACGGCTGATAATAGGGTTTCAAAATAATTGGTCAGCCAGAAAAACTCTGGTAACGTATTGTACATGGTAAACATTGGCACACGAAGTGGCACTTCGGCGCCTTCCGGTAATGACTTAAAGACCATCGGGATATAACCAAGGTCGTGCAAATCTGCAATATGCTGCGTACCAACTAAATTTTCACCCAGATAATTGTTGATCCTGCGGGCATATTTTTTCAAAATCTCATCTTTCGGTTGTCCGAAGAAATTCTGATTAAAATCTTCAATAATGTATTTTTTGATGAAGTACTGTAAACCGAAAAGAACAACATGGCTTACATTATCCAGCCTGCTTTTCCTTGGTGTCCAGTTTGAATAAACCAGTGTGGTATCATCAGGGTATTGCCTGCGGTGGTCTACTTTGTATCCGTCTGTTAATAATAATGGGTTCATGATATTTTTATATTTATGGTTTAATTGTATAATGGTTAATTTTTATTTCTTCCTTTTTCATTTGGATAGAGGGATGGCAATGAATCACTTTGCCAAAAATTTTTGGTTTGAAGATCCAGACAGGAAAGTTTACCAGTAAAAGCGGCACCAGTGTCTATATTCCAAACATTGCAGCCCTGCATGGGCACATCAAAACCGTAATAAAGTGTTGGCGTATGGCCGATGTATATTTCGTGGTAAAGCAATAACCGTTTTGGATAGCGAAGCGAATCCTTTTCAATCTTGCTGTCTACCGTTAACGCCATTTCCCAAAGCGTTCTATCCCAAGAATAATTTGAAGAATAACGTTCTTTCTCCGGACCATGCATAGACGAAAATCCGGCGTGAATAAATAAGTTAGCCTGTTCATCTACGTAATAATCATGCATTTTTTCGAAAAAATCTAAATGCTTTTGTTTGGTAGATTCGTGCATTCCGCTATAACTTTCCATTGTTGATTTTCCGCCGTGCGCAAACCAGACTTTATCAACAATTCCTTCCGAAAGCCAATCGATACACCATGCATCGTGGTTTCCTTTGATGAAAACACAGGAATGAGTGTCATTCAACTGCATCAGATACTCAATTACCTGCGCAGATTCACTCCATCCATCCACATAATCACCCAGAAAAATCAGTTGATCATCTGTTGATACTTCAGCACGTTCGAATAACTGAATTAAGGCTTTTAATCCGCCGTGTATATCTCCTATCACCAATATTCTGTTCATTTTTTTATTCTATATTTTGAAGGCTAATCCTCAACAACAAACGTTCTATCTCAATTGCTTTAAAATTGATCAATTAAAATCTAACTGACCCCGCACTTCCATTAATGCGAAACCGAGAAGATTTAATCCCTTCCACTTATCAAAGTTTCTGACCTCAGGATCATCTTCGGATAAACCTATGCCCCATATGTTATCCACAGGACTCGCCTCTGCCAAAATTTTATTGCCCGTATTAATTAAAAATTCCCTTAGCGCTTTATGCTGGCTAAATTTATGAAAATTACCTTCCCGCACTATTTCATATCTGTTTTCCGACCAAACCGCTTCGTTATAATTCTTTACTTGTCTGCCCAGGCTTTTGACTTCCTCTGGTAAGGTAGCGGCCAAAATCTTCATCAATATTTCCTGATCATTAAACAACTCTGCCTTCTTACTCATCATCCAATGTTCGGCGGTTTTATATTCAATTTGATTGACAATAAAGGGAGCATCCCACCACTGGGTTAAACAAGATTTAGTGAGCACTCCGCCATCTGTAGCCTGATGTTCCCAAAAGAAAAAGAATTCGTCGGTTTCTTTAATCGCTGAAATATTGTATTTCTGCTTCTTCACAAACTTTGCCTCCATTTGTGCACAAAGCTTTTCAATTTCTGTTCTTTTCACCAGTACGTTTACCCATGTTGCCGGAATAGATTCAAATCCGTAAATCAAACCAGCTAACCCGCCAGCGATAGCAGCTGTTGTATCGGTGTCTTCACCCAGGTTAACGGCTTTCAGAACTGCATCTGCGTATGATTGAGTGGTGAGAACAGACCAGAGGCTTGCTTCCAGACTATGCAATACGTAACCGGATGAATAAATTTCATCTTCAGAAACTGTTGAAATATCACTTTCCAGAACTCGTTTAAAAAGATTTGTTTCGCTGCTTTCGAAGGTATTGCTTGCAATAAACTTTTTCACCGCAACCTGCATATTTAGATAAGCCGCCTTTTTATCGCTACCCTTCAAAAGTTCCAGGCCATAAACGATATAAATAAAGCAGGCAAAAACAGAACGGAAATGTGCGTGCGTAATGGACGAAACTTCTTTAATCCTGTCAAATATCACCTGATGATTTGTTTCATGCTGAAGATAAAATATCATCGGTAAAATCCGCATCAATGATCCGTTTCCATTATCTGCTTCGCGATTACCACCACAAAGAACAGGATCAGTTCCCTTTGCAATTTCATTGATCGCCTTACTGGTTGCAATTCCAATATCAAACACTTTGCCATGCGGTGTCCAGGTCTCAGCATTATACCATTTCAGAAATTTTTGAGCAATATCTTCAAGACTATAGCCATTACAAAGGCTTTCTGCCAAACAAAAGGTGAGTGAACTATCATCACTCCAGGTTCCAACCGGTTGATTGTGGGTTCCATAACCTTCCATCTCTTTTACAGGATTTTGCTTTAAATAAGTTCTTGATTTAAATTCAGCAGATACACCTAATGCATCACCAACGGCTAAACCCAACAAGGCACTATGAACATTTTTATTTTTCATTTTTATAAGGCTTTAACTTCCGGGCAATTCAGCTTAGCAGATATCGCGTAATTTTATTTGGGTAACGCCGCTATGCTCCACTTCTTTGATTGCGTCTGTGGTAAAAATCTGTTCAAAATATTTACTTAAGTCGTCAAATCCTTTACTAAAAATACCATGACTGATGGCCAGGTAAAGTTTACCTGCATTTTTAGCTTTAAGTGCTTCGGCTAAACCATTAAATGTTCCCCCACCATCACAAATATCATCTACAATTAAACAATCAGCACCACCGAGATCCTCAGCATACACCTTAAAACCAGACAGTCTTCCGGTTTTAACATCCCGGCTTTTTGAACACTCTACTACTTCAGCACCGCCTAAAAATTCAGAAACTTTATAAATTTTCTTCAAGGCTCCACCATCCGGAGAAATGAGTTTTACATCTGTTCCGATTTTAGCCATAACCTGTTTTATAAATTCGTGATTGGAAATGGTAACGCAGTTGTTAAGCAATGCAGGTGTTACTTCGCTATGTGGATCGAAAACGGTAACACTTGCTAAGTTCATGGCATTAATGATATCTGCATATACCTTTACGGATAAAGGCTCTCCGGGAATCATCACCCGATCTTGCCTGGCCGCCGGGAAATATGGAATAAAAAGGTTAATTTCCTTTACGCCCATTCTTTTTAAGGCATCAACAGTGATGCAGATTAATCCTAAATCGTTAAAAGAATTTATTCTTTGCGTAACGGTTACAGGTTCATCCTTATCAAAATCAGCCTGTATTTTGATATGCGGCTCGCCACCTGCGAATAAGAAAGACTGGTGTGCTATTGAGTTATTTTCGCCTAGCGGAGTAAAACTCGGATCTAAATTCAACATATATTTGCGTATTATTTACACAAATATAGAAATGATTTTTAAAATTCAAAAAATAATTTGTGTTTATTTTACGCAAACCTAATCTCAAACTGGAAATTCTCCTTCAAAAGCTGTTGGTATTTTGGCTTATCAAACATAAAAAGCTTTCCTGGTCTGCCGCTAGCCCCTATTTTAACTACCTTATTGGTTTCTTTCACAATCTCAAAACTTAAAATTTTTTTTCTGAAATTTCTTCTGTCAATATCTCTTTCGAGGATGGAACAATATAAATTTTCGAGATCTGAGAATAAAAACTCCTGGTCGAGTAAATCAAAACCGATGGGTTGATAAGTGAGTTTACTCTTTAAGCGTTGGTGTGCCAGGTTAACCATTTCGTTATGATCGTAACCTAACTGCGGCACTTCCCTTACCGGGAACCACCGGGCATCTTTCGCATCGGTATCGGCTTTTAACACAAAATTTTGGGGGTTAACCAATGCAAAATAAGCTACCGAAATAACCCTGAATCTTTCATCTCGATTTACATCATCTCCAAAAGTACCTAGCTGCTCCAAATAGTTTACCGTTATGCCGGCTTCTTCTTTAAGCTCGCGCTCCACAGCAGTTAATAAGGGCTCATCATCTTTTATGAAACCACCAGGCAAAACCCATCGATCGGCCAGTTCACCAAAGCGCTGCTGTACAGCCAGCACATAAAGCGTTCCTTTTTCATAACCGAAAACAATGGCATCAACAGCGATTTTGATATTTTGATTGATCATTCTTAGTTTGTGTAAAAACAACACAAAGTTAAGAAAATTCTTTATTTTGAATCATAAGCAACAACACTAACTATTGTTGGTGACAAAACTGCTATGGCTTTTAGTGAGATTCTTGCTGTAAAGATCCTGAATCAAGTTCAGTAAAAATGATTCTCTGAGCGTATCTTATCTGAATTTCTTCATCGCCACCCAAAGCTTTTCATCCATCTGGTAAACATCAGGGCGATACTCAATTTTATCATTTTGTGCCCAGGCAGTAAAATAAGTGATCAATAAAGGCACTGCTTTTTTTGGCCCGAACCAGGCTGGCTTTAACTGAAATGCTTTGGTAGTATCCGCCTTTGCAGCAAGTCTTTTTTTGTACCATTTAACATGTGCACTGTCGATAGGAGGCAAGTCAACTTCAGCTCTTAATTTATCATAAGTATAACTATCTCCCACTAACTTTTCTGCAAATTCTAACGGCTTTTCTATTCGCACACAACCATGACTAATTGCCCGGTTACTTAAGTTAAAACCGTTCTTATTATTGGTATCATGAAGGTAAATACTGGAGCCATTATCGAAGATAAATTTGAACTTTCCAAGTGCGTTTCCATTACCCGATCCCTGCTTAAATTTAAAGGGTAATTTATCTCTGGAATACCGGTTCCAATTGATGGTATCAGGCTCACCAATCAACCTGTCTTTATAGTAAACTTTAATGTTGCTATTTGATAAATAATAGGGATCCTTTCTAGCCATCCAATAGATCTCACTTTGCGCAATACTTACCGGAATATTCCATACCGGATTGGCCTGAATTGAGTTAATTTTACTGAACAATAAAGGCGTCTCATGGTTCTTTGGCTTATCATCTAAATTACCCGATTTTGCAAATGCTTTTAGCTTATCTTCATAACCATTTTCACGCTTTCCACCAACACAAACTTTCATGCTGATTACGGTATCGGTTTTATCAAACCAGGTAAGTTTAAAATCAGGGATATTCACCTGAACGTAATTTGATCCTGTTTCGGGCATTTTCCATCGAAAACGCTCCATATTTAACAGTAAGATCCGCTTTTCGCTTTCTGTGCTGGCATTTAAATAAGCCCGCTGCAAGCCTTTATATTGTGCAGAATTTGGCTGAACGGCTTTTAAGGTATCCAGCATACTTTCAGAAGCCAATAATTTAATCATCCCTGTACTATCCGGACGTTTAACCTTAATATAATAGCGTGAAAAGATGTTCCGAGGATTGACTACTCCATATTTAAGAAAATTGTTGTAATTTAAATAAGCATTGGCAGAAAGTGCTTCAAGCCTGGCAATTACAGGGTATGTCTCTTCCACTTTCTTAAATTGATTATCAGAAAGTTCTTTCAACAGGGATTTAAGCTGCTCAACTTTAAATATTTCGGGATTAAAACCATGCACTTTGCTATTTTGCAGATAGGTAATTAGTGAATCTAATTCCCCGTTAGTGTAGAATTTTGTAACCAACCTGGGCTCGCGACCGTTTTCCTCATAAAAAGCCTTCACCGTTTTGGGATTAATAAATCCTGATGATAAACTGTCTAATGTTTTTACGAAAACACTGTCGTAGGCAACAGTATCGAAATCTTTGTAAATCTTGTTCTTAAAGTGCTCTGAGAGTACTTTTCCAATTTCAGGTGGCGATTTAAACCAGTTACAAGCTGAAACACATATAATAAAAGGAATAATAAGAAAGCGAAAGTTTTTCAACACGTTATTTTTAGGCAAAAATAGATTTAATTATCTAACGAAATATAAATGGCAAATTAAGTGCCATTATTTTTTGATTTACGGTTTCAAACACTATATTTGCCAGCGCTAGTCAGCTAAAGCATTGATATTGGCAGAAATATATTTATGAACTTAACTTTGAACCATCACTTACATTTACATCATCGCCGTTAGGCGATATGATATGTTTGTTTTGTACTTCAAAACTTTTTTTCCGTAAAATACTTTCTTGTTCACTCTATATTCAATACTTTGAAAACACTTAAAATTGCTATCCAGAAATCGGGTAGGTTAAACGAAAAATCCGTTGAAATCTTAAAAAACTGTGGTCTTTCATTCGAAAACTACAAAAGCTCACTAATCTCAACGGTGACCAACTTCCCTTTAGAAATCCTTTTCCTTCGTGATGATGATATTCCCGAATATGTACAAGATGGCATCGCCGATCTGGGTATTGTAGGTGAAAATGTAATCGTAGAAACCAAGGCAGAAGTAAGCTATTTACAAAAACTAGGCTTTGGAAAATGTACACTTAAAATTGCTGTTCAGGCCACAAGTAATATTCAAAATCTGGAAGAACTAAACGGCAAAGCTATTGCCACTTCTTATCCGGTTATTCTGGAAAACTTCTTACAGGAAAAAGGAATAAAATCCGATGTGAGAACCATTTCCGGTTCGGTAGAAATTGGTCCGGGTTTAGGCTTAAGCGATGCGATTTTTGACATCGTTTCTACAGGCGGAACATTGAAAAGCAATGGACTAAAACCCTTCGCAGATGTAATGCAATCTGAAGCCATTTTAATTGGTAATAAATCAATCGCTGACAATCCTGAGGTGGCAGAATTGCTGCAAAGAATCCGCTCCGTACTGAGTGCAAAATCGAATAAATATGTGGTACTAAACGTATCAAAAGATAACCTCCAAAAAGTTGTTGATTTGTTGCCAGGTGTTAAAAGTCCAACCATAGTTCCGTTGTTTGAACCTGATTGGGTTGCCGTTCATTCTGTAATTGCCGAAGAAGATTTTTGGGACAAAATTAACAGTCTGAAAGCGGCAGGTGCCGAAGGTATTTTAGTGATGCCAATTGAAAAAATAATCACCTAAAATCGGTCGAAATTACATTAATCAACATTAACTAATAGTTAATTTAAAATGATAAGCAATTGAAAGTCTACAACTACCAGGATTTATCTAATCAAAACATTAAATCACTCTGTTCGCGACAAATTGAGGATGATAAATTGATCGAAGACCGCGTTATTAACATCATAGAAACGGTAAAAAAAGAAGGAGATAAAGCGCTGTTAGATTTTGCAAAAGCATTTGACAAAGTCGATCTAACCAGACTGTTTCTGGATGCTGAAGAAATAAAAACTATTGCATCCACTATTCCGGCTGATGCGAAAAGTGCGATCGATACCGCACATCAAAACATCTTGAAATTTCACCAGTCGCAGGTTAAAAATGAAGAGAAAATAGAAACAATGCCCGGTGTGGTTTGCTGGAGAGAATCCAGGGCAATTGAAAAAGTTGGTTTATATATCCCTGGTGGAACCGCAGTGTTACCCAGCACCTTTTTAATGCTTGCAACCCCGGCAATTATTGCAGGCTGTAAAGAGATCGTAATATGTTCGCCACCGCAAGCCGATGGTAAAACAAACTGCTATCTTGCTTACTGTGCTATTCTTTTGGGGATAGATAAAATCTATCTGGTGGGAGGCGCTCAGGCCGTTGCCGCAATGGCCTTCGGAACAGAAACCGTACCGCAGGTTTATAAGATTTTTGGTCCTGGCAATCGCTATGTAACAATAGCAAAAACGATGGTGCAAAATAAAGTAGCTATTGATATGCCAGCTGGTCCTTCCGAGGTTTTAGTGATTGCCGATGAGACTGCCAATCCGTCATTTGTAGCTGCAGATCTACTTGCACAGGCTGAGCATGGTATTGATAGTCAGGCTATTTTAGTTTCCACATCTAATCATATCATAGCTGAGACACTAAAAGAAGTTGAAAATCAACTTAGTATCTTGCCTAGAAGGAAGATTGCAGCCAAAGCGATCAAAAATTCTTATACTATTTTGGTGGATAATTTGACCCAGGCAATGGATTTTTCAAATGAATATGCCCCTGAACACCTGATATTGGCTACGGAACATTTCGAAAACCTTATCCCGCTGATTATCAATGTAGGATCTGTATTCTTAGGTAACCTTACGCCAGAAAGTGCAGGCGATTATGCCTCAGGAACGAACCATACATTACCTACGAGTGGGTTTGCAAAGGCTTATTCGGGCGTATCATTAGATGCGTTCATTAAAAAAATCACCTTTCAGCATTTATCAAGAGCTGGTTTATCGAATATTGGCCCAACCGTTGAAACGCTGGCAGCAACTGAAGGTTTGGAAGCACACAAGAATGCAATTACTGTTAGATTAAAAACCGTAGAAGATGTAAAATAGAAGGTTTTAGGCAACATGCCAATCCCTTTTACCTTTTACCTTTTACCTTTTACCTTAAAAAATGGACATTAACGAATTAGTAAGAGAAAATATAAGAAACCTTAAACCCTATTCTACCGCCAGAGATGAGTTTAAAGGTCAGGCATCAATATTCTTAGATGCCAATGAGAACAGTTATGGTTCTCCCCTACCCGCAAATTACAACCGCTATCCTGATCCATTACAACTGGATCTGAAAGATGCCATCAGCAAAATCAAAGGTGTGCCTATCGAAAATACTTTCCTTGGAAACGGAAGTGATGAAGCCATCGACTTATTGTATCGCGCCTTCTGTAATCCGGGAAAAGATAACGTGATTATTTTGCCACCCACCTATGGAATGTATGAAGTTTCTGCTAACATTAATGATGTAGAAATCCGCAAAGTAAATCTGTTGCCAAACTTCCAATTGGATTTAGAAAAGATTGCAGAAACGATTGATAAAAACACCAAAATAATTTTCATTTGTTCGCCAAACAATCCGACAGGAAACTCAATAAACCGAACGGATATTGAAACGATCTTAGCCAACTTTAAAGGTATCGTGGTGATCGACGAAGCATACATTAATTATGCAAAACAAAAGACCTTTATTCAGGAGTTAACCGAGTATGGAAACCTGGTTGTTTTGCAAACTTTTTCAAAGGCCTGGGGGCTCGCAGCTTTGCGTTTGGGAATGGCATTTTCATCGACAAAAGTAATCGATGTTTTAAACAAAATTAAGCCACCTTATAACATCAATCAGGCAACACAAGATTTAGCTTTCGAAGCAGTAAAAAATATTGCAAAAGTGAACGATTGGATCAGAGAATCTGTCGCAGAAAGAGCACGACTTTCCACCGAACTAAACACGCTAAATATTGTTACAAAAGTTTACCCATCTGACGCGAATTTTATCTTAGTAGCGGTAACAGATGCAAACAAAATTTATGACACTTTAGTAGGTGATGGAATCATCGTTCGGGATCGTTCTAAAGTTACTTTATGTGAGGGATGTTTAAGGATTACTGTTGGCACAAAAGAAGAGAATGACAAACTGTTAAATGTTCTAAAAAATCTATCATGAAAAAAGTATTATTTATAGACCGGGATGGCACGTTGAACATTGAGCCGGATGATGAACAGGTAGACAGTTTTGCCAAACTAAAATTCTATCCACGTTCGATTTATTACCTTTCGAAAATTGCGAGCGAAATGGATTACGAACTGGTAATGGTAACGAATCAGGATGGATTGGGAACCCCATCGAATCCTGAAGAAAATTTCTGGCCTATCCATAATTTCATGTTAGATACTTTTGCTGGCGAAGGTGTGAAATTTAGTGAAATCATCATCGACAAAACTTTTGCAAAAGACAATGCCCCTACCCGTAAACCAGGAACAGGCTTATTGACAAAATATTTAACTGGTGATTACGATTTGAAAAACTCTTACGTAATCGGAGATCGGTTGAATGATGTAGTGTTGGCAAAGAATTTAGGTGCAAAGGCAATCTTCCTTCGCCAGAATGATGCACTTGGTTCTACTGAAGCATTAGACAAGCATGAAACTTTATTAGATATTATTATCTTAGAGACGCAGAAATGGGAAGACATTTATAACCTGCTTAAGGCCGGAAGCAGAAAAATTAACCATGTCCGGAAAACCAATGAAACAGATATTACCATTAACCTCGACTTAGATGGAACGGGAAAAGCTAAAATTGAAACGGGATTAAACTTTTTCGATCACATGCTAGACCAGATAGCCAGACATGGAAGTGTAGATCTGGAAGTAATTGCCAAGGGCGACCTTCATATTGATGAGCACCATACGATTGAAGATACTGGAATTGCGCTTGGGGAAGCTTTTGCAAAAGGTTTAGGGAACAAATTAGGCATTGAACGTTATGGCTTTTGCCTGCCAATGGATGATTGTTTAGCACAGGTTGCCATTGACTTTGGTGGCAGGAACTGGATTGTTTGGGATGCTGAGTTTAAACGTGAAAAAGTTGGAGATATGCCTACAGAAATGTTTTATCACTTCTTTAAATCCTTCAGTGATGCAGCAAAATGCAATTTAAACGTAAAAGCAGAAGGCGAAAACGAACACCATAAAATTGAAGCCATCTTTAAAGCTTTTGCAAAAGCCATTAAAATGGCGATAAAGCGCGATGCAGAGAAAATGGTTTTACCGAGCACGAAAGGAATGTTATAAATGAAAAAAGAGCAAGGATTAAGGATCAAAGATTTGGTTTCACATCTTTGATCCTTGCTCTTTTTTCTTTAATCTACAAGAAATGATTGGAATAGTGAATTACGGGGCTGGCAATATTTTTTCCCTTACCGCAGCTTTAGCGCGTTTAAACGTTGAATACGGCATGGTAAATACTGAAGCCGATTTGGAGAAATATAGCCATATTATCATTCCAGGTGTTGGCCATGCAGGCACTGCGATGGAAAAACTAAAGCATACTGGATTAGTCGCCGCCATAAAAGCATTAACAAAACCAGTTTTGGGTATTTGCGTGGGCATGCAGTTGATTACCGAGCATTCTGAAGAGGGTGATGCAGAACTGTTATCCATCGTTCCGGTGAAGACCAAAAAATTTGATAAGTCATTGAATATCAAAATCCCTCACATGGGCTGGAATGCGGTAAATCCTCAAAACAATCCTTTATTTGAGGGTGTTGAAGATAATACACAATTTTACTTCGTGCATTCGTACTTTATTGAATATAACCCTACTTTTGACATTGCGTCGGCGGGATACGGATTAAAGTTCTCAGCGGCAGTGCAAAAAGATAACTTTTATGGCGTTCAGTTTCACCCGGAGAAATCTGGCAAGGCTGGCGAACAGATATTAAAAAATTTTTCAAACTTAAGTTTATAAAATGTACATAATTCCTGCTATTGATATATTGGATGGTAAAGTAGTCCGTCTCCGCGAAGGCGATTACAACCAGAAAACTGAGTACGATGTTTCTATCGCCGAAATGATTGAAAAATACCGTTCTAACGGAACAGACTTTATTCACATCATTGATTTAAATGGTGCAAAAGGCGATTTCAGTAATCAGAAATCTCTTTTCGAAATCATTAAAAAAACCGAGATGAAGGTACAGTATGGTGGAGGCATCCGTACAATTGAGCAAGTAACCAATTTGCTTGATGCAGGAATTCAACGGGTAATTGTAGGTACCCAGGCCATTACTAACCCTGATTTTCTGCAACAACTGAGTGAGGCTTTTGCTAAAAAAGACGATTATGCAAACCGCATTATAATTGCCATAGACGTATTGGATGAAGTAATCAAATATTCGGGCTGGATGGAAAGTTCGCCAATCAAATTAATGGATTATGTAGATAAATGCCTTTCATTAGGCTTTTTCCGCTTCTTATGTACTGACATTAGTAAAGATGGAAAGTTAGGAGGCGCAGCTGTTGAGTTATATAAAAAACTGCTTGAGCATTCTCCGATGATTAAACTGATCGCCTCAGGCGGCGTAAGCTCAATGGAAGACATTCATGATCTTGCCAAATACCCGATTAGAAGTGTGGTGGTTGGAAAGGCGATTTACGAAGACAGGATTACAATCGAAGAAATTAAAGACTGGAATTTGAAGGCTTTGACCTCAATCTAGCGCAAACTTTAAAAAAGTCGTCATTGCGAGGCACGAAGCAATCTATTTTGCAAGAAAGATTGCTTCGTGCCTCGCAATGACGAAAACCGAAATTAAATGCTTAGCAAAAGAATTATCCCTTGCCTGGATGTAAAAGACGGTCGTACCGTAAAAGGCGTAAACTTTGTTGATTTACGAGATGCAGGTGACCCGGTAGAATTAGCAGCCCAATATGCACAACAGGGTGCAGACGAACTGGTTTTCCTGGATATTACAGCCACTCATGAACGTCGTAAAACGATGATTGAGATGGTAAAATCCGTTGCCCGTCAGCTGAATATCCCCTTTACCATTGGGGGCGGAATTACGGAACTTGCCGATGCCGAAGCGTTGCTGAATGCTGGTGCAGATAAAATCAGCATTAATTCTGCAGCTGTAAGGAATCCAAAACTCATTGAAGAACTGGCGAGAGCCTTCGGTGTTCAGTTTGTGGTTTTAGCGGTAGATACAAAATATGTTGATGGCAAAAACAGGGTTCATTTGAACGGTGGCCGTTTAATCACCGAACTGGAAACGGAGAACTGGATTAAACAGGCGGAAGATTTAGGAGCCGGAGAAATCCTCCTAACCTCAATGGATCACGATGGCACTAAAGCGGGCTTCGATTGTGGATTACTTGGTAAAATCAACCAAATGATCAACATTCCGATTATCGCTTCTGGCGGTGCCGGAAGCATGGAACATTTTACAGAGGTTTTCCAAAAGGCCAACGTTGATGCTGCACTCGCTGCATCAGTTTTTCACTATGGTGAGATCCTGATACCAGATTTAAAACAAGAATTAAAAAGAAATCATATTCCGGTAAGGATATAATTAAATGTGGAGTCGGCAGTCTTTAGTCATGAGCCGACTTTGCGAAATAAAAAAATAAAATGAATATCGATACATCATCTCTTGATTGGGAAAAAACGGCTGGCTTACTTCCTGTAATTATTCAGGATTATAAAACACTGGAAGTATTAATGCTGGGGTATATGAATGCTGAAGCTTTAGAAAAAACCCAAGAAGAGGGCAAGGTAACTTTCTTTTCGCGTTCTAAAAACCGCCTTTGGACTAAAGGTGAAACCAGCAATAATTTCCTTTACGTAAAAGAACTTTTTGTTGATTGCGACAATGATACCATCTTGATAAAGGCAGATGCAGTAGGTCCAACCTGCCACACCGGGAGCCGCAGCTGTTTCAAGACTGATTTTAACCAGAACTTCATTTTTGAGCTGGAAAACATCATTAATGACAGGTATGAAAACCCTGTAGAAGGCTCTTACATCAACAAAATGCGAAGCAAAGGTTTAAACAAAATTGCTCAAAAAGTTGGTGAAGAAGGTGTAGAAACTGTTATTGCTGCATTAGCGGAGAGTGAAGAAGAACTAATCGGAGAAGCATCTGATCTGGTTTTTCACTTACTATTCTTATTAAAAGAAAAAGGTTTGTCCATTCAGGATATTGCAAAAAATTTAGAGAAAAGACACAAATAAGGTAAAGGGTTGGAAGGTTTAAGGCGATTTGCCAAACCTTAGCCCTAAATCTTAAAATCTTAAACATGCTTAAACACCTAAAAACCTTTTCCGGCCATCAAAATCCTGTTTATGCACTTGCTCATTCAGATAAAGATGAAATTTTCTTTAGCGCCGGGAACGACAAAGGCATTGTAGAGTGGTCATTATCAGAAATGGCTTTTGTTAAGATAAAAATGCCCGTTCAAAGCTCTGTTTATTACCTGCACTATTTCAATAATCTTTTATTTATTGGAGAACGTAGCGGTGCATTTAGCGTTTACGATTTAACACAAAACAAAGTAGTTGAAAGAATTAACGCCCATACCAAACCAATCTTCAATATTCA
Source organism: Pedobacter petrophilus (assembly GCF_009674725.1). Lineage (GTDB taxonomy): Bacteria > Bacteroidota > Bacteroidia > Sphingobacteriales > Sphingobacteriaceae > Pedobacter > Pedobacter petrophilus. The sequence continues at coordinate 28,576 of NZ_WKKH01000030.1, read as the reverse complement.
GACGGTTAAAAGTAAAAACGAATTGTTAACCACTGGCGAAGACGGCTCTGTTGCAGTTTGGTCGCTTAAAGATTTCTCGGAAATTTATCGCTTTCAGGCCGCTTACGATACCGTTAGGGCGATCTCAATCTCGCCAGATGAAACTGAAATTGCTTTTGGATGTAAAGACCATTTAATCAAAATCTATAATCTGGCCGACTACAGTTTAAAGCAAAATCTGGAAGGTCATTCTTTGCCCGTAACCGCGTTAGCTTATCATCCCACAGGAAAATATTTGATTTCTGGCAGCAGAGATGCGCAATTAAAAATATGGAATTTGCCCGGCTATGACCTCAGAGAAACCATTCCAGCACACCTGTTTACGGTTTACGATATTGCTTTCCATCCTACCCTGCCCTACTTCGCAACGAGCAGTCAGGATAAAAGCATTAAACTTTGGGATGCAGAAAACTTTAAACTATATAAGATTTTAAGCCTGGAAAAAGCCGGAATTGGTCATACACATTCCATCAATAAAATCATCTGGAGCAATGATGGAAAGTTTTTAATTTCAACAGGAGATGATCGGAAAGTGATGGTTTGGGAAATGGGAGGTTAAGACTTTTTTGTTTTCAAAGCAGCAATCAACACTATATGCATTTAAGAGTTCAATAAAATCTTGCTCAAACATTATAGTTTCCTTCTATTTACAGCCTTAACTATCTTGTCTGGGAAAGAGCCATTAAGCCATGTAAAGTAATTTTTACGCAATGAAACTACAGTCTCCAGACGTGCTAAAACAGGTTGATTCAACCAAAAGAGAACATCAAGTTCATCTTCATCTTCCATTTTAACTCTATTGACAACCATTGCCATTTTTCTAACTTTAGGCTCCATAATCTAAAATTGATACTAACAAATATAACGAAATTTACAAAGATTTTTCTACAGTTTAGGTTCAAAAAGCTATTCCACAAACCTTTTAATAATCCTTAACTTATGGCTATAAACACCTAATTCTCTGTTAAAAATCCCCTGGTCATCAATTGGATCGATCTTTACCTTTGCTGATGCATGGATGATTTCATTCGGGTTTAACATGATCCCAACATGCGTAATCTTTCCTTCTTCATTATCGAAAAAAGCCACATCTCCAGGCTTGCATTCCGCTAAAAAGCCCACCAGTTCACCTTGTTCTGCCTGCTGCGAAGCATCTCTGTTTAATTTAATATTCAGCATTTTGAAAATCGTTTGCGTAAAGCCAGAGCAATCCATGCCGAACAAATGTCTTCCTCCCCACAAATAAGGAACATTCTGAAAGAATTTCGCAGTTGCTTCCACCTGCTGAACGAAATCGCTCTTCGAACTATCGTGAGGTTCAAAGTTCAACCTGAACTTTTCTTTACCAACAGAGCAGTGTCCGTCAGCGAAGTAAGGAATATTACTTCCCGGACTCAAGTGATAAAGACTGCCATCGGCCGCCAGAAGTTCATTATTAATACTGAGCGGAGACAATAATTTACAATCCTGCAGTTCTACAAATTGATCTTGAGTGATGGCTGCCAGCTGCCTGAAATCCATCCAACCCTGATAGCCATCGTAACCGTTTTGAATTAACCACCAACGCTCATCTTTCTGAAGAATCTCCACATGTTCGCCAAATAAAAGTTGCGAAACTATTTCTGCCCGATCTGAAGGTTCTGCTCTTAAAGGTGCCACGGCAATCCTGCAAATCCCGTATTGATTTTCCATCTGATTATGCTCGTTAAAGATTGAGTAAAACTAATAAATTACATCTATTGCATAACATTTTGAGTGTAAAATTGTTATTTTTATGATGATCATTTAAACTACCCATTATGCATTTTAAGAAAATATTAATTGCCGTTGATAACAGTACCTGCTCAGAAAAAGCAGCAAAAACAGGTTACGACATGGCTGAAAAATTTCAGGCAGAGGTAGCACTTGTGAATATTATTGAACCTGTTCCGGCAAATGTAAATCCCGACCTGACGCTGGCACCTGTGTTTTTAGAAACTTACGATAACAGCGAAGAAAACAGCCACGTTCTCTTAAAAGAAATTGAAAATAAATATGGTAATGGTATTCCGACAACCTACCTGAGTGTAGTTGATACTGCAGCTCACGGCATTATTCAGCAGTCTGATGAATGGGGTTCTGACCTCATTGTAATTGGAACTTACGGAAGAACAGGCTTATACCACTTTTTAATGGGAAGTGTTGCAGAACACGTGGCAAGAAAATCTGCCTGCCCGGTATTGATTATTCCGAACAAATGGGATATAGCCGAATAAATAAATTTAAATGAAAAAACTACTTCTCTTGCCGGTATTGTTTGTCTTATTGACAAGCAGTGTATCATATGCACAAATCAGCAGCAATCAGGTTTCCCTTACCGACGAGAAATTCAATAAGATAGATTCGCTCTTTAAAAAATACCTGGATAGCGGCTGGATAAAAGGTATAACAGCCAATATCTCCATCAATGGAAAAACCGTTTACGATAAGGCTTTCGGCAATCAGGTTGGCCGGCCATTTAAAACAAGCGATATTTTAAGAATCGCTTCACAAACTAAGGCCGTAACGAGTGTTGCTGTAATGATGCTTTATGAAGAAGGGAAATTCAAATTAGACGATCCCATTTCAAAATACATTCCGGCCTTTAAAAACCCGAAAGTTTTAGATAAATTCAATCCAAAAGACGGCACTTATACCACTAAACCTGCTCATCGGGAAATTACCATTCATGATTTACTTACCCATACCTCCGGACTCGGCTATGCACAAATCGGATCCGGTGAAATGAATCTGATTTATGCAAATGCAGGCATCGAGGCCGGTTTTGTGATCAATAAGAAAAATTTAGAGACCGAAATTAATAAACTAGGAAAACTGCCTTTGGCCTTGCAACCTGGTCAAAAATGGTCGTATAGCTTAAGCGTAGATGTTTTGGGGCGTTTGGTGGAAATTGCATCGGGCTTAAACCTAGATCAATTTTTCAGGCAAAAGATTTTCATCCCATTGGGGATGAATGATACTTATTTTGCATTACCTAAAGCGAAACAAGATAGGTTAGCCTCAGTATATACAGAAGACCCAAAAACGCATGAAGTCAGGCCATGGGAAGATGGTGGTTTTCCCGGTGCAACGGTAAATTATCCGATAAATGGCAACGGTTATTTTGCTGGCGGAGCGGGATTGGTATCAACTTCTAAAGATTATGGAATCTTTCTACAAATGCTTTTAAACGCAGGGGAGTATAACGGAAAAAGAATTCTCAAGAAAACCACGGTAGACACTATGACTGTAAATCAAATCGGCAATTTATCGCTTGGCGACAATAAGTTCGGATTAGGCTTTGAAATTGTAACCGAAAAAGGAAGTAAAAAAGTTGGACAAACAGCAGGTTCTTATGGCTGGGGAGGATTTTTCGGTTCTACCTATTGGGTAGACCCACAAAAGAAACTTACGGCGCAAATTTATATTCAACAATGGCCATTCTCTCACGGTGCGTTAAATGATCAATTTAAATCGGCAGTTTATCAGGCGTTAAAATAATAGCGAAAAAAAAATCCCGATCAAATCGGGATTTCTTAATTAAATATTTTTAAGACTATCCTTCCTGGTGCAACCAGGTTTTTTTAGCCAATAATTCTTCTTCTGTTTCACGGATATCTTCATCATCTACACAACAATCTACCGGGCAAACAGCAGCACACTGAGGCTCATCATGAAATCCTTTACACTCTGTACATTTATCCGATACAATGTAATATACCTCATCAGAAACTGCCTCTTGAGTAGCGTCAGCTTCAATTTGTTGATTACCGAAATCAATGATGCCTTCCAGGTTTGTACCGTCAGAAAAACGCCATGCAGTACCGGCATCGTAAATTGCGTTATTAGGGCATTCCGGTTCACAAGCCCCACAATTTATACACTCATCTGTTATTTTAATCGCCATGTCTTCGTCTAATTCTTTTGCTTAAGTTACCTTTGCGCTTGCAAATATAAGATTTAATCAATTAATAATAATTCTAAATATGTCAGCGTTAACTCAGGAAAAAGCAATAATTGCATTTAAAGCACTCGGCAAAAAGCTCGCTCATCCTACTGACGTTTTGGAAGATCAGATTTACCAGGTACAAAACAGTAATGCATGGTTCACATTAGAGAATATTGAACGATCAATTTTATCATTTTCTGAGATGCTCAACGATGCAGATCTAGCACAATGGTTTAAAACAGCCAGTTTCACTTCATCACCAAAAAAAGTGGGCCTTATCCTCGCAGGAAATATCCCGATGGTTGGTTTCCACGATGTTTTATGCGTATTGGCAACCGGAAATATTGCCTTAATTAAATTATCTTCATCTGATGATCAGCTGATTAAAATTATTATTGCAGCGCTGATTAATATTGAGCCGGCATTTGAAAATAGAATAGAATATGTAGAAAGGCTGAAAGATTTTGATGCGGTAATTGCCACCGGAAGTAATAATTCTTCGAGGTATTTCGATTACTATTTCGGCAAGGTGCCCAACATCATCAGAAAAAACAGAAACAGTGTAGCCGTTTTAGATGGTACTGAAACTCCTGAAGAAATAAAAAACCTAGGCGCCGATATTTTTGATTATTTCGGTTTAGGCTGCAGAAACGTTTCAAAGATTTTTTATCCTAAAGGATATGATATCGCTAACTTTTATGAAGGCATTGAAGGTTACAGCGATATCATTAACCATTTTAAATATCAGAATAATTACGATTATAACAAATCTATTTACCTGGTAAATGCAGCTAAACACTTCGATAACGGGTTTTTATTACTCAAGGAAGATGAGCATTTAACCTCTCCCCTGGCGGTATTATTTTACCAGGAGTATGAAGAGCTATCAAAAGTTGAAGATCAGTTGAAAGCCAGTGCCGGGCAGATTCAGTGTATCATCACCAAAACACAGCTAAGTGTTCAAACCTTTAATTTTGGCGAAAGTCAGCACCCAAAACTTTGGGATTACGCAGATAATGTAAATACCATCGAATTTTTAAATTCCCTTTCATAACAATTTTTGGATGGTTTGAATCAGCTAAGCAAGCAGCATAGCCTATTCGTCTTTTGCCTTTCAGCTTTCAGCTTAAATAGCTATTTTTGGACACAATGTATATCGTAAAAGTTAAAGGCATCGCCAAAATTCCTGATTATGTGCAGTTGAGAGATGAAAAATTTACGCTCCTGGCTTATTTTCGGGTAGACAGACCAGATAAATCCTTAGAAAAATTAGGTCTGGCAGAAAAACAAGATTACATTATGGAAATGATTAAAAACTTGCCTTTCGGGCAAATTGCTAAATTAGAAATATAGAATGGCAGGAAACGCAGTAATTCACTTAAGCAATGTTGATGTTTTTCAACAGAAACACTTAGTACTTTCAAACGTAAATTTACATATCGAAAAGGATGAGTTTATCTTTTTAATTGGTCAGACTGGTTCGGGTAAAAGCAGCTTACTAAAGATCTTATATGGCGATTTACACATTGGAAACGGTGAAGGAAACATCGCTGGTTTTAATTTAAAAAATTTAAAGGAAAGCCAGGTGCCTTTTTTACGGCGTAAGTTGGGGGTAGTTTTTCAGGATTTCCAACTACTTACTGACCGTACCATTGAGAAGAACCTGGAGTTTGTATTACGGGCAACAGGCTGGAATGACCAAAAACTAATTAGCGAGCGCATTAAAGATGTGCTGGATAAAGTTGGTTTACGCTCTAAAATCAGAAAAATGCCTCATGAGATCTCTGGTGGAGAACAACAAAGAATTGTAATTGCCAGGGCTTTATTAAATGATCCGGAAATTATCCTTGCGGATGAACCAACGGGAAATTTAGACCCCGAAACATCAGAAGAAATTGTAACGCTGTTGAAGCAGATTAGCCAGGCCGGAACCGCGGTTTTAATGGCCACTCACGATTACCACATCATCCGCACTTTTCCGTCCCGCATTATAAAATGTGAAAACGGAGTAATATTAGAAGGTGCCCAAATAGCATAGTGATGTAAACATAATATTTACGATGACCGCAGTGCGGAATTGTAAATAGTTATCCTCCGATCACCAATTAAATGTCAGTCGATCAGCCAATCTGTTCAGATAACTACAAATAAATCTGACAGCTTGGCTGATTTACGTTAATGGCAAAATAGTTGACGTTAACAGAAAAAATTCAGCCTAGTATTATGTTTAATAAGAAGAAAAACAACGACAAAGAAGAAAATATAATGAATCCTGAAAATACATCAGAAAATGCTGCTGAAAATGTAGAGAATGCTGATGCTACTGTCAATGAGACAGAACAAGCGCCGGAATTATCCGCAGAAGAAAAATTACAAGCTGAAGTTCAACAGCTCAATGATAAATATTTACGCTTATACGCAGAGTTTGATAATTACAAACGCCGTACGCAAAAAGAGCGTGTAGAGTTATTGCAAACTGCTGGTAAAGATGTAATTGTATCTTTATTGCCAGTATTGGATGATTTTGACCGTGCCTTAAAAGCAATGGAAACTGCAGTTGAAGTAGCCCCTGTTAAAGAAGGAATTCTTCTGGTGAGCACCAAATTAAAAAACACACTTGCACAGAAAGGTTTAAAGGATGTAGAAAGCATCAATGAACCATTTAACACAGATTACCATGAGGCAATTACCAACATCCCTGCACCTACAGAGGATTTAAAAGGAAAAGTAATTGATGAAGTGGAAAAAGGCTATACCCTTAACGATAATGTAATCCGCTTTGCTAAAGTTGTAGTTGGAGCATAAAAACATAATTATTGGATGCCAGAATGAGTGAGTGATGGAATGGCTTATACATTCTCTGATTCAATCCTTTAAAATTCAATCATTTTAAAATAAAGATGAGTAAAAGAGATTATTACGACGTACTAGGCGTTAGCAAGAGTGCCGCAGCCGATGAGATCAAGAAAGCCTATCGCAAGATGGCGATTAAATATCATCCGGATAAAAACCCTGGCGATAAAGCTGCAGAAGACAACTTTAAGGAAGCTGCGGAAGCTTATGAAGTGTTAAGTAATGCCGAAAAGAAACAACGTTATGATCAGTTTGGTCATGCTGGTGTTGGCAGTAGCGCATCTGGTGGTTATGGCGGTGGCGGTAATATGAACATGGATGATATCTTCAGTAACTTTGGAGATATTTTTGGTGGACATAATCCTTTCGAAAGCTTTTTTGGTGGCGGAGGCGGTGGTGGCCAGCAACGTGGCGGCCGCAGAGTAGCTAAAGGCACCAATTTGCGTATTAAAGTAAAGCTAACCCTTGAAGAAATTGCTCACGGTGCAGAGAAAAAAATTAAGGTTAATAAGTTAATCGTTTGTAAAACCTGCGATGGTTCCGGAGCGAAAGATAAATCATCGGTAAGCACTTGTGGTACTTGTGGTGGCAGCGGACAGGTAAGACGCGTTACCAATACCATTTTAGGCCAGATGCAAACTGCATCTACCTGCCCTACTTGTAACGGCAGCGGTCAGCAAATTACTTCTAAATGTACAGTTTGCCATGGAGATGGCGTGGTACGTGGCGAAGAAACCATCACCATTAATATTCCTGCAGGCGTAAGTGAAGGCATGCAGTTAAGCATGAGTGGAAAAGGGAATGCAGCACCAAATGGAGGCATCCCAGGCGATTTAATTATCCTGGTAGAAGAAACGCCACATGAAGCTTTAAAACGCGAAGGAAACAATATCGTTTACGATCTGCATTTAAGTTTTGCTGATGCTGCATTAGGCATTAGTCTTGAAGTACCCACTATAGATGGTAAGGCGAAAATTAAAATCGAGCCGGGTACACAAAGCGGAAAACTATTGCGCCTTAAAGGAAAAGGTTTACCAGAAGTAAATTCTTACCAAAGAGGTGATGAGATCATCCACATTAACATCTGGACACCGAAAGCATTAAGTAGTGAGGAACGTACGCTGTTAGAGAAATTGCGTGAATCTCCAAACTTTAAACCGCAACCGGGTAAAAATGACAAAAGTTTCTTCGAAAGAATGAAAGAATATTTTGAGTAATTAATTTCGATATATAATTAAACCGATGGCTTTCACCATCGGTTTTTTTTGTTTATTACTTTTAAGAATTTAGGCAGCCAGCTATTTCTACGTTTTTCTATCTGACACCGGGATAAACATTAATTTATTTTAGGGAAACTGCCTTTGCAGGCGGCATCAATATCACCTTCTTTTATGAAGATTATTGGAGTCGGATTAATTCAATAGATTAACTTAAGCATTCAATCACTAAACTAAGTTAACTGGTTATTAATCTACGAAATAGTTATAGGTAGTACGCATATACTCGTACTTTCCAATCAAATCTTCCGCATGACCCTGGGTTAATTTGCCATCTACAGACGCATCTCTGATGGCTTTTTTAGCCTCAATCAGGTAATCTTTAAAACTATCGTTGAAGGTTTTAAATGCACCGTCTTTACTTGGAAATTTTGTTGCATCAGGCGCTGACATTTCTATATGCTTAGTGTTTTGTGCGGCAAGGGTTTCGTAAGCTGACTTTATTTTTGCCTCATTTGCTTTAAAATCTTTCGTTTCGATAAGCAATTTATTAAATTCTCCTACTGCTTTTCTATCGTCCTTCATGGCAAAAATATATTCTTTTAACGGATGAGTTTTCAAAATAACCCGCTCTGCATCATCACCAATCACTTCCAGCCTTGCTAAAAGATTTTCGTCATATTTATAGTACGTTTTATTCATCGAATAAATAGAATCTATTAATTTATTTCCTTTAGCACTTTTATCATCCTTCCAATCTTCAGCTTTGATATAATCATCCAAAGCTTTATACGTATCCTTAATTTTTGCAAGCGTTTCGTTCAAACCGGCTACATTCTCTTTGAAATACTTCTGGTCTGCGTTGCTTAGTGATGATGGCGGCGTTTCAGGTTTAAGTTCCGAATGGCTGAAACCCGACGAAGAGAAAGGTGAAACGATTCCGATAAATGCAAATCGGTCATTTGGATTTGCTAATCCCTTAGCTAACTTCTGTAAATTCTCGCCCACCCTTTTCAGGTAAGCATTGTTCTGATCAGTTAAACTAACCAAAACATTATTATATTCTACAATTTGATTGGCATCATCATTACCGGCAGCAGCATACTCGGTCTTAGCGGCGGTTTCTTTTTTATCGCCGCCTTTGCAGGCTGTAAATGAGATTGCTACAGCTATAGCTAATAATTTAATTGGAAACTTCATTTTTTAAGGGTTTTTTTAGATGTTTGATTAATTAGCGCTTAAAACTTATAGGTTTAAGAATAATTTAAACAACATAAAGCAAAAGATGTTTGAAAAGGAAGTATATATTTTATGTGCGCTATCATCTATCTTTCCGCTATCGTTTAGTTTATTGAAGGAGTAAACAATCAGATCCGTTCAGACTGATATTTATGAAAAACAAATCATGAAGATTTGGATCTGATAAATGAATGCGAAACTTTGCAACCGTTGATAAATTATAAATTTGCCTGATTAATTTAAATTGTCATTTATGGAAAACCTCTTCCTAATCTGCCTCATTCCGCCTGCTTCGATTGTTGAGGATGTTGATAAAATCAGAAACTACATTGCCGATGAGTTTAAAGTTTACGAATCCTTAAAAAGACCTGCACACATTACGCTTATAGCTCCCCTTAAAATTACTTCGGGAGCTACCGAGAAACGGTTTTTTAGTGCCTTATCAACTGCAGTCTTTTCAGATGCTTTTACACAGGTGCTCTCCCATTTCAATGCTTTTCCTCCACATACTTTCTACCTGAATGTAGAACAGAATCGGGGTATTATGAGTCTTCAATCGGAAATTAAGAAAGCCTTAAATCCGTTGAAACTTGATTCGCAAAGGGATAATTTTAAATTTACCCCTCATTTAACTTTAGCTTTCAAAGATGTGAAACCGCCTGTATTCGAATCAATTATTAAGGCTTTTAAGGATAGAAAATTCAAAAGAGCCTTTACCGTTTCGGGGTTTTCTGTTTATAAACACATTGATAAAAAGTGGCAACCGTATAAGGAATTTCAATTTCGAAACCCCCAGGAAAATCCGTCTAAAAGAGATCTTTTTAATAGTTAATATGCTTAGAATGGCATTCCAATTCCGAAATTATACTGTACAAAACGATAGGTATCAGGGCCATGCGATGCATTATAATCATCCTTAAATGCTTTGGTACCTGAGAAGAGCTTGCTGATCACCCATTGATCTGAACCCGAGAACTGAGGATCTTTCAACTTCAAACCCACATCAAATCTGAATACAAAATACTGAACATCATACCTAAAGCCAACGCCGGTTCCAATGGCCAACTGTTGTGCGAGTTTGCTGAATTTAAATAACGTCTTTTCGCGGGTTGCATCATCCACATTAAAAATAAAGCTGGAGTTATTCAGGTTCCAGATATTTCCTGCATCCACAAAAGCAGCACCCTTTAATGTTGCACCAAAAAATTTCTTTACCAGTGTACAGCGGTATTCAAAGTTAGTTTCGATTTTCATCTCACCCAACTGATCCAGACCAAAGAATGCTTTACGGGCTTCCGGTGTTGGAATTACCTCACGATTGTAGTTTCCAGGGCCTAAAGTTCGCGCCTGCCATGCACGAATTCCGCTTGATCCTCCGGCAAAGAAAAGTTTTTCGAACGGGATTCCATAATTGGCTGCATTACCATACGCATACCCTACACCTGCATTTACACGGGCAATAAACTGTCTTTCTCCCCCTAAATGTTTATACCACCTCAAATCTACTTCCGGCCTGACATATTGGTTAAATGGTAAACCTAAAATTTTAGCCGTATTCCCTCTTGATGGATCGCGTTCTGCACCGGTAAGACTTGTAATGGCCTGAAGCAGGTTACCGGCAATGTCTATTCCGCCCCGCAAGTACACAAACGTGCGATATTGATTTAGCTTGTCGTTATTTAATGTATAAACATATTTCATACCGAGGGTAAAATCTTTCCGATTCAGTAAGGCAGCATAGTAAATATTATTATTTAATGTAGTAGAATCTACTCCCGACTCCACATTTCCAAAACGGTACTCAAAGTTAAGAGGCGTAAAAGAGTGAAGCTTAGATTTCGTTTCAAACCAGTCGTAAGTCACTGAATTAATAAAAATATTCCTCACTGAAATATCTTTCTGCAAGGCATAAATATAGCTCGACGAAAAAGTAGTATGAGGCATTCCATTTCCACCAAGTTCCGGGTTATAAAATGGGATAATCAGTCGCGGCACCGAGATACTTGCACTTACAGAAAAATCGCGTTGATAGATATCCTTAAAAGGTTTCGAACCATTTCCTATCCTGGACTGTAATCCACCTTTAATCTGCAACTCAAATCGTTCAGCCCCCCTAAAAAAGTTGTTGTTGGTGTAGGTATTACTTAAATTAAAGCCTACTGTACCTGCATTAAAAGGAATTTCGCCTTCAACCCGGTTACTCATCACCTTCTGTGGTGTTAATAAAATAATCGGAATAAGTTTGTTTGATGTACTGTCCTTATTGTAATAATCAATTTTTACATTCTTGAAAATATTCAGTTCATAAAGACGGTCGAATGTTAAATTCTCGTTTCTGATATCAAACATATCTCCCCTTTTAAGAAAATCGTACCTCACTATCGGGTTTTTTCTATAGCGTTTAGAGAAATCGGTAAAAATGATTCCCCCCACAGTATCTTTACTGAGTTTGCTTCTTACCGAATCCGGGAAACCATCCGGACTAGGCGCAATAATCATGTGCGTATAATCAATGTTGTATTGCTTATGCGGTCCGGCTGGTGGATTGGTAATGTTTAATCTTAGGTTAACTTTATCTGGCTTTTCAGTTTCAATAACATCGAAATTTACATAAGGTCTTAAAAAATAGAAATAACCATTTTCTTTCATCACACGGTAAATCTGTTCTCTTTCGTACGTAAGCGAGTCTACATCGTACTGCATTCCTTTACGCAGCCGTGTAAAAGTTGGTTTAACGCTTTCATAAACATTTTTTACATTTTCAGTAAAAATTGAATCTGATATTTTATCAATATAAGATGCTTTACCTTGATTGGCGATAAATTTGATCTCTGCTTTTTTATTTTCTACTTTAATTTTTGCAGCAACTTTTGCATTAAAATAACCTTTACCAACCAGAAATTTTTGAATCTGATTTCGGGAAATTTCAACCAGAGTACTGTCTAATATTGCTGGTGGAGTACCGAACGGCTTGATGTTGTTCGTTTTATATCTTCCATCTTTAGTATTAAAAAAATTATATAACGGCACGTTGATACTAAAAGCAGATGGCGGCTTAATATCCTTTTGAACATAATTGTATGCCTGCTCTTCAAATCGTTCGTCAACGCTATCAATAGTAACCTTCTTAACAATTGATTGATAATCTGCAATGTATTTTGTGGATGAACAGGCTTGAATTAAAACAATAAATAATAGTAATATTGCAAGACTTTTCAGTTTAGAATATATAAAGGGTTGGTATGCTTTCAAAATCTCAGATTAGTTTTATTAAATCATTACATCAAAAAAAGTTCCGTAAAGAAAGTGGCTTGTTTCTGGTTGAAGGCATAAAATCTATTAAAGAGTTTATCACATCAAACTACCAGATCGACACTATTTATTACGTTAGTGAGCAATATCAACTTTTACCCAAATTACCCGCAAATATAACTTTATTTGAAGTAAACAACGCTGAATTAAGCAAGATTAGTACTTTACAAATGCCGCAAGGATTTTTAGCATTAGTGAAAACGCCAGAAACTAAACCAGTAAGCAAAAAAGCATTAAAAAATAAGTTTACGCTTGTGTTGGATGGGATTCAGGATCCGGGTAATATGGGTACCATTATCAGAACGGCCGACTGGTTTGGATTTGAGAACATTATTTGTTCTTTGGATACCGTTGAAGCTTACAACCCTAAAACCGTGCAAGCCACCATGGGATCTTTAGCACGGGTTAATATTTTTTATGAGGAATTACCTACCTTCTTAGCGAACATTGACATTCCGGTTTTTGGCGCGTTGTTAGATGGACAATCAATTTACAAAACCCAATGGGGTGATGAAGGTCTGATAATTTTAGGCAATGAGGGAAAAGGAATTTCAGCAGAAGTGATCGAAAAAATTAATCAACCGGTAACAATTCCTCGGGTTGGCCGGGCCGAATCATTAAACGTCGCCGTAAGCGCGGCTATTTTTTGCACTGAAATAGTGAGAGTTAAAAATTAAAAAGATATTTATTGAGATATTATTTGCGAAGTAAGTTATAATTGTTATTTTTGCAACCTTGAATTTCAAGGTCGAGTGGCCGAGTGGCTAGGCAGAGGTCTGCAAAACCTTCTACAGCGGTTCGAATCCGCTCTCGACCTCCATTTGTACAAATAAAATAATTAAAAGGTTATTACCATGGCAGTTACCAGATTAAAAAGAAAAGACAGAAGAAATAAAAATACAGCTCACCAAGAGGTAGCATTTTTAAAAAGAGCAACTAACATCGAGTTAGGAAGCCGTTCTGCACAACCTAAAAACGATCAATTAGCTAAAAACAACGCTGTTTTAGCTGGTTTAACAAGATAGTTTTTAGAAAAAATTTTCTAAAAAAATTAAAGCATCCTTCTGATCAAAGGATGCTTTTTTTATGCCCTGTTTTTTAGGCAAATGCTCTTTACCCAGGCATACCCTGCACTTTCATATTATAATGATAAATCCCAGGTCCATTTGGACTTTTGAATGAAGATTTATATCTTACATAATAATCATTACCAAACCTGAAAGACGCCTCAATGAATAAGCAAGAGAACAAACCGGACGAAATAACTATCGACGAACTTATAATAAAAAGGAAAAAAATAATTGGTGCGGGCATAGGCTTAGGGATTGTTGCAATTATTGCCTTTGCGATTATCTTCTACATTGCTATAACAAAAAAGAATTACGCTTTAATGGGTCTCACCGGAGGCATTACCATTCCTTTTCTACCTATTCTTATCTATTTGAAGCAGCTTGATAAGGAAATTAGTTTACGTAACGCAAATCGGATCAGTTAACTGATATTTTAACGAAATTCAAATGAATACAGGAAAAACGAACTTAGCAAGTCTAAGCATAGACGAACTTTATTTTAAAAAAAAGGAATATAAAAATGACGTACTTGGTCTCGGGCTTTTGATGTTAGCTGTAGGATTAACAACTATTATTCTTTCGATAATAGCTAAAAATTACGCATTAATAGCAGTAGGTGTTTTGGGGCTGGAACCAGGAGTTCGTAATTTAACACGCCTGAACCAGGTAAATAAAGCAATCAAATCCCGTTACGCAGCCTAATATTTCCAATAAATGTTAGGGCCTGACCAGGCGATATTAACCGCTAAATTATAGGCAGGAATAAATGGTATTTTCCCAACGAATCATATACTTTTGCCAAATGGCAAGTGCTATCAAAAGGACATTGATTAACTTGCACACATGGAAGATTTTATCTCATACATCTTACAATTCGGGAATTTAAACCAGCAGCAGATTGCCCTTATTTCGAAGAAGGCAACGCAGCTCACCCTCCAAAAAGATGAATTTTATTTAGAGGCCGGGAAGATTTCTAAACAATTTGGCTTCGTTACCGACGGTATTCTGCGGGTCTCTTACTTTAACAACAAGGGCGAAGAAATTACCAAATACTTCATCGATGAAAACAATATTGTGGTCGATTTAGAAAGTTTCGATAATGAAATTCCTTCAATTGCTTATGTGCAAGCTATGACGGATTGCAAAATTATTGCTTTCTCGAAAAGGGATTGGCATGAACTGCTGGATACCATTATCGGCTGGGATGCGATTGTTCGGAAAATCGTTTCAAAAGCATTGCTTCAAAAAGTAGAACGGATTAGCGCTATCGTAGCACAAGATGCAACTACAGGCTATTTAACATTTTTACAGAAATTTCCAAACCTGGCCAACCGGATTCCGCTCTCCTACCTGGCCTCCTATCTTGGCATCACACAATCGTCATTGAGCAGAATCAGGAAAAAAATCAGATAAATTGCTTTTTGCCAAATGGCAAGTGGTTTCCTTTTAAAACGGTGCAACTTTACATCATCACTAAAAACAATAAAAATGAAATCAGTATTAATTACAGGCGCCAATAGAAGTATTGGTTTAGAAACTGCAAAGCAACTTTCTCAAAAAGGATTATTTGTATATTTAGGAACCCGAAACCTGGAGAAAGGCCGGGCCGTGGTTGAAGAATTGAAGAAGGAAGGTTTTCAAAACATCAAAGCAATCGAGCTTGATGTAACCAAACCTGATTCCGTTTTGGAAGCTAAAAAAATTGTAGAAGAAGAGCAAGGTCAGTTAGACATCCTTATTAACAATGCCGGGATGAGTAAAGGATTTCCGGAAAGTGCTTTGACTACTTCCATTACAGATATTCAAGAGGTATTTGAAACGAATTATTATGGAGCGATCAGGGTTACGCAGGCTTTTATGGAGCTGCTTCGCAAATCGGCACAGCCAAGAATTAGTAATATAACTTCAGGATTAGGTTCTCTCAATTTACACAGCGATCCGAGCTGGAAGTATTACAATGTTAAACTGGCCAGCTATTTTCCTTCAAAGGCCCTGGTCAATACCTATACCATTCTATTGGCTTATGAACTTCAGGACTCACCTTTTAAGGTAAATGCGATTGATCCGGGCTACACGGCAACAGATTTCAATCACCACAGTGGCCCGGGGACAGTTGAAGATGCTGCAGCCTTCATTATTAAACATACACTCACACCGGATGATGCCCCGACAGGAAAGTTTTTTAGCAAGGATATAGAAGATGGTACCGAGGTAAGCCCCTGGTAAAAGATCAACCCTGTGTGCAATTGCGATTTTTACACGTTTAGTAATTTCTGTTTGATAAATTCTGACGAGTGGAATTTCGCAATTGTTTTTTAATTGAATTTTTAAGATCAGGATCCGGAAGTTTAGATATCCTGGATGTTAGGTAGAAACTTCAACTTAACCGACTGAAAAGAGTTATAATAAATCAACTAAGAAGCTAAATTACAGAAGAAGATTTGTAGTTATCTAATTAACGATTTACAAATCGACTTGATTAAACCTGGTCCTTCATAGATAAAACCTGTGTACAATTGAACCAGACAGGCACCCGCATCTAATTTTTGTTGTGCATCTTTTGCGGAATGAATTCCACCAACGCCGATAATCGGGAAAGCTTTGCCTGATTTCTCTGAAAGATATTTAATCACTTCCGTAGAACGCTCTTTAACAGGTTTTCCACTCAAGCCGCCCATCTCTCCTGCCAAAACTTTTTCCGTAGCAAGGTTTTCTCTACTGATGGTGGTGTTGGTGGCTATAATGCCGGCAATTTTCGTTTCTGCTACAATCTCGATAATATCATCCAATTGAGCATCCGTTAAATCAGGCGCAATTTTTAACAAAATGGGGCGGGAAATATCGTTTTTCCGATTTCGTTGCTGAAGGGTATTCAGAATTTTTTTAAGCGGTGCTTTCTCTTGTAGTTCTCGAAGGCCCGGTGTATTCGGAGAACTCACATTCACCACAAAGTAATCAACAACATCAAAAAGCCTGTCAAAACATTTGATGTAATCGCTCACCGCATCTTCATTTGGAGTAGCTTTATTTTTGCCAATGTTTCCACCCACAACAATTTCAGGGTGTCTGTCTTTTAGCAAACGTAAACGTTCGGCCATCACGTCGACCCCTTTATTATTAAAGCCCATGCGGTTAATCAAGGCTTCATCGTTTGGCAACCGGAACATTCTGGGTTTATCATTCCCCGGCTGTGGCATCGGTGTAACGGTACCAACCTCTACAAAACCAAATCCTAAATTGCTGAGTGCTTCAACGTATTCGCCATTTTTATCAAAACCAGCGGCTAATCCCACCGGATTTCTAAATTTAATGCCGAAAACTTCTCTTTCTAAACCTTTAATATTGATATCAAAACTACTTCGAATAATCGTTTTACCTAACGGAAACTTATCATTAAACCATTGGAGCCGCTTAACAACAAAGTAGTGTACGTTTTCGGGATCAAATTTGAAGAATATTGGTTTAATAAGGCGATACATGCAACGAAGATAAATAAAATATGGAAAAAATGTAAGATGGAAGGTGGAAAATGACTGATCGGTAAATCCTTTATATATCTTTTATATGCTACTATCGAAGCTTGTCTGGTTTAATGATTAAATTTTATTTAGTAATGGTGTACAATGAAAGGTGATATTACCACCCCCGCCTTTGGGCACCCCTCCTCAAAGAAAGGAGGGGAGTATTTTAATTTTATGATAATTTCAAGAACTTAATATGCTGCTGTAAACTGCTCCTGGTGATGTGCATTATTTTCCAATTCATCAGCAATAACGATAGATAAATCTTCTACAGATAAAATAGAACGACCTTCTTCATTAAAAACAGGAGATGTTTTTCCTAAACGGTATTTACCTGTACGACCAATTGTAATCCCTTGATGCATCTCAATTGCCGGACTAAAAAACACCCAGTCTAATTCCTTTTCCTGTTTCAACGTATTAAAATAATCTCTTACTGCAGTTGCTCCTGGTTTAATTTCAGCCGGAAAATCAGGTCCGTCTACCAATTGATGTCCGTCGATTTGTAAAGTCCCGGCGCCGCCAATAAAAATATAACGTTTAACCCCTGAAGCTTTTACAGCTGCCTGAATGGCTTCTGCACCTGCAACCGTATCGTTATAAAGATTTGGGTTTGTCCATCCTGGATTAAACGCACTTACCACTGCATCTGCACCGTTCAAAGCCGCAGCCAATTCTTCCGTATTCAATACATCAACCGCTACTTTTGTTACTTTCCCGTCTGTACTTTCAATTTTGTCCGTGTCGCGGGCAATTGCAACTACCTCGTTTCCGCGACTTACTAATTCGTTTAAAAGGGCTTTACCTACAAAGCCTGATGCTCCAATTAATGCTACTTTCATGATGTTTAAATTTATGTGAATTTATGTTCAATATATTGTAATAATTTTTATTACAGTTTAAGTTAAAAAAAAGCTATTTAAATTTCAAGGCAAAATCGGCTAAGGTTTGTTTAGATAAATTATCGATCAAGGCATTTTCTGCATCAGTATATAAGCCCAGTAAATGTTCGTTAATTTGCCTTCCAATCGGACATTTCGGATTGGGTTCATTCTTATTCTGTCCCAATATATAATCTGACTTTACCGCTTTGTAAACCTCGCCAAGGTTAATTTCCGTTGCATTCTTTGCTAAAAAAGATCCACCGCCTTTCCCTTCTTTACTATCTACGAAACCATATTTGCGCAGGTTTGCAATCTCCTTCCTTACTAAAACCGGATTGATGTTGATACTACCTGCCAGGTAATCAGAACTTACCACCTCCCCCTTCGCATCATCAAGCAAAGTAAGGATATGGAGAGAAACCGGAAACCTGTTATTCATTCTGTAATTATTTTTATTACAGACAAAGGTAATTGGATTTTTTGTAATTGCAAATTTTGGGGCAGTTTTTTGGGGGCCGCGGACTTCAGTCCACAGCAATGATCCATAGCGATGAGTGTATAGCAATGTTAGAAAGAAGGTTCCTTGGTCATAAATGGCTATGGACAGAAGAGGTTCTTGTTTTAAGCCGCGGACTGAAGTCCACGGCAATGATCTCATAGCGGTGAGTCAATAGCAATGTTAGAAAAGAAGATTTCCTAGGCCATAAATGGCTATTGATTGAATAGGTTCTTGTTTTTAAGCCGTAGACTTCAGTCCGCGGCAATGATTCATAGCGATGTTAGAAAAGAAGATTTCATAGGCCATAAATGGCTATTGATTGAATAGGTTCTTGTTTATGCCGTGGACTTCAGTCCACGGCAATGATCTCATAGCGGTGAGTCAATAGCAATGTTAGAAAAGAAGATTTCATAGGCCATAAATGGCTATTGACAGCAGAGGTTCTTGTTTTTAAGCCGCGGACTGAAGTCCACGGCAATGATCTCATAGCGGTGAGTCAATAGCAATGTTAGAAAAGAAGATTTCTTAGGCCATAAATGGCTATGGACAGAAGAGGTTCTTGTTTTAAGCCGTGGACTTCAGTCCACGGCAATGATCCATAGCGATGAGTGCATAGCAATGTTAGAAAAGAAGATTTCATAGGCCATAAATGGCTATGGACAAAAGAGGTTCTTGTTTATGCCGTGGACTGAAGTCCACGGCAATGATCTCATAGCGATGAGTTGATAGCAATGTTAGAAAAGAAGATTCCTAGGCCATAAATGGCTATTGATTGAATAGGTTATGGAGTTGAGCATATTGCAATAACATAATGGTCTTGCCATCCTTAATCTCGCCGGTAGAAATCATTGTAACAGCGTCAGCAAATGGCGTTTCCAAAACTTCAATATTTTCCTGTTCATTATGATGTCCGCCTCCTTCGCTCACTTTCATCTCTTTAGCATATTCAGCAACAAAGAAGTATAGCATTTCAGTAACAGAGCCAGGCGACATATATGCTTCGAAAACCTTTTTCACGTCTGTAATCTTATAACCCGTTTCTTCTTCAGTTTCACGCTTAATGGCCGTTTCTGCATTATCTTTATCCAGCAAACCAGCACAAGTTTCAATCAGCATACCCGTTTCATTTCCATTAATATAAGTTGGCAGGCGAAATTGTCTGGTTAAAATAACCGTTTGCAAAGCCTTATTATAAAGCAAAAT
This sequence comes from Pedobacter petrophilus, assembly GCF_009674725.1. Lineage (GTDB taxonomy): Bacteria > Bacteroidota > Bacteroidia > Sphingobacteriales > Sphingobacteriaceae > Pedobacter > Pedobacter petrophilus. The sequence continues at coordinate 8,772 of NZ_WKKH01000030.1, read as the reverse complement.
GGTAGCGCCATTGCCGCGGTCGTAGGCTTCACGACTTAGCGTTTCTACTGTACCATCTCTTTTATGGTATTGAAAAGTAATTTTATTTAAGGTATACCAGTTGTCTGAAAGGATTTCTTTACTAATGATCTTAATATTTTCGTTATTCATGTAGTTATGATTATAGACTAAATTATATTTTATATTCGAATGTTGACATTGATACATCTTAAACGCCGGATAAGTTAGTCGATCTCCCTGCGTAAATCATCAATAAAACGTCAGGAAATTTGAGTTCGCTCCTATTTCATTTTGAAACTGAAAAAAGCCTTTAAAATTCGTACTTTTGCAGCCGAAATGATTTCAATAAATAATTTAACATTCCTGATTGGCTCAAGAGCCTTATACGAAGAAGCAAACTGGCATATTAAACCGGGCGATAGGGCCGGATTAATTGGTGCGAACGGAACGGGAAAATCGACACTTTTAAAAATAATTGTAGGTGAATACGCTCCGACCTCGGGAACGGTTTCTATGTCTAAAGACTTAAAAATCGGCTACTTGAACCAGGATTTACTTTCGTACGAATCTCATCATAGCATTTTGCATGTGGCCATGGAAGCTTTTGAGCGCCAGAATCAGCTACACGATGAAATCGAAGAATTGCTTAAGAAAATTGAAACCGATTACAGCGAAGAGGTTTTATATAAACTGAGTGATAAACAACAAGAGTTTGAAGCTTTGGATGGTTACAACATCGAGTACCGGGCAAACGAAATTTTGGCAGGTTTAGGTTTTAGCACAGCGGATCAGTTACGCCCGTTAAATACCTTCTCAGGAGGCTGGAGAATGCGGGTAATGTTAGCCAAGATCCTGTTACAGACCCCGGATATTTTATTGCTGGATGAGCCAACCAACCACATGGATTTACCATCCATTAAATGGCTTGAAACCTACTTAATGGGCTTTGAAGGTGCAATTGTAATTGTATCTCACGATAGGTATTTCTTAGATAAGATTGTAAACCGTACGGTAGAATCGCGCAAAGGCAAGTTAAATGTTTATGCCGGAAATTACAGTTTCTACGTAGAAGAGAAAGCTTTACGCGGTGAAATTCAAAAGGGAGAATTTAAAAATCAGCAGGCTAAAATTAAACAGGAAGAGCGTTTAATTGAACGTTTCAAAGCCAAAGCATCAAAAGCTAAAATGGCGCAGTCGCGGATGAAAGCGCTTGATAAAATGGAGCGTGTAGATGATGTTGATGATGATAATCCAACGGTAAACTTCAGTTTCAAATTCACCAAACCATCTGGCCGTCACGTGGTACGGATTGAACACGCTACTAAACATTATCCAAATGTTCACATTTTGGAAGATGCCGAAGCGGTGATTGAAAAAGGTGATAAAATTGCGTTAATCGGTGCAAACGGAAAGGGTAAATCTACCTTGTTAAGAATGATTGCCGGTGCAGAAAAATTTGAGGGTTTTTGCGAAACAGGCCATAATGTAACCACAACATTTTTTGCGCAGCACCAGCTGGAATCGCTTCACCTGGACAATGCCATTTTAGAAGAATTACAGGCCTTCGCGCCAAAACATACCGATACAGAATTGCGTGGTATTTTAGGTTGCTTCCTTTTTACTGGTGATGATGTATTTAAGAAAATTAAAGTATTATCCGGAGGAGAAAAATCTCGTGTGGCTTTAGCAAAATCTTTAACCACAGATTCGAACTTCCTGATTTTGGATGAGCCAACCAATCACCTGGATATCCAGTCGGTTAACATTCTGATCCAGGCTTTACATCAATTTGAAGGTACTTTCATTGCCGTTTCCCATGATAGGTATTTCCTGGATAACGTGGCCAACAAAATCTGGTTTATCGAAGGAGAAAAAATTAAACAATATCCCGGAACCTATGCGGAATATGAAGAATGGAACAGCAAACGCGAGATTCCGATTTCTAAACCGATCCCGGTGAAGATGCCTGAAAAGCAAAAAGAAGAACCGAAACCTGTCACTCCAAATTCGGCTAATCAGCTAAAAAAACTGAATGATGAATTGAAGAAAATCGAAACTTCCATCTCTGAATTAGAAGCATCAGTTAAAAAAATTGAGGCAGAACTGGCCGACGAGAATGTTTATGGCAAAGCCGATAAATTAGCTGAAGCAAATAAACGTTACTTAGCAGCCAAAAAAGATTTAGATCAGCACCAGGCTAAATGGGAAACTTTAGCTGCCGAGATTATGGAGCTGGAAGGTTAATTCAAACACAAATTTATAGCAATATTTAGCCGCAGATTAAAATCTGCGGCTTTTTTTTTTGCTTTGAAAAACTGGTTGCCGTAGGTTAATATTTTAACCACAGATTGACACGGATAAATAGCACATAAAAAGAGATTTCGTTATACTGAATTCATTCAGAACAGCACCTTTAGTGCAAAGATCCTGAAACAAGTTCAGGAGGACGATTTTTTCGTTTTCATTTCTTAACCCCTAAACCTCTAACCCATCTAACCCCTTTCAGAAACAAGTTCAGAAAGACGCTTTTTTCTAAAGCAATCCTTTTCATCTCTGCCGAATACTATGTAGCTTTAACCATGCATAAAACAATCGCTGTATTATTCCTTCTTTTGCCTACATTACTATTTGCACAAAACGATAAATCTTTCACCAACGAGAACAGCATTTATCTTCCCAATATTAAAACGGTTCTCTGCTACAATAGTACTAAAGAGCAAAGTATACCGCTCATTACGCTCAACTCACAAGAGAAAATTGTGTTGTCTTTTGATGATTTGTTAGGTGGAACCAAGAACTATTGGTATACCGTTGAACATTGCACATCAGACTGGAAATCCTCAAGAATTTCCACTACAGATTATCTGGATGGATTTAATGACGACCGGATTATTGATTACCGCTATTCCTCCAACACCACCAGAAAATATACCCATTATGAAGTGAGCCTGCCCAATACGCAGATTCAGCCTAAAATTAGCGGCAATTATATATTGAAAGTTTACCTGGATAGCGACAAAAACAAACCCGTGATCTCACAGCGCTTTTACATTCTGGATAGTCAGGTGGCGGTGACCGCAGAAATTACCAACCCTTTGCAGGTTACGGATAGAAATGCGAAGCAGAAAATAAACTTCAGCATTAACCACAGCATGCCGATCGCCAATCCTTACCAAGACATCAAGGCGGTGGTGATGCAAAACTTTGATGCGAATACCGCTACCCTAAATACCCGGCCTGCTTTTGTTCGTCCGAATCAATTGGTTTACAATGACATCAATGCCAACAATTTTCCAGGAAATAATGAGTTTAGAAAGTTCGATACCAGAAGCCTGCGTTATAAAGCAGAAAACGTAAAAGATATTTACAGGGATAATCAAACTGTTAATGTAATGCTCTTTCAGGATGCTCCAAGAAGCAGTGGCGCTTTCGGAAACCAGTTTGACGAAAATGGAAATTTCTACATCAGAAATACAGAGGGAAGAGATGATAAAACCGAAGCTGATTACACAGATATACTTTTTACACTCAACGCTGCCTCACCGGGCACAAATGGCGAAGCTTATGTAGTTGGCCGGTTTAACAATTTCATATTAAACAAAGACAGCAAATTACTTTACGATGCCAACCGGAAACAGTTTTATGCCACTATTTTGTTGAAACAAGGCTTATATGATTACGAGTATGTGTGGTTGAACAATGATACGAAAACTGTAGAAGCTCAACCTTTCGAAGGTTCATTTTTTCAGACAGAAAACAGCTATCAAATTTTTGTTTATTACCGAAGGCCTGGCGCCCGTTGGGATACGCTTGTGGGCTATAGTAATATGAACAACAATTCAACGGAGCGCAAATAAACTTTTAGCCTAATTAATAATTGTCATTTATACTTTTATTGTTACATAAATTTTCTTCATTTTAAGATTGGATAATTACTTTAGTAATCAGATTACTGAGTAACCAAACACCTGCCCGCAGGTATATCTAACCAATTTTTATGTTGAAGAGAATTTTTGCATTTGCATTAATCATCACCGCACCTGCGCAAAACTTTGCTCAGGATTCGAAAGCTTATACACAATCTATTAACGGAACCAAACTGAATTTTGAGATGCAGGCTATTCCGGCTGGTACTTTCAACATGGGCAATAAAAACGGCAAAGCAGATGAACAGCCAGTTCACGAAGTTAAGCTTGATGCCTTCTGGATGGGCAAACATGAAGTAACCTGGGATATTTTCGAACCCTTTCTTTACCGAGATTATGAAAAGCAGGCCAGCATTGCACCCATCCCTGCAGCGGTAGATGCCGTTACCAGACCTACCAAACCCTATTTAGATATGACATTCGGCATGGGTAAGGAACACCAGCCTGCCGTAGCCATGACGCAATACAACGCCATCCAATTCTGTAAATGGCTTTATGTTCGTACCGGAATTTTCTACCGTTTACCAACTGAAGCCGAGTGGGAATACGCCTGTAAAGCCGGAACAACTACCAGTTATTCGTTCGGAAATGATGCTGTCAGTCTGAAAGATTATGCCTGGTATAAAGACAACAGTGCGAACAAGACGCATCCGGTAGGCGAAAAGAAACCCAACGCCTGGGGATTATTTGATATGCATGGGAACGTAAGCGAATGGACATATGATCAGTATTTTGCTGATTTTTATTCCAGAGATCAATCCAAACTGGCCGTAAATCCGGTGGCCATTCCAGATAAATTATACCCAAATGCCGTTCGTGGCGGATCTTTTGATGAAACCCCGGACAACCTCACTTCAACTGTAAGGCTGGCTTCTGATCCATCATGGAAACAGCTCGATCCACAAATCCCGAAAAGCAACTGGTGGTTTCCGGAGGCACCGTTTGTAGGCATGCGCCTGGTTCGACCGGTAAAAACACCCTCAAAAGAAGAAATTGATGCTTACTACAACAAACAGCCGATAAAGGATTTTTAATGCACTAACCTATTGAACCCTATATAAACCGACAATGAAAAACGAACCAAACGCAAACGAAAGACGCGAATTTCTAAAAGCCTCTGCCTTATTGGCTGGTGGCGCAATTTTAAGTAGCATTCCGCTTGCCGGTGCTTATGCATCTGGCACCGATACCATCAAAATTGCCTTAATTGGCTGTGGCGACCGCGGAACCGGCGCAGCATTTCAAGCACTAAGCACAAAATTCAATTTAAAACTGGTTGCAATGGCCGATGCTTTTCAGGATCGGCTCGATAGCAGTTATCAATCATTAAGCACCAGGTTTGCAGCCAAAATGGATGTTCCGAAAGAGCGCCAGTTTGTGGGGTTTGATGCTTATTTAAAAGCCATTCCACTTGCAGATGTGGTTTTGCTGGTTACGCCCCCGGGCTTCAGGCCCATTCACTTTGAAGAAGCCGTAAAACAAGGCAAACATGTATTTATGGAAAAACCGGTAGCCGTAGATGCTCCTGGAATTAGAAAGGTGTTGGCCGCGGCAGAAGAAGCCAAAAAGAAAAAGCTAAACGTGGTGGTAGGTTTGCAACGAAGATACCAGAGCAATTACCGTGAAGCCATGAAACGGATTCAGGATGGAGCAATTGGCGATATTGTTTCTGGTCAGGTGTATTGGAACAGCGGTGGCGTTTGGGTTCGCCCGCGTACGGCCAACCAAACTGAAATGGAATATCAAATGCGGAACTGGTATTATTTTAACTGGTTATGTGGCGATCATATTGTAGAACAACACGTTCACAACATCGATATTGCCAACTGGATTACCGGAGCAAGCCCCCTTTCGGTACAGGGAACGGGAAGCCGGGCCTGGCGCACGGGAAAAGATTATGGCGAAATTTATGATAACCACGCCAATGAATTTACCTACCCGAATGGCATAGTGGTATATAGCCAGTGCAGGCATTTTGAGGGCACCACAAACCGGGTTGATGAAACATTCCAGGGTACAAAAGGCCGGGTTTACCTCTCGGGCGGAAACCAGGCCATTATTTACGATTCGAAAGGAAAAGAGATTTACAACCACAACACCAAGGGCAACGTAAATCCATATCAAACCGAGCATGATGAATTGTTCGATGCCATATCAAAAGGCGAATATAAATTTACCAATGCAGATTATGGCGCAACCACCACATTTTCGGGCAAACCATAAAATGGGATGAAGCGCTGGCAGCCAATAACAGCCTGATGCCCGAGCGTTTCGCCTGGGATGCCAATCCGAAATTGATGCCAGATCAAAACGGCCTTTACCCTATCCCAATGCCCGGCAAAACCAAAGTTTTATAAACGATTATGTATAAAATCCTGTTCCTTTGCCTGCCTTTAATTTTTATTTTCTTCCCCGGGGAGGAAATGAAACCATTTAAGCTAAAAGGGCTCGCACAGGGAACAGATTATACCATTATGTATTATGCGAAGGATAGCGTAGCAACGAAAAGCGGCATTGATAGTCTTTTAGCAATCATTGATCAGTCGATGTCGTTGTACCGAAAAGGTTCACTCATCAACCAGTTTAATGCAGCTGAAAAGCAAATTAAAACCGATCGCTTTTTAAACGATGTGCTGAAAAGAAGTTTCGAGATTAATGCAGATACAAGAGGTATCTTTGATATCACTGTTGCGCCGCTGGTTCAGGCCTGGGGTTTCGGCCCGAAAGCAACGACAACCGAACCAGGCGAGACCGAAATTAAATCTATTTTAAAATGTGTAGGCATGCAAAACCTGGAACTAAAAAAAGGCATAATCCGCAAAACCAAACCCGGCATTCAGATTGATTTAAACGGCATTGCACAAGGTTACAGTGTTGATTTAATTGCAGATTACCTCACCAAAAAAGGCATTAAAAGTTACGTTGCAGAATTGGGCGGAGAGATCAGAATTGCAGGCCCGAAGCCAGACGGAACGCCAATGAAAATCGGCATTGAAGGACCTGATGAACACGACGAACCAGCCATCAGGCATATTGCGGTTTTAAATCAGGGAGCCATCACCACGTCAGGCAATTACAGAAAGTTTCACCAGAGTGGGAAGAAAAGAATTGCGCACCTGATTAATGCACAAACAGGTTATCCTTTGGAGAATGAGATGATTAGTGTTACGGTTTACGCCGCAGATGCCATTACGGCTGATGGTTACGATAATGCCCTGATGGGTATGCACCTTAACGAAGCCTTAAAATTTGTAGAAGTGCGCAAAAATCTCGAAGCTTATTTTGTGTACCATAGAAAAGATGGCAGCATCGCCGATACCCTGAGTACAGGATTCAGAAAAATATTAAAGAATTAAAACTGGTTTTTACATTTCAAAAAACTGATCAATGAAAAGAAGTGAATTTATAAGAAATAGCCTGCTTACTGCGGGTGCAATTACAACTGGTGCAGGCATCACCAATACCTTTGCTGCAGATAAAGCCTACCCGGCCTTAGCAGATAAAGTTTTTAATATGGATTATGCACCCCACCAGGGCATGTTTGAAAACCATGCCGGCAAAAATTTCCTCGATCAGATTCAATTCATGTACGATAAAGGTTTTCGATCAATCGAGGATAACGGGTACCTGAACAGATCGGTAGCAGAACAGGAGAAAATTGGAAAACTATTGGCAAAACTTGGCATGAGAATGGGCGTTTTTGTGGTAGATGGCGGCGATAACTGGAAAACCTCTCTCGCCACCGGAAAAAAAGAATTTAAAGACAAGTTTATAGACACCTGCAAAAAAGCTGTTGAGGCGGCCAAACGCTGCAATGCCAAATGGCTTACCGTAGTTCCTGGTTTTTATGAACGCAATTTGCCTTATGGCAATCAGTTCGCAAACATTATTGATGCCATGCGGGCCGGAGCAGAAATTTTCGAACCACACGGACTAATTATGGTACTGGAAACCTTAAGCGATACGCCAGAATTATTTCTGCAGAAAACCAACGAAACCTATGCAGTTTGTAAAGCAGTTCAAAGTCCGGCATGCAAAATTCTGTACGACATTTACCACATGCAGCGTACCGAAGGCGACTTAATAAAAACCATAGACCGGTGCTGGGATGAGATTGCCTACATCCAGATTGGCGACAATCCCGGTAGGAAAGAACCCACCACAGGAGAAATCAATTATAAAAACCTGTTCAAATACCTCCACAAAAAAGGCTATAAAGGCGTAATGGGAATGGAACACGGAAATTCAAAAGCAGGCAAAGAAGGCGAACTGGCGGTTATCGCAGCCTATCGGGAAGAAGATAATTTCTTGTAGGTTTGGGGATACCCTTCGAAAAATTGTCATTGCGAACTGAAGCGGAGGTTGAGTGAGGGCGTGAAGCAATCTATCTTGTTGTGTGGCTTATCAATCATTTTTCCGCTGCGCTGGCTTGCCTCGGCTGGCCGCCGAGGGGCTTTTCTCTTTTCCTTGATGAAAAGAGACAAAAATCAAGGCTTGGACCTGATGTTGGATTAGCGCGTGGAAATTTGAGGAGCGGTAGCACAAGGGCTCGATTTTATTTTAAATGAGGATTTATCTCAAAGAGCCGTTCGCGCTACCTTGGGTTGTGGGGGATTTGAACGGAGTTGCAAAAATTTCAACGGCTTCTCCTTCCATCATCTCCTAGGCCGGGGAGCAGGGTGGAAATAGCAAGGTTCAACTTTGGATTTATACGGTTCTTGATGTTAGTAGCTATATAGCAATAGTATGAACGGTGGGTTATCACGGCCGTCATCGTAAGTTTGTATAAATAGGTTTTGAGAATTGCTGACAGGATATAATTTTGTTCAGCATAAAAGATCCAGCA
>NZ_WKKH01000029.1 GCF_009674725.1 Pedobacter petrophilus | reverse complement strand
TTCTGTGTTATCAGTGCTCTGTAGTAAAACCAACTTTACTAACCACCCAACTTTGCGCTCTTTGCGCCTTCTCTTACCACTCTTTGCGGTTAAACCTCGCTATACTTCCACTCATTCTGTTTTATCAGTACTCTTCCTTAGTGCTCTGTGGTAATCAGCTCTGAAATACGGAAGTTTATACCTAGAAATATAATTTAAGATAGCAACGCTTCAGCATTCAAAGTACTGAAAGAAAGTCTGTTTGCTGAAGTTGTAATAATTTGGCTGAAGAAAAAGGCTTAGAACCTGATGCTTAACTCCACCTCATTGGTCCCTTTAGTAGGTAAGATCCAGTCTGGCCCCGACTTGACCAGGCGTTTAGCTTCTGCGTCTGCCTTTTCATTAAGCGATTTAATCACTTTAATAGCTGTTGGCCGGCCATTTTTATTCACTTTAAAACCCAGTATTACAAACTGCTCAGGTCCTTTAGGATTATAAAGCTTATTGTTGTTGGCTAAATATTGCGTATAATCAATAATGGCGACAGGGATTGGCTTGCTAATTTCATCCGCCTGCTTCCCGTTTAGATTTTGCTCTGCCTTTAATACTATCTTTGGTGCAGGCACATTTTCCATTTTTCTGCCGTTTGATCCCGTGATCATAGCGATTTCATTCAGCGACTTATTTCCGCTCAATGCTTCCCGAATGGCATCTGGATTTTGCGTACCTTTTACAGGCGTTTCCTTGAAACCAATCGCATTAATCACTAAATCTTTATCCTTAGCGTTGCTGTCAGCAGGTAAAGCGAAATAGCCATTTGCATTAGTAGCGGTAATTTTATCGGATCCTGCAATTTTTACCACAGCACCCTGAATGGGTTGTCCATTTTTTTGATCGACAACATTTCCGCTAAAAACAATTCTATCGGCAGTGGTTGCTGGTGCAGCGGAAACCATTGCATTGTCTGATGGCTCCTGGCTTATATCCATTCTGCGTGCACTTAGGGTTGGTGCTGATTTAGCTTTGCCAAATCTTTGATAATCATTAGCCGCCTGTGGTGTTGAAGTGACCCTTTCTGATGCTTTAACAATCAAAGCAGGTTTGTTATTTTTTGCTAAATTTCCTCTTTTTCCTTCTGCTATCGCCTGATCAATTAAAGCAGATTTAACGGCATCATCTGTTTTTAATACAGAATCCTTGGTTTTAGTCGTGGTGGAGGCAATTGCGGGATTGGTATCTAAATTTACAATCACACCATCCGCTTTTCTTGCCGTAATTTCTGCATTTCGGCGATTGGTTTCACGCATGAAAAAAAGAATACTTATTGCAATAAAGGCTACCGTGGCAGTTGCAGCGATACTCAATCGTTGTGTGGTAATTCCCCAAAGTTTACGTTTAACAGGTTTTTGAGCAACACGCTCGTGAAGTTGTTTTTGTAGAATAGACAGTGTTTGTTTGCGTTTTGGCGAATGTTTCAGGCCCTCTAAAGCTTCAGCTACGAAAGGATCTTCCAGCGCCTGCCTTTCAACAAAGTGCATAGCTTTAGCATCAAGCTTACCATCAAGGTAATCTTCCAGTACATCAATATCTAACCAATCGTTATTCACCACTGTTTTTTTCTATACAAATCTTCAGGTTGCGCTTACCGTTTTGAATATAACTTTTTACTTTAAGCATATCGTAGCCCGTAATATCGGCCACTTCCTTATAACATTTCTCTTGCAAATAAAATAAATCTACGCTTTTTCGCTGTTCTTCGGGCAAAGTCTCCATGCACTTTTCCATAATGGTAAGCTGCGTTTCTTTTGTGTTGTCGATATCTAGATGCACCAGTTCGCTGTTTTCCACAAAAGTATCGTCGATAGATACGGTATTTTGCTTTGAAGATTTTCTCAGCGCCATTAAACAATGGTTGCGCGTTAATACATGAAGCCAGCTTTTAAAGTTTTGAACTTCATGAATCTTCAGTTTGGTAACCAGTTCTTCAAAGATTTGCATCACCGCATCTTTGCTTTGCTCTTCATCTTTAAAGTAATTTAGGCAAACCCCAAAAACCAGGTGCATATATTTATTATAGAGCGTACCCAACGCATCCAAATCGCCTGTATTTTTATACCCGGCAATTAGTTTGGCGTCGTCTTGCTGGTTGTTTCCAGCTGTGTTTTTTATGAACTTCAAAAAATCAGGTAGCTATATCAAATATCTTTCAAGTATAAAAAATATTTCTGAGTGATAGGAGATAAACTGAATAATTGGCTGTTTATAGCTAAGTATGCTCATAACTCCCTGGGTTCAACCCCCGGATAAAACCTTATCTTTAAGAACCACAAAATTATGGCAGTTCTTTTGCTTATCAGGATTAAACACACACAAAATGAAGAGAATAAAAATTTTATCTGCATCCCTCGTATTGATATTTTTTGTAAACCTGAAAGCAGATGCTCAGATCAAGTTGAGCGATATTTTTAAAAAGGTTACCGAAAAGCAGGGTACAGCTTCAGCAACCGGCACGCCAAGCAGTTTGGAAATTGGTCAGGGGATAAAAGAGGCATTACAAATTGGTGTTTCGGCTGGGACAGATCGGCTGTCGGTAAAAGATGGGTTTTTGGGTAACCTGGCCGTTAAAATTTTAATGCCACCTGAAGCGCAGAAGGTAGAGCGGACTTTACGCGGGATTGGGTTAAATAAACTCTGTGATAATGTAATTGTAAGTTTAAACCGTGCTGCTGAAGATGCCGCTACAGAAGCAAAGCCAATATTTATTTCTGCGATTAAGCAAATGACTTTAGCCGATGCCAGTAATATCCTGCTCGGGAACAACGATGCCGCAACAACCTATTTTAAACGCGTAACCACTGCACAATTGCTGCAGAAATTCAGTCCGATTGTAACCAACAGTCTGAGTAAGGTAAACGCAACCAAATACTATTCAGATCTTACCAGCCAGTATAACCGCTTACCATTGGTAAAGCCTGTGAATACAAATTTAACAGATTATGTTACCCAAAAAGCAATAGATGGTTTGTTTATAGAGGTGGCGAAAGAAGAACTTAAAATCCGTGGAAATATTAATTCCAGAAGTACAACCTTGTTACAGAAAGTTTTTGGTTATGCCGATCGGAAGAAAGGTTAACTAAGCGGTACAACGTTAAGTCTGATTAAAATCATAAAGGATACAAGATTCATGTTTCGAAAGAGCATGGATCTTTTTTGCTTAAAACAATTCGTAGAATTGTAAATGATTAAATTCAACTTGTGTTTGGCGATGGTAGTTGTTCCTTGCCTAACCTTATTTTCGGCATGTAATTCGGACAATAATGATCAATCGAAATCTACAGCAGTTTTAGATACGGTTTCTTTAAGCAGTAAAAGTTTTGCATTGGCTTATCAGGATGGAAGCAAAATTGTGGCAACCAGTATCGATACCATGAAACAGATTTCTTTTGGTGGCGCTACTGATCCGGCAATCTCACCCGATGGAAATAAATTGGCTTACACCGTTAGTGATAGTATTGGGAACCGAAGCATCTGGGTGGCTGATATGGAGGGCAAAAGTCAACTGCAGTTACAAGCGAATAGTAAAAACTACTACCATGCCGCATGGTCACCAAGTGGAAAAACGATTGCGTTTAATTTGTTTAGTGATAAAAGTATCTGGAAAGTCGCCGTGATTAAAGCCGACAATACGGGGCTTCTAGTGCTTGATAGTAAGTTAACAACCCGCCTGTTTTCACCTACCTGGAAGAGCGAAGCTGAGGTGGTTGCTCATGATTTGAAAAACATTTACACGTTTGATACCAGGGGAAAATTAATCGACACTAAAATAATAGCAGAACTATTAGGTGCGGATTACCACGTCTCCGGCAGCAATAGTTTCTTTTACACCAGCGACGGAAAGAAACTTATTTTTAATGCAGGATTCGGCAAACCTGTAGAGGAGCTGAAGGATTTGGCTGAGGGTGTTTTTGCTTTGGATTTAAACACCAAAAAGGTCACCCGGATTTCTCCGGAAAGAATGAATGTGCCTTATGTTTTCTTAACTGCAGATGATCGTATTTTCTTTAGCGGAGCTGAAAAACCTTTTACACAAAGCAAAATTTATGTTTCAGATCTGGAAGGAAATGTAAAGACAGTGGTAAACAAAGGCACTAATCCAACTGGTACTTTGAAATAATCTCAGATTTTCAGATTCGCGTATTCTAAGGGGGCTGAGGCATTGGAAAGTTTGCCTGATTCGCCTCATTTTATTGATAAACCCTTTCAATCTTCCCTGCCAAGCTGACACCTTATATTCTCGTGTCGATTGCAATTTGACAGTACAGGTGTAAATTTGTCCCTCAATGCTACTTGGCATAGAAAGTGTTAATTGTATGCTTAGTTAAAAATCAACTCAAATAAAAAAATAATAAAAGTTATGGCGTTAAACCTAAAACCAATTGCTGGCAGTTCAAACAGAGTAATAGTTGAACCAGCTGCGGCGGAAGAAAAAACTGCATCGGGTTTGTATATTCCTGATACTGCAAAAGAAAAACCATCTAAAGGAACGGTAGTATCTGTTTCTGAAGAAGATGCTGACGGTAAAAAAGCGAGCGTAAAAGTTGGCGATGTTGTAATTTATGGTAAATACGGTGGTACCGAATTCCCTTACGAAGGCAAAGATTATCTAATTATGCGTGAAACTGATATCTACGCTGTTGTTGGATAAGTAAAATGATTGAATGACTGAGTTTCGAATGAGTGAATTCAGCCTGAATCAAATATTAAAATAATTATAGAATGAATGATTTTTGAAGGATAGGATATATCGAAATCCAAATTGAATCATTCTCTCATACAATCATTCCAAATTTAAAAACAAAATGTCAAAACAAGTAAAATATAACGTGGAAGCACGTGACGCCCTGAAACGTGGTGTTGATATCTTAGCTAATGCAGTAAAAGTAACTTTAGGTCCAAAAGGCCGTAACGTAATCATCGATAAAAAATTCGGTTCTCCGTCAATTACTAAAGATGGTGTTACTGTTGCAAAAGAAATCGAATTGAAAGATGCGGTTGAAAACATGGGTGCACAAATGGTTAAAGAAGTAGCTTCTAAAACAGCAGATATTGCTGGTGATGGAACCACTACTGCAACTGTTTTAGCGCAGGCAATCATCACAACAGGTATTAAAAACGTTGCTGCTGGTGCAAATCCGATGGATTTAAAACGCGGTATTGATAAAGCTGTAGCGGCAGTTGTAGCTAATTTGAAAGAGCAATCGCAAACAGTTGGTGAAGACAATAACAAAATTAAACAAGTAGCATCTATCTCTGCTAATAACGATGAGGTGATCGGTTCGTTAATTGCTGAGGCAATGAACAAAGTGGGTAAAGATGGTGTAATTACTGTTGAAGAAGCAAAAGGTACAGAAACTGAAGTAAAAACGGTTGAAGGGATGCAGTTTGACAGGGGTTATTTATCTCCATATTTTGTTACCAATGCAGATAAAATGGAAGCGGAGTTAGAAAATCCTTACATTTTAATCTACGACAAAAAAATCAGCAACATGAAAGAATTGTTGCCGGTTTTAGAAAAAACGGTTCAAACGGGTAAACCATTGGTAATCATTTCTGAAGATTTAGATGGCGAAGCTTTAGCTACTTTAGTGGTTAACAAAATCCGTGGTTCACTGAAAGTTGTGGCTGTTAAAGCGCCAGGTTTTGGTGATAGAAGAAAAGCAATGTTAGAAGACATCGCAATTTTAACCGGCGGTATTGTGGTATCAGAAGAAAGAGGTTATAAATTAGAAAATGCTGATTTAACTTATTTAGGTTCTGCTGAGAAAGTTGTTGTTGATAAAGATAACACAACTGTAATCAATGGTGCTGGTAATTCAGAAGATATTAAATCTCGCGTAAGTCAGATTAAATCTCAAATCGAAACCACAACATCTGATTACGATAAAGAAAAATTACAGGAGCGTTTGGCTAAATTAGCTGGCGGTGTTGCTGTTCTTTATGTAGGTGCTGCTTCCGAAGTGGAGATGAAAGAGAAAAAAGACCGTGTTGATGATGCTTTACATGCAACTCGTGCAGCTGTAGAAGAAGGTATTGTTGCTGGTGGTGGTGTTGCTTTCATCCGTGCGGTAGAAGCTTTAGCAGACCTTAAAGGTGTTAACGAAGATGAAAATACTGGTATTCAGATTATTCGTCGCGCTATTGAAGAGCCTTTACGTCAAATTTGTGAAAACGCAGGTATTGAAGGTTCTATCGTTGTTCAGAAAGTTAAAGAAGGAACTGCAGATTTCGGTTATAATGCACGTACTAATGTTTACGAAAACTTAATCGGGGCTGGTGTAATTGATCCAACTAAAGTAAGTCGTGTAGCTTTAGAAAATGCAGCATCTATTGCAGCAATGTTATTAACTACAGAAGTTGTTTTAGCAGACGAACCTGAAGAAGGTGGTGCGCCAATGCCTCCTATGGGCGGCGGCGGTATGGGTGGTATGATGTAATATCACTTATAGCGAAATCATTTCGTGTAAAATATTCCCCGAAGGTTATTGCCTTCGGGGTTTTTTTTGTCCGTTTTTTAGCTAAAAACCATGTTTACCTCTATTTAAGCCATTCATTTTGTTCGATTGATGTAAAAAATTGTTACTATTATATATAAATTGCTTTATTTGTAATTGAATATTTATTAACGTGTAACAGAAGTGTTTACCCGGCTTTTGGGTAAGTTGAATCCCCGGATTCAGAAGTGAAGGTTTTTAAATAAACGCATTTAAATCATTCCCCTATGTGTTTGCGATTATGAAGACCTGTTCAATAAGGAAATGGCCCTTTTTTGCCTTGTTTCTGGGGTTGTTTTTTATTTCGTCAGCTGGGTTTTCCCAGATTAATATTGGCGTTGTAGATGCAGGACCATTTACCCCCGGTAGTACAATAGCGGTTCCGTTTAGCATAGCCAATAGCTGTGCCGGACAGGGTAATGTATTTCAGCTTTATTTATCTGATCAGAATGGAAATTTTGGTACTGAAAGATTAATTGGCTCTTATAACGGGTTCTACAGTACTTATGTGAATGGTTTAATCCCGACAACAGGAATTTTGCCGGGAACGGGTTACAAGGTTCGGGTGAAAACCACTGTGCCGGCTTCAGTAAGCAGCGAGTCTGCAGCTTTCGAGATCAGATTAGGATTTCCCGTTGAAGCTAAACTCACATCAACTTATTTAAATTCCTCAAATACAGAAACTTTTGGTACCTGTGTGAGTAAGCCCAATAACTCATTTTTTATTAATAATGAATCGACTCCAGCAGCTACTATTGCAGCAACGGTTAAAAATGAAGCAACAGGAGGAACTACAACGCTGAACTTTGCTGCAAACATCGCAAGTTTCACTGCTGATCAGACACATTACACCATCATCGCAAAGGCGACCTTCCCGGATGGAAGCATAGGAACAAAAGGATATTTACTGGTGAATAACAGAGCTATCACCGCCTTTGGTACATCTGGTAATAATATCGTCTGTTTACCGCTGGGCTTTTTGGAATTTAATGTGGATTACACATCTCCAGCCGGAATCCAGAATAATTTTCCGGGTAATAGCTATACCATAAGCTGGGGAGATGGAAGCATGACGGCTTACACTTTATGTGATATCATCAACAATGCAGGAAAGGTAACCCATCCCTATACGATATCATCCTGTGGACGTACTTCTGTAACCAGTGCCGGTACCATTTACAATGCATTTCCGGTTACCATCAATGTATCAAATGATTTTTGCGGTACCGTTGGAACTCCGGTTTCTTCATCGGCTAAAGTAGTGGTAAAGCCCATGAATGACTTTACTTTTCAAACACCATCCTGTACCAATACGGATGTTACTTTTTTCAATACATCTGTTTTAGGTGAAGATCCGAATACCAATACCCCAGCTTGCGCACCAAATCAGGTTACCTACAACTGGTTTGTAGATGGTGTGATAACACAAGCAAACAAACCACGTTCATATAATCTGGTTACCCGGTTTTTAACACGTGGTGAACACGTTATCAGGTTAGAGTCCAACAGTTCTGGCGCCTGTAATGCGGAGCCTGTAGAAAAGAAGATTTGCATTCAGGATCCACCAAAACCTGCATTTTCATTGCCACAAACCACCATTTGCGTGGGTTCAACATTAGCGGCTACGGATTTATCTATATTGGATAATACCTGCGAATCGGCCAATACATATTCATGGAGTGTATCCCCTGCGGTAACTTATGCCAATGGAACAAGTGCATCCAGCACAGCTCCAGCGTTTGTTTTTACAAATCCTGGTATCTACACCATCGTTTTAAATATTACTACGCCATCTTGTGGTTTAGTAGCTTCGGGTCCTCAAACCGTTGTGGTAAATGAACCGCCTGCTGCTACGCTTTCTCCCGATATCATTCTGTGTAATCTGGCCACTTATGATTTCAACCCTACAACAGCCGGGCCAACGAGAACGCTAATATCAGGAACATATCAGGATCTTGCAGATACCTATACCTGGACGGTTACACCATCCGGATCTGGAACCTATAGCTTTACCGGAGGAACTTCAGCAAGTTCTAAATATCCCTCCATTAAATTTGATAGTTATGATGCATACAGCGTTACAGTTACACATAAAAATAACTGCGGAACAATACAGAAAACCCAAAAACTAACTTTTACCACTGCACCGATAATCAATGCAGGCATTGACCAGAATTTATGTTTTACAGAATCCAGTTTTAACCTGGCTGGAACAATTACAGGCGCTGTGATCAGTCAAGCCTGGGTAGGTGGCGATGGTGAGTTCTTCCCAAGCAGAAATGACCTCAATGCAACCTATACCCCTACAGCAGCAGAAAAGGCTAATGGTACCGTAACCCTAATCCTTAGGGCCACTACAAACCTGGCCCCACCCTGTGACCAGATTCCTGATGAAATTATATTAACCATATATCCAGACATTAGTGTAACAAGCGCTGCGAGTAAATCTATCTGTACTGGAAAAAACGTCGATTATACACCTACAGGTTTAGCAAGTGGGACAGTTTTTAACTGGACTGCTACCGGATCTGCCAACGTAACCGGCGTTACACCATCAGGATCGGGTGGAATTAATGATTTACTGGTTAATACCGATTTAAATGCGAATGGTACAGTAACGTATACCATTACACCACAAAGAGATGGTTGCAATGGTGTTCCTTTTAATTTCGTGGTTACGGTAACACCTAATCCCAATGTAGTTGCTACAGCGCTTAACCTTACCATTTGCAACAATACTTCATCTGCCATTACCTTTACTTCTGCTGCGGCAAATGTTAATTATACTTACACCAGCGCGGTTACAGGCACTGTTACGGGCAATAGAGATCGTACTGTGGCTACAGCAGCGGCTCAGATCAATGATGTTTTAATTAATACGGGTACAGCTTCAGGTACGGTAACGTATACCGTAACGCCAGTATCTGCAGGTGGTTGTATAGGTGCAGCAACATCCATCACCATCACTGTTTTACCAAGTGCCACTTTAGCCAATGCAGGGCCAGATGAATCTATTTGTAATGCTGCAACTTACAGTTTAAAAGGAAATGTTCCTGATGTTGGAACAGGAAAGTGGACGGTGGTTCCTGCTAATACAACCATTACTTTTGATGACGATACTAAAAACAATGCGGTTGTATCTGGCTTAGTTGCAGGAAACAGTTATACTTTCAGGTGGACAATCAGCGATCAAAGTTGTTCCAGCAACAGTGATGATGTGGTCATAACCGTAAACCCGCTAAGCGTTGGCGGAACAACGGGTAATGATTTGACGCTGTGCGCAGGAGCCAATAATGGTACCATTTCATTAACAGGGCAAGTTGGAAGTATTGTGAGGTGGGAAATCTCTATCGACAATGGAGTAACCTGGGCGAGTACCAATTCGACAGCAAATCCTTATGTTTTTTCTAATATAACCGTAACCACAAAATTCAGGGCTATTGTTCAGAGTGGTGTATGTTCAGAAGCTCAGTCATCTGCAACTACCATCACCATAAATCCTTCAACTGTTGCTTCGAACGCAGGTGCAAATCAAAGCTTATGTAGCGGTAATGGGGTAACACTGAATGGAAATAATCCCGCACCAAACAGTGGTTTATGGACATTGGTATCTGGCCAGAGTAATATTACGATTAGTGATCCTACGTTGTTCAATACAGCTGTTTCAGGTTTGATTCCCGGACAAACCTATCGGTTTAGGTGGACTATTACCGGGTTTGAGGGTTGCCCACCTTCATCATCAGAAACAACCGTTACTTACTTTTTTCCTGTAACCAATAGCATCTCAACGCCTGCAGATCCAATTTGTTTTGGTCAAAGTGCTACCATTACCGGTAGTACACCAACAGGTGGAAGTGGGGTTTTCAGTTACCAATGGCAGAGTAGTGCAGATGGAAATACATGGACAAACCTTACCAATGCTACCAATAAAGATTTAACCGTGAACGTTTCGGTATCTACTTTCTACCGCAGGTTAGTTAACAGCACCATTTGTATTGCAATGAGTAACAGCGTTCAGGTTGTGGTGTTGCCGGCACTGAGCAACAACACCATCGCTGCCGATCAAATCATTTGCATAGGTAACGCTGCTGCCCCGCTTATCGGCTCGGCTCCAACCGGGGGTAATGGAGCTTATGGTTATCAATGGCAATCGAGTTTAAACGCAACCGTATGGACCGATGTTACAGGTGCAACAGGTGCTGATTATACACCACCTGTACCAACGGCAACCATTTATTACAGGCGTTCTGTTGCCAGTGGCTCTTGCCCGGTGAACATCAGCAACCAGGTGAAGATTACCGTAAACCTTCCTGCAAAAGCAGAATTTACTTATGCTACAGATGCAGGTTGCGTGCCCTTTAACTTAAGTTCAGTTAACCTTACTGCAACACCATATCCCGATCGGAATGCTACCTATACCTGGTTTGCCAACAATGTACAAATTGGAACAGGTATAGATTTCCCTGGCTATACCATCACGGCTCAAAATCAATCTGTTGTTATAAAACTGGTTGTAACGAGTAGTTTAGGCTGTAACGGCGATGAGTTTTCTCATACTTTTTTTACGCGGCAGGATGTAACTGCTTCCTATACTCAGGATGTTGTTGAAGGATGTGGACCACTTAGCGTGAGGTTTACAAACACATCAACTTCGCTAACAGATGCCACATTCAGATGGGATTTTGGCAATGGTACTTCTTCCAATCTGGCTGAACCATCGAATATTGTTTACGCTGCTGATCTTACTGGCAGAGACATTACCTACACGGTAACACTGGAGGCGACAACACCTTGCGGGGTAAGCAGGCAGACCTCAACTGTTTTAGTTAAAGCAGCGCCAATTTCAATTTTCTCACCAGATAAAACTGCGGGATGTTCTCCTTTTACAGTGACATTCAGCAATACATCACCAGGAAATAATGGTACATATACCTATGATTTTGGAGATGGAACTACGCTGACGAAAACAGATAAAAGCAGTGTTTCGCACACTTACAATACGATCGTAGTAACCAATTATATAGTCAAAATGATTGCAGTAAATGAGTGTGGAACCAATGAATCTTCCTATACCATTAATGTGGCCCCAAATAATATTACCGCAGAATTGGTTGTAAATAGCAGTCAGCTTCGAGGTTGCGCGCCATTTAGCGTAGACTTTTTTAACAATACGACAGGAGCAAATACCTTTGTTTACGATTTTGGTGATGGCAGTACCGTGGTACGCAATATTTCACCTGAAACTGTTTCGCATACCTTTACCAGAGCCGGAAGATACCGGGTTACGCTCTATGCCTCTAATGATTGCTCAAACGCATCCACAACTGAAGAAATTGAAGTTTTGGAACAACCAGAAGTGAGCTTTACGGCAGATAAAACCAGCGGATGCGATGGCTTAGTTGTAAAGTTTAAAAACAACAGCAGAAATGCAATCGGCTATATTTGGGATTTTGGCGACGGAACAACTTCTACCGCTTCTGAGCCAACGCATACTTTTAACGGAGTGGGCAGAAACTTCACTGTAAGCTTAACCGCCACCAATACTTTAGGCTGTACCAATACCATAACCGCAAGCGCGCCGATTAGTGTTGTAGCGCCTCCGGTTGCTACCTTTACCGTATCGCCCGGCAATGAGCTATCTGTTCCTAACTATGCTTTTGGCTTTAGAGATAGTAGTACCGGGGCCGTAAGCTGGGAATGGACTTTTGGCGATGGTGCCGTTTCAACGTTGCAAAATCCGAATCACACTTATGGTAATGAAGGAACTTATACGGTTACACTGAAAGTGCTTAATAGGGAAGGGTGTAGTGCTACAACAGTTCAATCCGTTAGAATTATTGGTGTTCCGGGATATTTAAACGTTCCTAATTCTTTTATGCCAGCGAGTGCGAAGAATGAAATCAGGGTTTTCAAAGCAAAAGGAAGAGGGATTCAGGAGTGGAAAATGTCTGTCTTTAATAAATGGGGGCAGATGCTTTGGGAAAGTTCAAAACTGGATGATGGTGCACCTTTAGAAGGATGGGATGGAACATATAATGGAAAAGAACAGCCGCAGGGTGTATATTACTGGAAAATAGAGGTGAAATTTGTAAATGGCAGCGATTGGAAGGGGATGACCTATGATTCATCATCTCCGAGAAAAACTGGTGTAATATATTTAATAAGATAACGATGAGGAGGATGATATTATGGATGCTGATGATGGTACTACCACTGATTTCGATCGGCCAGGATCATATTTATTCGCAATTTTATAACGCACCAATCTATTTGAATCCGGCACTTACCGGACAATTTGAGGGCGATATCAGGTTTAATGCGCTCTATAGAAATCAATGGACAGGTTTGGCCAGCGATTTTTCTTACATGAGTGCCTCCGCTGATTTAAATCTCTACCAGATTAACAGCGGATTGGGGATAATTTTCAACCGCAGTAGTGAAGGAACGGCGTACCTGGTCAAAAATAATATTGCAGCAAGTTATTCGTACATCATCGGTGGGGATGATTTTACGCTTTCTTTTGGCTTGCAGGCGGGCGTAACCAATCAGAAACTGAACTGGGATAAACTGGTTTTTGGAGATCAGATAGACATCAATTCCGGCTATATTCCCGGGAGTGTTTCTGGTGCAGAGCGGCCTGCAATTGATAGTCGGTTTTACCTGGATGCAAATGCTGGTGCCAATCTGGTTTATGGCAAGTTTATGTTGGGGTTAGCAACGCATCACTTAAACCGTCCGGATGAGTCGCTGTCTGGATTTCAGGCTAAACTGCCTTTGAGGATTTCTGCTAACTTAAGTTATAAAGTCACCCTGATTCCAGATCAATATGATCGCGATGGGAGTTACCTCATACCATCTGTAGTCATGTATAAACAAGGGAACGTAAATTCATTTAGTGTTGGCACTCAATACAAATACGCAGGGATTAATGCCGGAATCTGGTACCGTAACGATGGAAATGCGAATGGAAATGATGCAATCGTCTTTTCGGTAATTTTTGATATTTTTAATAGAAAAACCAACGGAGAAAAATTCAGGTTAGGCATCAGCCATGATGCAACTACCTCAAAAATTAATTATAGCAACACGGGCGGGACATCAGAAATTGGGGTAGGTTATGAAAAGTATTTTCCAAATAGTTCTAATGGGGGTCGGGCAAATGGCTTAAGATGTTACGATTTTTACTAATTTGGTGCTGTTAATCTCCGTTAATGAACAATATCTTAGATAATAGCCATTTCATCACACAAAGTGAAGTAAATAAATTTCTGCTGGCCACACTTTTGTGTGGATTAATCGGTGCGGAAAGAGAGTATAGAAGCAAGTCTGCAGGTTTAAAAACGATGATGATGATAGGTTTGGGTGCTACCTTGTTTACCATCCTATCCATTAAAATCGGACCAACAAGTCAGGATCGTATTGCCTCTAATATTGTAACCGGAATAGGTTTTTTGGGCGCGGGCGTAATTTTCAAAGAAGAGAACCGGGTAAAGGGTTTAACAACGGCTTGTATCATCTGGATCGTTGCTGCAATTGGCATGGCTGTTGGTTCCGGCTATTACGAACAAGCAATTGGTGTTACTGCTGTTGTGCTTTTAGCCCTGATTGTTTTTCCGTTTATCGAAGAAATTGGCGATAGACGCTTTACGAAAAGAATCTATCGCATTGTGAAAAAGCAACATACCCAGGGTGATTTAGAAAGTTATGAAGAAGTTTTTAGAGAAAATAAACTTAAACCTCAACGCGGAAAACATCAGCTTGTAAATAATATCATTACCGGCAACTGGACGGCAACAGGCACGCCAACTAATCACCAGAGGTTCGTTGAACAGATGTTAAAGGATAAAGATATTATAGAATTTGATTTTTAAGTTTTCTGATTTTCCTTTAATGCATCAAAAAATGTTTCTTTCTGCTTAAGCAAAGTAGCTTTTTTCTCCTCTATAACAATTGTATTAGATAAGCGATCATGCCAGGGATTACAAGGAGTTCCAAATGCACTAAAGGCATTAAAGGGAATAGCCCGAATGATATTTCTCGTAAATGCCTGACCAAAATTCATATCAGTTCCGTCTGAATTAATTGCTTTTGTTCCGGTAATGAGTTTTCCAATAGATTTACCATTAGAGACTCCTTCGATAACCGCCATAGAGATGCCATAAAGCAACAGGGAAATTAACCTGCCCATTAAACCATCAAAAATATTAAGTAAACTTGGCGCTAGAATTCCAAGCACTATGCCCAAACCAAACATGATCAAATAGAAAAAAATCATGTCAATGATGTAGTTAGTTAATCTTAAGCCCGAGGTAGCGCGACAGTACTCGAGATCTAATTCTTCATAGTTTGTGTTAAAATCCATTATAGAGCATCATTAAAATTAAAGTAAGATAACAAAAATAATCGCAGGTTAAAAAATTATTGATCTGAATTTTAATAAAACAATCATAGCTTTGTATAACTAACTTTCTTCATGATTAAGGAGCAAATCTCAGTTTTCGATATTTTTAAAATCGGTATAGGTCCATCAAGTTCGCATACACTTGGTCCATGGCGTGCCGCACAACAGTTTACCGCATCTTTAAAGCAGCAAGGTGTAATAGAACAGGTTGAAATGATTAAAATATTGCTTTATGGCTCGCTCGCTAAAACCGGGAAAGGCCACGGAACAGATGTTGCTATTTTGCTTGGATTAACTGGCGCAGACCCTGTTACTTTCGATGTAGATGCTGTGACGCCAACATTTGAAACCATTCAACAAAACAAAAGGCTCAACCTGGCTGGTACGCGATCAATCGATTTTGATTACGATAATGATTTGCTTTTCCTTTTTGCTGAAAGTCTTCCTTTTCACCCCAATGCGGTAACATTTCAAGCTTTCTTAAACAATGGTAAAGCCTTTTCCGAAACTTATTACTCTATCGGAGGGGGGTTCGTGGTTAAAGAAGGAGAAGACAATAGCCAGAAAGCACAGGTTGATCTGCCTTTCTCTATAGAAAAAGCCAAGGATCTACTCCACTGGTGTTTATCTACCGGACTGAAAGTGAGTGAAATTGTGATGGAAAATGAATTGGCCTGGAGACCGGAAGCGGAAACAAAAGCCGGCATCTTAAAACACTTTGCAGTGATGCGCCATTGTATTTATCGCGGTTGCCATACCACCGGTTTTTTGCCTGGTGGTTTAAATGTTGCCAGAAGGGCTTTTCCGCTCAATAAAAGATTGATGAATAAAGCTGAATACCATGATTATGATTCCTGGATTCAAGCCATTAGAAAAGGCGGAAATGGCTTTAATTATATTTTAGACTGGGTTAGTTGCTTTGCACTGGCTGTGAATGAAGAAAATGCTTCTTTCGGGCGTGTAGTAACCGCACCAACAAATGGCGCAGCAGGTGTAATTCCGGCAGTATTACAGTATTTTATTACCTTTTGCGATGGTTACGATGAGGATAAAATTATTCAGTTTATAGCCTGTGCTTCAGAAGTTGGAAGTATTTTCAAAAAAGGTGCAACCATTTCAGCTGCAATGGGCGGCTGCCAGGCTGAAATCGGCGTCTCGTCTGCAATGGCTGCTGCGGCATTAACCGAGTGTCTTGGTGGCTCACAGCGGCAGGTTTTAATGGCGGCGGAAATCGCTATGGAACATCATCTGGGTTTAACCTGCGATCCAATTGGCGGTTTAGTGCAGATTCCGTGCATCGAACGCAATACTATGGGTGCCATCAAAGCGATTACTGCGAGTCAGCTGGCCCTGCAAAGTAATCCTGATAAGGCAAAAGTAAGTTTAGATGCTGTCGTAAACACCATGTGGGAGACTGCTTTGGATATGAATGCCAAATACAAAGAAACCTCAGATGGTGGTTTAGCAACGAATATTCCAATCAGTTTACCAGAGTGTTAATTTTCGATTCTTAAGTATCAAAGCTTATTTTTCTTAAATTACTGAGGGGGTAAAAAACCTTTGAGATTCTTTGCACATAACTTAGCGTTCTTTGCGGGTTACCCTAAAACAAACCCGAATATGTCAAAACCAACCACCACAACCCGGTTGTGATAAAAGATAATAATATCCCGATTCCTACCACTAAATTAGAAACCTTTGGGTTCAAATTATATTGATCAGCAACTACGCCAGCGGTTAACAGCGTAGGCATTGCCATCTCAAAAATAGTGATTTTAGCAATGGTTCCATTCAGGCCCAAAAGTACCGCAATCAATAAAATAGAAAGCGGTGCTAAGATCAGCTTATAAAATAAGGCGAAACTGATGTGGCTCAGTTCGCTAAACCAACCTCCAAATTTTAGCTGTAAGCCGATTGAAAACAACGCCAGCGGACCTACCGTTCCGGCTAGTTTTTCGAATAAAGGATTTAGTGACGATATATCTAAAAACCGCGGGATGACCAACGCTAAAATGCATCCAATTAAGGGTGGAAAACTTAATACTTTTTCAGAACCAGTTGACTATTTAATTTTTGTTGTTGCGAGGCACGGATGGCCACAATGATTCCGATGGTAGATAATAATGTGAAGGTTATCTGGTCACAAATAATAGCAATAGGAATTTCCTTTTCGCTGAAATAAGCAAGAATGAGAGGGAAACCTATAAACGAGGTGTTACTTAAAGAACTCACCAATTTCAGTCCGCCGGTACTTGCAGTGCTTAGCTTCCTTACGCGACTATAAATGGTGATAAATAGCCATCCAAGCATCCAGATGCAAATAGGGGCGAGGGCCGGAAAAAGTAAATCGTTCGACCATGTGATGTGAGGCAGATATTTAAACGATACTGCGGGTAGTGCGATATAAATAATCCAGGCGTTAATGCCTTTATGTGCATCTTTAGGTAAGGTTTTGCTTTTTCTGAAAAGAATCCCGGCGATGATGCATAAGCCAATGAGGATGAAATTTGCCATTGCGTAATGCAAAGATAAGTGTTAAAAGAAAAACGCCAATAAGAAAGCTTATTGGCGTTTAGATTATGCTGATGGTTTTGGCTTTTTCTTATGCCAGACCTTTTTATTTCCGTTGTTTTGTTGTGTTGGGCGTTTTTCCTCTACGTGGGTAATTTCCATGGTAGAAATGTGTTCTGGTAATGGCATGCGCTGAACAGGCTTTTCAATCAATCGCTCAATGTTATCAAACTTGCGTTTATCCCTTCCGTTAACCAGCGTAATAGCGGTTCCTTTAGTGGCTGCTCTCGCTGTTCTGCCAATGCGGTGTACGTAATCTGCAGGGTCGCCGGGTACATCATAATTAATAACCAGGTCAATTCCTTCCACATCAATTCCGCGTGATAATACATCTGTTCCAATTAAGATTGGTAATCTTCTGTTTTTAAATGCCAAAAGAATATCCTCACGCTCTTTTTGCCCTAAATCAGAGTGAAAAGCTTCGGCTTTAATCCCTAAGCTTTTAAATGTTTTATATAAAGCTTTAACCTTTTCTTTGGTCGAAGCAAAGATGATACTGCTTTTGTATTTATCGTCCTTAAAAAGATCAGTTAATAAAGCTTGCTTTTGCTGATCGTGGATGTTATAGGCTTGCTGATCAATTCCTTCAGCAGGTTTTGCTATGGAAATGGTAATCTGCTGCGGATCCTGCAAAATTTTGGCGGCCATTGTTCTGATTTTTGGCGCCATTGTTGCAGAAAAAAGCAATGTTTGTCTTTTCTTAGGTAAGTAGCTGATGATGCGGATAATATCGTCATAAAAGCCCATATCCAACATCCTGTCTGCCTCATCCAATATTAAATGCTGCAAATGTTCAAGCTTAAGAACGCCTGAGGATAAATGTGCCATTAAGCGACCAGGTGTTGCAATAATGATGTCTACACCTTCACGCATCGAACGTTTCTGCTGTTCATAAGCAATCCCATCGCCACCGCCGTAAACAGCAAGTGAACTGATATTGGTGAAATAAGCAAGCGCTTCAACCTGTAAATCGATTTGTTGAGCCAATTCACGGGTAGGTGCTAAAATTAAAGTATTGTTATGTCTATCGGTAGCACGGCTAATTTTGTCCATTACTGGCAATAAATAGCTGGCAGTTTTACCTGTTCCGGTTTGGGCGCAGGCAATAAGATCATGATTATCTAAAATTACCGGAATGGCTTGCTCTTGGATCGGTGTGGCACTTTTATACCCCATCGCCATCAGGCCTTCATATAAATCGGGGCCGAAGTTAAAATCGTTAAAATTCAATTTAATGTGTTTATATCTTTTAGCAAAAGTACCTCAAATTAAGGCGAATAGCAAACTACATTTTAATATCAGATGCGGAAGGTGGTTTGGAAAGTAATTTTTTGCTGTAAACCTCGCAGGTTTTAAAAACCTGCGAGGTTTATTTGAGGATTATTAATCTTCAGAAATGCTAGCCGGGATAGAAAATCCCGACTAAAGGAGTTTAGTTTAATGACTTGTTGGTCAGGAAATTTTTCCGGACTCATTTATCTAAGGATTTCTAATCTAAAGAAATTACTAAATCGCTTCTTTATTCCGGTTTCCCCAGCCTCCACACCTGCGCTTATATTCCTCTTTAAACTTTGCGCGTTCTTCATCATTCATGTTTTGCCATTTCGAGCGCATACCCCAGGCTTTTTCACGAAAACGATTACCGCCACCTTTATTAAAATTGCCGAACAGCAATCTGCATAATACCAGTAAGCCAAGTGCCTGCCAAAAATTTAATTGTCCGGCATGGGTTACTTCTGGTAAAATCCAGTTCCATAAATACATTACAATATAGCCTAGAGCTGTTGCAATGAGTGCAATAACGGGGAGACACAAAAGGAATTTTATGCCTTTACTAAATTTTCTATTGCTCATTTTCTTTTGTTTAAAAGTTTATAAATTCCTGATACAAATTTTGCAAACGGCTACGTAAATGCTTTACCGCATAGCCTTTTCGCGAGATAAGCGTTTTAATATTATCACCGGTTTCATTCGATAAATCCTGGAAAGTACGCTCTTCCAGTTCATTCTGAATAAATACATAACGCTGTTTCTCCGGCAACTCATTCAGTGCCAGAAATAACTGGTCCCAGAAAAGCTTTTTTAAACTTTCTTCTTCCGGAGAGAATGATTCTGAGAGCAAAACTTCTCTAAAGTTAAATTCCCCGTCTTCGTCCTCATAACTAAAATCTTCCAGCAAAGCTTCCTTTTGTTTCCTGTGTTTATCGGTAATCTTATTTCTGGCTACGCGGTATAACCAGCCACTAATTTGCTCAATGGCACCAGCCTCTGGCTGATTACTTAACTGATACCAAACATCCTGCAAAATATCTTCGGCGTCCTCATCCGTATTTACCCGCCCACGGATAAAGCTGAAGAGGCGTTTGCCATAACTGGCAACTGTAGAAATGATATTTTGAGTTTCGTTATCCGGCACGATCAATGGCGTTATAAATCAGTAGACGAATGAGATTTAATTTTACTTTAAAGATATTCAGTTTTCTCAGGATGGACCTATGGAAAAACCGAAAACAAAAAAAGCCTTCCTTTTTGAGGAAAGCTTTATGCAAACTAAATAAGTTTGATTTATTTTTTAGTAGTATCTGCTGGCTTTGCAGGAGCATTATTGTTGAAGTTTCCACCGATTGGAGATGGAGACGGTGTTTTATCTAAACGTTCCTGAATTGATGATTTTCCAACAGCAGTTGCACCACCACCGCTTTTGGCAACAGTCGTAATGGCTAACGTTAAAACTACGATGAAGGTTAATAAGATCCACGATCCTTTTTCCAAAACATCACCGGTACGTTGCACACCAAACATATTGCTTGTGCCACCACCAGTTGCCAAACCACCGCCTTTAGGATTTTGTATCAATACAAATAAGCCTAAAGCAATACACACAACAATTAATAAAATGATTAAAAAGGTTATCATGGTAATATTATATTTTAAAATTTCTTTTCTATAGATTGGATAAGATCGGCAAAGTAACCACTTTTTTCTGGATATTTCAAACTTAATTTTTTATAAGTATCTATGGCTTTGTGATAAAGCATTTGCTCGATGTAAATTTTTGCTAAAGTTTCAGAAACTAAGTCGTAACGGTCTTCCGCGCTCTTTTTAGCCTTATTTTCATTGTCGATTTGCTCTGGCTTTGGCGGCTTTATTGTGGGGTCTTCTTTTAAAAACTTTTCAATAATTTCTGCGCCCTTGGCATCCTTCACATCAGCTGAAGGATATTCTGCTAAATGATCTGCAACTTCAAATGGTGTTTGAATATGAAATATGTGCTCAACATACTGCTGCTGAAACTCAGCGGTATTTTTTTGCTGAACTGGTTGTTGCTTAACCATCGCTGGTTTCGGCTGTGCATAAGGCTGAAAAATCTGTGCGTGTTCTTTGCGGGTTTTAGATAGCCACCATAAAAAAGTATAGGGTAATTGGTCATCATCGTACTTAGAAACAAAATTTACATCATGACTATCAGGAACGACTGTTTCTATTACAGGAGCTGTACGGACTACATCTGTGCTGAGTTGCTTTTCAAAAGCGAAAAAATCAGTTGTGGCAATGCCCTCTATAAATAAATCTTCTTCAGCTTGAAAATCAGCTAGATAGCGATTTGAACCCGGTGAACTGCCAGTGCTCTCCATAACTGAAGATTCTATGGGTTCAACTGAAATTTGTTCAGTGTCATTTTCAATAGTTTCCTCATTATTTTCAGGAACAATTCCATCCACTTCCTCGTTTTCTTCTGCTTGTTCTTCAATCCATAACGGTTCTTCCTGAACTGAAACCATGTTTAACACCTTAAAAAGTGTATTTCCATGGCTATAGAGCGCGGCCTTTGGAATAAAGGAAGCATCAGCCCTGGCTAATAGCAAATGAATGGGTTGAGCATATGGAAATTGTACTGCAAGTTCCTGAAGCATGGGTACATGCTCCGGACCAACCTTGCCAGGTTGAGCGAGTAAATTTGCCAATAGCTGCTGCTGATTCATTATAATGGTTTGTCGCTAAGTTAAAAAATGTAAGCGGGTTTTTGAAAGTTTTATCTGTTTACCAGTATAATTCGCTTTACCATTGCGCAAACGCACGGTTAAAAATATCCTCTGTAAGTTGTCTGTTAATGTTTTCAATTGCGCCCGGCAATGCCGATTGAATTGGTGCACCATTCAGTGGGAAATCGAAGAATTTGGTAAAACTTTCTTCAAAACTTTCTTTCTCTTTCCCTTCTGTGTTATTGGTGTATTTTACGGCTACCGTAATAGTTAGCCTGTTGGCACCTGCTGTAGGCGTAGTACTCGATTGTAAAGCCACAGGCTTAATATCGTAACCTGTAATTCTCCCTTCAAACACAGCATCGCCCTCCGTTGAAGAAATACTTAAGCTCGTTTGATTACGAATTCTGGTTTTTAATGCCTCCGTAAACTGGTTACTCAGTGTAGGTACAACAAGGGGTGCATTATTTTCAAAAACCTTAACCACAACGGTTTTTAAACCTACGGTTGATGCCCCATTAAACTTGTAAGAACATGCCGTAAGCGCTGCAATTACAAGGATTATAAATACTTTTATCTTCATTTAAGCCGGGTGCTGATTTAATTGCTTTACCATATATGTTAATGCACTGAGGCGATATTTATTGCCTATAAATTTAATTCTTTGATTTTTCTGTAAAGCGTACGTTCCGAAATACCCAACTCCTGGGCAGCAAATTTCCGCTTCCCTTTGTGCTTTTTCAATGCTTTTTTGATCAGATCAGACTCTTTATCAATTAACGACAAAGATTCTTCGATTTCTTCCGCATCATGTGCATAGTAATCTGAGTTATTGCTATTGTTGTTATTTATGTTTGGCGCAGGCTGCTGAATGGTAAAAGTATGTTCCTGCCCGCCAGGCAATTCAACATCTCTATATAACTGATTGATGTATTGAGGGTTGTCTGCCAAAACGCTGGCGGTATTTCCACCATGCTGGATAATTTCAGCAACCAGTTTTTTCAGTTCAACCATGTCTTTTTTCATGTCGAACAAAACCTTGTAAAGAATATCTCTTTCTGTAAAGTCTTCTTTCGATTGCGAATTGATCGTCATGGGCAGATTACTTCCCGTTTCATTTGGGATGTAATTTAAAATTGCAGGTCCGGTAACATTTCTTTCTTTCTCGAGCACGCAAATTTGTTCTGCAATATTTTTAAGCTGACGAACATTTCCCGGCCAGCTGTAATTGGTGAGAATTTGAACGGCATCTGGCTCCAGGTGTAACGAGGGACTACGGTATTTATCACTAAAATCTGCAGAAAACTTTCTAAAAAGGAGGTAAATGTCTTCTTTTCTTTCGTGCAGCGGTGGGATGCGCAACGGCACCGTATTTAATCTATAATATAAATCTTCCCGAAATTTTCCGTTTTTAACGCGGTGATAAACATCCACATTGGTTGCGGCAATAATGCGGACATCTGTTTTTTGCACTTTTGATGATCCCACGCGTAAATACTCGCCACTTTCTAAAATCCTTAATAAGCGTGCCTGGGTTCCGAGCGGTAATTCTGCAACCTCATCTAAAAAGATTGTTCCGCCATTGGCCACTTCAAAATAGCCTTTTCTGGCTTCATGGGCGCCGGTAAATGAACCTTTTTCATGTCCGAAAAGTTCCGAATCAATTGTTCCTTCCGGGATGGCACCACAGTTTACCGCAATGAATGAGCCGTGTTTACGTGCGCTCATTTGATGGATAATCTGAGAAAAAACTTCTTTACCACTTCCACTTTCACCCGTAATTAAAACCGACATATCTGTTGGCGCAACCTGGCTGGCAATATCTATGGCACGATTAAGTAACGGCGAATTGCCAATAATCCCGAATCGTTGTTTTATATTTTGTGTATCCATTCTTCAGTATCAAGTATATAGTATCAGGTATCAAGATTGGATGCCCTCAACTTTTTGACTCATTGTATTTTTTGCTTTCGGCTTTAGCCTTTCAGCTCTTAAACTATTTTTCCAATCAATGTTGCAGACGTACATTTTTCAATAAATACATTCGCATATTCTCCTGGTTTTACACCTTCAATAGCAGGGAAAATTGCCATTGCACCGCTATCCCCGCGACCGCAATAATCAAGATCAGATTTTTTAGAAGTACCTTCGATTAATACCCGAATCGTTTTGCCAACCCATTCCTGTAAACGTATTAAAGAGTGTGCCTGCTGTTTGGCCAGAATTTCTGCTAAACGGCGCTTTTTTACTTCTTCAGGAATGTCATCTGCAAATTTACGCGCGGCTAAAGTTCCTGGTCTTTCCGAGTAGGTAAAATTATAGGCAAAATCATATTCGACATAATCCATCATGCTTAAGGTTTCCTGGTGCTCTTCTTCTGTCTCGGTACAGAAACCTGCGATAATATCAGTCGAAATTGCGCAACCTGGAATAATTCTTTTAATGGCATCAATCCGGTTGATGTACCATTCGCGGGTATAAGTACGATTCATCAATTCCAAAACACGGCTATTGCCAGATTGAACAGGTAAGTGAATGTAATTACAGATGTTATCGTATCTGGCAATGGTTTCCAAAACCTCATCTGTAATATCCTTAGGGTGTGAGGTAGAAAAACGAACCCTTAAATCAGGATTGATTAATGCCGTTTGTTCTAAAAGTTGTGCAAAGTTTACGGTTTCATTCCCATCTTCGGATGTCCAGGTGTATGAATCTACATTCTGGCCCAAAAGAGTTACCTCACGGTAGCCGGATTCAAATAAAGATTTTGCCTCCTTAATGATAGAATGTGCATCACGACTCCTTTCACGGCCACGGGTAAATGGCACCACACAGAAAGAACACATGTTGTTACAACCACGGGTGATCGAAATAAAAGCGGTGATCCCATTGCTGTTTAAACGGACCGGACTAATATCAGCGTAAGTTTCCTCACGGGATAATAATACATTTACTGCCTTGTGTCCACTTTCTACCTGCTCGATTAGGTTTGGTAAATCACGGTAAGCATCAGGCCCAACAACAACGTCAACCAATTTCTCTTCTTCCAGAAATTTTGATTTTAAACGTTCTGCCATGCAGCCCAATACACCGACAATTAACTTGGGATTACGGCGTTTTTCTACACCAAATTGTGATAATCGATTTCTAACCCTGGTTTCTGCATTTTCGCGAATGGAACAAGTGTTTATAAAAATCACGTCTGCCTGGTGGTAGTCGCCGGTAGTCTCAAATCCTGTTTCTGAAAGGATAGAAGCCACAATTTCACTATCTGCGAAATTCATCGCACAACCATAACTTTCTATATATAATTTGCGTGAGTCGGCTTTTACTGGTGCTTCTAATATTAAAGCTTCACCTTGTCTGGCCTCATCATGCGTTTTATCCTGTACTTGTAAATCAATCATTCTTTAAAAAGATTTTGGGATTGCAAAAATACACAAATTAAATTAAAAGTGACAAATTGGCACATTTAGTTTAAATGTTTACAGTTTTATTATAACCATTAAAAAATGACCTTATTTGACCGTAAAAGGAATATTACGCCAGTAGTTCCTTATTAACCACCTTTTTGGAGGGTGAAGGCAAAGGTTGTTCCTATTCCCGGCGTGCTTCGAACGGAAATGGTTTGTTGGTGAGCTTCCAGAATGTGTTTAACAATTGCCAAGCCTAAACCAGTTCCTCCAACTTCTCTTGCCCGGTGGGTATCAATGCGATAGAAACGTTCGAAAAGCCTGGCGAGGTGTTTCTCTTCAATCCCGATTCCATTATCGGTAACTTCGATAAGCACCTGATCATGCAGTTCGAAAATTTTGATAGCGGTTTCGCCGTTTTCTATTCCATATTTTATGCTGTTCACAATAAGGTTAATCAACACCTGTCTGATCTTTTCCCGGTCAGCATTTACACTGGTAATAGCCGTATATTTTTCTTTAAAGAATAATTTGACATTTTTTGCCTTTGCCCTGTCATCGAGATTTTCCATTACCTCTTTGGCTAGTGAAACGAAATCAAACTTTTGATAATTAATGGGTGATTCACCGGTTTCTAATTTTGCTATCGCATCCAGATCATTAATCAGGTAGCTCAATCTTTCTACATTGTTTTCTGCTTTTTTAAGGAATTTGATGGCCATATCCGGATCATCTGTGATACAATCCTGAAGCGTTTCAATATAACCCTGAATGGCAAAAAGTGGCGTTTTGAACTCGTGAGATACATTTGAAAGAAATTCTCTCCTAAATTGTTCTTGTTTTTTCAGCAAATCGATTTCTTTTTTCTTCGCGCCAGCCCATTCTTTAACTTCTTGTTCCACATCATTTATCGGATCGGAACTTACATACTCACCTAATGCATCTTTAAGGTCTTTTCCAAGCTTTAAATTATGAATCAGTTTGTAAATGAGCTTAATTTTATTGTAGATGTATTTTTCCAGCAGGTAATAAAAAACAAGAAAACTGCTCAAAAAAGATACACCAAAAGAAATTGCGAGATAGTAGAAGCTATGCTGGAAATAAAAATTAACCATCCCGATGGATAGCGCAACAGCAAGAGCCGTAAATAAAACCAGCACACTTAATTTCATGCTGCAATTTAGCGGTTTTATATTAAATCGATGTTAAGCCAGTTGCTTTTCAGTTAAATATTTCCAATACCTTCTGGGGACATGTTGCAGGTGAAGTTTGGTGTTTTTCCGGGCAACAATATTGGCACTTTTGAAATAATCTTTCCATAAAAGAGCGTAAAGCGCTTCTTTCTCATCCATTAGTGCCAGCGGAGGATTAGGGTTCGTCGCACTTTCCGAAAAGTTGATGGTCACTTCTTCAACCGTGTTTAAATCATAATGAAGCCCATACTTACGTTTTAAATCGTAAATAATCCACTGTTGATCGGCATAGCGGTTTTTAAAATGATTTGAAATTAGGGGCAACACATTAAAATCAGGATCTATAGATGTGTAAAACATGCCATCTCCTGTTTTTTGAAATCTGATAAAGGCTTCCATCCGGTGCTTTTCTCGCTCCACACTTTTTGCATATTTAGCGAGGGCAATTACATGGTTGTTTCCGTAATTGGCGGCTGCACCTGGTTCGTTTTCAAAAATATAAATTGCAAATTGAAAAAGGTGATCATAAGCTTCCGGAATTTCAGACAAATAGCTGCAATAAAAAGTTCGCTGCCAGTCTTTTTTCAATTTCTTTTGAAGGCCTTTCCAAACACGATCAGCTTTTTCCTGGTTGGACATAATTTCGACAGTTTCTGTAAAAGCTTCCGGCTGGAAAATGGTATTAACCTTCAATGTTGTGGGGCCGGGTTTCCGCTCGAACCATTCGAATACAGCAGTGAGCAAGCCGGTAAGTGAACCATCGAAAATGTAAATCATAGGCTGCTTGCCTGCTAAAATAAAATGAGCTGATTATTATCTGTTTTTAAATATTTACTTTGACTTTCTGCCATGATAAAAGCCTTTATCTGCGTACCCTGATAATCTCTTAACTGATAAGGGCTATCTGCGCAGGTTATAAAATGTTTCGCTCTATTATAAGCTACCCCGATTTTTTTTAACTGATCTATTCTTAACTTTCCAAACTTCCTGGCCTGAACAATTTTCTTTGCAGACATTACTCCGATCCCGGGGATACGCAGAATCATTTTATAGTCTGCCTTATTAATATCTACAGGGAAATGCTGCATATTTCTAATCGCCCAGCTAAGTTTTGGATCAATATCTACATCTAAATTTGGATTGGCATCGTTTAAAATTTCCTGAACTTTAAAGCCATAAAAGCGCATTAGCCAATCGGTTTGATATAGTCTATTTTCTCTCAATAATGGCGGTTGAGTACCTAAAACCGGCATCCTGCTATCATTACTGATGGGTACGTAGCCAGAGTAATAAACCCTTTTTAAAGCGAAGTTTTTATAAAAAGCATTTGCGGTATACATAATATCTTTGTCGCTTTCTGGTGTGGCACCGATTACCATTTGTGTACTTTGTCCTGCCGGAACAAACTTCGGAACATGTTTAATCAGTTTTTTATCTGCTGCAAACTGAACAATATTCTGCTGAATAAAATCAAGCGGTTTAATCACATCTGCATGGTTCTTTTCCGGAGCTAAAAGTTTTAATCCGGCTTCTGTGGGCATTTCCAGGTTAATGCTCATTCTATCAGCATATAATCCCGCTTCCTTAATTAGCTCTTCACTCGCTCCAGGGATGGTTTTTAGATGAATATAACCATTATAGCGTTGTTCTAAACGAAGTTTTTTACATACCAAAAGTAAGCGCTCCATGGTAAAATCTGCATTTTTGAAAATTCCTGAACTTAGAAATAGCCCTTCAATATAATTTCTCCGATAGAAGTTCATGGTTAAGTCCACCACTTCATCCACCGTAAAAGCTGCACGTTTGATGTCGTTACTCTTTCTGGAAACACAAAATAAGCAGTCGTAAATACAGTGATTGGTTAAAAGAATTTTTAGCAATGATACACAGCGGCCATCTTCAGTATAGGTATGGCAAATGCCAGAAGAGTGACTATCCCCAATGCCTTTATTATCATTTTTCCGCGTACCACCACTTGATGAACAGGAAACATCATATTTAGCAGCATCAGCTAGAATATTTAACTTTTCACGAATTCGATCTGACATATCATTTTATTTACTAACAAATATAGCTATAAGGCTAAAAATATTAGTAAATAAAGGTAAGTTATGTACTCTTTAATGGAATAATAAAATGGATGAAAGTTCTTGAAATTGATTGTAAGAATTATAATGAATCAACATCAATACTTTATTAAAAGAGGTGAAAAGAAATGAAGTTATTAATTACCTTCCCATTCGCTATAGAAATGATCAAGATAATCCAGCATAAACTGATGCCTTTTTTCTGCAATTTTTTTTCCTTCGGCGGTATTCATCATGTCTTTTAAAAGCAAAAGCTTTTCATAAAAATGATTGATGGTTGGTGCGGTTGTATTCTTATAACTTTCTTTTGACAGGTGTTCCTCAACTTTAACAGCCGGATCATATAATACCCGGTTTTTAAAGCCACCATAAGTAAATGCCCTGGCAATGCCGATAGCGCCAATGGCATCTAAACGATCTGCATCCTGAACAATTTGCATTTCTTTGGAGGTAAAGCTATTGCCATCAAAACTGTTTTTGAAAGACATGTGCTGAATAATGAGTTTTACATGTTTCACGGTTTCCTCGTCTATTGCAATAGACTGCAGGAAAGATTCTGCAACCTGAGGCCCCAATTCTTCATCTCCGTTGTTAAATTTGGGATCAGCAATATCATGTAAGAGTGCTGCAAATGCAATGACGAGTTCGTTGCCTTGTTCTTTTTTATTGATGTTAACAGCTGTTTTATAAACACGCTCAATATGAAACCAATCATGACCGGCTTCGGCATCTTTTAAGGTTTGTTGTACGAAAGTTATGGTTTTTATTATGGAATCTTGCATCGTTTAATATTTGCAATAAAGATATTGGAAATATGGGCAAGGATGGAAAAATGATATCAACAGCGGAAGTTATTAACTCGCCGCTGCTGTTCTGTGCTCGTCATCAGATATAATCTTTATTAAATCGTTCGGATTTAAGGTTAACAAGTGCGTTACCTCAACCTCTAAAATTTCAGAAACCTGAAATAACCGATCAATCGTAAGTTTACTATAGCCAAGCTCAATCTTACTATAGGCATTCTGCGAAATTTTTAATTTTGCCGCTAGATAATCTTGAGTGTAATCTCTGTATTCTCTAATTTTTCTAATATTCCCGGCAACGTTTTTCGTCTTCAAAGCTAATACATCTTCCATAAAAAGGGATAATTTTTATAATGTTTTTAATATATACGAGTCTTTTATTCCTATAGATTTTCAGAATGATATTTTTTAGCACTATCAGGAATTACTCAAGGGGATAGACGAAGGATATATTTTAAACAATTACACGACCTAAAAGTTTAATGTATTCCTTTTGTTTTGTAGCACGTCAAGGCCTTGGTAGTTTTAATCACCGCTTTAGTGGCTTCCGGAGGTTGGAAGGCCTATTATCTTATGGAAATAAATTTGCATTGGCCGGGATTTTATTCTTTTTTTTATGCCTAAAGCTAATAAATTCTATTTTAGAGGCGCTCTGGAAGGATGTTGCATCTTAAATGGAGTTCATTGTATCTAATTTGCCGGTAAATAACAAAGCCTGAATTCCTGTCAGTCTGCTTGAGCAGATACCAGAAAATTCAGGCGGATTGGAATGTGTTAGGAAACAGCTTCCTGCTCAACTAACGGAGCGCGACGGGAGCCGTCATACAATTCATACTCCAGTAAGCGGCAGTCCAGTTTTCCATTATAGAATTCCAGTTTGCGCGAAGCTTTTAAGCCTATTTTTTTAGCGAGATCTGGATTACCCGTAAAAATGTAGCCAGCATATCCCTTGCATTTTGTTTTCATGTAATCGCCCATGCGTTTGTAAGTTTGCTCGAGTTTACTATGAACCCCCAAACGCTCGCCGTATTCCGGATTAAACACTACCGCACCTTTTCCTTCTTCAGGAACCGGGGTAAGTTCGAAATCACAAACTTCAAATTCGATTAATGTATCAACACCTGCAGTTTTTGCATTTCTGCGGGTAACTTCTACGGCATCTTCAGAAAGATCGGAGGCAATGATTTTCAAATCCGGATTTTTAATTACCTGATCTTTTAAAATTCTTCGCTCTGCAAAAAAGGCTTCTTCTCCATAGCCTAAAATATGCATAAAAGCATAGTTCATTCTATATAATCCCGGTGCCCGGTTAGTGGCAATTAGTGCCGCTTCGATGGCTAAAGTTCCAGAACCACACATTGGATTAATGAAAGGTGATTTGCGATCCCACTTGGTGGCATAAATTACGCCCGACGCCAAAGCCTCTAACATTGGCGCCTTACCAGGAATTTTACGGTAACCGTGTTTGGCAAGTGTTTCGCCGGAAGTATCCATAAATACATCTGCATCTGCATCTTTCCAGTATAAATGCACTACTGCTTTATTTGCATCAGAGCCAGAATCAGGGCGGATCCCTTTTTTCTCTTTCATGCGGTCTACAATCGCATCTTTTACCTTTAAATTAGCAAAAAGCGGGGTAGTGATATTTGGATTATCAACATTGGAGGTTACAGAGAAATAACCAGAAAAATCGATCAGTTCTTCCCATTCAATTTGTTTAATCTCATTGTATAAATCATCAGGCGTAATGGCCTTGAAACTTTTGATCGAATATAAAATCTGACTGGCGCAGCGCAAGTTCAAATTCAGCTTGATACACTCTGTAAGGGTGATATTCAGCTCAACACCCGTTGGAAAGGCTCTTTCGATGGTGTAACCTAAAGCCGTAACTTCATCTTGTAAATACGGAGAAAGGCGTTTATTGCAGGTGATAATAACCTTGCTTTTATTGTGGAAAACTTGCATCATAATATATGCGAAGTTATCAATAAAATTATAGAGATTTGGCTTTTATACGTACAATATTAGTATTAGTTATGGAAATTAAAGGAAAAGTACACGAAGTAGGTGCAACGCAGCAAGTGAGTGAAACGTTTAAAAAACGTGATTTAATAGTAGAATACGCAGAAAATCCAACATACCCAGAATATATTCGTTTTGAGGCTTTACAAGATAAAACTGCATTATTAGATACATTTAAAGCGGGTGATGAGGTTGAGGTTTTCTTTAATTTACGCGGTCGCCCATGGACAGATAAAGCAGGTAAGACATCATATTTTAACAGTTTGGTAATTTGGAGAATCAATGCTGTTGCAGCAGGCGCTCCATCTGCATCAGCCCCAGCTTATGCAGCTCCGGTTGATGTTAGCAATGCACCAGGTGAAGACGATGATTTGCCTTTCTAAATAAAGAATCTTTTTTTAAGCAAACAATTTTGAACCATGCCGGGGCTTTTGCCCCGGCATTTTTTTGTTATCGCCCTGCTTAAAACTTCATTTACAGCATGATATCCGTTGTTAAAATATGTTAAAAACATTCTTGTCAACTCCTGAATCATTATTTTTGATATCTGATTAAATTTAAAAATGTTCCCTCGTCATGTTTTTAAAAAATAAGGTAGTTTCAGGTAAATGAAAAAAAGAAGTTTTTGGTTTATAACCGTATTAATGACGGTGGCTTTACTTGGTGTTTTTGTAATGCAATTGTATTACATCAGGGAAGCCTATAACCTAAAATCCCAACTTTTTGATGAACAGGTAAACCAGACATTAGCCAACGTTGTAAAAAAGATAGAACGTTTAAACGTAGCCGATCACCTGACTAAAAAGGACGCTGAAAATAAACTCAGAAGACTTCAGGATTCGAGACAACGAGCGCTTGACATTAAAGATTTGAGGCAACAGTTTGCGCAGGAATCTGAGTTAAGACAAGCAGAGCACGAAAGCCAGATTGAAAATTATTTAAATCAACAAGATAGTATTATCAGGGTTTCCTACCGGGGCCCAAAACTAATTTCTGAAAACGAATTCAGATCGCTTTCTGCACCAAAATCTTCGATTACAGGCACACGCCTGGATGTTGAAATGGATGCCTTTTTTGATTTAAATAGCTTAAATCTAAAAGGTTACAGCATGAGAACGAAGCTGATTTCGCCTACTGCAAAAACTTTCAATTTTAGAACGCCTCAAAACCTGCCGGATACCATCAGGTATTTAGTGGCCGATCCGATGACAGGTAATCCATTGCTGGTTGGCCTGCCTAAAATTTCTGAAGATTTGAATAGAAAGTTTAAACGTCAGGATGAAATTGCCAGAAAGAAGTTGGAACTTAAAATTGCTTCTCTAGGTAAAGATACCTTTTCTTATACCCGGTTAAGTGTAGTGGAAGATGTTTCTAAAGAGTTACAGGAAGTAAATATTCCATTGTATAAGCGAATTAATTTCGAGGTGTTAGGTACTTTGCTTAAAGAAGAATTGCTTACTCATAATATTAATCAGAAGCCCTCTTACAAGATTTCGCTGGCTAAAAAAGATTCGATTTTATATGTAGAGGCTTCCCACGGAAAAAAGGAGTTCCTGCCCGAAAACACCTATAAAATTCCACTTTTTGGCAATGATCTGTTCCGGGATCCGGGAACATTGATGGTGAGTTTCCCGAATAAAAATTCTGCTATTGTGTCAAACCTCAGTGCAACGCTGGCATCCTCAGTAGGGCTACTTCTGGTGTTGGTTTTTATCTTTTCTTATACGCTTTATGCCATTCTTAAGCAGAAGAAAATTTCGGAAATGAAAACAGATTTCATCAACAACATGACGCATGAGTTTAAAACGCCGGTAGCAACCATTATGATTGCAAGTGAGGCACTTAAAGATCCGGAAGTTACAGCAGATAAGAGCAGGTTAAGCAGGCTGGCGAACATCATTTACGACGAAAATGTACGGCTGGGAAGTCATATAGAGCGCGTTTTAAGTATTGCAAGGTTGGAAAAAGGCGAGCTTAAAATGGAAAATACCGACGTAGACATGAATGACCTGATCATCATTGTTTTAGACAGTATGGAGCTGCAATTACAAAAACGCAATGCGGTGATTAATCTTCATACAGATGCCACAAACGCAGTTGTTTATGGAGATGAGCTGCATCTTTCGAATGTGCTTTATAACCTGATTGATAATGCAAATAAATATAGTGCAGATACGCCTGTGATTACGATTTCTACGCGAAACACCAATAAACACTTAATTATCGAAATTTCTGATCAGGGAATAGGCATGACCAATGAACAAACGAAAAGGGTTTTCGACCAGTTTTACCGTGTACCAACCGGAAATTTACACGATGTAAAAGGGTTTGGCCTGGGGTTAAATTATGTTCAGGATATTATTAAAAAGTTAAACGGCACAATAAAAGTAAGTAGCGAAAAAGATAAAGGAACAACGTTCGAAATATCTTTACCTTTATAATCAAGGCAATCGGCACATAAGTAGTATTGGTCGGTACAAGATTTTAGCTTGCAAACTTTGCCCTATTATAGTGGTTTAAAATTTAGTCTGATCATAATTAAACCACTATGCACATTCAGAATCAAACATTTAGTGTAGCATATGCTGCACCGGTGAATAAAATCAATAAAATGAAAAAAATACTTCTGGTAGAGGACGATCCGAATTTAGGTTTATTATTACAAGATTATTTGCAGCTGAAAGGCAAGTTTGATG
This sequence comes from Pedobacter petrophilus, assembly GCF_009674725.1. Lineage (GTDB taxonomy): Bacteria > Bacteroidota > Bacteroidia > Sphingobacteriales > Sphingobacteriaceae > Pedobacter > Pedobacter petrophilus. The sequence goes on along the minus strand of NZ_WKKH01000029.1, from coordinate 30,220 downwards.
TTGTTTTATGCAATGATGGGGAGGAAGGTTTGAAAGCATTTAATAAGCAGAATTTCGACCTTTGTATTTTTGACGTGATGATGCCCAAGAAAGATGGTTTTACTTTGGGTAAAGATGTTAGAAAGGTAAATGCTCAGGTTCCAATTATATTTGCAACCGCTAAAACCATGCTCGAAGATAAATCTGCAGCTTATGATTTAGGCGGCGACGATTATATTACGAAGCCTTTCCGTATTGAAGAATTGCTGCTGAGAATTAATGCAATGTTTAAACGCGTTGCAAGTAAAGATAGCAGTGCCGATGAAGCCCCTGAAACGCAATTTGCTATCGGTAGTTATCATTTTGATTATACCACACAAATCATCACCCATCAGGATCATCAACAAAAACTTTCTACAAAAGAAGCGGAATTACTGCGTTTGCTTTGCCTGAAAAAGAATACCGTTCTAACCAGAGAAGAAGCCCTGTTGAGTATCTGGCATGATGATAATTATTTTAACGGGAGAAGTATGGATGTGTTTTTAAGTAAACTCCGTAAGTACCTGAAAGGCGACCCTAATGTGGAAATTATTAATGTGCACGGAAAGGGTTATAAATTGCTGGTGAGTTAGGTATCGTATGCAACAATTTTTCAAAGTTTCAGGTAACTGTTGGAATGTTGTAAAGTTGAAATGTTTTTGGCGACGAAATTGACTTTCCAACATTCAAACCTTCCAACATTCAAACCCTTTTAAATATACAGATGCGCTTGAATGGCTGGAATAATATTTCGCTCTTGCGCCAGGGTAAAAAGTATATCAACAGCTTTTCTACCTTCGGCACCTAAATTTATGCTGTATTTATTAACGTAAAGTTCAATGTGTTTGTACATCACTGCCTCATCCATGGCTTGTGCGTGTTCCCGAATAAAATCAATACCAGATTTAGGATGGGCAAAGGCATATTCAACAGATTCACGAATCAGGCGGTTCACTTTTAACTGAATTTCGCGATCTAAATTTCTATTGATTACAATTCCGCCGAGTGGAATGGCGCAACCCGTTAATTTCTCCCAATAATCGCCAAGGTCTACAATTTTGGTTAAGCCTCTATCTGCGTAGGTAAATCTATTTTCGTGAATAATTAAGCCTAAATCAATCTGATCTGCTAATAATGCTGTCTCAATTTCTGAAAAAACCAATTCTTGTTTATTGTGAAGTTCAGGATAGGCAATGCCTAATAAAAAGTTGGCAGTGGTGTATTTTCCCGGAATTCCGACACGAAGGCTACCAGGATCATTTTTTATCCGCTCAGCTAATGTTTCTTGGTCAAACTTATGGCTGATTAACAATGGCCCCACACCAAAACCCAAAGCACTACCTGCATCAAGCAGCGCATATTGACTGGCTGCGTAAGCAAAGGCATGAAAGCTTAGTTTGGTAATGTCAAGCTGGCCTTTCATCGCTTTCTGGTTCAGGGTTTCGACATCATCATAGCTAACCTCGAAAGTTAAGCCATCGGTATCTATTTTATGGTGAATGAGCGCATCGAAAATAAAAGTATCGTTGGGGCAGGGAGAAAAACCGAGTGTAAGTTTCATAGCATCAAAATTAAGCGATGCAATAAACTAAAACGTCATAATCAGTTCATTTCTCCAATAAAGGTAATTGCCCAGTCGTTCAGGTTTTTAATGGCTAAACCAATCTTCCAGTTGTCTTTATTTCGTGGCTCAACATAATTAGAAAGGCCTCGAACCTGGATGCAATCTATATTAGCCTGCTGGCAGGCGTAAAAAACGGCTGCACCTTCCATACTTTCGGCAACAGGATTGAATCGTTTTAACTGATTTTGAATGCTTTTTTCGCTGCCGCTTACGGCGTTAACAGTAATTGCCCGAACCGCGGGCAGATCAATGGTTATCTTGGTTCTGTGCTGAAAGTGATTTTCTCCAAAACCCAGCTCCGTAATGCTTAAAAATTCATCTCCGTTTTCTGCGCCAAGTTCTGCGAAAATATCTTCCTTAATATTTACCAAAGTACCCAATTCGATATTCCGGTCGAAACAGCCAGCAATTCCCAGGTTTATCACCAGCTGATATTTACTGGTTAAATTCTGCCCCAGGGCAAAGGCTGTTGCAACCATCCCCACGCCGGTGATCAAGACATCGAAATGTTTGCTTTCTACAAAATCTTTCTCCGGCAGGCTATAATGCTGATAAAAAAAAGCAAGTTCGGCTTTGGTGGCGGCGACAACTAAAGTTTTCATAAGGTAAATTTAGCAGATTGTTTCCATTAAACTTTGGTTTCTTTCCGCTTTGATGTTTAGGCTTTGAGCATTATCAGTATATTTGCGGTTTATTCAATTGTAATGATTTATATAACAAGAAAAGCATCATTTAACGCGGCCCACAAGTTGGCAAGACCCGATTGGGATGATGATAAAAATAATGAGATTTATGGCAAATGTGCTAATCCGAACTGGCACGGTCATAATTATTGGTTATATGTTACTGTAAAGGGAGAAGTTAATCCTGAAACAGGCTTTCTGGTAGATTTGAAGTGGTTAAAAGATGTGATGAATACTTACGTGGTAGATAAGGTTGATCATAAGAACTTAAATCTTGATGTAGATTTTATGAAGGGCAAGCTGGCATCAACAGAAAATTTAGCCATCGAAGTCTGGAATCAGTTACTGGCTCCGATTGCAGAAAGTGGTGCCGTTTTGCATTGTGTTAAAATCTACGAAACCGAAAATAACTTTGTTGAATACTTTGGTTAAAACCCCATATTAATGAGCACTAAAGATGTATTAAAAGGCGAATCGATAGATGGCTATGTAAAAATAGATCGTTATAACGATGACAAAATCGAGGCTGTAGCCACCCATTATAAAGATATTTTAAGTCAGCTGGGTGAAGACCCTGAAAGGGAAGGTTTGGTTAAAACCCCAGAACGTGTGGCTAAAGCTTTGCAATACTTAACCCATGGCTATGATTTAAAACCTGATGAGATTTTAAAATCGGCAATGTTCAAAGAAGATTACAGCCAGATGGTGGTGGTTAAAGATATTGAGGTGTACTCCATGTGCGAACACCATATGCTGCCATTTTTTGGGAAAGCCCATATTGCATACATCCCGAATGGCCATATTGTTGGTTTAAGCAAAATTCCACGAATAGTAGATGCCTTTGCCCGCCGGTTACAAGTGCAGGAACGTTTAACCAACGAAATCAGAGATTGTATCCAAAGTACATTAAACCCGATGGGCGTGGCCGTAGTGATGGAATGTAAGCACTTATGTATGTCTATGCGTGGTGTTCAAAAACAGAATTCTGTTACCACTACTTCTGCCTTTACCGGTACATTTTTAAGTAATGATAAAACGAGAGCAGAATTTTTAAGGTTAATTACGGCAAGTTTAGATTAGTCAATAGTATTAAGTAAAAAGTAAAAAGTATCAAGTATTAGGTATTGAGATAAATGATGAAAGCATATATATTTCCTGGACAAGGAGCACAGTTTGTAGGTATGGGTAAGGATCTTTATGAGCACCCAAAAGCTGCAGAATTATTTGAAAAAGCAAACGAAATTATCGGTTTCCGCATTAGTGACATTATGTTTAGCGGAACTGATGAAGCGCTTAAACAAACCAATGTAACACAACCTGCAATTTTCTTACACTCTGTTATTTTAGCTAAGGTTTTAGGTGATAATTTTAAACCGGATATGGTTGCTGGTCACTCTCTGGGTGAATTTTCTGCATTAGTTGCTGCAAATGCCTTATCGTTCGAAGATGGTTTTAAACTGGTAATTGCCCGTGCAAATGCGATGCAAAAAGCATGCGAGGCACAACCTTCTACCATGGCCGCTATTTTAGGTTTAGCTGATGATGTGGTAGAAAACATTTGCGCAGATATTGATGCCATTGTTGTGCCAGCAAATTATAACTGCCCGGGCCAGTTGGTCATTTCCGGTAGTATCGAAGGAATTGATTTGGCTTGTGCTAAATTAACCGAAGCTGGTGCGAAAAGAGCCTTAAAATTAAATGTGGGTGGTGCTTTTCACTCGCCTTTAATGGAGCCAGCTAAAATTGAATTGCAGGAAGCAATTGAAGCGACAAATATCGCTGCTCCAATCTGCCCGGTATATCAGAACATTGATGCAAAGCCTTATACAGATCCTGCTGAAATTAAAGAAAACTTAATTAAACAGTTAACCGGAGCGGTTCGCTGGACACAAACCGTTACCAATATGCTGGCAGACCAGGCTACCGAATTTGTAGAAGTGGGTCCGGGTAATGTATTACAGGGATTGGTTAAAAAGGTAAGCCGTGAAGTGCAAACCAGTAGTGCCACAATAGCTTAATATTCTATTAAAATTTAAAATTGGCAGCGCCATAAACAAGCCGTTTATGGCGCTGTTTTTGTCTATATTTACGTTTAATAAAATTGTTGACATTGAGCTTTGGTGTAAAAATTAGGTTTCTTCTGTTTGTATTGGCCTGTTGCCTGATCGCAACTTCTATCTCATTAAGCAAGTTTACCACCAAATCTGAGCTTCTGGAAAGAGATGCAAGAGAAGTTCAAAATAACCTGCTCATTAAAGAAAGAATTGTTCAGAATTTCCTGTCGGATAAAAAGCAGGTAGAAAAAGCTAAACAACTGCATCAAAACCCAAAAGATGCTGTCGAATTTTTATCTGTCTATAGAAAAGATAAAGGCATTAATCTTTTAACCTTTCAAAATAATCAACTTAAGTTCTGGAGTACCTATAAGGTTACCGATATTGATGTAACCAACATTAAGGAAGGGAAATCGGTGTTGTTTTTTTATAACGCATGGTATGAAGTAATTAAGCATACAGAGGGTAGTTTTAGTTTAGTATTTTTAATCGCCATTCAATCTCAATATCCGTTCAAAGAAACTCAATATTTCAAGAATGATCTGGATCCCTTTCTGTCGAACTCTAAATTATTAACACTGGCCTCTTTTACCGATAAGGATGTTTACACCATAAAAAGCCTTGATGATAAATTTCTTTTTGGCTTAAAGGTCAAACCTGGATACTCCAACGATTACTATTCTGCCATACAGTTGTGGTTGTTTATTGGGGGAATGCTTTGCATATGCATGTTCTTCAACTCATTAAGTTCGCTGGTGGCCAGAAAAGGGTATATAGTTTCCGGTACTTTTCTCTTACTGGCGTTTTTTACAGTATTCCGGCTCTCCGACTTATACTTTGGCTGGTTTAACCATCACTTTTCACTACCCCTTTTTGATCCCAGAATTTACGGCGATAGTTTTTTAATGCCATCTCTTGGCGATTTTTTACTGAACGTATTTGCATTAACCTGGTTCCTGTTATTTGTATACAACCACAAAGAACAATATCAGTTTCCCAATTGGATCAAAAGCAATAAATTCCTCAGCATTCTTATTCATGGGTTATTACTGGTGTTTATCAGTCTCATCGCTTACTTTAGTGATGAGGTATTTTTTGGGCTGATATATAACTCAAAGATTAATTTTGAAATTATTAATATTTTAAAACTGAGCGGATCCAGCTGGGTAAGTATTGTAATTTTATGCCTGGTTTGGTTTCAAATTTACCTGCTTACGGTTATCATGGCCGTTATAAGCCTTCCCCTAAAAGTAAGCAACAGAGAAAGACTGATTATCTTCTTAACTGGCTTTGCTGCCTTTTTTTTATACAAGCTCGCTACAGATTTTACAGCATTCTTCATTGTATTTGCGCTTATCCTGTTTATTATTGCAAGAGGAGTTTATATTCAGGAAAAAAGATTTTCTGTGGGTTTATTTGCCCTGGTATTCTTCTGCCTCGCATTTAATACCTCCATCAAATACATCAAGTACAAAGACATAAAGGAGCGGAGTTTGAGGGAACCTTTAGCCCGGAAGGTACAATCTTCAGAAGATCCAAATGCGATTATCTCACTCGGTGTACTGGAATCGCAGTTACTTAACGACCAGTTTTTGGTGCGCTATTTTAAGCAGGGAATTGAAACGAATTATCCCGTATTAAAAAACCATATCAAAAATTATATGGACGGGTATCTATCCAGATATGATTACCAGATTTATCCATATAAAAAAGATGGCTCAAGTACGGATAACATCAGGAGCCAGCCGTTTTCGAAGTACAAAAATCTTGTAGAATCAGGCTCCGTAAAGATAAACGGAGGCAACTATTTTTATCAGGTGAATAATACTTTCGGCTACCAGGATTATTTCGGAATAATTTCTGTGCTTGACCGCGGATCTTTGTTGGGTACACTAGTGGTAGAACTAAGGTCTAAACCCTACAACTATAACAACCGGTTACCTGATTTACTTGGCGACCAGAAGCTGATCAGAGATGAAGATTTTAGGGGCTATTCCATTGCGCTTTATAGCAATAACCGCCTCTTGAATCAATCCGGAAATTATACTTATCCATTAGATGGCAAAGATTTTAAAGGTAAAAAAGATGATTTTGTAACCACTGGCGATAAATTATCTGCTTATAGCCATTTAATTTATAAGCCGAGCGATAGCAAAATGGTGATCATCAGCAAAGAAAAGGTTGATTATGTGGAGCGTTTAGCTGCCTTATCTTTTTTCTTTTTGGTATTTATTATCTTTTCTTTAGTGCTTTATGGGTTGGTTTGGATGATCAAAAATCTCGATGATGAACGTGTAGGTTGGTTTAGCATCAATCGGTCATTAATGATCAATGCCAATAAAATCTTATATAAAACCCGTATTCAGGTCTCAATTGTACTTTCTGTGGTGGCCACTTTGCTCATTGTAGGCTGGGTAACTTATTATTATATGGATAATGAGTATCGAAGCCAGCAAAACGCCGACATTAAAGATAAAATCAGAAAGGTGCAGCAAAATTTCGAAAAGCAGGTTTTTAGTGGCGGGATTAAAGATGATGAGAATGCCGTTGCTGATTTTAACAACTTTGCAGATATTAATAATGCAGATTTAAATCTCTACGATATTAACGGAGATTTAATTATGACCACTTATCCGAAGTTGTATAGTTACAAAGTAATCGGGCGGAAAATGGGCCCTTTAGCCTATACTTACCTCACGCAACTAAAAAGGTCAGAGTATATTAATCCAGAGGAAAAAATTGGCAACCTTACCTATGCTGCGGCATATGCGCCAATCCGAAATGCACAAAATGAAACGATTGCCTATATCGGTTTGCCTAATTACTCTAACGAGGAAGAATATTCTGATAAGATTGCCTTGTTTGTAAGCAACCTGATTAATATCTATGCCTTGGTTTTTGTGGCTGTTGGTGTGTTAGCTGTATTTTTGGCCAATCAGATTACCAGTCCGTTAACGTTTATTCAGGAAAGCATCAGCCGGACTAGAATTGGGCAACGTAATGAGCCGATTGTATGGCGGAGGCATGATGAGATTGGTTCATTGATTAAAGAATACAACAACATGATTGCGGCGCTGGAGGCCAGTGCGGTAAAACTCGCCCGTTCGGAAAGGGAAAGTGCCTGGCGGGAGATGGCGAAGCAAGTGGCGCATGAAATTAAAAACCCGCTTACGCCATTAAAGTTAGGTGTTCAGTTGCTCGAAAAATCATGGAAAGAGAATGATCCGAACTTCGAAATTAAGTTTAACAAGTTCAGTAAATCGTTTATAGAACAGATAGATAGCCTTTCGAAAATTGCTTCTGAATTCTCGAATTTTGCAAAGATGCCAGATACCAATTTAGAGAAAGTGGAGATTCTTCCGGTTTTAGAAAGGGCAAGAGAAGTTTTTAAAAATACGGGTAATGTAGAAATAGATTTGCTCGATAAATCAAGCGAAAAAATTGATATCCTCGCTGATCAGGATCAGTTATTAAGGACCTTTAACAACCTGTTTAAAAATGCCATTGAGGCCATTGAAGGTAGCGACCATTGTTGTGTTACCCTTGTTTTATATAACGATAAAACACATGCATTTATAGAAGTTAAGGATAACGGAAAAGGAATTCCGCAGGCCTTACATGACAAAATCTTTGTTCCAAACTTTACCACTAAAAGTTCTGGTACAGGTTTAGGTTTGGCCTTCGTAAAGCAAGCGGTAGAAAATGCAGGCGGAGAGGTGACTTTTACTTCCGTACCGGATGTAGGCACTACATTTTACCTTACCTTTCCCTTAGCTAAATAAAAGCAGGTTATTTTAGTTCTACCTGAGCCTTACCCAGTGTATTTCCATTTGTGTAAAGAATAACGGTGTAAATGCCTTTCATAAACGCTTTTGGATTTCGCCAGTCGATTACGTAAGAACTGTTATCATTGTTGTAATCGATATAAATGGAGTGACTGAATTGCATTTCCTGTCCATCGGCTTCAAACCGGTCTTCATCATCTGCAAGCAGATTCCCGGCCGGATCAAATACCCTCAGATAGATGTTGTGGTGACCCTTCACAGCAAGGTCGTTTGGAATAATATTGAAACGGACACTGAGTTTCTCTGCGGATGAAGATTTAGTAACTTGTACTTTTTTACCACTTGATTTTGTTCTGAAAGCAACAATCTCTGCATTTTGGAGCTTTAATGTAGCTGCGGTTTTTACTTTTTCATTGAGATTCGCATTTTCATTTTCCAGGCTCGAGGCTTTATTACTGATGTTTCGCAAGGTATTTTCGAGGCTATCCCGGGTATTCTTCAGGAAAATATTATCTCGTTGTAACTGAATAATCTGGTCGTTGTAATTCTTAACAAACACTTTTAGTTCGCTAATCTGGGTATTTGCCTTATCGAGCTCTCCCTGCGTAATTTCTCCCTTTTCTAAGGCAGCTTTAAGTTCTTCAATTTTCTCGCGGGCGAGTTTTTGTTCTTCAACCAGTTTTTCATTTAGATCAAGGTTCAGGGCATTTACCTTATCTAACTCTACTTCAATTTTTTCTACTTCTAAGCGAAGTTTATCTTTTTCCGTGCTTACTGTGACAAATTTTTTGCTTTGCTGTCGGTCTTTGAAGAATAAGTAGGCATTCGTGCCTACAAGTGCCGCAATAACTATAATCAGAAAGTATATCTTATTTCTATCGCCCTTATTAATCTTTTGTGGTTCCATTCTCAAATAATGCTGTATCTTCTTAAATTAATATACTTTTGTTCTCCAATTGGTAATGGTGGGATACAATTAATTTAGCAAAGCACAAATTAGAATTATTCAAAAAAATTATAAGAGATTTTAAAAAAAATCGTTTAATTGCTAACATTCATTTGTATAACATACAAAAAGAAAACATCCTGAATAAAAAATAAGACAGAATAATGCTTAAAAACTTCCTATACGCACTTTTAATTGTAACTATACCACCATATATATTAAATGCACAACCTTCAACAAAAATTGCACCAAAAAGAGAGTTTAGGGGTGTTTGGGTCGCTACGGTAACGAATATAGACTGGCCATCCAGACCAGGTTTAAGTGTTGATCAACAGAAACAGGAATTGATTGGTATCCTTGAACGCCACAAAGCACAAGGAATGAATGCCATTATTTTACAGGTAAGACCTGCTGGCGACGCTTTCTATGCCAAATCTCGCGAACCATGGAGTCAGTGGTTAATGGGGCGCCAGGGTTTAGCACCGGCACCCGGTTATGATCCTTTAACATTCGCCATAAAGGAAGCACATTTCAGGGGGATGGAATTGCATGCCTGGTTTAATCCGTACAGGGCCAGTATGAGCAGCAGTACTGTTTTTAGCGAGCTTCATGCTTACAGGAAACATCCTGAATGGTTCTTTATCTATGGGGGTAAAAAGCAGTTTGATCCTGGTATTCCGGAAGTAAGGGAGTATATTATACAGGTAATTTTGGATGTTGTTAAAGAATACGATGTAGACGGGATTCATTTTGACGATTACTTCTATCCATATAAAATAGAAGGTCAAACCATTAACGATTCAAATACCTTTAACAAATACAAAGAGAATTTTACCGATGTTAGGGATTGGAGAAGAAACAATGTTGATGTGCTGATTAAACAGCTTGACGACAGCATTCATCACTATAAAAAATGGGTGAAGTTTGGAGTCAGTCCTTTTGGAATCTGGCGGAATAAAAACGAAGATCCGGAAGGGTCGGCTACCAGTGGTTTATCAAATTATGCAGAGCTTTTTGCAGATAGCCGCAAATGGGTGAGAGAAGGCTGGGTGGATTACATTAATCCACAAATTTATTTCACCTTTACGAGGAGGGTAGCACCTTTTGGTACCCTGGTAGATTGGTGGAGCAACAACAGTTACGGCAGGCACGTATATATTGGTCAGGGTGCATATTTAGTGAACTCAAGGGCTGAAGCGGCCTGGAAAAACCTTTCTGAGCTGCCAAAACAGATCAGGTACATTAGAGATAATAGCCGGATTCAAGGCAGTGTTTATTTCAGTTCTAAATCGTTAAGTACCGTGGCCAGGTCTGTTGCCGATTCATTGAAAAACGATTTATATAAGTATCAGGCTCTGCCGCCTCAAATGCCATGGCTGGATGAAGTTGCACCCAATAAACCCCAGCAATTAGCAGCCGATGCTTTAAAAGATGGGGTTCACCTTAAATGGGAAAAGCCATTGAAAGCAAGCGATGGAGAAACGGCTTCGGGTTATGTAATTTATCGATTTGCAGAAGGTGAGAAAATTTCAATTCTGGATCCAAAAAATATTCTTAAAATCAGTTTTGAAGATTACGTTTCCTTTATCGATACGAGTATAGAAAGCGGTAAACGCTACAGTTATTTGGTTACGGCTTTAGATCGGCTGAAAAATGAAAGTGAACCAAGTGGACCTGTAGGTGTTGAGGTTCCTCTGGCTAAAGAGTAATCTATAAATTAACAAAAAAATCCTGCCTGTTAAAGGCGGGATTTTTTGTTTTATAACCAGTTTTGCTTTACCAGATAAACTGATCAGAATAAATCATGTAAAATTTATGCAACCGATTGCAATTTTAAGAAAATAGTTTTACTTTAGTCTTATCGAATCTACTTTGGAATAGTTGAGTAAAGGGTGTGAGTTTAGGTAATTCCTTTGATTTGAATTAAAAACAGGGGTTGAGGTGAATACAAACTTCAACTTTAGCTAACCAAATATAGATGAGCAGGGCTACTAATTTTTTAAAGATGATCAAATCGTTATGCATTTGTTTTATTACGCTGATTACAATCAATGCTGATGCTCAACCTCTGCAATTAAAAAAAAAATCTGATCAGCTGGCATTGAAAGATGCTTACAAAAAGTATTTTCCAATTGGGGTAGCGGTAGCCGTGAGAAATTTGCATGGCGATGAAGCGCAGCTGATCAAAAATCAATTCAATAGTATTACGGCAGAAAATGCCATGAAAATGGGGTCTATCCAGCCAAAGGAAGGTATTTTCCATTGGAAAGATGCAGATTCAATCGTTAGCTTTGCTATAAAAAACGGTATTAAAATTCGCGGACATAATCTATGCTGGCATGAGCAAACTCCTGATTGGATTTTTAAAGGTGATGATGGCAAAGAGGTAACCAAAGCCGTATTGCTACAACGACTCAAAACACATATTACTACTGTGGTAAACCGTTATAAAGGCAAAATTTATGCATGGGATGTTGTTAACGAAGCCGTTGATGATGATCCGAAAAACTTTTTGAGAAATTCTAAATGGTACCAGATCTGCGGCGAAGATTTTATCATAAAAGCTTTTGAATATGCCCATGCGGCAGATCCGTCAGCCAAGCTCTATTACAACGATTACAATACCGAACGGCCAGAAAAAAGAGACCGGATTTACAAGCTTTTAAAAAGTTTAAGAGATAGGGATGTGCCGGTTGATGGCATTGGTTTGCAGGCACACTGGTCTTTGCAGGAGCCTGCCGAAAATGAGCTTCGAAGTGCGATTGAACAGTACTCCTCCCTCGGGTTAAAAATTCAGATCACGGAACTGGACATTTCTATCTATCCCTGGGAGCCAGGCAAACGCGACAAAAAACAAGGCGAAAATGATTCATTTACCACTGATTTAGAAAACAAACAGGCAGCGAAATATGCCATGGTTTTCAAGCTGTTTCGGGAATATAAAAGGGTAATTACCAATGTCACTTTCTGGAACATTTCCGATCGCTATTCCTGGTTAGATAATTTCCCGGTAATGGGTAGAAAAAACTATCCATTGCTGTTTGATCGCAACCTGCAACCCAAAAAAGCTTATCACGAAGTGGTTAACTTTAAAAATAGATAATATGAAGAAACTAATCCTCCTTATTTTATTGCTTGCTTTTAAAACCACTATTCATGCCGCCGGGGCTGATCCTTTTATCTCTAAAAACTTTGCACAAGGAAGTTTCACGGTGGCAGGTAAAGGTGCCGTTTCTTCTATCTTGGTGAGTGGAAATGAATGGCCCGGAGTAGTAAGGGCGGCTACTGATCTTCAAACAGATTTGGAAAAAGTTACTGGCATTAAGCCGGCATTCTTAACAGATAAAACCAGCAGAACAGCAATTATTATCGGTACGATTGGTAAAAGTACCATCATTGATCAGTTAATTAAGACGAACAAAATTAACGTGGCGGGTATTGCCGGGAATTGGGAAAGCACTTTAATCGAAGTGGTTAAGAATCCGCTTCCGGGAATTGATTCTGCACTGGTGATTGTTGGTAGCGATAAGCGGGGGACGATTTATGGTGTATACGAACTGTCTGGTCAGATTGGGGTTTCGCCATGGTATTATTGGGCAGATGTTCCGGTGAAGAAGAGTGATGCATTGTTTGCCATTTCGGGCAGGCATGTAATTGCTTCGCCGGCGGTTAAATATCGTGGCATCTTTTTAAATGATGAGGCGCCGGCACTATCAGGCTGGAGCAGGAAAGAGTTTGGAGGCTTTAATAGTAAGTTTTATGGAAAAGTTTTCGAGTTGATTCTTCGTTTAAAAGGGAATTATTTATGGCCGGCCATGTGGGGAAGTGCTTTCAATGATGATGATAAAATGAATCCGGTTTTGGCCGATGAATATGGTGTGGTAATAGGCACTTCGCACCATGAACCTTTGAGCAGGGCACATGATGAATGGAAAAGGTATAAAGGGGGTAAATGGAATTATGATCAGAATCCGCAGCAGTTGCGGGAGTTTTGGGAAAGTGGTTTGAAACGTGTGGCCGGTAAAGAGCAGATTATTACTGTTGGGATGAGGGGAGACGGCGATGAACCCATGACGGAAGGAACAGCAACAGCCTTGCTGGAAAAAATTGTGAGCGATCAACGTGACATTATTGAAAAAGTAACTAAAAAGCCAGCTTCAGAAACGCCACAACTTTGGGCGCTTTATAAGGAGGTGCAGGCTTATTACGATAAAGGAATGCGGGTGCCGGATGACATTACCTTGCTGCTTTGCGATGATAACTGGGGAAATATCAGAAAGCTTCCGAAGTTGAATGAAGCGCCAAGAAAGGGTGGTTATGGCATTTATTATCACTTTGATTATGTGGGTGATCCCAGAAATTACAAGTGGATTAACACCAATCCGATTCAGAAAATATGGGAGCAGATGAACCTGGCTTATGAATACAATGCCAACCAGATCTGGATTGTAAATGTGGGCGACCTGAAGCCTATGGAATTCCCGATTTCATTTTTCCTGGATTATGCCTGGGCCCCGGACGCCATCCCTGCCGAAAAGCTAAAGCAGTATGCAATCGATTGGTCTGAAAAACAATTCGGAGAAACTTTTGCCAGCTCAATAGGTACAATTTTAGATCAATATTCCAAGTTTAATGGCCGCATTAAACCGGAGTTGCTAACGGACAGTATCTATAGCTTAACCAATTATAATGAATTTGAAACGGTGGTATCCGATTATCGCAAGCTAGAACAAGATACCAGATTTATATTTGAACAGGTTCCTGCTGATCAAAAAGATGCATTTTATCAATTGGTGATGCATCCGGTAGAAGCCAGTGCAAATCTTTATGATTTGTATTATCATGTGGCTAAAAATAAGTTGTATGCAAAACAAGGCCGGTCTGCAACCGAAGCAATGGCGCAAAAAGTTTCTCAGTTGTATCAACGCGATGAAGAAATTACCAATTACTACAATAAAACATTGGCCGGAGGCAAATGGGATCACATGATGGATCAAACCCATATCGGTTACACGTACTGGCAACAGCCAGAAAAAAATTCAATCCCGAAAACGGTAAGCGCAACTGATAATGAAAATGCTGCAAAAGGAAAAACAGGTTTGGCAATTGAAGGCAGTGCCTCTTTGTGGATGGGTAAGGAAAAAGTAAATTTGGCTTTACCTACTTTCGAATACTATGGCAATACCTCGCATTATATAGATTTGTTTCGACGGTCTGATGGAAATTATACTTTCGTAATCAAAGCACCAGATTATTTAAATTTTACGGAAACGAAAGGAGCAATAGGAGAAGAAAAAAGAATCTGGGTAAGTGTAAACTGGATGAAAGCCCCAAAGGGGGAAACACAAAGCAGCTTTACGGTATCAGTAAGTGACGGTTCCAGGCTTCAGGTTCGGGTTAGTTTGGATCATGCTAAGTATGCTGAGCAAAACGTTACTGGCTTTGTAGCGCAGCACGGATACATTTCTATGGAGGCGCCCAACTTCAGCAGGGCAGTAAATAACAGGCCGATTTTCTGGAAAACAATTCCAAATTATGGCAAAACGTTAGGAGGCGTAATTCCCGTTCCGGTTACTTCTCCAGTTCAAAACCTCGATGCCAACACACCGCATTTGGAGTACGACGTTTACCTCAACACTACGGGTACGTTTAATTTGAATACTTATATTTCTCCGACCATCGATTTTACCAATAGTGACGGGTTGAAATTCGCTGTTTCGGTAGACAATCAACCACCAGGCATCGTAAATATAAGTGCCGGTTACAAATCAGAAGCGGCATGGCGGAAATCAGTAGCCAATAGCATCAAAGTTTTTCAAACACCCCTTAAGTTTGATCAAACGGGCAAACACACGATAAAATATTGGATGGTGAGTCCGGCTGTAGTATTGCAAAAATTAGTATTAGATCTTGGTGGCTTGAAACCCAGTTTTCTCGGTCCACCGGAAACTTTCGTAAGTGAAACAAGATAATTGAAACATTTATAACCAAATAGCATGAGAAACTTTAAACAATTAACTGGTTTAGCAATGATTATGGCCTTTGCCGCTACCAGCGCTTGTCAGCAAAATAGTCAGACTACCAAAGCTGAAACGGCAGATACCAGTAAAAAATCAAAGTATTTATCGCAGCCGCTGATTAGCGGGATTTATACAGCTGACCCTTCGGCTCATGTTTTTAACGGAAAGATTTACATTTATCCATCACATGATATCGAAGCTGGAACTCCTGAAAATGATAATGGTGATCATTTCGATATGAGGGATTACCATATTTTAAGTATGGACAGTATTAACGGGAAAGTGAGCGACAATGGTGTAGCGCTAAGCATTAAAGACATTCCATGGGCCGGTCGGCAACTTTGGGCGCCCGATGCCGCTTTTAAAGATGGGACTTACTATTTGTATTTCCCTGTGAAGGATAAACAGGATGTGTTCCGTATTGGCGTAGCGACCGCTAAAATGCCTGTCGGTCCGTTCAAGGCAGAGCCAAAACCAATCGAAGGAAGCTTTAGTATCGATCCGGCCGTTTTTACAGATGAAGACGGTTCCACTTATATGTATTACGGCGGCATCTGGGGAGGCCAGTTACAGCGATGGAGCAAAGGGAAATATGAGGCGAATGGCTCTAAAACTGATTCCCAAAAAGAAAATGAAGCCGCTTTAACGGCTAAGGTAGCTAGAATGAGTAAGAATATGCTAGCCTTTGATGGCGCTGTAAAAGACGTGGTAATTTTGGATGAGAATGGCAAGCCGCTACTTACTAAAGACCACGACAGGCGCTTTTTTGAAGGAGCCTGGATGCATAAATTTAATGGGAAATATTACTTCACCTATTCAACTGGCGATACCCATTTCCTTGCTTCAGCAATTGGTGATACGCCTTATGGTCCGTTTAAATATCAGGGTACTTTTATGAATCCGGTTGAAGGCTGGACAACGCATCATTCTATCATCGAAGTGAAAGGGAAATGGTATATTTTTTATCATGATACACAACTTTCAGGTAAAACACACTTAAGAAATGTGAAGGTTACCGGGCTTACGCATAAAGCAGATGGAACAATCGCTTTAATTGACCCAATAAAGAAATAATTATTGATGCGCTATGGTTCGTAGTGACACGAGCCATGAGATAGCAATCGTTTGTGTGCCCACTGAGACAAAACATGCTTGTTGTTTTCTCTGTGCCTTTTCTCTGTGATCTCTGTGGTTAATATTGTACCCATAATAAAGTTTTACCACAGAGGGCACTTGAGATTTTTTTTTTGCAACTTATCTTTACTTTTAACTTGGAAACTTTAAAAAGACAGACCCATACTTAGCGTTCTTTGCGCCTTCTCTTTGCTTTTTTTGCGGTAAACTTCGAAGCAAGGAAAAAATCACAGGCTTCCGAGCTGAACCTACAAACCTGTGCTTAGTATTCTCTGTGCTTCTCTCCGCGATCTCTGTGGTTAAACCCGTTCCTGCAATAAATTTTACCGCAGAGGGCATTGAGATTTTTCTTCGCAACTTATCTTTACTTTTAAACTTTAAAAAGACAAACCATCCTTAGCGTTCTTCGCGCCTTCTCTTTCCGTTCTTTGCGGTTAACCTTCAAAGCACCCTCCATAACCAAAGCTTAAAACTTTTTATTTCTCATTATTGAAACAAAGCTTTAAATTAGTTTTCTTGAACCAGGCAAAACATGACAGCACCCAACCAACGATTGCTTTCTCTCGATTTCTTTAGAGGCTTAACCGTGGCCGCAATGATTTTAGTGAATAATCCGGGGAGTTGGGGGCATATTTACGCGCCGTTAGAACATGCCGAATGGCATGGCTGTACACCAACTGATCTGATCTTTCCTTTCTTCCTTTGGATTGTAGGCGTATCCATTGCTTTTGCCATGAGCAGCAGCAAAGCAGACTCATCCACCCATTCGAAAACAATTGGCAAAGCAATCAGGCGAGGTGTTATCCTTTATTTTCTTGGTTTTTTTCTCGCCATTTTTGGAAAATTAATGGCCGTTATCATTGATGGTAAAAGCTTGTTAGAAGCCTTTCAAACGGTACGACTGCTCGGAGTGCTGCAAAGAATCGGAATTGTCTTTATCGTGAGTAGCATTATATTCCTCAAGTGCTCTACCAAAACCATCTTTAAAACGCTGGTTATTATTCTGGCTGTTTATTGGGCATTGATGACGTTTGTACCGGTGCCAGGCACCGGTTATCCTAACCTGGAAAAGGAAACGAATTTAGCTGCCTGGATAGATCGGCTGATCTTAACTGAATCACACACCTGGGCTTCGGTAAAAACCTGGGATCCTGAAGGGATCTTAAGTACTTTGCCAGCCATTGGAACTTGTTTATTTGGTGCTTTGGTAGGTGTTTGGATGCGAAAAAAAGACATAGACCAGCCGGCTAAAGTAGCCTGGTTATTTACAGCCGGAGTAGCTGCTGTCATTTTAGGTTTGCTTTGGGATTTGCAGTTTCCAATCAATAAAGCGTTATGGACCAGCTCTTACGTTTTGTATGCAGGTGGATTAGCTTCCATTGGCCTGGCAATTTGCTACTGGTTAATTGATGTTCAGGGATACAAAAAACTTACTACACCATTTGTGGTTTATGGAGTAAACGCCATTACTGTTTTCTTTCTCGCAGGCTTGATGCCCCGGGTTTTAAATTTAATTAAGATCTCCAATGCAGACGGAACGAAATCGCCACTGCTCGAGAAGTTTTATCATACCTGTTACACACCTTTCTTTTCACCAATTAATGCTTCGCTAATCTGGGCCATTTCCTATGTGCTTGGGTTTTACATACTCTTGTATTTCATGTATAAAAAGAATATCATCATTAAGGTTTAATGCTTAAATTGCCCGAACAATCGGTTGAATTGTAAATAAAACAAGTTAGGCACATCACCATTAAAAATTGAGTAAAAAAACGACCATATACGATATTGCCAAGGCACTAAACATTACAGTTTCTACTGTTTCGAGGGCTTTAAGCGGATTTCCGGCAATAAGCGAAGCTACCCGTAAAGCCGTTATCGAAACTGCGGAAAAGTTAAATTATAGTCCGAACAAATTAGCTTCTGCTTTAAAATCCGGCAAAACGCATATTATCGGCGTAATTGTTCCAAGCGTTCAGGCGCATTTCTTTGCCTCCATTATTCATTGTATAGAATCGGGTTTGAAGGATAGTGGTTATCGGGTAATCATTTATCAATCGAATGAGTCTGTTGAGAACGAAATAAATGGCGTTAAAACCCTTTTAGAAGCGCAGGTTGATGGAATTATGGCATCAATGTCTTTAGAAACACAGGACGTTTCTCACTTCGAAGAAATTGTGAAGCAAAATAAACCATTGATTCTTTTCGATCGTGTAAATGAAACCCTGGCGGTTCCAACCATTACCTTAGATGATTTTAAGGCTGGTTATGTAGCTACCCAACATTTAATTGATCAGGGTTACCGCAAGATTGCTTTCATGACAACCATCCATCAAATTAAGATTTTTAATGATCGACTTGAAGGGTACAAAACGGCGTTGAAGGATAATAATCTACCTGTTTTGGACGAACATATCATTTTTGGAGGCCTCTCGATTAAAGATGGAAGGTTTGGTGCAGGTAAGTTGATGAGAAGCAAAAACAAACCTGATGCCGTGGTGGCCGGAGATGATTTTACGGCACTCGGTGTAATCAAAAAATTAAAAGAAATTAATCAAACGCCTCCAGAAGTTGGCGTGATCGGGTTCGCGAACGAAGCTTTTTCTGCATATATCACGCCGAACCTATCTACAATTGATCAGCATGCCTCGCAAATGGGTATGGAATGTGCCAAAATGTTTTTGAAAATGATCAATCAACAAAACCCTTATCAGGATACGAAACATATTGTGTTAGATCCAACGGTAATAGAAAGGCAATCCACTACTAAATTGCCTTCCTGATTATTTTATTCAAACAGACTTTTTCTAATGCCCATTTCTAAGCCTCTGATCTCTGCAAGTCCCTTTAGTCTTCCAATGGCAGAATATCCGGGATAAGGATTCTTCGCTAAATCATCAAGCATCTGATGGCCATGGTCTGGCCGCATTGGGATCGCTCGGTTTTCAGCATGCATTAATTTAACGGCTTCTTTAACCACATTAAACATATCGGCATTGCCCTCTAAGTGATTGGCCTCATAAAAATTACCTTCATCATCCCGTTGGGTACTTCTTAAATGCAAAAAGTGAATCCTTGAACCAAGTCTTTTAATCATGCCGGGTAAATCGTTATCTGGTCTGGCGCCGAACGAGCCACTGCAAAAGCAGAGGCCGTTGGATTTTGCAGGTACCTGGTTGATGATGTATTGCGCATCTGCTTCAGTGCTCATAATTCTTGGCAAGCCTAAAATAGCATATGGAGGATCGTCCGGGTGGATGGCCATCTGCATGCTATGCTCATCTGCAACGGGCGTAATTTCCTGGAGAAAAAGAACCAGATTCTGTTTCAAAACATCAGCTGTAATGCCTTTGAAGCCGTCTAATAAAGCTAAAACCTGTACTGGTGTAAAAGGGTCTTTGCTCCCTGGCAAACCCTGAAGGCAATTCCCCATCAGTTCTCTTTTTTGCCCATCCGTTAAGAATTTGAAATATTGCTTCGCTTTTTCTACTTCGATATCGGTATAATCAGCAGCAGCATTTGGCCTTTCTAATAGAAATAAATCGAAGGCAATGAAAGCCGATTTTTCAAATCGCAAAGCCAATGCGCCAGTTTCGGTTTCATACTTCAGGTTGGTGCGCATCCAATCTAAAACAGGCATAAAGTTATAGGTAATCACTTTTAACCCGCAAAAAGCCAGGTTGGTGAGGCTTATTTTATAATTTTTGATCCACGTTTTGTATTCACCAGCCCGTTTTTTAATGTCTTCATGTACAGGTAAGCTTTCCACAACACTCCAAACCATTCCGGTAATTTCAATTTCTGCTTTTCTTTTTTCAATCTCTTCAACGGTCCATATTTCGCCAACAGGGATATGGTGAAGCGCAGTAACTACGCCACTACAACCAGCCTGTTTAATGTCTGGTAAAGTCACAATGTCATCTGGCCCGTACCAGCGCATGGTCTCAATCATTTTCATATTATATCTTTGGTTATGCAATCGGTTCAAAATAAAAATACACCATTTTAGCGATTAATGAAGAATTAAAATAAATTAAAAAAATATTCTATGCAATCGGTTGCAATTTTATTTCAATATTTCTATCTTCAACTGTTTAACCAAATATAATTCTTGAAATGAGAAAGCTATTTTCCTTTTTGCTGATGGGCGTGGCACTTCATGGTGCAGCACAGATAAAATTTACCAATCCAATCCTCTCGGGCTTTTATCCGGATCCAAGCGTAACTAAAGTGGGATCAGACTATTACCTGGTTAATTCCACGTTTGCTTATTTTCCCGGCATTCCTGTTTTTCAGAGTAAGGATTTAAAGAACTGGAAGCAGATTGGGAATGTTATCGATCGGCCAGGTCAGATGAATTTTATGGGCGATCGGGTAACAAGGGGGTTGTTTGCGCCGTCGATTAATTTCCATAATGGATTGTATTATGTTACCTGTACGTTGATTGATCATAAAGGCAATTTTGTGGTAACGGCAAAAAATCCGGCAGGGCCATGGAGCGATCCGGTTTGGTTGCCGGAAGTGAAGGGGATAGATCCTTCGTTGTTTTTCGATCAGGGCAAGGCTTACATCGTTTACAATAGCGATGCGCCAGATAACCGGCCGCTTTACAGTGGTCATCGCACCATTAGGGTATACGAATTTGATCCGGTAAACCTGAAGGTGCTGGGCGAAGAGCAGCAATTGGTTAATGGCGGGGTAGACATCAGTAAAAAACCGGTTTGGATAGAGGGGCCGCATATTTTTAAACGGGGCAGCTGGTATTACTTATGTGCTGCGGAAGGCGGTACATCGGTTAATCATTCGCAGGTTATCCTACGGAGTAAAAATGCTACCGGGCCTTATGTACCTTTTGAAAAGAATCCGATTTTGACACAAAGAGATCTCGATCCGAACAGAAAAAATCCGATTACTTCGGCCGGCCATGCCGAACTGATAGAAGGACCAGACGGAAAAACTTATGCCGTGTTTTTAGCCGTTCGGCCGTATGAAGGGGATTATTATAATACCGGAAGAGAAACTTTTATTGCGCCCGTTAAATGGGAAAATGACTGGCCGATCATTAATCCTGATAGTAAAGCCTTGAAGTTTAGTTATTCGGCAAATTTTAAAGAAGTTAAACAAACCGGTGCAACGCCACAGAGCGGAAATTTTTCTTACCGCATTAAATTTGAAGATCAGCTGGACCCGGCTTTGTTGTTTTTAAGGACGAGAGATTCCAGCTGGTTTCAGTTAGATAAAACAACCGGGTTAACAATGAAACTTTTGCCAGAAATGATAATGGGTACTGGTCATCCGGCATTTATTGGCAAAAGGCAGCAGCATCTGAAAGCTAAAGCAAGTACGGCGCTAGTTTTTGATGCTAAAACTGAAAACGAAAAAGCAGGAATTACAATTTTTCAAAATGAGTCGCATTTCTATTATTTATGTAAATCGGTAGCTAACGGAAAGTCGGTTCTGCAGGTTTTTAAAGGAACACAGGATAAAAAAGCAATGGAATTGCTGAAGCAAATTGAACTTTCCAATGATTTGATTTACCTGCAAATTGAAGCCGATCGCGATAAGTATAATTTCCATTATGCAACAGCGCCAAATCAATGGAAGCTGTTATTAGGAAACCTGGATGGAAAATACCTGAGCACAAAAGAGGCGGGAGGCTTTGTAGGTTCATTATTCGCACTATATGCCACTTCTTCGGGCGAAAAATCAGATCAGACCGCAAAGTTTAAGTGGTTGGATTATGCAGGGAATGATGAGGAATACTAATTTTAAGCACCTTTAAAGGTGGTTAATGTCTGGTTCGGTATTGATCAGCTGGGATTCTTTGCTGCGTGCTGAATGACACGATCCTATTGGATTGCAAAATAATATTCAGCATTTCGGACTCGAAAAAAATCCCCGCTTCTTTTAAAAGCGGGGATCTGATTTTTTAAATATTAATCCTGAAACTTCCACCTTACGAAAGCTTCCATAGCTTCGTATTCTGCAAGTCCCAGTTCATCATAAGCCTTGGCTGTTTCACGGTTCCGATCTTCAGCACGTTGCCAGAATTCTCTCGAATCATCTCCAGGAAATACCGCCCTGTCTTTCTGACTTTGGTGTTTAAAGATTGCATATTTCTTGCGTTCCAGTTCTTTCGGAGAAATTGGAACAGCCATTTCAATTTCATGGGTTTCAAACTCATGCCATGCGCCACGATACATCCATAACCAGCAATCTTTTGCCCAATCTTCTGTTTTACGGAGTTTGGTTAAAGCCGCTAAAATAATGTGGAAGCATACAATATGCGTTCCGTGCGGATCTTCGAAATCACCCGCAGCAAAAACTTGTTGGGGTTTTACTTTTTGTAATAACTCAATGGTTAAATCGATATCTGCATCCGTTACCGGATTTTTCTGGTTCTTGCCACTCTCGTAAAAAGGAAGCGCCTGAAAGTGGATATGGTCATCTTCCAAACCGCAATAACGCGCACCCGCAATTGCTTCACCTTTTCTAATTAGACCTTTTACCGTTTGAATCTCTGGCGTATCAACCTGGTTAGGCTGTTTATCCTGAATGAAAGTCCTCATGTTTTGATAAAGTTCCTTCAGATGGGTGTTATCCATGCCCATTTTCTCTGTAAAATCCACATTGAACTCTACAAAACGAAGCGCATCATCATCCCAAACGGCAGTATTACCAGAAGTTTGGTAAGCTACATGTACATCATGTTTTTGATCAACCAGGCGGATAAATGTTCCACCCATTGAGATCACATCATCATCCGGATGTGGTGAAAAAATAATCACCCGTTTTTTTGCTGGCTCGGCACGTTCCGGACGCTGAGAATCGTCAGCATTCGGCTTGCCACCCGGCCACCCGGTTATGGTGTGTTGAAGTTTATTAAAAATATGAATGTTAATGTTGTAAACCGGCCCTTTTTCAGTCGCCAGCTGTGCCATTCCATTGTTGTTATAATCATCTTCCGTTAGCTTCAATACCGGCTTTTTAAGGGTATTTGCCAGCCAGATTACCGCTTTGCGGATCAATGCATCAGTCCAAACACAGTCTTTAACCAACCATGGGGTATCAAAACGGGTCAGTTCTGAAGCCGCGGGGGCATCGAGAATAAACTCTACATGATCAGACAACTGAAGGTAAGTTGCCGGTACATCTCCGGAGATTTCTCCTTCAACAGCCTTTTTTATAATCGAAGCTTTTTTACGGCTCCAGGCCATTAAAATAATTTCTCTTGCTTTGAAAATGGTGCCAATCCCCATTGTAATGGCCTTGGTTGGCACGAAGGTTTTTCCACCGAAATCCCTTGCAGCATCTCTCCGTGTTAAATCATCCAGGGTTACCAATCGTGTACCAGAATTCGGCGCTGATCCCGGTTCGTTGAAACCAATGTGACCGGTACGGCCAATCCCCAGAACCTGAATATCTAATCCACCAAGGTCACCAATTTTCTTTTCGTAATCCAGGCAGAAAGCCGGAATGTCTTCAAGTGCCAGGGTTCCGTCAGGAATATGAACATTATTCTTATCGATGTCAATGTGATCGAAAAGATTGTCATTCATAAATGTGACATAACTCTGGGCCGCGGTTGGCGCCATTGGATAGTATTCATCCAGGTTAAAAGTAATCACATTTTTAAAACTTAAACCCTCTTCTTTGTGCAGTCTCACCAGTTCGGCGTAAACTGCAATCGGGGTAACACCTGTTGCTAAGCCCAGTACTGCAGGTGTGTTGCTTGCTTGTTTAGATTTAATGAGGTTGGCGATTCGGTGCGCCACATTAATCGAAGCAATTTTTGGATTTTCGAACACGCTTACGGGTAATTTCTCGAAACGTGTCTCCTCCAGTAAATTTAATCTAGCCATTTTTTTTATATGGTTTTTAATGTACGGAGCAGTAAAGATAGCGAGTTATGCCCAATTTCTAACAAAGGTTAATTACTTTTATTGTCGGTATTTTTAATTAATAGGTCCAGTTACATCAGCAGAACGCCCGGTCAACTTTATAAAACAGCCTTCACAACATGAATAATCAAATCCAAAACCTCTATCTAAAAGCGAATAAAACGGAACGCCTCATCATTGGTTTAATGAGTGGAACCTCGATGGATGGTTTGGATATTGCCCTTTGCCGGGTGAGCGGAAGTGGCGCAAAAACAAATATTCGGGTATTAGCATTTAAAACCGGAGATTTTACAGCCGATTTTCGTTCAAAAATTAAGGCTGTGTTTTCTAAAAAAGAGGTGGATTTGCAGTTGGTTTGCCTGATGAATGAACTCATTGCCGATACCCATGCTGCGCTGATTAATGCCGCGCTGGAAGAATGGGGTTATAGAAATGAGGATATTGATTTCATAGCCAGCCACGGCCAAACGATTTTCCATGCGCCAAAATCTCTGCATAAAATGGATGATTATCCTAATGGAACGCTCCAGATTGGCGATGGTGATCACATTGCGGTAAAAACCGGAATCATTACGTTGTCTGACTTTCGACAAAAACATTTGGCAGCAGGTGGGGAGGGCGCTCCACTCGCCGTTTATGGTGATTATTTAATTTTTTCTAAACCCGGTGAAGATCGGGTAATGTTAAATATAGGTGGGATTGCCAACTTTACTTACTTGCCCGGAAACCAAAATGCCTCGGAAATTTTTTCTACGGATGTTGGTCCCGGGAATACGTTAATGGATCAGTTGATGCAGCAAAAATTCAATCAGTTTTATGATAAAGATGGCACGGTTGGTTTATCCGGAAGTTTAAACCAGAATCTACTGGATGCGCTGCTTAAAAATGAATTCTTTGATGCAGGCTTTCCGAAAACTACAGGTCCGGAGTTGTTTAATTTAAACTACCTCGTTGCTGCCCAAAAAACTTCTGCTACAGAAAATATTAGCTTAGAAGACGTAATGGCTACGCTATGCCATTTCTCTGCGGCCACAATTGCCAATGCCATTAGAAAGTGTTTTGGCGCAGGGGCGAAAGCGCAGGTTTTTATGAGCGGGGGAGGAATGCACAATCCTCTTCTGGTAAAACTATTAAAAGAAGCATTGCCGCAATCGCTTTTTGCAACTACTGCAGATTTGGGCATTAACCCTGATGCAAAAGAAGCCGTATTATTTGCTGTTCTGGCAAATGAAAGTATTTGCGGAGGGCCCATCAACTTTGGTGATAGAAAAGGTGTTCCTTCAGTTTGCATGGGAAAAATCAGCCTGCCTGAGTAAATTTAAATAAACTAATATTTTGCTGATGTTCTTTTGCCTGGAATAAAAATTGGCTTTGTAAGTGATTTTATTAATTTTGTTTAAACCCTAACCCAAATTTTATGGAAAAAACTTACCTAAAATGGTTGTCGAAATTATTTGTGATTTCGATGATCCCATTTCTCCTGCTCTTTTTTACAGAGCGGGCACGGGCGCAAAGTAAACGCTACACCATTACCGGAAAAGTGACTGATGCGGCCAATAATTCGCCTGTTCCGGGCGTAGTTGTTAAAATTCAGCATACAACTCTTGCAACCAGCACAAACGGAAACGGTGCTTATGCCTTTTCCGTAGATTTAGCGCCGGGAACTTACCAGCTATCTTTTTCTTTTGTGGGTTATAAATCATCCGTACAGTCAATTAATTTAAGTGAAAATACAACGGTACAATTAAATAGTGTGCTTAGTGGTGATGCCGTTGGCCTTGATGAAGTCATCGTAACCGGAACTTCAGCCGGAACAACGCGAAAAGAACTTGGCAGTTATGTAAGTACCGTAAAGGGCGACGACCTGAATAAAGCCCCGAGCGGAAATGTATTGTCCTCTTTGCAGGGAAAAACAGCAGGTGCGCAAATCAGTCAGAACTCCGGCGATCCCGCTGGCGGGATGTCAGTAAGGTTACGGGGGATTAGTTCTGTCAATTCTTCTTCAGAACCACTTTATATTATTGATGGAGTGATTGTGAACAATTCTACCACCAGGGTAACCAATACCTCTGCCAATTTTGATGGTGGGAATGTGGTTGGAAGCATCGGGCAGAATAGAATGGTCGATATTAATCCGGCAGATATTGATCGGATTGAGGTTTTAAACGGTGCAGCGGCGGCCGCTATTTATGGTTCGCGCGCCAACTCTGGTGTGATTCAGATTTTTACAAAAAGAGGCGTGAGTGGCAAAGCACAGGTTACTTTTAATACCAGTTTAACGGTGAGCGAGTTACGGAAGCAAATTGAGGTCAATCAGTCGCCGGTTAAGTTTGGTGGTTCGGTAAATTCATTTACACAAGATGTTATTCAAACTGCGGTGGTTACACCCAATACACCTGCCGTTTTGCTCACCAATACCACTCCGGTTACCCGCTATAATTATCAGGATTATATTTTCCAAACTGGATATGGATCAGATAATACAGTTTCCATTAGCGGAGGTACAGACAATACAAAGTTTTATACTTCAGCCAGCTATTTCACCAATCAGGGAATTATCAAAAATACTGACTTTACCAGGTATAATCTTCGTGCAAACATCGATCAAAAGATCACCGATTGGGCATCTTTAAGTGTCGGGATGAATTACATCAGAAGCGCAGCGAACGAAAAACCAGATGGAAACTCATTCTTTTCTCCAATGAACTCCGTAACCATTATTGGTAATTTCCATGATATATTTGCGCGTGATGCCAATGGTAATCTGCTGCCTGTGGGCGAACGCGGAAGGGTTAATCCGGTTTCCGTAATTGAAGACATTAAACAACGCCAGGAAACGAACAGAATCATTTCCAGCGCTAATCTGAAACTCTATCCGGTAAAAAACCTGACTTTAAACTTCTTGCTTGGTGTAGATAATTCTGGTGCAAATGGCTCAACCTATATTCCGCCATATGCTTATAACGTAAACCCGGATTTTTTTGGTGGCGGTGCAGCTTTAGATGGTACACTAAATGGTTATGCCAGTACCGCAGGCAACAATGCTTTCCAGTTTAACAATGAGATCAATGCTACTTACCAGTCCCAAATTTCAGATAAAATCGCTTCCACCACGCAGTTGGGTTATTCCTTTCAATATGAACAAACGCGATATCAGTTGGTTAACGGCCGTGGTTTAGCGCCGCTGATTGAAACCGTAAATGCTGCGGCAACTCAACTGCCAAGTGTTGATGGCAGAACACAGCTTTCGGTAACAGGCGGATACTTACAGCAAACGTTTAAATACAAAGATCATTTGTTCTTAACAGGAGCAGTTCGGGTAGATCAGTCAACTGTTTTTGGATCTGATAACAGAACACAAACCTATTTTAAAGGCAATGGAAGTTATGTTTTATCCTCTGCTGATTACTGGAAAGATCTTGGTGTATCTTCCTGGTGGGATACTTTTAAAATCAGGGCGGCTTACGGCGAATCTGGTAACTTAACCGGTATTGGTGCTTACGATCGGATCAATGCTTACAGCACCCAATCATTTTTAGGCCGGGCATCACTGTTTTCGAGCGCAACGCTTGCCAATGAAAATGTAAAACCAGAACGCCAGCGCGAATTGGAGTTGGGTACCGATTTATCATTCTTCAAAAACAGATTAGGTTTGCAGTTTAACTGGTACAATAAAAAGGTGAGTGATTTGTTAATTGCAAGTGTTACAGCACCATCAACAGGGTTTTCCAGCTTCTTAGATAACATTGGTTCATTAAGAAATAAGGGGATTGAGCTGGTGTTAAACGCAACGCCATTAAAAGCAAAAGATTTTACCTGGAATACCACTGTGGTTTTCAACAGGAATAGAAATCAGGCACTAAACGTAGGTGGTTTGAGGTTGTTTGCCACTAATCCGGGAGCTCCGGTAGCCATTATTGACGGCGAAGCGATTGGTGTTTTTTATGGAACCTTTTTCGCCCGTAATCCGGATGGAAGTTTATTAACCAATGCTGCCGGAATCCCGCAGTTGGAGCGCGGCGTACAAACTTCAGCAACCACCTTTACCCCACAACGCGGGGCCGATGGTTTGCCTGCCGGAACAACTTTGAGGAAAGTACTGGGCAATCCAAACCCTGATTATACCGCCTCTTTTGTGAATGATTTCAGTTATAAAAAATTCAACCTGCATGTACAATTGGATGCGGTGCAGGGCGGCGATGTGTGGAATGCAGACTGGAGAACCCGCCAGGGTGTGGGCAATGGAAAAGTGGCCGAAGCGGAACAACTCGGACAGCTGCCAAGAGGTTATGTTGCCGGGGTTTATGCTACTGAAGAATGGCGGATTGATGATGGATCTTTCGTGAAACTAAGAGAAATTTCATTGAGTTATAATGTAGGGAAGGTGAAATACCTGAGGGATTTAACCATCACGCTGAGCGGAAGAAACCTGGTATCATGGGATAATTACAAAGGATATGATCCTGAAGTAAACTCCGGCGGTCAGTCTACCATTTTAAGAAACATCGATTTTGGTTCCGTTCCGATTCCAAGAACCTTTAGTTTAGGGTTACAAGTTAAATTTTAATCGATAAAGGAAAAATTTATGAAAAATTTGAGATACACCACTTCAAAGTATATAACCTGTGTTGCGTTTTCCTGGGCAGTTTGTTTATCCTCCTGTACAAAAGAATATCAGGATCCTTCCAGGGCAAAAGCAGATGTTGCGCTCACTTCTCAGCAAGGTTTAACAGCGGTTGCAATTGGTTTGCAAAGGGTTTATACCTTAAGCAGAACAGGCGTAATGTTTAATTCGGTTGCTGCAAACGGCTTTGTAACCAATGAGTTTTCGTTATTAAATTCAGGCAATATCCCTGAATTGCAACTCAGTACTGGCGGCACTGCGGTAGATGGAACTAACACCATTTTATTTAACCTATGGACCAGCGCCAACAAGATAATTTACGATGCGGATTTAGTAATTACCAATGCCAATAATCTTGGTGATAAGGGCTATGCTTCCGGCCTGATTGCCTATTCAAGCATTTTTAAAGCTTTGGCAATTGGAAATTTATCGCAATATTGGGAAAGGATTCCCGATGGTACAGGTAAAAATGTTGCATTTATTACCCGGGATGCAGGTTTCGCTAAAGCCATCTCGGTATTGGATAATGCATTAACAACCATTGCGGCAAATCCCATTTCAACAGGTTTCAACTCAAACGTCCCGGCCATCAATATTGTAAGTACCATCCATGCGCTAAAAGCGAGGTACGCATTGTTTTCCGGAAACTATGCTTTGGCTTTTACGGAGGCCAATGCCGTAGATTTAACCAGGGCGTCTGCTTTTAATTTTGATGCAACTTCTCCTAATATTTTATTTACAATCATTTCATCAAACAATGTTTTTCAGCCGCTAAACGCTAATTTAGGCTTAAGTGGGGCAAATGTGCCTGATGTAGCAGATAAGCGGATACCATTTTATACGGTGTTGGCAGGAGCCCCCGCCACATTACGGATGGCTGGCTTTGCTACGGCAACTTCAACGCCTTTCCCGATTTATTTACCCGGAGAGATCACTTTGATCAAGGCAGAAGTTTATGCCAGGCAATCAGATTTGCAAAAAGCTTTAACAGAACTAAATATAGTAGTGACAAAAACTACTGATGTTTTTGGTGTTGCAGCGGCTTTGCCAGCGCTCACCGGACCCTATACGCAGCAGCAATTATTGGATTTGGTTTATAAACACCGATCAATTGAGCTTTATGCTTCAGGTTTAAAAATTGAAGATATGCGGAGGTTCAATCAGCCAATTGCAGAGCGGAAACGGAACTTTTTTCCTTACCCCTTCCAGGAGCGGGATAATAATACTAACACTCCGGCAGATCCTTCATTTTAGCGTGAAATGAGGATTTGTTTTTAAAGAATTTGTTTTTAATATTGTCACATTGAGCTTGTCGAAATGCCTTAAATAGTATTTTAAGCGTCCTTCGACAGGCTCAGGATGAACTGTGTTTAAATCCAAATAATAATTAAAATTTTTCCAAATAATATTTTGTTTTAGGAAGGTTGTAAC
>NZ_WKKH01000028.1 GCF_009674725.1 Pedobacter petrophilus | reverse complement strand
TTCTGCTTTTTTCAAGCAACAACTCTGGGGGTCAATTTAAAATTGGCGAAAGGGGGTCAAATTTATTGGTATATGCACTTATCAACTTTATCTCAAAGAAAATAAGGAAAATTCCCCTGCTTTGGGTGGCTATACTGGTGACCAAAGGTATTTCCTTTCATTGGCTCAGGTTAGCCGTACGCTCTATTCACCAGAAGCGTCCCGTATGAACCTTAGGGACTATCATTCGCCTGCTGAGTATCGCGTAAATGGTGTTGTTAGGAACATGGATGCTTGGTACGATGCCTTTTCCATTGATTCCAAAAATAAGCTATTCTTGCCGCCAGCTGGGCGTGTACGAATATGGTAGGTTTTAATAGAATACATGATGTTGATATTATTTGGTAAAAAAAATAACCAAATAATAGCTATATTGTATTAAACAAATTGTTCTTTCAAAACTAGTCAAATCATATCAAAATAACTGGTGCCCACATTGAAATGTTGATTATATAATTTTAATAACCTGCTTATCTAGTACCGATTGGATTAATAGATCATTATCCCAGCGGGATCACACCAAAGACTATCAAGACGTATAAAACCCTGCAATCGCACGATTAGCAGGGTTTTTGCTTTTAGGGAAAAACCTTAAATTTATACAGAATCTCATATAAAAAGAGATTAATTCAGTGTAAACTTTCTCCGTGAATTATAATAGTGCGCTGGCTTTGGTCGAAGGCATTTCGCAGCCCCCATCCAGAGTGTTTGAATTATACGGGCATTCAATAAGCCTTTATTCATAAAGTATTAAAATGATAGCCTTTCACCCCGCCAGCCAGTAGTTCGCAAAAATTGTTCCCAATTAAGGCTGTTATCGTTCACCTGCCGGCTCCATAGCAGATCACGGTCTTTACTAAAATAATCATATTCAACTGCGTATTCCGCCATTCCCAGAATCTCACTAACCAAAAGCTCATTATCGCTAAATTCCGGGAAATGGTGAAGCATTTCGGCTCTTGTAAATGCTGAACTATACACAGCCTTCTTTCCCGTAACGCGGACAAAAGTATCTACCATTTCCTGGGGGGAGATCATATCGCCTATTACCGGCAAAGACTTACCGGCATAATATTCAGGATGTGAAAAAATCTCCAGTACAGCTGGTCCGGTGGCCGTAAGGGGGTCTACAAATGGCGCTCGGAAATCCTTTGGTAAATAAATAGGGAATACCAGTGTGTCGCCCTCCATGCGGGGAGGGTAAAACTCCAGAAGATTGGTGTAGAAAAAAGCCATGTAGATAAACGAGCTTGTGATTGGAAGCGTACGTATATACTCTTCAATTTTAGCCTTATCTGTAAAATGGGGAGCAAACTTTTTCCCTTCCGTAATTTTATTTACATTTTCCAGACTGCTAAAGATAACGTGCTGCACCCCTGCTTCAACGGCTGCATCGGCTAGTTGTATACCCAATTCCATCTCATGGGTTTGCGGAGGAGCAATGCCTGGTGTCATCATGAAAATACCATATGATCCCCGGAATGCTTCCACGAAATCTTTTTTATAGCCCAGATTAAGCGGTAAACTAACGAGTTCAGCTCCTTGTTCGGCCAAGCTCCGGGCGTCCGGAGAATCAATCCTCCGGGTAATCCCACGTACGCGATACCGCCCGCTATCTAACAGCGTACGTGCTGCACTCAGTCCCTGTTTACCCAAAACACCAACAATAGTGATCAGGGGTTTATCTTTTTGTTCAATTGCCTCCATTGCTTTCCAATCTGATTTCATCATTTATTAATAACTATAAAAATTATAGTTGCAAAAGTATTTTTAGTATGATAGATTTGCAATAACTATCGAAAACGATAGGTCAAAAATTATTGTATGAAAACAGAATGTATTGCTGATCATGTAAAACTAAATGGAAAAATTTACCCATG
This sequence comes from Pedobacter petrophilus, assembly GCF_009674725.1. Classification (GTDB taxonomy): domain Bacteria; phylum Bacteroidota; class Bacteroidia; order Sphingobacteriales; family Sphingobacteriaceae; genus Pedobacter; species Pedobacter petrophilus. The sequence goes on along the minus strand of NZ_WKKH01000028.1, from coordinate 63,693 downwards.
TACGGTAAGCCTTGCGATGGATTTGATAGGTGGCAAATGGAAAGCGGTGATCTTATATCATCTAAAGGACACTGAAAAGCGTTATAACGAGCTTCGAAAAGAAGTACCGCATATCACTGAAATGACATTGAGTTTACAGTTAAAACAATTAGAAAAAGATGGCCTGGTATCAAGAAAAGTATATGGTAAAAAGCCTCCTATTAAAGTTATTTACAGTCTTACAGATTTTGGAAAAACATTTATACCTGTTTTAGATACAATTACTATATGGGGAAATCAGATCGCATCAGAAAAAGGTGAATTTGTAATGGATACAATTTGATGATTAAAATATCATCGGTATCGCGTTCTCAGACTATTTTATACAGGTGTGTCTATAGCATTCTCAAAAATTTTTATAAACTTCTGCCAAATTCAGCTACGCTGGCTAATATTTTCTAAATCTTGAAATTCAATGGAGTTTCTACTTAAATAGCTATTTTATTGCCCTGGTTGCTTTATCGAAAGAGAATATTAAACTTTTCTGATCTACTTTAGCGAGTGGAATTTCATGCATGTCTTTTCCATTTCCGGTAGTAAAATAAACGGTAGCCTTTTCAGTTTTTCCTTTTTCCATCCCTTCTTCAAATAAAGCGATGCCAAATAAGGTAGTATCTTTTTTAGAGGAAGCATTAATACTTACTGTACCCAGATCATATTTGCCATTATTTTTTAACGTGATTACGCCATCTTTATAAGTATAGGTAAGCCCTCTAATGGTTGCCAGGTATGTTTTATTCTTGCTGGTAACCGGTTGATAGGTTTGTGCAGCAGCTGAAAAGCCGGCAATCAGAAGGAGGGAGGCAAAGGCGATTTTTTTCATTATTGTGGTAAAACTACCAGAAAAGGAAAGAATTTCAAAGTGCCGTAAGTAACATTATGTTGAATACCGCTTAGTCTTTATAGAAAAAGCGCGCATGGATTGAAGTCCGCTACGCGCTTTAAACTTAATAATTTCTCTATTTTATCTATAATCTGTCAATTCGGTAGAGCCTGCCACCATCGGTAACAGCATAAAGGGCATTATCTTTACCCTGGGTAATGTCTCTGAAACGTTGGCCTTCACTGGCAAGAAGCCTTTCTTCTCCAACTATGCGATTGTTTGCAATGATCAGCCTGGCAATGTGGGTTGCGCTGAGTGAAGCAATAAAAAGGTTGTTTTGCCATTCGGAAATTCGGGTTCCGCTATAGAAAGTCATGCCGCTTGGTGAAATTACAGGATCCCAGTAATACGCAGGCTGCTCGAGTCCGTTTTGTTGCTGGATAGCCGAGCCAATTGCTGCGCCACTGTATTCTATGCCGTAGGTAATGGTTGGCCAGCCATAGTTTCGGCCGCCTTGTAAACGGTTCAATTCATCGCCACCGCGAGGGCCATGTTCACTTTGCCAAATTTCTCCGGTAACGGGATGCAGGGCAAGTCCCTGTGGATTTCGGTGGCCAATACTATAGAGTTCTGGCAAGGCACCTCCTGTAGAAAAGGTTGGATTTCCGGCGGCCGGCTGTCCATTGGTGTTAATGCGGATAACTTTTCCAAGCCCTGCAGTTACCGATTGAGCCAGAGGTCTGGTGGCAAGGTCTGAACGCTCTCCCGTGCTTATGATCAGGTTCCCAGTACGATCAAACAAGATGCGCCCACCATAATGTAGCGTTCCATTGTAGGCCGGGCCGGCGCGATAAATAACGGTGGCATTTTCAATTGTTTGCTCATTTGCTGCAAGTTTTCCTTTAGCAACAGACGTTTGTGTACCGCCAGCTACATTTTCTGAAAATACCCAGTATACCATTCTGTTGCTGGTGAACTGCGGATCGATGCAAAGCCCTAACAAACCACCCTGCCCGTTAGCGTTAACTGCCGGAAGGCCCGTAATGGCATTACTTAATACCCCGCTGGTGGTTGCAATACGCATGGTACCCGCCTTTTGTGTAATTAATAGTCTTCCATCAGGTAATGCGGTGATTCCCCATGGCGCCGTAAGGGTAGTGGCAATAGCGGTGCCTTGAAAGGCCGTACTGGTACGAACAGCCCCAACTCTGGTTTGGCCAATAAAGGCCGGCTTATAACTCGTGTTCGGTGGATTGGTTTCTACTCCCGGCCCCTCCGCTATGGGAACGATTTCGGGATCTGTTTCCACTATTTCGCCCTTCGAACAGGCGGCTGCCATTAGCACGAAGCTGGCAACAATAATCAGGTTAAGCTTTTTTTTCATGGTAGTGATTTTTAGTTTTCCGATTGTTTACTAAGTAGTTAACAGTTTATAATGGCTTTCGTTTGAAATATGATTTTTGGAATGTGATAAATATTTCTTATTCTCTTTTATTCTTTTCACCGTTATGTAGAGGCATTATGGAGCCCTGCGTTTTTTATGTACTGGCTGGCCGCCGAAGGGCTCTAAACCGAGCTTTTCAGCGAGCTTATGAATACCATTAAAAACATAAACACCAGATGAATAACTCAAAGGCTTGGATCTGATGTCGGATAAAATCGTTAAGCTTATTTCGGCAGCACAAGTTCCCGATGAAGGATCAGGATGGACGCACTGCCTTGGGTTGTGGGTAATGAAAGTTTGTGCTCGAAGCTTTAACGTTTTCTCCTTCCATCATTTCTGAGGCCGGAGCAGGGGGGCAATAGCAGGGTTCGGCTTTGGATTTATACGGTTCTTGATGTTAGTACAGGCTATCTTGCAATAATATGAACGGTGGATTAAAACGGTCGTCTTCCTGAACTTGTTTCAGGATCTATCTTTAACATCATCTTCCCAGACCGGAGAGCAGGGTGTCCATAGCGGGGTGCTATCAATAAATTGTCATTCTGAATTTATTTCAGAACCTATGTTGTAAATAAAAGATGCTGAATCAGGTTCATCAGGACGATCGAGGGTTTAAAGTAAAATCGTCCTTGCGAAGCCAATTTTTCATTGGCTGAAGCAATCTTTTTTGCTATACTATTTTGGCCAGAGATCTTATGACGATTTTTAATGTCTTTTAGTTGTTAAGTCTTCATCTGCCATTTTTATTGGTTAAGTTTACATATAAGGCATCGAAGATAATATAAGCCAGGCTTGTAATTTAGAAAAGTAAATGTTTGGTTTAAGTAAAATCAGGCCATCGATCATATTTTTCTGCACCTTATTACTGGGGCAGGGTTTGATGCGGGAACATCTCTTGTTAGCACACTACAATAACCCAACCCTGATCTGCGTTTATCCTTTTCATCTGTGGTTAATTTTTCAATCGTGCTACCCTCATCTGTGTTCATCCTTCGCATCTGTGGTTTAATTCTTGAGTAAATCCTTTCCTTCAGCTTAATCCCTTAGCAATAAAAATAAAATTGTATTTTTGCGGCTTATTAATATTTTTCAGATTGAAGTATCCAAATTTTAAAGACCTTATCCTTTTTGAAGACAACGATTTTATCGTGATCAACAAACCACCATTTCTTGCCTCGCTTGATGAAAGAGGTGGATCTGGTGAAACCAATGTGTTGCGTTTAGCGAAACTGTATAGCGATGACGCACAAGTGTGCCACCGTTTGGATAAGGAAACTTCCGGAGCTTTAATTATTGCAAAAAATCCTGAGGCTTACCGTCATGCATCAATGCAGTTCGAACGCAGAAAGGTTAATAAAACCTATCATGCAGTGGTTGATGGCCATGTAATTTTCGATAAATTATTAGTGGATTTACCAATTTTAAATGATGGAAATAAAAATGTAACGATTGATCGTGCCGAAGGCAAAAGAGCAGAAACGATTTTTGATTCATTAAAATATTATAAGCATTATACACTGGTAGAATGTAAGCCGATTACCGGCAGAATGCACCAGATCCGAATCCACCTGGCTACGCAAAGAGCTGCCATTGTTGGAGATGATATGTATAAAGGTAAGCCAGTCTTTTTATCATCCATTAAACGTGGATATAAATTAACCAAAGGTGAAGATGAACAGCCAATTATGAAACGTTTTGCTTTACATGCAAGGCATTTGGTTTTTAAAGGATTGGATGACCAGGACATTGTTATTGACGCTCCATACCCAAAGGATTTTGCCACTTTAATTAAGCTTTTAGATAAGTTTGACGCATAATAATTGAATTAAAGATTGTCTGCACAATCTGTTTTAACTACATTTGGAACAATCACTCTCTATTAAAATTCGATAGAATGTATATCCGTTTTGTAAATTACCTTGATAAAGTTAACCAATACAGAAAGTCAAAAATATCAAACCGTAATTTTCTGATCGTACTGGCAGTAATCGTTGGTATTCTTGCCGGACTTGCGGCAGCTGCAATTAAAAGTTTAACCCATCATATTGAAGAATTTCTTCAATCAGACTGGCATTGGAAATACAAGTATTACCTGTACTTTATTTTTCCAATGATTGGTATTTTCCTTACTGTTTTATATATTAAATATTTCATCAGGAGAAGCAAGTTCGAAACCGGGTTAACACCTTTGCTTTATGCCATCTCAAAAAAATCAAGCAGGGTAGAGGCCCATAACATTTATTCTCAAATCATTACTGCGGCCATTACGGTTGGTTTCGGTGGGTCAACAGGCCTGGAAGCGCCTATTGTTACGAGTGGTTCTGCAATAGGGTCGAATCTGGGTCGCTTTTTAGGCTTGTCTTACCGTGAAATTACCATGCTGGTGGCCTGTGGTGCGGCGGCCGGTATAGCCGGCGCTTTTAACAGTCCCGTGGCCGGAATCGTTTTCGCTATTGAAATTCTTTTGCCAGAATTTACCATTCCGGCTTTTATTCCTTTGTTATTATCTGCGGCAACAGCGGCAGTAGTGGCCAGGATATTTTATACCCAACAATTATTTTTCCTCGTAACGGAAGGCTGGCAAATTAATGCCTTGTTTTATTATGTGTTACTGGCGGGATTAATTGGTTTGTTCTCCATCTATTTTACAAAAGCCAATTATGCTGTAAAGGGTTTATTCTATAAAATTAAAAATCCTTACACCAAGGTAATTGTTGGTGGCCTGATGCTTGGGGTTCTGGTTTTTCTTTTCCCAACACTTTATGGTGAAGGTTATATTACCATGAAAAACCTGTTAAGGGGAGAGTATTTGGCCGTAATTAACAACAGTATTTTTGAAGATTATAATACTATTGCGCCTTTAGTTATTTTATTTACAGTGGTAACCATTTTCATGAAATCGCTGGCAACGTTAATTACTTTGGGTGCTGGCGGCAATGGGGGCACCTTTGCACCGAGCTTGATTATGGGCGGCCTAATTGGTTTTATTTTCGCATACATGGTTAACCTTTCAGGTTTAGCACATCTAAACGTATCTAACTTCATCGTAGCCGGAATGGCCGCTGCTCTTGGATCTATTATGCATGCACCCCTTACCGGAATTTTCCTGATTGCAGAGATCACGGGTGGCTACATATTAATGGTGCCGCTGATGATTACCACTGCTATTTCTTATGCCATTAATCGAAGCGCTCAGAAGCATTCTATCTATACAAAGGTACTTGCCGATAAAGGTGAATTGCTTTCTCATGAGGATAAGGATACAACAGTTTTAAACCAGATGAAATTAAAATACCTGATTGAAAAAACTTATCCTCAGCTACAGATGGATGATTCGATTGCTGCAAAGATGAATGAAATCGTTCAATCACATAAAAATATTTGTGCCGTTACAGATGAGGTTGGCGATTTTAAAGGTATTATCTACGTAGAAGAATTGTTTAGCGCAATGGTTAACAATCCGGATAAACTAAATCTGTTAGCTACAGATTTAGTTCAGCTGGCACCCAATACCATCAGGGAAAACGACGATTTAAAAGTGGTGTTACAAAAAATGGAACAAGATAATGTTTGGCTTTTGCCAGTAATTGATGAGGCGAACCGTTATAAGGGCTTTGTTTCAAAAACTGCGATATTCAATAAGTATAGAGCACTGCTAATGAGGCAAAATGACTATATGAGTTAAACCACAATCTTAAGAAGAAACTTTTAGTGCATAATATTATCACCAGAAAAGCAGGATTATTTCCTGCTTTTCTGGTGATAGATTAATCCATCGAAATATTTCATGCACTAACAAATTACATTGCCTGAGATTGATTCTCTTGGCAGCTAGGCGGTATCTCTTTTTAACCCGAACTTCTCAATCTTGCTGTATAAGTGACTTCTTTGAATATTAATTTCGTCAGCAGTTTTGGATACGTTCCAGTTGTTTTTCTCAAGCTTAAATTTGATAAATTCTTTCTCAGCATGGTCTTTATAATCCTGGAAATTATTAAAGCTATCAAAAGAAGATGACATGCCAGAACCACCACTGGCACCTGCAATTTGAGTGCTGGTTGCCGCGCCGATGTTTGTACCGCCACCTGGATTAGCAAAGGCACGAACGTCATTTTCAGTAATTACTTTATCGCTTAAAATAATTAAACGCTCGATCATATTATGTAACTCCCGTACATTACCCGTCCATGGTAAAGCCTGCAATGCGGCCATTCCGCTGTCGTTAATTTTTTTAACAGGCATTCCGTAATCGCTGCAAATACTTTCTAAAAAGTTTTGGGCAATCACCGGGATATCATCTGTACGTTCTGTTAAATGCGGAAGATGGATATTAATTACGTTTAAACGGTGGTACAAATCCATCCGGAAATTACCGTCTTCAATTTCTTTAAGCAAATCTTTATTGGTTGCCGCCAGTACGCGAACGTTAACTTCAATTTCTTTTTCACCGCCTACGCGGGAGATTTTATGTTCCTGCAAGGCACGCAGCACTTTTGCCTGCGCCGAGAGACTCATATCGCCAATCTCATCCAAAAATAATGTTCCGCCGTTGGCCAGTTCAAATTTACCAATCCGCTGTTTTACTGCAGAGGTAAAGGAACCTTTTTCATGACCAAATAGCTCACTTTCAATTAATTCTGAAGGGATAGCGGCACAATTTACTTCGATTAACGGATTATCAGCACGATTAGATTTTTCATGTAACCACCTCGCCACTAATTCTTTACCACTACCATTTGCACCAGTAATTAAAACACGGGCTTCAGTAGGTGCAACACGTTCTATGGTTTCTTTAATTTTGGAGATACTTTCTGACTTACCCAAAATCTCTCTGGTTTTGCTGGCCTTACGCTTTAAAACCTTTGTTTCGGTAACTAAATTTCCACGGTCTAAACCATTACGAACAGTGATTAGTAAACGATTTAAATCTGGTGGTTTGGAGATAAAATCAAAAGCACCTTTTTTACTGGCTTCAATGGCGGTTTCAATCGTTCCGTGACCAGAAATCATGATGAAAGGTAGATCGGGTTTCAGTAATTGCGCCTGTTCAAGCACTTCCATACCATCCATCTTATTCATTTTGATATCGCAGAGTACCAGGTCGAAATTTGTCCTTTTGATCATTTCAAGGCCGTCGATACCGTTATCGATATCTTCAACGTCATAATTTTCGTACTCCAAAATTTCGCGTAAGGTACTTCTTATTGCTCGCTCATCATCAATAATTAATAGTTTGGCCATTTAGTGTTTATTCTAGTTGAATGCGAAGATATTATTTTTAAATTAATGTATACTTTTTCCTACAATAATTATGGCTATAAACGGTAAATCAATAAAAATGTTTCAATCTATTTATAATCGCCAATTGTCTTTTTAATAGATTTAAGAACCGTTCTGTAAAGTCACTGATGGTCAGGTAAAAAAACGTATGACCTGTATTCATCTACTGCTTTAGAGTATAGATTCGAATCAAATATATCAATTGATGTTAGGAAAGTAAAAAAATGCAGGTCTATAAGCCGGGTTCTGTTTTCTGATTGCTCAGAACTTCTATCATTAATCCAGTATAAATGTTGCCATTTATCTCTAACGACCTACCCACTAACATCGGACGGGCAGCCCTACATGCGTTAGCCTATTTGGTCTTTCAACTCCCGGGGTTTACAAACCACTACAGTCGCCTGCAATGCTCGTGCGCTCTTACCGCACGTTTTCACCCTTATCCTAACTTTACATTAAGACGGTATATTTTCTGTTGCACTAATCCGTGATTCAGGTTTTCATTCCTCAATCCCTTTCCGTTAGAAAGCGGGATGCCCTGCGTTGCCCGGACTTTCCTCTCTTCCGATAAATCGAAACAGCGATAGAACAACCTGCATTTTGCGCAAATATGCTTGTTTTTAATTAAAAAGACAGCAAGAATTTTGATTATTTACAATTCTGTAATTGAATAGAAACCTTGCTATAAGGAACAAAGCCCTGATTGTTTCCAAATGAGTTGGTAATGTAAACCATTACCTGGGCTACATCTATATCAGCTAATTCCGGAAAAGCCGGCATTTTTTCCTTGTACGTTTTTCCATTAATAACAATAGATTCTTCAATTCCATTCCGGATTATACAGGCCAATCGCGTTTTATTGGTTTTTAAAAATAAAGTGTCTGTAAGGGGCGGAGCAAGCTGACCTAAACCTTCACCATTTTCCCCATGGCAATTCTGGCATTTGGTTCTATAAAGTTCCTTTCCGTTAGACATATAGTTTTGTAAATCGATGGTTTCCTGGTTTTGGCAGGATATGATTACAAAGATAACTGAAAATAGAAAGGCAATGGTGATGATGTATTTGCGCATAGATGGGTTGTTAAAATTAAATAACCGTCATTTCTGGCGTTAGCCGATAAATTTTGCAATTGGTTAGAAAGATTTCTCCGCTTCGGTCGAAATGACGATTATGGTTCAGGTTTACTTTTTATACTCTGTCAATAGAACCGGAATATCTTTTTTCAATTGTTCTACCTGGTCTTCTTTCGTACCATCATAAGCGCCCCGGATGCGTCTGTCTTTATCAATTAACACTAAATATCCCTGATGAATATAGCCGTCTTTTGCCGTGCTATCCTCGCCAACCGCCACCAGGTAATTCTTTTCGGCCAAGGTATAAACACTGTCCTTGCTTCCATAAAGAAATTGCCATTTGTCTCCATCCACACCGAGTTTTTGTGCATATTTTTTTAATACTGATGGTTTATCGTACTTAAAATCTATGGTATGCGATACAAACATTACATCTGGATTTGTTTTAAAATCATTATAAACCGTCATTAAGTTTCGGTGCATTGTCGGACAAATGGTGCTGCAAGATGTAAAAAAGAAATCTGCCACATAGACTTTTCCATCTGTGGCTTTGTTTGTGGTTACTATACTATCCTGGTTTAAAAACGACCAATTGGGAATGGTTTGATAAACTGTATCTATTTTCTCTACACCTGCTGCATCTCTAACCGTTTCTGCATGGCGCTCGCCGTAGAACGGAAGCTTTTTATCTTGTTTGCAAGATGAAAGTAGGGCAATGGATAGCATGCAAATTGCTATCGAAGAAATTATTTTATTCATGATTTTTTATTAATATGTAAATATACGACCTCTGTTTTGCAGAAGATAATTAAATGTAGTTTTGTTGCTTCATTCTATAATTGTGCTTATTTAAAAGGTCTCTGCAAAAGGGCGTTATTCCTTCTGCGGAGATGCTTTTAATTATTTAAAAGAACGATTTTTCAGGCAAAGCGCTAATGCTTATGGTGTTCCATATTCATTTTTGCTGCTGGTGCAATATTATACTTTTTCAAAACCGAGTCTGATGCTTTGGTTACTTTAATATAATCGTCTTCAACTTTTCTAATCTTCACCATTTCGGATTTATAATAGTCCAGATCTTCCTGTTCGTTTTTACCTTTGAACTCATCATTGAAGAGATGCATCCAATCCATCATCCGCTCATCAGCTTTATTTAAGCTCATGATCAGATCAGCCACTTTTGCTGAATCCTGCGGAGATTTTATCTTGTCAGATTTTAATACCGAATCTAACTTCATTTTGTTGGACATTACTTTTCCCCCATCGATCATCAGTTTATCGTGAATATTAAGAACTTCTTTTTTTACTGCTTTCGAATCTGGTGCTGTTTTGCAGGCGCTGAAAAGAAAAATGATCAGGCAAAATCCCAGTGTTATTGTGTTTTTCATATTAATTGTATTTAAAAATTATAAGTAATTTTGAGATAAACCTTACCTGCCCTCATAGGGTGATTGGTTTCAGCTTCTCAGGTGTTTTGTTGTATTCCAGCGCTTAGTGCCATATTTTTGTAGAAAGTATTTGCTCCAATCAGCCTTGCTAATTTAATACTGCTTACATCATATTTGAAGATGTTTATTTTAAAATCTTCTCCCTTTTGCATTTTCATAAGTAGGGGTATTTAAATTTAACACTGCTCCATTTAGCTGATGTTCGAACTCCGGTATACAGCTCAATTTGATATCTGAGGTAACTTCATCTGCATTTTTTTGCATGATAGGAGTATAACAGGGTATAACAATGCCAATAAGTATTGTGATAATTTCATTCTAATGAAAATTGGATAAGTGAAAAAATTTAGAGGATTTTTAATACGGTCGTCATGCTGAATTTAATTCGGCATCTGAATAGCAATAAAGACCCTGGAATGAATTCAGGGTGACGGCCAATAAATAAAATTACTTAAGCCATTTTCGGCGGATGAAAAATAGAAATGGAAAGGTCTTTGATTGTCTTTTCCAGATAAAGGCTTTCAGATTTGATTAGGAAATAGGGCAGGTGATGGTTGATTGCTAAAACCCGGAACTCAGGATCAGCTTCTACAATTCTCTTTAGCGTTTCCTGCGTTTGTTTATTCTTCCCATCTAAATCTTTCAATTTTTTAGCTAAGAAACATTGTCCATCGCAATGCAGTTCAGGATGTGCTTTATTGATACAAAATACCGAAGTAATATAATCCTTATTCATCTGATAAGCTGAATACACTATCAATTGCATATAGCAATTTGATATGGTACAGATCACCAGAAAAAATATAAGGGCTTTTTTAAACATTGTATTTAGGTTGCAAATGTACAAACGAAATTGGGAGTGGCAAAGAAAAAATAATCGGTTTAGTAAAGCCAATTATAAAAAAAAATTAGCCATTGACTTCAGTCAATGGCAATGTGTGTAATTGCGTAGGCTTTTGTGAGGGGAATTCAGAAAATTAGATTTAGGAAGTTATGATTTATCGATGCTGTTTTGAGGTCTAATTCATCGCTGTCAGTTTCAACTGACGCGGTAAAATTTCCAACAAGAATAAAAATTAGTTTTTGCAAAAGCTAGTTGAATCTTTAGCCATTGACTTCAGTCAATGGTAATGTGTGTAATTGCGTAGGCTTTTGTGAGGGAAATTCAGAAAATTAGATTTAGGAAGTTATGATTTATCGATGCTGTTTCGCGGTTTAATTCATCGCCGTCAGTTTCAACTGACGGGGTAAAAAAAACCACAGATGAAACATCATCTGTGGTCATAATTTATCTTTCGAAGAGATCCAACAAGATCTATAAATCTTCTTCCTAAGCTTGTAAATCTGCCATTACCGCTTTAATCTTATCACCTAATTCAGTATTCACCTTTTCAAAATCCTTACGATCTGCCAAAGGTGCATTTACGCTGCAATAGAATTTAATTTTTGGCTCAGTACCACTCGGACGTGCAGAAACGATGCTTCCATCTTCTGTAATGAATTGTAAAACATCTGAAGTTGGGTAATCCAGTTTTGTTACTTTTCCAGTTGCCAAATCAGTTTCCTGGCTTAATTCGTAATCTTTCAATACCGACACTTTAGAACCACCTAATGTAGCAGGGGGATTTTCCCTGAATTTCACCATCATGGCTTTAATTTCTTCCGCACCGGTTTTACCTTTTTTGGTAAGCGACACTAAATCTTCTTTGTATAAACCGTATTCTACATACATATCCAGCAAAGCATTATATAAGCTGGCACCTTTATCTTTGTAGTAGGCAGTCATTTCAGAAATAAATGCGGCAGAAACCACGGCATCTTTATCGCGAACTAAATCGCCGATCAGGTAACCATAGCTTTCTTCGCCACCGCCAATGAAATATTTCTTTCCTTCAAGCTCAGTCATCACCTGACCGATATATTTAAATCCTGTTAACGTGTTGTAATAAGTAACATCTTTTTTCTTAGCAATCTCTTCGATCAGGTTGGAAGTCACAATCGTTTTAACAATAAATTGATTGCCATCTAATTTACCTGCCTCCTGCCATGCTGTTAACAGGTAATTGATCAATAAACTTCCGGTTTGGTTCCCGTTTAATAATACCCATTCGCCTTCATTATCTTTCACTGCGATCCCCACACGGTCAGCATCCGGATCGGTGGCTAAAACTAAATCTGCATCAATCTCTTTAGCTTTATTCATCGCTAAGGTTAAGGCATCTTTTTCTTCAGGATTTGGATAAACAACGGTTGGGAAGTTACCATCTGGCTTGCTTTGCTCTTCTACAACCGTTACGTTGGTAAAACCAAACTGTGCCAAAGCTTTAGGCACTAAGGTAATTCCGGTTCCGTGGATAGGGGAGTAAACAATTTTTAAATCATGTTGTCTTTTAATCGACTCAGGAGAAATTGATAGCGCTGTAATACCATCAAGATACAATTTATCTACTGCTTCGCCGATCAACTCTATATTAGCTTCTACGCGATCAAACTTAACTTCATCTATACTCGTGATTTTGTTTACCTCATCGATTACCAATTTATCATCAGGAGAAGTAAACTGGCCACCATCTGCACCGTAAGCCTTATAGCCGTTATATTCTTTAGGATTGTGAGATGCCGTTAACATTACACCGCTTTTGCAACCGAAATGGCGCACGGCAAAAGAAAGCTCCGGCGTTGGTCTTAATTCTTCAAAAAAGTAAACATAAATACCATTTGCAGAAAAAACATCAGCAGTGATTTTAGCGAAATAATCAGAGTTATTGCGGCTATCGTGTGCAATAGCTACGCTGATTTTTTCGCCTGGATATTTATTATTTAAGTAGTTTGCCAACCCCTGAGTGGCCGTTCCAATGGTGTATTTATTGATCCGGTTTGAACCGGCACCCATGATGCCCCGTAAGCCACCAGTTCCGAATTCCAAACTTTTATAAAATGAATCGATGAGGTCTGTTGTTGCATTCTGATCAACTAAGGCTTGTATTTCTGCCTTTGTTTTCTCGTCGTAATTACCGCCTAACCATTGGTTAATGGTGGCTTGTGTAGATTGGTCAATTGCTTGCATTGAGCTTTTTTTTAATTAAATATCTCGTGTTGAACAAAATTTCGTAGATGAAGTTTGGCCGAAATACATTTATTTCGATTTATCCAAATTTTATTTTGTTGGGGATGTTGCTTTTAAGCTTGTTTTGCTTATTTTCACGCCCCGATACAATAATAAAGAAATTCCGGTATTAAAATAAAACCATCTTAACTTTTTCACATTCTAAAAGGAATTATGTAAAGTTTTGATAGTTTTTATCACAGGTAAAATAATAATTAAGTAGATGAAAATATTAAAATTTGGGGGTACGTCAGTTGGTAGTCCCGAGCGCATGACGAAGTTATTGGATATCATTAATCCAAATGAAGAACAGATTGTAGTGTTATCAGCCGTTTCTGGAACTACAAATAGTTTAGTGGAAATTTCTAATTATTTTTTATCCGGAGATAAGAAGAACGGAAGTACTGCCGTAGAAAATTTATATCAGAAATATAAGGATTTTGTAATTGAACTCTTGCCTGCTGCTGATTTTCAGGAGATGGGGAATGAAGTGATTGATTACCATTTCAGCTTTTTAGCGGTTTTAACCAATGATATTTTCACCCCGGTTGAAGAAAAAGTAGTATTGGCGCAAGGCGAATTATTATCTACCACTTTATATCATATTTATTTAAAGTCGATTGGAATTGAATCGGTGTTATTGCCGGCTTTGGATTTCATGAAAACAGATGAAGATAATGAGCCTGATATTCCATTTACCACTAAACATTTAACGCCACTTTTAGAACAGCATAAAGGGAATAAATTATTTATTACACAAGGATTTATTTGCCGAAATAGCTTTGGTGAGGTGGATAATTTGCGCCGCGGCGGAAGTGATTATACGGCCTCTTTACTAGGTGCTGCGATTTTAGCGGAAGAAGTTCAAATCTGGACAGACATCGACGGAATGCACAACAACGATCCAAGGGTGGTAAAAGGCACTAAACCAATTGCACAATTATCTTTTGATGAGGCGGCGGAGTTAGCATATTTTGGTGCAAAGATTTTGCATCCACAATCTGTTTTTCCTGCGCAGAAATATAAAATTCCGGTTCGTTTATTAAATACAATGGAACCATCGGCTGCCGGAACATTAATTACACACAATAGCGAAAAAGGAAAAATTAAATCCATCGCTGCAAAAGATGGCATCACAGCGATTCGTATTCAGTCTAGCCGGATGCTTTTGGCTTATGGTTTCTTACGTCGTGTTTTTGAGGTATTTGAGCGCTATAAAACGCCAATTGATATGATTACGACCTCTGAGGTTGCCGTTTCCTTAACCATTGATGAAACCGGAAATCTTCCGAAAATTATAGAAGAACTGGAAAGTTTTGGAACAGTTGAGGTAGATACCAATCACAGTATTGTGTGCGTAGTAGGTGATTTTGGTTCAGAAAAACATGGTTTTGCCAGCAGGGTTTTGGAAGGCTTAAAGCATATCCCGATCAGGATGATTTCTTATGGCGGAAGCAATTACAATGTTTCTCTATTGATTTTGAGCGAGTATAAAACGGAGGCTTTAAGAAGTCTGCACAATAGATTATTCGAATAACAGGTAAAAAGCACCGATTATGACCAGTAATCCGATAAGGAAATGAAAAGCCAGAAACCGAGATGGTAATAATTCACTTTTGTATTTCCTGTAAGAATTAAATAATCCTAAAGAAATAATGAGTACAATAAATATAGCTGCTACGATCTTCATTTTCTGATAAATAAGAGGAACAATACAATCAGGAGCAAAACGATAGAGAACCGGATTTTTCCATTGTATTGTTTTTGGGTAATTCTTCCATTCTTTAAATCGAGGTAATTACCGAAGTATACCAGCCCAAAAAATAAAATTAAAATTATAATAAGGAATTTGAACATGTTCGCCGATAAAGATATATCAAAGTTTAACAATATAGAAACCCCTTTTTACTATTATGATACTGATTTACTGCAAAAAACGCTTCGCACCTGTGCCGAGGCAGCAGCACCTTATCAGTTTCATATCCATTATGCTTTGAAAGCCAACTTCAATGCTGTTTTGCTCGAAGCGATTAAAGGCATTGGTTTTGGTGCAGATTGCGTGAGTGCCGGAGAAGTGAGAAGAGCAGTAGAGGTAGGTTTCGATCATCAGAAAATCGTTTTTGCAGGAGTAGGCAAATCTGATAAAGAGATTAACGAAGCCCTGGATCTGGATATTTTCTGCTTCAATGTAGAATCTATTCAAGAGTTAGAGGTGCTAAACGAACTCGCCGCTGCAAAAGGCAAAGTAGCACAGGTAGCTATTCGAATTAACCCTAATGTTGATGCCCATACCCATCACAACATCACCACTGGCTTAGATGAAAATAAGTTTGGAATCAATTCATGGGATTTACCTGAATGTGCTGAAACGTTAAAAGCATCTGCAAACCTGAAATTTATCGGGATCCACTTCCATATTGGTTCTCAAATTACCAACCTGGATGTTTATAAAAGCCTGTGCGTCAGGGTAAATGAGTTTGCAGCGTGGTTTGAAGATAAAGGCTTTACACTAAAAGTTTTAAATGTTGGTGGAGGTTTAGGTATCGACTATTACAACCCTGATTATCAGATTCCTGACTTTGAATCTTATTTCAAGATCTTTGATGAATTTCTGGATGTTAAAGCCAGCCAGGAAGTGCACTTCGAATTGGGAAGAGCGTTAGTCGGGCAATCGGCATCACTGATTACGAAAGCCTTATACATTAAAAACGGTAAAAAGAAAAACTTTGTCGTTTTAGATGCCGGCATGACAGAATTGATGCGCCCGGCTTTGTACCAGGCCTATCATAAAATAGAAAACCTTAGCCGGAAGTTGGAAGTCGGAAGTCCTGAGTCTGACCTTATTAAATATGATATTGTAGGGCCAATTTGCGAAAGCACAGATTGTTTTGGTAAAGAAGTGGAGCAACCACAATCTTTTAGAGGTGATATTTTCGCCATCCGCAGTGCGGGTGCCTACGGAGAAGTTATGGCTTCTAATTATAATTTAAGAGATGCAGTAAGATCTGTTTACAGTAACGAGATCTAAGATTAATCGCGAATGTTGATTGCAAATCATATGATCTGCAACCAAAATTCGCGATTTCTAATTTGTTTTTATTGAATTAAAACCGGAGACCAACAGAAAACCTGATGTTAAAGGGTTCTCCTTCAACGAAGAAATAGTTATTTCCTGCATAAGGGAAATCAGTGGTAATATCCCCGGAAGAAATATAACGCTTGTTCGCCAGGTTATCTGCGATTACCCTAATCCAATATTTTGGATTTGTAAAACTCACGCCCGCATCAAATTTTGTATAGTTCGGCAAGAAAACATCCCGCTGGCTGATTGCCGAAAGTTTTGAAATACTGGTCTGTCCGGCACTTAGTGAAATTTTATTATAGCCCTTTAACGGAATAGTGTATTGAATCCAGGTATTAAATATTTGTTGAGGTACATCAGGCATTTTCTGGCCTATGATAGATGGATTGTCTGGTGTCGGGTCAAGATTATTGTCTTTAGTGATTTTCGCATCCACATAAGTGTAGTTTGCCACTAGCGAAAGGCGGTCGGTGATATTCCCAATCACATCAACTTCAATTCCGTTGCTCACCACTTCACCCAACTGCAGGTAATAAGCCGTAGCACCAGCCGCAGCGGTGTAACTTCTAAAATCTCTTGCAGATACATTTTGCTTGGCCGAGTGGAAACCGTTTATGGTAGTCAAAAACTTTCCGTTGAACCAATTCTTTTTGAAACCAAGATCGAAACTATTTCCAAGTTGAGGGTCAATAGGTTTTGTTCCGGTAACTGAGCGCTGTCCTGCTGTTGTGCCATCGGACGTTGCAGTGACAACCTGACCAGTTTGTGGAACGAAAGATTGATCATATAAAAAGTAGATGGAAGAGGTAGAATCCGGAGTAAAGGTTAATGCCAAACGGGGTGAAAAGGCGTGTTGCTTATAATAATCCGGCGCCCGCGGCCCTCTCGTTGTGGTTAAGATATTTTGATTTCGGTACTCCGTATATCGGGCTCCGACAGTTAACAGGAATTTATTAAAGGCGATGTTGTCATAAATGTATGCCGCGGTATAATGAATCTTATTTTCCTGCCTGATGGATCTTTTGGTTACCGCAACAGCATCCGGATCGACATCATAACTTGGGTTATTGCGGTCGAACGCGATTGAATTACTTCCGTAATAGGTTGAAAGAGAATCTTTTCCTGCAGTATAATCACCACCAACTAAGAGCGTGTGTTTAAACTCCCCGGTGTTGAATTTACCGTTCAGAAACAAATTGGTGTTATAGGTTTCACCTAGTATGTTTGAGTTGCTGGATATTCGCCTGGTTTTACCCGCATCAAAACTGATTGAGGTTCTGTTATTTGATGAGACCATATACCATTGTGTAGATGGGGCCTTAACGTAATTAGATTGAGAGGTTAGCTGCCAGTTCGAATTAAATTTGTGAACAGCTACGAATCTACCTGTATGCGTTTGTACAACACTCAGCGGAAGCCCGACACCTGCACTGTAATTCACACCTATAGGATCTTGCAACACATCATTATCCTGGCGAAGTTTATTGATTGATGAACCGTTTTTCACCTCGCCGCGAATGTAATTATATTCGGCAATGAGGTAAGTCTGCGGACTAAAATTATATTGAAGTACCGGAGCAATAACGTATTTCTCCGTTTTCATGTAATTAAGATAAGAGTTCTGACGCTGATAGGCAGCATTGAAGCGGTAAGAAAATCCTTTATCCAGCGCCTTACTGCCAACATCTACCGTAGACCTGAAAAGATTGTAGTTGCCTCCCGTAAGCTGTACGTTAAGTAGTTTTTCTTTTGGCGCTTTAGTGGAAATATTTAGTGTTCCACCAGGTTCGCCAACAGCACTGATAAATCCCGCCGGCCCTTTTATAAATTCCAGATTTTCAATTAAAGCTTCATCATCAAGCGTTGCACCAAGAACCAGTCGGCCCGGCATCCCGTTAATCGTAGTAGATGCATTAAATCCCCTGATTTTAATGGAAGCAGAATTGTCAAAAGGTGAACTATTGTATCCAAAATAGATTCCACTGGCATTCCGGGCCATATCTTTTAATTGAAAACTTCCCTGCTGCTGTATCAGTGCGGCAGAAATACTGATGATGTTTTGTGGCATCTGAAGCAGGGGAATCTGCATTCTTAAAGCAGCGGATAAAGTGTCCTTTCTTAATTTAGCAGCTTTCTTTACAGCAATGCTGATTTCTCTCAACTGCTGCGTTTTGTTAGAATCAAGGGTTGATTTTGTTTTGTTCTGCTGTTGTGCAAATAGTTGAGGAATGTAAATAAGGATAATAAAAGAGAGGTAAAGTTTTTTCTTCATTTTTGTGATTTTGTTAAATTGATGGTGATTGAATTTATAGTTCTGATTTAATTCTTATACTTAGTAACAGGCAGAAGGCAGATATAATCAGCAAGCCAAGGATGCCGATTATGATGCTTTTGTTCTTTCCTGCGGCCAGCAGCATTTCAAATTTGGGAAGATGATGCCAGTCTGTCAGGGTTAAATTTCTGTTATGAATAATATATGCTGTCATAAAATCAACCCAGGTTTTTTGAAATCGATTCACCTGGTTTTGATAGGACAGATAGTCTGTCAACCCAGTTTCTGCTATCGAATTGAGTAAATATTGAGTTTTCGTGGCAGGATTAATCCAACTTAAATTGTCGGAAATTTCATTTTGTTTTTGCTGATGCTGGTTATAATTTGCTATCGCTGTGGTCATTTTCTTTCCTAAAAGATCGTAATAGGCAACGAAGCGAACGGTGCTGTTTTCGCTGGTATCCGCCACACTTTTTAGCGTGTTATATTTAGGATGGTCAAGGTAAAACGTATCAATAAGCGCTTGTTTAGGCATTGACCAAATGGCTTCGCTATTTTCTCTCAAAGCAACGGCTTCATCAGTTTTCAATGGAATGGGGTAAGACAGGCGAACAAAAGCGTTGGTGATGGCTGGCAATACCAATAGGAAGAAGCACCAGGCTGACAATAAATAAAGTGCGTTCGATGCAGAATTCTGGCCAAGTCTGATTAATAGCAAACAGACTGAAAACCAAAATGCCAGATATGCAGTGATGGTAAAGAACCACAGCAATGAGGCTGTTAAATCAAAGGAATTAAGAAGTGCATCACTGGCAATTCCAATGGTACTCAGCAACCAGGCCAATAAAGCAACCACTGTAAAACGAAAGCCGAGTTTATAAATAATGATGCGTTTAAAATGCTGACCCTGAACAGCCAATAGCCGGTCGGTTTGTTGTTCTTTCTCTTTTGACCAGGTATTATAAGACAGTGCTATGGCCAGTAAAGGAAGTAAATAAACGATAACATAAGCCAGATCGAAATTTCCCGAAGCAAGCATTTCCGGATTGGCAATTTCAGCATTGGATGCCTGAACGGCATTCCGTCGCCTGTTGATCACCTCATAATAAGGTAACAGATCCCGCTGACCCACAGAAAGCGACATTAATTTCGCCGGTCTATGTATTGCATTTAACGGATTTTGGTATTCAATTACAGATGGGATGCCTGCTTGCAAATAACGGAGTTTTCCTTCAGCGGTAGTCGTATCTGCTTTGAAATTTGTAGCAAGTTCATTAAATTTCTTGTGATAGGTTCGTTCCAGACTATCAATAGCCGTAAGTTGCTTTTGAGTGAAACGGTAACCATCATAGATGCTGTACAAACCTGTTAGAAAGAAAAAAGCAATTAGCAGCAAGAGTAATCGTTGTCTGCGGAGCATCCGCAATTCGAAAATAAATATGGTGTTAAGCAGGTTCATAATGTCGGGCTAGAGAACGTGAAGCAATAAAGTGTAATAATGTGGCGAGAAGAAGAATCCATCCGGCTATAGCGTATAAGGCAATCTTATTTAGTTGAATAACTTTAATAATAGGGGGGAGCCGATTATCGAAATTTTTTATTTGTGCAAAATATTGAGGGCCAACTGTGTATTCGCCTTCTACAGATTTGCTATGCCAGGCCAATTGCATATTTAGCTTTCTGATTAAGTGATTGCGGTAAGTTTGTGCTTGTTTGAAAAAATACTGCTGATGGTAATAGTCAGTGCCGGATAGCGCCATCGAAAACCGCTTTATAGATAGAAAAGGATTAAATATTCCGGCTATTGTGAGGAAATTCTGCTGTTTATCAAACTGTCGTTCTACTTGTGCCAAATAATGATTAAATACCAGGCTACGGTAATGTTCGTGATATTGCAGCGTTAAGCCTTCAATATTAAAAGGCAACTCACTAATGGAGTCTGCATGGAAATTTTTAAGAATATTTCTGACAAACCGATCGCCACGTTCTGCATAAGGATCATGTCCGTTTAGCCCCTTTCTATAGCCTTGTTCAACAAGATCAGTAAAAGCAGCACGAGACATGGATGAATAACTGCGATCGGCAATTCCGGTGAGTAATTTTGGCGAAATAATACTCATTAAAATCCAGCAGCTTAGTGCGGTTAAAAGGGCTTTTCCAGAATTACTACTCCATGCAGAAATTAGCGTACCCAACAAGGCAACGAACAAAAAATACAATAGAAAAGCTAATATTATCCACAGTAATCGGGAAAGAAGGATGGTAAAATCAGGCGAGATGAATAGCATAGAAAACATCAAAAGGAAGATTGGCAGAACCACTGCTACTATAAATAGGTAACTGGAAATTGCCTTTGCCCATATTAACCTGGAGGTGCTTAATCCTTGAGCCAGCAGCATTTTTAACGTTCCATTTTCTTTTTCTGAGGTGATGCTGGTTGAGGTGATGAACAAAATGAGTAGTGGGATGAGTAATTGCATAATTAAGGCTAGCGTAAGCCGGCCGAAACGCATGGAGCCATCATTTCCTATCGCATTCGCAGCAGCAGGTTCGTGTTGCACATGGGCTTCAATGCGATAGGTATTACCTGCATAATCGTCCAAGCCTGTATCAAAAACGTTTAGCAGATTAATTGTTTTGAAAAGATAAGTCCCGAAATGAGCGGCATCATGAGGGTTACGTTGCTGATGCTCCCATTGTTGCCTGAAAAGCATGTTCGCTTCTGTTCTTTGTTTATGCGCAGATTGATAATCTAAGAATGTACAAATTGTAGCGGCAATAAAAAGCGTCCAGATCATCACCGTAGAGATGAGCATCGTTTTGTTCCGGTAAACCACCAGCAATTCTTTTTTAATTAGCATTTGCCAGGTTGCAAATTCATTCTTTTTCATCTAAAAGATTAATTTAATAATGCATCAAAGTTGCATTATATTTTACATATTTGCAACTAAATTGCATTTGCTAATATTTAAATTCAGCATGGTTAAAGATTTTATCCGCAGGAGAAAGTATCCCTTTTATAAGCAGCCAGATGCCATGGATTGTGGTCCTGTTTGCCTTAAAATGGTTGCCGGCTATCACGGTAAAAGCGTTTCCATGCAACATTTGAGGAAGTTGTGCAAAATTGGAAAGCAGGGTACTACTATGCTCGATTTAATCGATGCTGCAGAAACAATTGGTTTTAAAGCCCTGGCTGTAGAATTGAAATATAATATGCTTCACAGGCTGCCAATGCCTTGTATAGTTCACTGGCAAAAAGAACATTACGTTGTGGTTTATGAAGTAAGTGATAAGTCGGTATACGTTGCCGATCCGGCGCTGAACAGTAAAATAATGTTAAACACCACAGAATTTTTATCAGGGTGGAATATTAACGATGGCGAACAGGTTGGCCGGGTATTGTTACTCGAAAAGACCAGTGCATTTGAAGAAATGGAAAGCAAACCAGATCATAAAACGTCCTTGTGGAATCTGCTTCCTTACCTGAAGTTACACCGCAAAGGTTGGTTTCCAATAGCGGTAAGTCTGGCACTGGCAAGCGGTTTCTCTTTAGTTATTCCACTCCTCACCCAAATGATCGTAGACAAAGGGATTCAAGGAAAAAACACCAACCTGTTACTGCTTATTTGCCTGGGGCAACTTATGCTTTTTACGGGTAGGATGCTGATGGATTTTGTCCGGGGGAGGCTTCTTTTTAGAATTGGTGCCAGAACAAGCATCACGATGCTAAAAGACTTTCTGGCAAAACTGATGAAATTACCTTTCTCATTTTTCGATAACCGGCAGGCTGGAGACAATATGCAGCGTGTAAATGATAATCAAAGGATAGAAGAATTCCTGACCAATTCACTGATCAATTTTATCTTATCAGCCATTACCCTGTTAGTATTAGGTGGCGTTTTGCTTCACTACAACTGGCAGATTTTTCTATTATTTATTGCAGGTGCCGGCATCAGCATAATCTGGTCTAACTCTTTCCAACAGAAGAGAAAAATTATCGATCAGAAAAAATTCAAGGTACTCTCTGCAAATCAGCAATTGCTTCTGGAGATTTTCTATGCCATGCAGGAAATCAAATTAACAGGCAGCGAAGAAGAAAAAAAACAGCTTTGGGAAGGATTACAGGATCAATCTTTCGACCTCAAACTGGAAGCTTTGCAACTCGATCAGCAGATGCAGGGCGTTGGCGCTTTTATTAACGAAGTGAAGAACGTCCTCATTACCTATGCGGCAGCTATGTTGGTGATTCATGATCAGGTAACATTAGGCGGAATGCTCGCCATCACTTATATCTGCGGGCAGTTGAATGCTCCAGTAAATCAGCTGGTAGAATTCTCAAGGGTTTCGCAAAATGCAAAATTCAGTTTATTGCGTATAGACGAGGTACAACAAGAGGCCGAAGAAGATTTCGGCGTAGAGGAGGGGTTAGCAGGAAATGGTCCGGTAGATATTTCATTAAATCAAATATCTTTCCAATACGGAGGCAAGCATAGCGCGCTGGTTTTGAAAAATGTTAGTCTGAAAATCCCGGCTGGAAAAGTAACGGCTATTGTGGGGACGAGTGGCAGTGGAAAAACCACTCTGATTAAGCTCTTGCTCAAATTTTATGCTTGTACTTCTGGTACTATTCACATTGGCCACCAAACCATCGAAACCATGAATGCCAGATCATGGCGAAAACATTGTGGCGTTGTAATGCAAGATGGATATGTTTTTATGGATACCATCGCCAACAATATTTTCGCAGGTGCTGAATTCAAAGATTTTAACCGTCTTCACGAAGCTGCTAAAATGGCGAATATGCATGCTTTTTTTATAAAAATGCCATTTGGATACGAAACTGTAGTTGGAAGAGATGGCTATGGTTTAAGTGAAGGCCAGAAACAGCGTTTATTGATCGCCAGAATGATTTACCGGAATCCAGATTATGTTTTTCTTGATGAGGCCACCAATTCTCTTGATGCACAGAATGAACTTTCTATTGTAAATAATTTAAATACTTTTTTCCATGGGAAAACGGTACTAATTGTGGCCCATAGACTTAGTACAGTAAAAAATGCTGACCAAATTGTAGTGCTTCAGCAAGGCGAAATTAAAGAAGTAGGCACGCATCAGCAGCTGTTGCAAATTAAGGGACATTACTATCACCTGATCAAAAATCAACTTGAACTTGGCCAATGATTTTCCATTAACCTATAAACTATTTTATGTCAATCAAAATATTCCCTTATTCATTAGTTCGATACGCAAATCTTAATCATGAGGTCTTCGGTCAACTTACATTCCTACAAGGTGGAAAATTGATAGAAGCGCATCATCATCATTTAAGAAGGCGAGAAGAACTAAAAAATATTTTATGCGATGCCTTGTTTCCAATCATAAGCGAACAAACTAACGATCAAATCAGGCAACAACTAATTAATATCAAACGGAAAATATTTAACAACAAAAGAATAGCTGCAGAGCAGTTGACGCTTCTCCAAACATTAAATTCCATCGCACTGTCTGAGTCTTTTGAAGCTTACTTTTTAAACGAAGCTTTGCTTGAAAATTTCTTTGAGGTTAATGAACCGCTATTTAACCGCGAAGCAGCGTTACACAGAAAAATTGTTCAGCAGATGGCATTAAAACCCGAACTGCAAAATGGATTAATGCTGTCTAGCCCGGTGCTCTACACACAATTGGCAGACTTTATAAGCAAAGACGCCGAAGGTTTTAAACAAAAAGAATTGCGAATGGAATTTAGTCTGTTGCGCTACCTCAGCCGAATGGCTTTTAAGACTTCGCCGTTTAGCAGTTTTACTTATACTGGCGTAATGACTACAGTCGCCAATCCCGGAGATTACTTCCGTAAAATCCATACTGTTCAGAGCCGTTTAAAATTGAATAATATTCTTTTTGAATACTTGCGTTCTGTACTCAGGCAACATCCCATATTGAACGAATACCTGTTGCTAAAAATTAATATCACCGCTGAAATCAAAGATGATAAAATTCAATTCCTGACCAATTTCAATAACATCGAATCCTTTCAGCAGTTAACAGCCAGGGGGCTGCAGTTATTGGTCCTCAATTACCTTCAAAATATCAATCAATCAGTCACTTTGGAGGCATTGATAATCTATCTATCTGCGCATGTGGAAAATGCCAGCCGCGAAACACTTAAGGCTTATCTAATGAAATTGATAAACACAGGCTTGTTTGAGTTAGGATTCGGCTTTTCCGGAATGGATGAAAATTGGGATGCGAAGTTATTGCAATTTATTAGATTGATACCAGATCAAAATCAGTCACTTAGTTCTTTAACCGATCTTTTTGAAACCCTGCAGATCCATCTTCAAAGCTATTCAACGGCTGAACCTATACAACGTTATCAAATTTTACAACGGGCAGAAACGGAGGTTAATAGCACTTTTCTTCAGTTGCAAAAAGAGGCAAACTTACCTTATTACACCAGTGCTGATGAGAAAAAAAACATTGTGCAGGAAGTAGACCAGAGTCAACATGTTTTTCAAACCAATAACTTTGTTCCATACTATTTCCCGGCCCGTAATATTTTGTTCGAAGACTGCTTCACAAGCCAAACGGAAGTATTGCCAGAGAAAGGAATAGCTGACTTTGTATCTAAAACAAATCAGCTTGCTAAATATTTGCTGCCACTGGATGTAATGAGAAAGGAGCGTATTAAAATGCGTGATTTTTATATCAAACATTATCCGGAACAGCAGAAAATAAAGG
Organism: Pedobacter petrophilus; assembly: GCF_009674725.1. GTDB lineage: Bacteria > Bacteroidota > Bacteroidia > Sphingobacteriales > Sphingobacteriaceae > Pedobacter > Pedobacter petrophilus. The sequence goes on along the minus strand of NZ_WKKH01000028.1, from coordinate 38,387 downwards.
TAACGGAGTTTTATAAAGATTACTATTTTTATGTCAAAAAGCCCGAAAAAGAGCAATTGAAAGAAAATGCTCAAACATTAACTGATATCGCACTTTGGAAAACGGCTATTCTGGGAAAATTAAAACAGAATGATGTTTTAAATGGAACACGTAACCTGACTGCTGCTTTCTTTGCAGATTTGCCTGTTCAATCGAATCTTGGAATAATTTCAGCGGCAGGCGCGTTTGTTCAATTTTATCAGCGTGATAAACAAGATCAGGTTTATGGGGTAATCAATTCACTATTACCTGGCATGGGTAAGGTGAGCGGGCGGTTTTTGGCACTGTTCGATTCAAAAATACAGGAAGCACTGATTACTCAAAACGAGGCTACAAATCCGGAAGCAATTAAAGCCGAACTAAACGATGCATCAACTTTTAATGCCAATATTCATCCACCTTTATTAAAACATGAGCTTGCTCTTCCTTCGGGCAATAATATATATCCTGCAGATCAACAGATCAAAGCTGGTGATTTAATGGTTCGCCTCGATTCAGATACCAATGGCCTTATACTGTTGCTGAACGACCAGGAAGTTTACAGTTATGATCTTAGTTTGGAGTCCTTTTATAATCGCTCAAATTTATACCAGTTACTGGCTCACTTTAATCCTGAGGCCCGTATTTCACTTCAGCCATTTATCCAGTTAATAGATCAGTATGATCAGGGTAAATTTGGAGATCAGGAACCCGATGTTTATCAACTTCCCAGAATCGTTTATGAAGAGACTATAATTATCAGAAGAAAAACCTGGAGGATAAAAACTAGTGTAATTCCTGTTCAGCAGCCGGTGGAGACTGATTTTAACTATTTCATCCGTTTAAATAGCTGGTTTAACTTGCAGGAAATACCAACGGAAGCCTTTTTATTTTTGAGAAAACGTGCCTATCAAAACAAAGTTGCTGATGATGAAATTGCTAAAAAAGAAGGTTTGCATGATGATTATAAACCTCAGTATCTAGCTTTCGATAAACCGTTGTTTGTTAGCATGTTCAAACGGCTTTTAGCAAGGGCTGGAAATTACATCACACTGGAAGAAGTGCTCCCTGTACCAGGTTGGGATGGAGTTAAAGAATACCTAATTCAATGGTATAATGGATGATAAAACCGAACAATCTAATTACACTTGGCTCGGTCTTCACATTTATTATAGTGGAGATGCTGATGAGCTTTTGAAACGCGCTATCGCACCTTTCATAAATCAATGGAAAAATTATTTTTCTCCTGATTCACCATGGTTTTTTATCCGTTATTGGGAAGGTGGAAGCCACATTCGGGTTAGGTTTCATGCCAGTCCTGCTTACCATGAGCAGATTAAAGATTCTTTAAATACTGACTTTTTTCGATTTCAGCATGCTTCATTTAAAGTAGAAAAGGTTTTAACTGTTAAATATGATCCTGAGATTGATCGTTATGGAAATGAGACAAGTATGGCATGGGCAGAACAGCATTTTGCTGCGTCGTCAAGCTATATCTTAAACTGGCTTTTGATTAGGAATACCACCAGCCAAATTACTTTACAAGCCATACAACTTCATTTAATTCTATTGTTTTCAACCAAATTGAAGTCCGGGAATATCATTGATATATGCGATTTTTTTATAAACGGATGGTTGTCCAGACTTTACCGTCCTGAATTTTCCATAGAGAAAGAAAAGGAACATTGGCTCAATCAGTTTCAGGAAGCATTTTCATCCAGGAAAGAAATGATTTGTCTGGCTGCCAAATCTTTTTGGAACGAGTTGACTGAAAACGTTCTGAATGACGATTTAGTGAAATATAGCATGAGCAATCAGGAAGTTATGAATCAGTATCGAAACGCAGCATTCGGTGAGTCTAAATTCCAAGAAATCATTTCAAGCCTGATGCACATGACCAACAATCGCCTTGGTATTGCAAACCAGGAAGAGGCTTACCTTATGTACGTGGTAAAAACTTGTATAAAGTCTATTTATCGTGAGAATTATTCCAATTAATCTATGTTTACAATTGCTCAGATTGAAGTTTTTACGAATCATCTTAATGAAATAAAAGATGATCTGCTGCTAAATAAAAAGGAAACAACAGATGAAGTCTGGTGGCCAACGCCGTACTATGTCAATCCTGAGGAGTATGCCTTTCAAGAAAGCTATGACATTTTTAATGGCAATTGTGGCATTGCACTCTTCTTTCTTGAACTTTATCGTTTTGATCAAAATGAAACACATCTTGATTTAATCAGTAAGATGATGTGCAGAATAATGAAATCTGAAGCTGTTCTAAAGCCAAAATATTTTGCTTTGTATACCGGCATTGGTGGAGTAATTTACACTAACTTAAAGATTTTTGAAGTAACCGGATTGCAAAAATACCTTGATAACGCCTTGCGTTTGGCCTTATCCAATCAAAATCAACTTGGCAACGAACTCTTAAAAACAGATTTATTGAGCGGTTATGCAGGCAATTTACTTGTTTTTACGTTGCTTTATCACCATACCCAAAACGATGAGGTGTTAAAATCAATACACGTGCTTTTAAACCGGCTGGTTAAAGAAGCGCGTGTATCAAAGATTGGGTTAAAATGGGATTACAATCAGTCTAAAAAAGCGTATGATAGCATGGCTGGGTTTTCCCACGGTGCATCTGGTATCGCCTATTGTTTAATGCAATTGGGCATTTATTTTAATGCATCAGGCTTGTTGTATCTCGCGGAAGAAGCACTGGCATATGAAATGCAGTATTTCCATGCTCCAAATAAAAACTGGCTTGATCTGCGTATCGGGAACTATAACCTGTCGAAACCAGGTGCACACCTTTGGCAACTCGAAACCTTTGTTTCAGACATGAAGGGCGTAAACGCATGGGCACATGGAGCTGCAGGGGTAGGTTTATCAAGGAGTCTTGCTTATCAAATATTCCAAAAGAACATTTACAATAAACAGTATAATGACGCACTGGAAAAGTGTTTTTCAGATCTCGAAAATTTAACACGACCGGATTTCACATTGGTAAGCGGCTACACCGGAATGATTCCTTTTTTGATGGTTCATAGAAACAGGAGCGGAGTAACTGAAAAAATTAGTAAGTTAATTAATGGAGCCATCAGGCAATATCAAAAAACGAATAGCTACAGCGAATACCTTTCCTGTGGAGCGCATGATTACGGACTTTTTTCTGGGAAGACTGGTGTAGGGTACATGCTTATACAGGTGTTGCTAAATGATCAATCTGATTCGGTTGCAAAACCCACTTTGCCTAAACCTCGAAAAATAGTCAACCTGGAGGAACGATTTTCAGAAGTTAAAATCAAAAGACAAATTTTTTCATCTTATTATAAAGGAACAATTGAAAAGCTCCGTAAGGCAAAAATAAGTATTAACGCCCTTTACGAAGTAGAGAATATTGATAAATTTAATCATTCATTATCAACTTTAATAGGTCAACTGGAAGGGAATAAAGACGGAATTTTGCGATCATTCGATTTGGAATCAGAAATACTAAAGCTGTGGAAACTTCATAAAGGTTATTTCAGTTACCAGCAACAAAACCTTTACCGCAATAAAAAGGCGGACGAAGCCAATTTAAAACCTGATTCAGATTTAATGGAGCTGACATTAAAGCTAAATGATCATGTGAAATACTATAACGGTCATGAAAATCCTAACGGGTTACTTTTGTTTTGTAATGAGAATGGGGTTGAAGAAATAAAAATCGGAGTCTTTCCTTCCAGCATCCTTAAATTGTTGGTCGATAGCGAAATGAAAATATCCAAATTGATTGAAAAAATTGTCTATGAATATTTTAAGCAGAATGCTGAAAAAGCAAAAATAAGTCAAAAGGTTATTTTACAAATTCGGCTCCTGCTTAAAGCCGGCTTCGTGAGCTGTGTGGAATAAACAAGGCGCCGAATGGCGCCTTGAATTGAACTAATTAACTAGCAGATTACCGTGGTACATCTTACCGGTGGGGTATGATGGTCGTCTGTTTGTTCGGTATGCGTAGGTTCGGATACATTACCTAAACCACCTGATAAACGCATCGCAACTTCACTGTCGATACTGGTCACAAAACTTTCTAATTGAAGGTCTTCTAAATTCAATGTGATTTTTTCTGGTTGATTTTTCATAAAATAAGTGATTAAATATGATGCCTACTGGTGGTTACGAGGTTTCGGCTTATCCCCGGTTGCAACAGTGCTAAGATATGTAATTGCAACAATGTTGCAAAATTTAAATGATATATTTCGCTACATTGTTGCAAATAAATTCAGGCATACAAAATCCTTAACAAAAAATAGCATTTGCTTAATAATCTGACAAGAGAAAATGAAGTAATGGAAAGGATCGGTTAGCTATTTTCGCTTTCCGGAAGAGATAAAAATAAACGCGCCGGCAATTAGGACAATGCCGCCAACGTAAGGTGGCCAGGCAACTGATTTTTGTCTGTCGGCAGAAATTTGAATTGGACCAGCGTCTACTATTTTTTCTTTTTTAGTGTAAGAGAAGCCGGTCCAAACCAGCATGGCAATGCCAGCAATAATTAATACGAGTCCTACAGTTCTGTTCATGATTTCAGGTAATTGGTTAAAATCTAAACAGCGAGACCATGTTTAAGTTTTATTCGTAAAAAAAATCAACAAGGCCACCGATGTAATATTCTTCAATTCCTTCGGTAAATTCTTTATAATCTTCATCAGGAATATTCGTTTGTCTGAATTCCATCGAAGTTTCGTTTTTATCAGGATGAAGCTTTATGGTTACGATAGAAGGTTCTCCATCTTCTCCAAAATACCATTGTTGAACTATTTTTTTATTCGTTTCGAATTCCAGGTTTTTCCCAACAATATCGCCGTCCCAAAATGAAAATTCGGTACCCGGTTTTTCTTCAAATTCAACTTCAGCTCCCGTCCATAATTTGATGCTAATGTCTTTGGTAAGTGCTAAATAGACCTCTTCCGGTGAGGCTGGTATAGAAACATATTTTTTATAGTCCATTCTTTATCTTTATTTTTATGATTTCATGGTAATTGATCATGAAAATCAAATTAAGTCTTTTTTTTACGAAGATTTAAATAGAAATCCTACGCTACAATTCTTTAATATTGTCATCCTGGTATTTCTTATTTAATCCTGTTTAAATTTCTTTGAGCGTTATACGCTTATTTAAATGCATTAAGCCCTGTTACATCCATACCTGTAATTAGTAGATGTATATCGTGTGTGCCCTCGTAAGTTACTACAGATTCCAGGTTCATCATGTGGCGCATAATTGAATATTCACCGGTGATTCCCATTCCACCGAGCATCTGACGGGCATTTCTCGCAATATCCAGCGCAATCTCTACACTATTTCTTTTGGCCATAGAAATTTGTTCGGCAGTAGCACGGTTTTCGCTTTTTAGCATCCCCAGCCGCCAGACTAAAAGTTGCCCTTTGGTAATCTCAGTAACCATCTCCGCCAGTTTTTTCTGTTGTAACTGGAATCCTCCGATTGGCTTTCCGAACTGAACACGTTCTTTTGAATAACGCAGCGCAGTGTCATAACAATCCATCGCTGCACCCAATGCACCCCAGGCAATGCCATAGCGCGCCTGGTTTAAACATCCCAGCGGCCCTTTCAAACCACTAATTTCCGGGAAAACATTTTCTTTCGGGATTTTTACATGATCAAAAACCAGTTCGCCGGTTGCAGATGCCCTTAAACTCCATTTATTATGCGTTTCTGGCGTAGAAAAACCTTCCATGCCACGTTCAACAACCATTCCCCTTATTTTTCCTGCCTCATCTTTAGCCCAAACAACGGCAATATCTGCGAAGGGGGCATTGCTGATCCACATTTTAGCACCATTCAAAATATAATGAGATCCGGCATCCTTGATATTGGTCACCATTCCGCCCGGATTCGACCCATGATCAGGCTCTGTTAAACCAAAGCAACCCATCATATCGCCGCTAGCTAATTTCGGGAGGTATTTTTTTCGCTGGTCTTCACTTCCGTAAGCATAAATAGGATACATGACCAAGGAGCCCTGAACGGATGCTGTGGAACGGATACCAGAATCACCACGCTCAATCTCCTGCATCAGTATTCCATAGGCAGTATAATCTAAACCCGCACCGCCATATTCCACAGGAATGGTTGGTCCGAAGGCACCAATATCAGCTAAACCTTTAATTAAATGTTTTGGAAATTCTGCTTTTTGGGCATAATCTTCAATAATCGGACTTATCTCTTTTTTAACCCATTCTCTTGCAGTTGCACGAATCAGTTTATGCTCGTCCGTTAACAATTCATCTAATAAATAATAATCGGGAGCCTCGTAAAGGTCTTTTTTGGTTGATCTGCTCATTGTTGTTATGCAATCTGGTTAAGAAATACCGTTCATTTCAAAGGTAACAATTTACCGCAAGGGGCATTATATTCATGAATAAAAATATAATTTTGCAGCATACGAAATATTAATGAGCCATTTTAAACAAACAGTTGCTTTAAGAGACGTAAAATGCTTTGCCATGCATGGTTATTATCCTGAAGAACAATTGATAGGAAATCACTTTATTATCGATTTGGTTACCGAATTTACACCAAAGGGTTTTGATGATGAACTTGCACAAACCGTGAACTATGAGGATCTTAATTTGGTTATCCGGGAAGAAATGGAAAATACCCAAAAGCTTTTAGAAACCGTTTTAAAGAATATAATCTCAAAAGTAATTGAGCTTTATCCATTTGTAGATCTAATTGAAGCGAGCATCAGGAAATTAAATCCCCCTATGCCGGGGCAAATCGGACACTCATTTGTGAAACTTACTTATACTTCAACACCAGCTATTTAAAATGAACTTTACTAAAATAAATTCCATAGTCTTAGCAGAAATTAAACTTGCAATTGGTGCTGAGAAAGTATTTACAGATACTGAAAGTTTGGACAATTATAGTCATGATGAAACAGAAGATCTGCGGTATCAACCGGAAGTTGTCGTAAAACCAACTACTGCTGAAGAAATTTCTTTGCTATTAAAAATCTGCAATCTTTATCATATTCCGGTTACTCCTCGCGGCGGCGGAACAGGTTTAAGCGGTGCGGCATTACCAATATATGGTGGCATTTCTTTATCGATGGAAAAGTTCAAAGCGATTATTGACATTGATACGGAAAATCTCCAGGCTACTGTAGAACCTGGTGTCATTACAGAAGCGTTTATCAACGCAGTTGGAGAAAAGGGCTTGCTTTATCCGGTAGATCCGAGCAGTAAAGGTTCGTGTTTTATTGGAGGCAACGTTGCCCATGGTTCTGGTGGGCCAAGGGTGGTAAAATATGGTACCATTCGCGAATATATCCTAAATCTGGAGGTCGTTTTGCCTAGTGGAGAGATCATCTGGACGGGCGCAAATACATTAAAATACGCTGCTGGTTATAACCTGACGCAATTGATGATTGGCTCGGAAGGCACGTTAGGTGTAGTGACTAAAATTGTAACCAAGCTTTTACCTAAGCCTACCCAATCTGTTTTAATGATGGGTTCTTTTGCTACGAACGAAGACGCGTGTGCGGCAGTATCAGCAATTTTCAGGGCAGGTGTTACTCCTTCGGCTTTAGAATTTATGGAGCGGAAAGGAGTGGAGTGGGTGATTAAATTCGACGACATAAAATTTGACCTGAAAGATGATGTTGCGGCCCTGTTAATGATCGAATTTGATGGCGATGATCTGGATGATATTTTCAAAAACTGTGAAAAAACAAATATCGTTTTAGAAAATCATAATTGCGCTGAAGTACTCTTTGCCGATACCGCTCAGCAGAAAGAAGAGCTTTGGCGAATGCGCAGAACAATGGCCGAATCGGTGAAAGCAAATTCTGTTTATAAGGAAGAAGATACGGTGGTTCCCAGAGCTGCCTTGCCAAAATTAATCAACGGCATAAAAGAAATAGGAGCCAAGTATGGTTTTGAAAGTGTTTGTTATGGCCATGCCGGCGATGGAAACCTGCATGTAAACATTATTAAAGCCGGGATGAGTGATGAAGACTGGAAAAATAAATTACCGTTCGGAATCACAGAAATTTTTGAATTAACCACTGCGCTTGGCGGTACTCTATCTGGCGAACACGGTATCGGATTAGTTCAGAAACAATATATGCCCATTAAATATTCCGAAGTTCACCTCAGTTTAATGCGCGGAATAAAGCAGGTTTTTGATCCGAACGGGATCTTAAATCCTGGGAAAATTATGCCTGAACCCCCATCCCGTTAAAGAGGAAGTTGCCTTTCTATTGCTCAGGCAAACTTTAAAAAAGAGCTAAGTTATATCTTATGGGCTTTTTTCGCGATAGAATATTGCAGGCGCACACTTGTGATAATTTAAACCGCCAGCTTTTCCTTTTCGCCTGGAGTTTCTCCTTCAGAAAGTTAGGGAGTTAATTGCTCAAACCCAATCATTTTTTGTTTTTCTGCTGCAGGGATTGCAGTTGGGCGTTTGGTGGTATAATCAACAGCTATGCAAACCGTTTTGCCTTTACTACAAATTGTTTCTTCGTTGCCTTTTATCTTTACGATCTGATAATCCAAATCAAAGCTGGTTTCGCCAATTCGTGATGTTTTTACATGAATCGCAATTTTATCATTTGCAACTATTGGTTCAATATAATCTATTTCTGCATGTGCAATTACAATTCCTGTTTTCTGCCAATCCCATTTTATGATCTCTTCCCAATACTTGGTTCGGGCAATCTCCAGATAGGTGAAGTAAACTGAATTGTTCACATGACCCATCATATCAAAATCTATAAAACGAAGGTGAATGTTTGTTTTATAGTTGAATTTGTCGGAAAAACTTTTGATTTCTGCCAATTTGTCTTTTGATTTGGATTTATTTTGCCATAATGTCTTGAAAATCATAAATATTTGGTTTGGTATATAAGTTGATTATTAGGAATTATCAATTAAAAAATAAAAAATTAAAGATATGACACTTGTAAATTTCAACAACAGAACCCGCAACACCGCTCCTTACTTTAACAATGTTTTTGATTCATTGTTTAGTGATGCCGTAACTAAAAATAAAGCCGTGGATAAATCGCCAAACGTAAACATTTACGAAAATGAAACTGCTTACATTATTGAATTAGCTGCTCCCGGTTTAAGAAAAGAAGATTTTCAAATTAAATTAAAAAAAGATACCCTTTCCGTTTGGGCAGAAGTTAAAAAAGATGAAACCAGCGTAGCTAAAGATTTCACCCGTAAAGAATTTGACTATAGTTCATTCGCAAGGTCATTCAATTTACCAGATACTGCTGATGGAGAACGCATTACCGCCGAATACAAAGATGGTATTTTAACAATCAACATTAGTAAAAAAGACGATGCAAAATTACAGCATAAAGAAATTGTAGTATCGTAATTAAAATATTCCCGAAAGAGGGTTTTTCATAATAGTTTAGGTTTTAAAAGGTTAGCATTGGATAATGCTAACCTTATTTTTTATGAGTCGTTTGCTTGTTTATGATAATTCATCCGTTAGGTAAACTAATCACAAAATCCACGATTGATACTAATGATTTTTGTTATTTTTGCGGAATGGAAAGAGAAATTCTGGATACTAAACGTAAAGCATTAAAAATAAACCTCGACCCGCGTATTTACGGCACTTTCGCTGAAATCGGAGCAGGTCAGGAAGTTTCCAGAAACTTTTTTAATGCCGGCGCAGCATCAGGAACCGTTGCCAAAACCATGTCTGCTTATGATATGACCTTTAGTGATGCCATTTATGGAGCAGAAACCAACGGGAGATATGTAAGCCAGAACAGGCTTTTGCAAATGCTCGACCATGAATTTGGCTTATTAAATGAGCGGCTATCCGGTGAAAAATATGAACGTCGCACTTTCTTTGCTTTTGCAGATACCGTTACCACCTTAAATTATAAACGTACCAACGAACCCCATGGCTGGGTTGGAATCCGGTTCCAAAATGAACCTGGAGGCTTACCAAATGAAATTTTCTTTCATGTTCGTTTGCTGGATACCGACGTAAATATGCAGCAGCGTGTGCTGGGAATTATTGGCGTGAACTTACTTTATGCTGCCTTTTATCACTACCAGGATCCGAAACTGATGGTAGAATCGTTAGCAGATAACCTTACTATTGGCTCTGTAGAAATCGATTTAATTTCTGTTAAAGGCCCGGCATTTCCAGAGGTTAATAATATCTTGCTTAATCTTTATATGATTATGAAGGATTTTTCTGCAGCGGCGATTTTCGATTCAGATGCACATCCGCGTCAGGCTAAAGATTTGTTGTATAAAAAAGATATTATGATTTTAAGAACTAAATACGGTCAGAAATCATTACCGAACTTTAGTTTATTTAATAAAGCAACTGATCAGTTTAAGCGTACAAACGATGTGCAGGAAGGAAATCTTGCCGTAATGATTGAAGTTTTGTTAACCAATGTATTAACTGACGACAAGGATACTCCTGATGATATCGACCTGGAAACTGTTGCCAGAAGAACCCAGGAGATGTGCGATACCGGTAACATTGTTATCGTATCAAATTTTACCCGCCATAATCGACTCGCAAAATATCTTGCCCGTTGTAAACCTAAAAGTATTGGTTTGGCAACAAACATTAACAACTTGAAATTTGTATTTAATTCAACAAACTTCAAGGGAGATAACTATTCAGGCCAGTTGTTAAGTTATGTAAACGACATGTTTAATACCAATGTCCGTTTATTTGCTTATCCGTTCCTGGATAAAAATACCAGCGAGGTGATTACCACAGCGAACATGCCAATAACACCAGAAGCAAAGCCATTATTTGATTTCCTATTGATTAACGGTTATATTACTGATATTGAGGATTACGCCGAAAATGAGGTGAAAACGGTATAAGATCCGATCGATATTGGCTGATCTTATGTAAAGATACTGTCTTCCAATATCTTACTTCTTTTCCTTTACCGCAAGATTCTGATTAATTTTATCCATCAAGGCGCTAAGACCATTAAGTGTGGCCTGGTAATAATTTTGCTCCTCAAAAAGCTGAAACATTTCATCAGCTACAATATTATTGGCATCAGTTTCTGATAATATTTCTCCGATGCCATAATAAGAAGAACTGCTAAAGACTTTAATCCGTTTGTCCCATTTCGAGATCAGGATCACAATTCCAAAATATTGATTTCTGTTGGTTAAATCCTCATAATCTGCCTGCTTTAGCAGGTGCCATTTTCCGGCAACCTGATTCAACACGCCTTTAAAATCGTACTTCGATAGGTATATAGAATCAATCGTAATTAGCTTTAATTGAATTTTAGATCGATTTTGAAAGTTCTCAAGCAAACTATCCAGGGTTTTTAACTGATGTCCGGTATAGATATGCTCCATATCATTCGCCCACCGAATAGGCTTAGGGAAACTTTCTAAAGTGTGATCATTATCTGTTGAGATTTTCACTAAAGCATTTTTTGGAGCATTCTCCTGAGAAAAAACGTTTTGTAAATTTAATAGCAGAAAAAGTATGGTAAATAATTTCAATGGGCGTCAAAGGTTAAATTGTTCTTAAAATACATCCGGTATCTTTCACTTCTAAAACATGATTTACACCACACTTTAGCGCAAAATTATTTCGTTGGTGTCCAACAGGAAAATCAAAAACAACAGGATAAGTATATTCTTTTACTTTCTCCAGAACAATTTCATAAATTGTTTTTCCAAATTCTTCACCCGGATCATCAGGTTTAACCTTAAAACCACCCACAACTAATCCTTTCAGGTTTTTAAGTTTACCACTACGCTTTAAGTTCCAAAGCATTCTGTCAATACTATACAGGTATTCACCTGTGTCTTCAATAAAAAGGATTTTATCATGGGTATCAAGATCAGATTTACTTCCGGCAAGTGTTTCAATGATACTTAAATTTCCACCTACTAAAATCCCATCAACCTTTCCATACCTGTTATTTACGTTATGGACTGAAGTATAACCCATTTGTTTTCCCATTAAAGCATCCTTTATAGATAGGATGGTTTCAATTTGAATGGGCTCGGCCTTTGTCCAATCATCTGGAAAGCTATTGCACATTTTGGAATGGATAGAGGAGATGCTAAAGTTCCGGGTTAGATGACAATGTAACACCGTAATGTCGCTAAAGCCAATGATCCATTTTGGACGGCGGATAAATTTAGAGAAATCCAGCTGATCAATTATCCGAACCAGGCCGTAACCCCCTCTGGCACACATAATGGCGTTCAGGTTCGGATCATCAAGCATTTGTTGAAAATCTTTCAGCCGTTCTTCATCTGTTCCGCCATAAGTAAAATCCCGCTTTCCAATAGTAGAACCCACTTTGATTTTGAATCCCCAATTTTCCATTTGCAGAACAGAAGGCTGAATTTGTGCCGATGTAATGTATCCGGCAGGACTTGTAATTCCGATGGTATCGCCTTGTTTTAAGTAAGGTGGGATGTTAAAAGAAAGTCGCTTTTCTTCAGGGGTACCTGCAACACCTTTAAGCATTGGCATAGTAGCCGCTGCTGCAATAAATGCAGAAAGGAAATGTTTTCTATTCATTAAAATGTGAAACTTTGATCTTGCATACTAATATATCACTTTAAAATTTCGTACAAAAGAAAAGGGATTTATATCCATAAATCCCTTTTTTAAACCAAACAAATTAATCTGTAACAGATTAGTATAATGTGAATTATATAGATAACCGCCCACAGGGATAAAAAGTTTTTAGATTTCTTGTTTTTTAATGAGAAGAGGGGAATCTAAAAAGGAAACTGGATAAATCTCGCGCCAGGAGCGGAACCCTTGCGGCGCTCCATTTATAGCAACCTGCAATGATAAGGCTAAGTATTATTCTATTGATAATTTTAAACAAAAGTTAAGGCTATCCATCGCGGATAGCCTTTGCTAACAACAAAACAAATATAAGATAACCAAATCTTACCTGATCGAGCAGAATCAGGAAAAGTGCATATGAGAACACTTTGTAGTCAGGTAGTGGATTCGAACCACTAGGTAAGCTTAAAAAACTTAGCCTTCCAGTTAGTCAACCTGCTAATGTTTTAAATGGGTTTTAACGCTAAATAATCTTTTGAATCTTCGAAATGTTGTTGATTTATAATATCTTCCACAATTTCGTTTTGCCCTTCTAACCGCGCTGTATTTATTGGATAAACGAGGTTTTGATATTCATCAATGCTGGGGTACTGGAAATAGATCGACATGATTATTGCATTTAGTTGTTTGACATTTTGTTTAGTTAATGATTAATGTTGAACAAATATATCAAATACTATATAATATCTATAGAATTAGTAGTTATTATTTTTAATAATCATTTATGTTGTTGATTATCAGTTTAATAAATTGATAATTAAATTGGAGATGGTCTTGTTATTTTGTTTGTTGTCTGATTTTGTCATTAAATGACGATCATTAAAGTAACTAAAAATGGCACGAATTTCTCCATTTCAGACCTTTAAAGCGTTCATTTTAAATGCCTTTAATTCTGTTTCTTAAAAGCTAATTATTTTGAGGATATTTGTGCTTTCAAACATTAAAAAAATAAGTAGTGTCTTTAGATAAATTGAAACTTAGCAAACCACTTGTTGCGGCAATGACTGATGCAGGATTTTTAACTCCAAAAGAGATCCAGGCAAAAACCATGTCGCGAATTTTAGGTGGCCAGGATGTGATAGCAGTAGGACCGGAGGGATCGGGCAAAACAACAACTTATGTTTTGGCAACGCTGATGAAGTTGAAGTATGCTTTCGAAGAAGCGCCAAGAGCATTGATATTGGTTCCTGATGCCGAGCACGTTGATCATGTTTTGGAGCAATTCAAATTATTAAACAGAAATAAAACCTTCAGAATTTTGGGGATTGACAGTCGCGGGGCAGTCGATACACAAATGAATGAGATTACGGATGGATGCGATGTTATTGTGGCAGTGCCAGACAGGGCGCGTGCTTTATATCTAAAACTTGCACTCAACACCAATAAAATTCAATTATTCATCGTTGATAACGCTGAGTTAATCGTGAAAAAGGGATTGCAGCTACCTGTGGTAGAATTGGCAAACAGTGCTTATAAATCGCAGCATGTTGTCTTTACAGAAGTGATGCATGAGAAATTGAACCTCATGATTTCGCCTTTCATGAAGGAATCAACCACGACCATTGAAGTTGATGAAATTGGTGAACAACAGGCCGAAGTTTATCAGCAAATGTTATATCAGGTTCCGAATTTCAGAACGAAATTGAATTTGCTCACTTTATTAATGAACGATACTGAGTTTTTTGATAAGGCTGTTGTTTTTGTGAATACGCGCCTTACTGCTCAAACGGTTTATAAAAACTTCAATCATACCAACGATGAAGAGTATACCATCTACCGTTCGTTATTTTTCGATGATAAAGGCTATGATGATATCGAAGATTTTAAGGCAAATCCTAAATCAAGGGTTTTAATCGTTGCAAATGAGAATTTGGATGATTTAGATATTCAAGGCATTCCTTTCATTATTCATCTGGAATTACCGGAGCAAAAAGAAACATTAATTCAGCGAATTGTTAAGCAGGGCGATGAAGAAGTGGTTGCGATTACCTTTTCTACGGATATTGAATTGATAGAGGTTAAAAAGATTGAACAAGCAATTGGCCAGCGCATGGAGGTAATGGAATTGCCTGATGACTTAAAAATTGTTGATCCGGCAGCAAAGCCTAAGAAAAAGAAAACTGAGGAAGATGAAGATCAGTCTGAGCGGGGTGCAGCATTCCATGAGAAAAAGGCCAGCAATTTAAAAAACTATAATTATAGCGCAGGCACCAAAGCCAAAATGACTTATAAAAATAAAAAAGGATTATCGTAGTTGTTCAGCTTTTAAAGCTAAAGATTAAGTTCGCCATTACTTTCGCCAGATCGTGATTTTAAACCTCGCAGTTTCTAAAACCTGCGAGGTTTATGCCTTGTTTACCCGCCAGAATGATTGCTTCTTCGGTTAAAATCCTCCCCGCAAAGATGATTTATTTTGAAGCTTATCCACTTATTTATACCGTTATTCTAAGGGCAATCTTAACAATGACGGCTTTCCTCAGTGATGATATGACTTTATCCTTCTGCATTTAACGTCACTATTTTGTTCGGGATGATTTGATTTGAGAAGTTCATCGTAATATTTCAAGGGGTTAACATACAACGGATAATTTTCATGTGAAAAAATGAATCAAAAAAAAACTCCTCAGAAATTAATCTGAGGAGCTTTTCTAATTAGTCTTTTTTTTAATTATCGACTAGTATAATGTGAATTCTACACGACGGTTTTCTTGACGACCAGCTGCAGTTTTGTTTGTTGAAATTGGTTGATCAGGTCCGTAACCAGTAGCTTCGATTCTTGATGCATTGGCACCTTGAGAAACCAGATAAGCTTTTACTGATTCTGCTCTTTCTTTAGATAAACGTAAGTTTAATTCTCTACCACCAGTGTTATCTGTGTGACCAGCTAATTTTAAGCTAAAGTTTTTCTCTACTAATAAACCAGCAACACGGTTTAATGTAGTGTAAGATTTAGAACGGATAGTTGATTTACCTAAATCGAATTCTAAGTTAGAGATTGCATCTTTAACAACTTTACGATCTGCTTCCGTAATTACTCTTGTTTCTTTGATAACTTCACGTTGAACTTTGATAGGGCAACCTGAACCATCAACTACAGTTCCTGATCCTGTTCCCGGGCATTTATCAAATTTGTTAGCAACACCGTCATTATCATCATCAGCTAAATCTTTAGCATATTGATCTCTATCGCGTTGTGCATTTTGCTCAGCAGTAGATAATGCCGCTCTTAATTCAGCACTTTCTGCAGCACTTTCTTTACGTAAGTTAGCTAATGAACTATAATTTTGTAATTGTGGCTTTTCTTTACTACCCAATGCAAATTCTAAACCTGCGTGTGCATAAGCAAATCTGCTTTTTGGTAAAGATTCAGGAGATTTAAGAAAGTTAACATCATAACCTAAATCAATGTTGATTCCTTTTGCAACACCTAATTTAACACCGGCACCAACTGGGATAAACCATCCTTCTCTACTATTACTTTCGCTAACAATTGCGCCAGTTGTACTGTAATCAGATGACATATATCCAGCACCACCTTTTAAGTATGGGATTAAAACAGCATTTTCGTTATTGATGTTGATATTCGCAACATTAAAAACTGCAGTTAAAGCTCCAGACCATTCTACACTTTGTTGAAAATCGGTTGTTCCGTTTGTTGATTTAATGTTTCCTCTTAAGAAATCTGCCTGTAAACCTAAAGATGGTAAAATCTGTTTTCTAACATTTGCACCGTAACCGATACTTTTAAATTCTTTAGCTCTAACGCTTCCAGCACCGAAGATTGTGTTTGGAGAAAGTATTCCTCCGTGTACACCTACACTCCAGGTGCGGAAGGATTTTTCCCCAAATCTAGTACCCATTGTACTTGTTGCAGCTGGTGTTTCTTGCGCAAATAATTGTGATGATAATCCCAATAATGCAACCAACATTGCTGATTTTGTAATTCTCGTATTCATTTTATTAATTTTTGTATGATAGTGGTTAAACAGTGTTTACGTCGTTACTGTTTTGACTCTGCTAAGAAAAAACCTTGCCAAAATGAAAATATAGAGGCAACCGCCATCAAATCAGAAGATTAGATAGTTGAAGATTGTATATAATAAAGTTACATTAACGTTAAAGTATTGTTAAATAGTGTATGCTATTATGTACATATTACTATCTGGAACTAAAATTTAATCTTTAGCTGAAGGATTTTTCTTCTTGTTTAAGAGCATTTCAAGCGTTTTGTCTAACCTTAGCGAACGTGTTTTTGCTTGTTTTGCGGTGAGTAGCCATAATACGTACTCCTTTTTATGCGAGTATGCCAGTGAAGAGAAATAAGATGAAGCCTTTGGATGTTCAGCCAGTAGTGCAGCTAAATCTGCTGGTATTTTAACTGTTTTATTAACCTGATCTATGTATTCACCGTATTCATTTGATTTAATTTCCTCGTTTCCAAGTCCGGATTTTTTAACTTCAGTTCCAGGCTTCATTCTTAAGCCCGTCCAAACATCGTTTACGGCTGCTGATGCGCAAGGGGATATACCGAATACGGCTATGGATCTCCATGATTTCATTAAATCAAGATCTGACTGGATTTTTGAAGATTTTTTCGGATAGAAAATCCAGACAATCGTTTTCGCAGAAATTGCTTTTAGATACGATTCAATCTGATTGTGCAGCTGGGCATGACTTGTTGAAAAGATGATAATGGCATCAAAAACAACATGTGCATTATAGGTAACGGAAACGTCCGCTGGAATATCATTAAAGATATCAGCTATATTATCCGGCGCATTAATAATGTTGAGTTGATATCCTGGTTTAATTTGAAGCTTTTTTAGGAGAGCATTTTCCATTTTGAATCATTTACAGCCTCAATTTAGCAAAGAAATCCCAGAAAACAATGCCGGCTGAAATGACAATATTGAAGGAATGTTTGGTGCCGAATTGAGGGATTTCAATGCACTGATCTATTTTAGACATCACTTCATCACTTACACCATCTACTTCATTGCCAAAAATTAAAGCGTATTTTTTATTTTGATCGGGTGTAAAAGTATTCAACATGGTGCTATTTTCAGCCTGTTCTATGGCCACAATTTCGTAGCCATTTGCTCTTAAGTCATCAACGGCAGAAACAGTATCAGGATAGTGGACCCAATCAACCGACTGGGTAGCGCCCAAAGCGGTCTTCTCAATTTCCCGGTGGGGTGGCTGCGCTGTTATCCCGCAGAGCACTACCTTTTCTAAGGCAAAACCATCTGCTGTACGAAATATAGAACCCACATTATGCATACTGCGAACGTTATCCAACACCGCTACGACAGGTAATTTTTCCTGCGCCTTAAATTCTTCTACATCCGGACGATTTAATTCGTCTAATTTTAATTTTCTCATTGTCAAGTTTGCTGTGCATTTTTGTGATATCATGCGTAGCGTTATTTATATAGCGTAATTTTAGTGTTTCATCGCGCCGTTGCCGATTTCACTAATATATATTGCAGCAGCATATCCAATTTTATCAACATAATAATCTGTGAGGTGTTTGGCAAAATCCTCCTCAAAACCCTTTTCTAAAATTGCAATTGCACAGCCGCCGAAACCAGCACCAGTCATTCTTGCGCCAATAACATGCCCGTAAGTTGAACAGAAATCAACTACTGCATCAAGTTCTTTACCACTCACTTCGTAAAGCGTTTTCAATGATTGATGAGAAGCGTACATTAACCGGCCGAATTCTTCCAGGTCTCCATTATTAAGTGCTTTTGCCGCTAAGTGAACGCGGTCATTTTCTTTAATTACATGTGTTGCACGGTTAAGAATTGTTTCATCAGTAATAAGATGGCTGTGCAGCGCAAATTTATCAGCCGTTAATTCGCAAAGATTGTGAAGGGTAATTTCTTCGTTTAATAAGCTTAATGCGGTTTGGCATTCGGCCACCCGCTCGTTATATTTCGAATCTGCTAGTTCCCTTGGCTTATTGGTATTGATGATTGCCAAAACATAGTTGCCTAAGTCTACATCGACCATTTTATACTTCAAGGTTTCACAATCTAATACTATCGCTTTATCTTTTTCGCCAAAAGCAACAGCAAACTGATCCATGATGCCAGAATTTAAGCCAATAAAATCGTTTTCTACCCGTTTGGCCATTTTAACCAGCGCCAATTTATCATAGCCTAAGTTTAGGTAATCATTAAGCGCAAATGCTGTGGCAATTTCGATAGATGCAGACGATGATAAACCTGAACCAATCGGAATGTTTCCATAAAAAAGAAAATCCATTCCCGGAATTTGTTTGCCATCCTGAAGCAATTCATTGATGATCCCAATGGGATAGTTTACCCAAAGACTTCCGTTTTTGTCGTGTTTTAGATTACCATCAACCGTAATTTGTTCTTCAAAGTTCAGACTTTTCAATCGGTGCCTGCCATCAGCATTAGGGGAGATGGCAAGCCATGTTCCAAGGGTGATCGCACAAGGCATTACCAAGCCGCCATTATAATCAATATGTTCGCCAATCAGATTTACACGGCCTGGTGTAAAATAAACAGCGTGAGGATTTACACCATATTGTTCCGCAAATTTTTGTTCTAGATTAATTTCCATTTGGCTAAAAATATTTATTAAAAGCATTAATAATAGTATGTTTGTTTCGGAAACAAAAGCCCTAAGTTACAATTTATGAGCGTTCAGCAAATATCAACAGGTAAATTTATTGATGGCGAAGAAGTATTCGCAATCGAACTCACCAATAGCAAAGGCACTTACGTTAAAATCTTTAATTACGGTGCAATTATTAACAAATTTATTGTAGAAAATATTCATGGTGAAAAGCAGGATATTGTACTTGGTTTTGACGAATTTGAACAATATACCAATCCTGATTATTTTGTAAACTACCCTTACCTGGGTGCAGTAATTGGTCGCTATGCGAACCGGATTAAAGGCGGAAAGTTTACCGTAGATGGAGAAGCTTATCAACTGGAGTTGAACAATGATGACAATACGTTACATGGAGGGATGGTCGGTTTTGATAGGAAAGTATGGGAGGTTATTGATCTGAACGAAAGTCAGAATGCGGTAACGCTCGAGTATGAAAGTTTAGATGGCGAAGAGAATTTTCCAGGCAATTTAATTGTTGACCTAACTTTCGAGTTAACCGAAAATGATGAGTTAATTTTAAGTTATGAAGCGGAAACTGATGCGGCAACCCCAATTAACTTAACCCATCACGGCTATTTTAACTTATCGCCAACAGGTGGAACCGTTAGTAAACATCAGCAGCAAATATTTGCTTCGAATTATTTGGAGCAAGATGAAGGCTATTCAGTAACTGGAAAACTGATTCCTGTTTCAGGCACACCGTTGGATTTTATATCTGGCAAAGAGATTGGAAAAGACTGGAATGAAGATACCGGCTACGACCAGTCTTTTGTATTGGACAAAATCTACGGCGATCTTTCCTTAGCCAGCAAAACAATTGAAGAGAACAGTGGTTTAACCTTAAGCGTATACACAACAGAGCCAATTGCACATTTTTATACGGCGAAATATTTAGAGGTGAAGGGCGGAAAGGGTGGCAGAGATTATGTTGGTTTTGATGCCTTTTGCGTGGAAACGCAACATCACCCGAATGCTGTAAATATCCCGGAGTTTCCAACTACGATCTTGCAGCCAGATGATTTGTATACGCAAACCACCATTTATAAAGTTTCCTTAAACAAATAATTATGTTTACCAAAGAAGATATACAGGCAGCAGAATCTAAGATTAACAGTGGTACAGATTTCCCTCAATTTATAAAGGAGTTAAAAGATTTGGGCGTAGTGAGAAACGATGTATATGTTTCGAACGGGTTATCTGCTTACTTTGCCAGCGAAGAGGAGGTAATACAATTGAGTCCTGATGACTATTCTGAACTGGTAATTAACGAGGAATCATCTGTAGAGAAATTAAAGCACGCTTTAAAAATACATCAAACGGGAGAAACGGGCTTTATTTCTTTCTGTGAACATGCCGCAGATGCTGGTGTGGAAAAATGGACTACCGACCTGACGGATATGACCTGTACCTATTATGATACTGCAGGGAACGAATTGGTTAAAGAAACGATTGCAGCTGTTTAATAAGTGGATTCAAATCGGATAGATTGCAAAACCTATCCGATTTTTTATAGGCATCCATATCCCGGAAACTAGATTCGCTCTAGCACTAACCTGATGGCCTGATCTACTATTTTTTGGGGTTCCTTGCTAAACTCAAACTTTACCCTGCTTGCTAATATGGCATTGATGGATAGTGCTTTATGTCCTAAAACTTTTGCCAATGCATAAATCCCTGCCGTTTCCATTTCCAGATTGGTAATGCGGTATTGGTTGGTGCTGAAACTATTAATTAGTCCGATAAAATTTGGAATGGAATTGCTCGCCCTCACCATTCTTCCCTGGGGTGCATAAAATCCTGGTGCCGTAATGGTAATTCCTTTTGGTAAATCTTTGCCAATCGTATTTAATAAGCTATCATCAGCGGCTGTTAGATATGGATTTATATTTTTAAGATGCCCAAAATGCGACTGAACAGTAGTAAGCAGGTCTCTTTCTTCCACTGAAGGGTTGCTGATATAATAATTCATCAATGCATCCATTCCCAAGCCATGAGAAGAAGCTAAAATTGTTCCCATCGGAATGTCGGCCTGTACAGCGCCCGATGTACCAACACGAATGATATTTAAAGAGGTTAATGTTTTTTTAACCTCGCGTGTAGCAAAATCAATATTGACTAACGCATCTAATTCATTGAAAACAATATCGATGTTGTCTGTTCCAATGCCTGTGGAGATCACGGTCACCCGTTTTTTACCAATATAACCCGTGTGGGTAATGAACTCACGTTTACCTTTTTTATATTCAATACGATCAAAGTATTTACTTACATCCCCAACCCGGTCAGGATCGCCAACCGTAATCACATGCCCTGCTATATCCTCCGGCAATAAATTTAAGTGATAAATACTTCCATTAGGGTTAATAATTAAGTCACTTTCCGCTATTTTCATATTCGTGGTTTTACTTTTATTCTGCTAAACTGTTTCCAGGTATTTTAACTTCGCTTCTGTGATTTTATCAAATCTACCTAAAACCTGATTCAAATGTGACTTCCTGACTTCGAATTTTATGGAACAATGAATATCGAATTGCTGCGATAAAATTTGCAGATCCTCATCTTTGATAAGCTTCATTACATCGTTCATCTGCAGGTAATCAAAGTTAACCTCATAAATATCATTAACGGTTTTCGGAATGATCTTAGCCTCTTTAATCGCCTCAATGCTAGCTTGTTTATAAGCGTTAATTAAACCAGGAACACCTAGTAAAGTGCCGCCAAAATAGCGAACAACTACAATCAAAACATTCGTAATATCTTCAGATAAAAGGCAATTTAAAATCGGTCGACCGGCTGTGCCTGACGGTTCACCATCATCATTAATCCGAAATACGGAACGGTCTGGCGTTAACCGGTAAGCATAACAAAAATGATTGGCTTTACCATGTTCTGCCCGTAATTTTAATATTATTGGTTTGATTTCCGCTTCAGATCGAATAGGATAGGCGAAGGCGAGAAATTTACTTCCCTTATCACGAAAAATACCTTCTGCGGTATTTTTTATTGTTTTATAAGAATCATCGAACAGCATTTTGCGATAATGTAATGAAAACCACAGCCACAAGGGCCAGAATAATACCAACGTAATTCAGCTTGCTTAACTTTTCTTTGAATACGAGAATACCAACCAGGCTACCCACTACAATTACGCCCAAATTCATCGCAGCAAATACAGTGGATGGGTTTTCCGATAAAGCCTTATGGGCCTTCATATAGAATAAAATGTTACCGAAATTGAAGCATCCTAGAATCAATCCACAAGCCAGATTTACCAATTGTAGTTTTGTTTTCCTGGTAACGACTAAATAGGCTACTATGGCTATAGAGACCACAAAGGCCATTGCAAAAACAGTAAAGATTGAGGTGGTGTAGGGTAAGCTTTTATACAAGGCAATTTGTTTGAAAAGTACATCAATTACCCCAAAGCCAATAAATACCACAATTGGGTAGATCCAGTTATTTGATTTTTTCTCCTGATCAGACTTGCGGATAAAGGTGAGGAGAATGGCTAGAAAGCCCAGGCCCAGTCCGATTAATTTATACTGATTAAACCCTTCTTTAAAAATGAAATAGGCAGCAAGAATTGGAATAAACAGCGATAATCGCTGCGCAATATCTGTTTTAACAATTCCTAGTTTTTTTACAGATGCAGCCAGTACTAAAAATATGGAGGGTAATAAAATAGCAAGTGCAATATAAATTGGCCATGGCGCAGACTCCGATAGTAAACTCACTTCAGGCTTAAACAGGAAAAAACACAGCGTTAAAGCGGTAAAATAATTCACCGTAACGGCCTGGATAATGCTAATTTCATAACGCTTGGCGAGCTTTAACAGCACAGCTACGATTACGCTACAGAAAACACTTAAAGCAATGTATATCATTTGTTTGAATTACTTATGTAAATAGAAAGTTGATCTTTACCAATTCCAATTTGTTCGATCAGGTTACCATTGATGGTTGGTGAGGAAATACCCTCGTTCCAACTGTTAGAAGCGGTGAAAATTCTTGCTTCATCCCAAAGATCAGCTTCCAGGAATTGCCGTAAAATGTGAGCACCTCCTTCTATAATTACAGATTGAATGTCCATCAGGTAAAGCTGAAAGGCAATTTTTTGCGCCAGATAAAAGTGCATATCTTCCATTTCAATATAATGGATATTATCGACTACATCTGTTTTGACTTCGTTAAAAATAATCGTCTTAGCTGCCGAATTATAAACATTATTAGACAATGGAATTTGCAGGTTTTTATCAATTACCAGCCGAACAGGATTTTTGCCTGGAAATTCTCTGCTGGTTAACTGAGGATTATCCATCAGTGCGGTTTGCTTCCCAATTAAAATGGCATCTTCTTCGGTACGCCACTGGTGTGCCAGGCGTTTGGCTAAGGCTCCGCTGATCCACTTCTGGTGACCATCTTTGGTGGCAAAGTAGCCATTGGCGGTTTCGGCCCATTTTAAAATTATATAAGGTCTTTTTTTTTCGATTCTGGTAAAAAAGCGACGATTAAAATGACGGCACTCCTCATCTAAAACACCGCTTATCACTTCTATTCCTGCATTTTTAAGTTTTTCTATACCTTTACCATCCACGCCATCGAATGGATCCCTGTTGCCAATAACGACCTTTTTGAGTTGGTGTTTCACCAATAAATCTGCACAGGGAGGCGTTTTACCAAAATGAGCGCAAGGTTCCAGGTTTACGTAAGCGGTGGCTTGTTTTAGGAGGTTTTCTGCATCATTGCCATATCTATCAATTACATTTTGCACGGCATTCGGTTCTGCATGGGCCTTACCGAACTGCTGATGATAGCCTTCGCCGATGATTGTTCCATCGGCTACAATAACGCAGCCCACCATTGGATTTGGGTTTACGCTGCCCAGGCCCAGGGCAGCCAGCTCCAAACATCTTTTAAGATAAAACTCATCGCTCATTAGCGCAAAAGTAACAAAAAAATGCACGATCGATTCGGGTATGTGGAAATGATATGGTTCAATTCAGTAATTTTACAGCAATGAAAATTGAAGCCATAGCAGAACAATATAAAATTGAATTGGAATCGGTATACGGTGGCGAAGAAGCGTCTGCACTTTTCGGATTAGCAGTAGAATATGTTTTGGGGTTATCTCCAGTGAAATTGAAAATATCGAAAAATCATTCAGCTACGTTTGTAGAAGTCCAAAAGTTATTAAGCATTCTCAACGATTTAAAAATCGGCAAACCAATTCAGCATATTCTGGGTGTAGCTCATTTTTACGGCGCTGTATACGAAGTAAATGAAAATGTACTGATTCCAAGGCCGGAAACGGAAGAATTAGTTGATTGGATCATCAACGACCATGCACCTGTTCGTATGCAAAACCTTAAAGTTCTTGATATTGGAACGGGTTCTGGCTGTATTCCGGTTTCCCTGAAAACTTACCTGCCGGATTTTGATGTTAAAGCGTTGGATATTTCTCCTGAAGCACTTACCGTTGCGAAAAGAAATGCTGAATTAATTGGTGCAGGAGTGGAATTTATTGAGGGCAATATCCTTACGTATGAAAGTGAGATGAAGTTCGATATCATTGTGAGTAATCCGCCCTATATCCGTGAACTGGAAAAGGCAAAAATGCATCACCATGTTTTAGCGCATGAGCCACATCTTGCTCTATTTGTAACTGATGAGCATCCTTTGGTTTTTTATCAGGCCATTGCCGAATTTGCACTAAAAAATCTAAATCCTACCGGACACTTATACTTCGAAATCAATGAATATTTAGGCGAAGAGATGATAAAGATGTTAGCAGGCAAAGGGTTTAAAAACATCGAGTTAAAGCAAGATATGCAAGGCAAAGATCGAATGATAAAGGTCACGATCTCGGATGAAACTGTGTAATTACCTCACGCAAATAGTCACGATCAATGTGCGTATAAATCTCTGTTGTGGTAATGCTGGAATGCCCAAGCATTTCCTGTACAGCCCGTAAATCTGCTCCACCTTCGATTAAATGCGTAGCGAAAGAGTGTCGCAAAGTATGCGGACTGATGGTCTTTTTGATACCGGTTGTAATCGCGAGGCTTTTGATCAGGTTAAAAATTGAAATCCGTGAAAGCTTCGCCCCAAAGCGGTTTAAAAAAATAAAATCTTCATTCCCTTTTTTAATCGTCATGTGAACCCTTACCTGGTTCATATAAAGATCTAAAAGCTTTAAGGCGACACTGCCTATGGGTACTAAACGTTCTTTATTGCCTTTACCGATTACCTTTATGAATTCTATCTGTGGAAACAAATTGGAAATTTTAAGTTCGGTAAGTTCTGTAACACGTAATCCACAACCATACAGCACTTCTAAAATTGCCTTGTTTCGCATACCTTCTGGTTTGGATGCATCAATAGCATCAATGAGTTGATTAATCTCGATGATATTCAGCGTATCTGGTAGCCTTCTGCTCAGTTTGGGCGCCTCAATAAGCGCCATTGGATTATTTTCTACCACCTCTTCCAGGATCAGATAGGTAAAGAAGGCTTTGAGCCCGGAGATTACCCTGGCTTGTGTACTTGCCAGCATGCCCAGATCATTTAACCAGGAGATAAAAGCTTTTAAATCTGCCCGTGAAATTTCGTTCAGGTTTGGTGAATAATTAATGGATTGGAAATATTGAACCAATTTCTCAATATCGCTGAGGTAAGCATCTACAGAATTGGCAGACAGTGATCGCTCCAGTTTTAAATAAGACCTGAAACCTTTAATATAAGATTGCCACACAGAAGGAGGATTTAGTTAAAACAGTCATTATTCAACATCAAAGATATGACGAATTGCTTAAGTCCTCAATTCATTCCTCATAAAAAGAGATTTTATTATCATCATTGCGTATAATTGCAACTCAATTTAGGCAGCAGGCTTACAAATTAAAGATCAATTTTCAAGTTAATAAATCGATACATCCGCATGAAAATACAAATTATAAACGGTCCGAATTTGAATCTATTAGGCGTTAGGGAACCATCAATCTATGGCAATACCAGTATTGAAGACTATGTAAAAGAATTGAAGGCCAATTATACAGATATTACGATTGAATATTATCAGAGCAATGTAGAGGGAGAACTGATTAACAAACTTCATGAAATTGGCTTTAGTTATGACGGTGTTATTTTAAATGCCGGCGGTTACACACATACATCAGTTGCGCTGGCAGATGCCATCGCTGCAATTAAAACACCAGTAGTAGAAGTACATATATCAAACATTTATGCCAGGGAAGAGTATCGGCATGTATCTCTGACAGGAAAAAATTGCCAGGGGGTGTTAACCGGGTTCGGAATGAATGGCTACCGTTTGGCGCTCGAAAGTCTATTAATCAAAAAATAAACATATGCTAAAGCAAGTGCTTCTCATGCTCTTAATAGTGGGTTCAATAACTGTTAAAGCTCAAACTAATCATTCCAAACAAAATATGCTCAATGAAACATCAGTTGTTAGGGCAGAAGATGGAAATGTTTATCCTTATCCGGTATGGCAGAAATTAATGTCGACGGGTAAATATGGTTTAAAGACGAGGGGTACAAAGACAGAAGACGGTGCGGCAGAGTATTTAATTTACGAACTTTCTGAAGCGCAAAAACTGGCCTATTTTGAAAAAATGCCGAAGCCAAAACCAAGTGTATCATTTAAGGAAGGCGATGATTTCAAAGGTTTCAAAGCAACTGACATCAACGGTAATAAATTTGACTTACGACAATCAACCGGAAAGATAATTGTTTTAAACTTCTGGTTTATTAACTGCCCGCCGTGCAGACAGGAAATTCCGCAATTAAATGAATTGGTAGCGATGTATAAAGATAATCCAAACGTTGTTTTCTTAGCCATTGCAACTGATGAAAAATATGATCTGCAAAAATTTATGAAAACCACACCTTACGATTATCATGTGGTTGATAACGGAAGATATTTTGCCAGTAAGTATTCAGTAACGTTATACCCAACACACGCCGTTATTGATAAAAACGGCAAAATAAAGTTTAGTACAGTTGGTCTTGCATCAAATACGATTCATTGGATTAAAAAGTCTATCGATGAATCTTTAGCTACGAACTAAGTCTTTAAAATACCTGATTTTTTTGATGAAGAAAGCCCAAACTACGCTGTTATTATAAACCCCTGTATGTTGGGTGTAAGGTGTTTGATTTGTTTTTCTCTTTCGGTTTGTTTTGGCAATGGATTTTACAAAATGCCAGTGACCTTTGGTTACGGCTAAGGTGAATTTTGGCTTTCCGCTTAGCAGAAAATGCCACCAGGCGATAAAATCAATACACATCCGAATGGAAATCCTGAAAATTGCATCCGTAGCCGGAAGGTTTTTCTGCATAATAATCAGGTTATTCCGAAAATTCAGGTAAGTTTTAAATGGATTTTCTGTTTGTAAGGTACCTCCGCCAACGTGATAAACTTCCGCATCGGGGCAATACATTACTTTATAATTAA
This sequence comes from Pedobacter petrophilus, assembly GCF_009674725.1. Taxonomy (GTDB): domain Bacteria; phylum Bacteroidota; class Bacteroidia; order Sphingobacteriales; family Sphingobacteriaceae; genus Pedobacter; species Pedobacter petrophilus. Next base: position 10,614 of record NZ_WKKH01000028.1, on the reverse strand, counting down.
GATTTTTTAATCGCCAGCAAAGATCAATTTCTTCCATATGGGCGAACAGGTCGGCATCTAAACCACCTGTTTCTTTCCAATATTTGCTTTTAATGAAGAAAGCTGCCCCACTGGCCCAGAAAACTTCAGATTGCTCATCATACTGGCCTTGATCATCCTCATAAACATTGAACAAGCGACCACGGCAAAACGGGAAAGCATAAATATCGAGGTAACCGCCGGCAGCACCAGCATATTCAAATTGATTTTTATTGAGCTGCCACTTAATTTTTGGCTGTGCAGCTGCGATTTTTGCATCACTTTCCATCAGGGAAATTACGGGTTTGATCCAGTTTGGCGTTACCTCTACATCTGAATTTAACAGGATATAATAATCAGCTTCTACACGCTCGAGCACTTTATTGTAGCCGCCGGCGAAACCATAATTCTGATCATTCTTAATGATTTGAACAGCAGGAAAATTTTGTTGAAGGAAGGAAACAGAATCATCAGTAGAGGCATTATCACCCACAATTACCCGCAGGTTATCATATTCAGAGCGCAAAACGCCTGGTAAAAATTGATTTAGAAATGCTTTTCCATTCCAGTTTAAAATAACAACGGCTACTGAAGGATTCATTATGGTTATTCGGGTTTAAATTTCCAGCGTTTATGGCTCCAGAGCCAATATTGAGGCTGTTCTTTAATAATATCTTCTAAAAATTTAAAATGAAGGTCTGTGATTTCGTATTCCTTCGTTTCTGATGGGTTTAGGCACATCGGTAATACCTCCACATGATAGTAACCTCTTTTTATTACCGTTACTTTGAAGTAATAAATAGGGCGTTTGGTAGACCTGGCAATCTTTTCCACACCCAGTAAGGCTGCTGTTGGTTGATGGAGAAAATCCAGGAAATACTTCGTATCCTGAAGCGATGGCGCCTGGTCACTAGCAAAGCACAATAGGGTAGGTTCATTTTTATATGCTGCCATTCCCCTTAAGGTCTGACGCATGGCAATAAAGACATTACCATATTGAGTACGCATCTTATCAAACCATGATTCAAATATTTTATTGGTGAGTGGCTTGTAAATCACCATAGTCTTGGCAGATAGGCTTAAGCCAAGTGCAAGTGTGCCCAGTTCCCAGTTTCCATAATGGCCTGTGCAAGCCAAAACACTTTCGCCAGCTGCAAAATGTGCTTCAAGCTGTTCCAATCCGGAAAATGTTACCCTTTTGAGCGTTTCCTTCTTAGAAATGGTACACATTTTAATGATTTCAAAAATTAAGTCAGCTAAAAATTGAAAGAATTCCTTTTCTATTTTTATGATTTCTGAGGCAGATTTCTCTGGAAATGATTGAACTAAATTCTGATGAACAACTTTTTTTCGATAGCCAATTACGTAATAAAGCAGATAATATAGTAATCTTGCAAAAAAAAAGAGCAGGGGCAGAGGTAACAGCGAAATCAGGAATAAAAAAAATACGCCCAAATGCGCAAACCCTCTTTTAATCATTATTTTTAAAACGTTTCAGCTACAAACATAAATCTTCAAATGCAGAATACAGCTATACTTCCATTATTTTATCTTCCGCCGGTTGGCTACTTCAGCTTATTAAAGGAAGTAGGACAAGATTTTTTAATAGAAAAAAATGAACATTTAGCGAAACAAACTTACCGCAACCGGGCGAGTATTTATTCGCCGAATGGAAAGTTAGATTTAACCGTACCTATTATTAAAGGGGCCAAAAATCACACTAAAATGAAGGATGTGCGGATTAGTTACGACTTCAAATGGCAACGCCTGCATTGGTTAAGCCTGGAAACCTGCTACCGGAGTTCGGCCTATTTCGAGTTTTACGAAGATGAAATGTCTCGTTTTTACACAGAGAAATTTGATTTCCTATTTGATTATAACCTGGAATTACTATCGTGGCTTACTAAAAAGTTAAAATTGCCTCTTGAATTAAACGTTACCAGCAGTTACGAAGATGATATTCCTGAAGCGCTGGATTTCAGGGGAATGATGAATCCAAAAAAAGCTGGTGAAGCGGCAAACAATAAGCCATATTATCAGGTTTTTGAAGACAGGCATCAGTTTTTGCCTAACTTAAGTATTGTAGACCTGCTGTTTAATCAAGGTCCGCAAGCCAAACTCTATTTGTAATGGGAAAAAACAAGCCTCGTAACCGCCATAAACATTATAACGTACCTGAGCCAGGCACCAGCCCGGGGCTATATGAAATTAAAGAGGATGCCTTAAAACCGAAAATTATCCTCCATACCTATAACGATCGATCTTATAAAAAGGAAGAGCTGGAGCACATCAATAATATCGACAAGCTTATTCAGAATGATGATTTTTATTACTGGTTTGATATTAAGGGTTTAGGAGATCCGAATATTTTCGAAACATTGTTTTCAAAATTTGACATCAGCAGACTGGTTTTGGAGGATATTACCAGTTCTTATCAACGGCCTAAGCTGGATGAATATGAAAATGATAAATATTTATTTTCGGTAAGCAGACATTTATATTTAGGTGAAGAAGGTGTTTTATGTAACGATCAGATCTCTTTTATTTTGTCAGAACGTACCTTAATTACCTTTCAGGAAACTTATGCAGATTGTTTTGAGCCGGTGAGGAAGCGTTTAGAAATTGGGAAAGGCAATATCCGGATCGGCGGAAGCAGTTACTTAATGTATGCGATTATGGATGTGATCGTGGATAACTACTTTGCCCTGCTCAATTTTTGGGGAGAAGAACTGGATGCCATTGAAGACCGGTTATATGATCATCCCGACAGGCGGATTATGTTTGACACACAGGCAATTAAGCGATCGTTAATTACGATTAGAAAAGTTGCCTGGCCGGAAAGGGATAAGCTGAACGATATTATCCGCTCGGATAGCGCCCTGATTTCAGATTTGACCAAAACGTACATGAAAGATGCTTATGATCACTGCATCCAGATTATCGATTTTATTGAATCGCTTAAAGAGATTTCTTCAGCGAATATTGATATGAACTTATCCATTACCAGCAACCGGATGAATGAAATTATGAAGGTACTGACGATCATTTCATCAATTTTCATTCCTTTAACATTCATTGCCGGCATTTATGGAATGAACTTTAGTCGCGAAGACCCGGTTACCGGAAAGGTGTTGCCCGGGAATATGCCAGAACTTTATAGTCCGCATGGTTACTTGTGGACCTGGATTGTGATGGGGATCATTGCTGTAGCGCAGGTCATTTATTTCTGGCGTAAAGGCTGGTTTAAATAATCATATGATCTAATTGTACCATTTTTTGGTAACTTTAGCTTATTAAATAAATTATAATATGGCGAAAAATACATCCATGGTTTTGGGCGATCATTTTGAACATTTTGTAGATGAAAAAATTTCTGAAGGAAGATTCAAAAATGTAAGTGAAATGATTCGTGCCGGCTTAAGGTTACTGGAAGAGGAAGAACAGAGAGTAAATTTACTTCGTGCGGCACTTAAAGCTGGTGAAGAAGGAAATCTTATTGCGCATTTTGATCCTAAAGCTCATTTAGAAAAATTACATCAAAAACACCTGAAGTGATTGAGTTGCTCATTAGTAAAGCGGCATTAACTGATCTGGAAGATATATGGCTTTATACCTATCAAAAGTGGTCAAAGGATCAGGCAGATCGGTATTATGAGCTTTTAATTGCAGAATGTGAATATGTGACGCGAAACTTCGAGCATGGCAAAAACATGGATTTTATCCTAAGCGGGTATAGATCATCGCAGGTTAAATCTCATTTAATATTCTATAAGTTAAATCAAGAAGGGAACGTAGAAATTATTAGAATTCTGCACCAAATGACAGATATAAAGAATAGGTTTTAATAAATCTTTTATATTAGTAGCTTTAGCAGGTTTTAGGTTAGGTTAAAGATGCAATCATTCGAGATAGATAAAAGAGACGTATTAAAGGTTAAAAATGCCATTTTAGCTGGGGATGAAATTCTACAGGAGGTTTTAAAAGATTATCATGCCTCAGAAATAGCCATTCTTTTTGAGCGTTTAGATAAATCTGAACAGCAGCACATCATAAATTTACTGCCTGCAGAAATTGCTTCGGAAATTATCTCCGAAATGGACGAGGAGTCTCACCCGGAGGATTTACTTTTTAAACTTCATCCTGATAAACGTACCGAAATTGTTGAGGAACTGGATTATGATGATGCGACAGATATCATTTCTCAGCTTGAAGATCACGAACAGAAGGAAATTCTGGGAGACCTGCAGGATGAACATGCATCAGAAATCAGAAACCTTTTAACCTACGACGAAAAGACTGCCGGTGGTTTGATGAATACGGAACTGATCTGTGTGAACATCAACCTGACTAAAAAAGATGCAATAGACGAGATTATCCGGCAAAGCGAACAGATGGAAGAATTCTACACCATCTATGTAGTTGATGATGCGGAAATTTTTAGGGGAATCGTTTCGCTGAAAGATATTATCAAGGCAAGGCATGACGCAAAAATTACCGAACTGGTTAAAATTGATGCTGTTTACGTACATCCAAACACCGATCAGGAGGAAGTAGCCAACTTGATCTCTCAATATAACCTCACCAGTATTCCTGTTATTGATGATGACCAAAAGCTTTTAGGGCGCGTTACTTTCGATGATGTGATTGATGTAATGGAGGAAGAAAGTACAGAAGATATCTTAAAGATCTCCGGGGTATCTGAAGATGAGGAGTTGAGCGGTAACTGGGTAGAAGCGGTAAAATCCCGTCTTCCCTGGCTGGTGATTAACCTTGGAACAGCTTTTTTGGCTTCATCTGTGGTTCGTTATTTTGATCCAACGATCAAATTAATACCATCGCTGGCTGCTTATATGACTATTATCGCCGGAATGGGTGGAAACGCTGCAACACAAGCCCTTGCGGTAACGGTTAGGCGTATTTCGCTCTACGATCTTACAGATAAGCAAGCTTACCGTACTGTTTTAAAAGAATTTACCGTCGGATTGATTAATGGTGCGGTAAATGGACTAATTGTATTTTTGTTTGCTTTCTTATTTGATGGAAACCCAATGTTGGGCCTTGTAATTTTCCTGGCGATGACGGGTAACTTGCTTATTGCCGGAATAACTGGTGCCGGGATTCCTTTAATACTGAAGCGGGTAGGAATTGATCCTGCTATTGCTTCTTCGATTATCATTACCACTTTTACTGACGTTTTTGGCTTCATGCTCATTTTAGGCCTGGCGAGTAAACTGCTATTATAGCATATCAGTACTCATGACCAGTCAACACTGGGATAAAGTGGAAATCATTTAAGGAAAACAGAATGCTTCACTCCATACTGATGCTAATCCTACCGCAAAACAAAAATTCCCGTCATTCGTTAGAATGACGGGAATCCAGATAAACTTTAATATATTTTTAGACAGCAGTAACCCTGACATCAATATTGCCTTTTACCGCTTTAGAATACGGACAAGCCCTATGTGCTTTATCAGCAATAGATTGCGACTCTTCAATTGAAATCCCTGGAATATGAACATCTAAATCTGCTGACAAAACGAATGAATTATCAGCTTTGTTGAATGATACTAAAACCTTAACATTAGCTTCGCTCACATCTACGCCTTCGCGTTCTGCAACTGATCCTAAAGCACCAAGGTAACATGGTCCCCAGGCAGCTGCAAATAACTCTTCCGGATTGGTTGCACCACCCTGACCACCAAGTTCTTTTGGTTTTCTCAATTCGAAATCTAAAATTCCATCACTTGATTTAACGTGACCATCTCTGCCGCCTGTAGCTGTAACTTCAGCTGTATATAACTTTTCCATGCTTAATAATTCTTTAGTAAGTAAGGTTAACAAACCAGGGCTGGCATTGTTTGATGTGGGAAGACGGAGCCGGGGATTTACCGTTGTGAAACCATTCATAATACCTTCTATTGCAATCGGTACCATATGCTTACTTCCAGGTGCCCCATAAATAGTTAAATTTTTATTTTCCCTGTTAGTTTATAGATATCGTAAGCTACTTTCTGAATCAAATCAAATTGTTCCGGAACTAAATCCTGCCCCTGGTGAATTTGAAAACCAGTGTCTGCAACGCGGATTAGCGGTACGTTATCCAACGTTTCTTTATTTTGTTCTAAGTTCTCAATCGTCATGTCGAATAAATAATCTGTATTATTCGAGATTGGCTTTAAGGCATCAAAGCTTTCGAATGTAAATTCGTGCTCCTTATTATACAAAGAAAGTGTAGCAATATATGACGATAGTAAATGATTGAGCGTGGTAAACTGATGCACTTCCTTAATAAAAAGTTGTTTGCTTTTCGGTTCGGAAAACATTCTTTGAAAAAGCGAAGCCAGATTCGCAGTACTTACATAAACCTCTTTTCTGGCTAATTTATATTCGGTTCTGTTGTAATTTTTTTCGAAATACAGCCTTGCCACCTGCCCATAATAAGCTTTGTTAGCCTTAATAATACTCAGCATCGCTTCTTTTAATTTTTCATGTTCCCAGGTTGGGAAGAGGGAATAACTGGCGAGTAATGCAATTCCAGAGCCGATGAAAGTATCGTAAATTCTTTCCCTGGCTAATGCAATAGATCCCATTCCTAAAAAATCAAAAAGAATTAAAATATAAGGCGTCATGAAAAGTACACTGACTACATAATTTTTCCGTTGAAAGCTGTAACTTCCTATCATACAAATTAATAAGATAACAAAAAGTGTATGTCGGTCATCAATGTATGTTAGTACAGCCATCCCTACGAAAGCGCCAATTGTTGTTCCGATTAACCGTTGATAGTTGCGCTCTTTGGTAAGGCTAAAGCCAGGCTTTGAAATTACCAGAATGGTTAATAGGATCCAATAACTGTGAGAAAAATTTAAGATTTCTGCAACGACAAACCCTAGCAACATTACTACGGTAACCCTCAATGAATGCCTGAACGTAGAAGAGCTATAAGTTAAGTTATCTGTGAAAAGCTGGAAATCAAACTTCTGTCGCTTGATGAATTTTTCTGTATCTACTTCGGCCCGGCCAATATCTTTACTGGTTCTTACTTTAAAGTAACTAAATATTGTTTTAACCCTCGCTAAGATATTTTCAATATTAACCTCAATGTTTTTGAGCGCGATAATACCAATTGTATTGTATTCCTGGTTGGTATTGTTCTTTTCTAAATGATTGATCTTGATTTTTAAGCGCTCAATTTCAATCAGCAATCTTTTTGAAACAACGGGTTTGCCACCACTTTTAAGTGCAAAGGCGATATCATCCAGGGCGTATGAAATTCGCTTAATTGCCATTTCATAATCTTTCAATATCCCTGCTTTATCAAACTGCAAATGGAGTTGCTGATAGTTGTAATAGGTAGACATCACTTGTTCGAAAAGATCGACCATGTCTACAAATACCAGGAGCAAAAATCGACCTTCCGGACTCGAATCGCGGACAATTTCGCGGGTTCTGAATAATAATTCCCTTACTGCATCTTGCTTTTCGTGCACTGAAACCTGCAATTGAAGCAATTCTGCATAAGTTTTGTCGTAATTGTTATGCTGATGGTAAAATTTTGCTTTCTCTCTCAGAAACTCTGCTACTTCGAAAATGGAATCGCTTAAAGATTGCTGCACCAATCGAAAGGGGCGTAGCCGATAAAAAAAATAACTTAATCCGGTGTACCAAAGGCTACCCGCCAAAACCATGAAGGCATGCTGAATTACCTCTTGCCATGGGCGAATGTCGTCTATACTCAATACCATAACCAGCAATACCGCGGTTCCTACAGAGGCTGCTCTGATGCCATAAATGTAGAACATCGAAAATACAAAACTGGATGCTCCGAGCAGGAAGGCAACGAAATAAGCGTTTTTATTGGTTAATCCCGTAAGGATAGAAAATAAGAAAATGAGCAATGTGGTAACCAGCATCGCATTTCGCCTATGCACCATCGGGCCCGGACTATCTACAATACTTACGCAAAGCGCACCCAATGATAAGGTCATGCCATATTTAAGCATACCAAACTGCGCCAGGATTAACGAGGGAAGTAGCACACCAAGCGTAATGCGTAGGCCATCCGCGAAATACGTACTCAATAAAAAATCTTGTATGTTTCTAATGGGTTGCCTGATCTGCATGTTACAAAAATAACATTATCGGTAACTTTTTGTTGGGATAAAAATTCAACTTTCTTACAAAGACAGCAATCAAGTTTTTAATTAATGATGGATTGGCTCATTATCAGGTGCTTATTTGTTATGATAAACGCAGAACAGTTGGGTCAGCCCTAAGAGATAGCCTTTTAAAGACCTGATCAAAAACCCATCCTGGTAAGGCTACTTTTCCTTATTATATTGGATCATCCGCGTCTAAAAAATTGCGGTCGTAAAGGAAAATGATCAAGAGTAAATGATTAAGCCACAAGTTTGTTCACTTTCTCAATCAGTTTATTCAGATCAAATGGTTTTTCCATGAAATCGTTGGCTGCACAAGTTGCAGCAACGTCTGCTGCACTCGCATGTGCGCTCATCATTAATACGGGAATATTGTTATTGATTGATTTCAGTTCTGCACAAACATCCATTCCATTTCCATCCGGCAACATTACATCCAGTATGAAAAGATCCGGCACTTCATAAACATTGGCTTCCATAAAAGTGGTAACTGTTTCAAAACTAATTACGTCGTAATCTTCCAATCCTAAAATAAGCTCAATCACGTCTCTTATCCCCTCGTCGTCTTCTAATAGAAATATTCTTTTTCCCATATCTTTGATCTACGTAATTACAATCAATCCGGACTATATAAAGTTTTGGAAATTCATTAAATGTTAAACCGAACGGCGCAAATAACTTTAACATATGCTTTCCATCACACTTTACTACTATTCGATCACATTTATTGTGATCCATATTTTCGCCGGATTATATTGCTTCAGTAGAAATACAAGTAATAACTACGACCTGAAATCCTTAAATTTATGATTACAAAAGCTTATTTATCCATGATGCTGTTTTTCATCAGCATTGATTCGTTTTGTCAAACCTCTATAAGTGGAAATCGACAATCGATTTTTACTATTCAAAATGTTCAGTTCAAAAGTGCTGGTGCCACCTTATCAGGAGCCATTTTGAAACCGGAGCACCCGCATACTGCAGTAGTAATTGTTCATGGTTCCGGGCAGGAGAAAAGAACAATCGAAATGGCTTCACGTTTGGCTAGAAATGGCATCGCCGTGTTAACGTATGATAAACGTGGAGTTGGAGAATCGGGTGGGGTATATGCGGGTCCGGAAGTGGGGACCAATAATATCGATTCAGCCAATCTTAACTTATTGGCTTCAGATGCAGGTGAGGCTGTTCAAGCCCTGTTAAAGAATCTTCAGGAGAAACGTTTACCAATCGGTTTAATTGGCGCGAGTCAGGCCGGCTGGATTATTCCGCTGGCCGCAGAGAAAAATAATCACGTGCGTTTTATTGTTTTATTTAGCGGGCCAATGGTAACTACGCTGGAACAGCTGCGGTTTCAATTTTACACGAACGGAAACGCTAACTTTTGGGTAACTCACAATGAAGCTGATGCGCGAGCACACATTAAAAACGACGCAGACCGGTATCAATTTTCCGCCATTAATCCACTTAAATCTCCTGAAAAAATAAAAATTCCGGGGTTATGGCTTTACGGCGGTAAGGATATTCAGGTTCCTGTAGGGTTGTCTATTGAACGACTGAATACACTTAAAGCACAGGGTAAGCCTTTCGGGTATCAGTTATTTCCAATGTTGGGCCATAACATGGGTTCCTCGAAATCGCCTGAACCTTTCGATACTGCTGTTAAATGGATTAAAGGCATTAGCAGGATTTCAAAAAAAGGAAGGAAAACGGGATAAACAGTCCAGACAGAATGCCAGTGGCGAATGCTTCCAAATGGCAGCTGGTTTATGATGATTACAAGAAATGGTATGATTTAGAAGAATTTGACGTGTTGTGATCTAAGGCCATAAAAGATGGGTAATAAAAAAAATATTTGCCTGGTTTGACAATAATAGAAGCATCTGCAGAAACGATGAACTGCTGCTGCAATCAACTGAAAATAGGGTTAAATGAGCAGCGATAAAATTATTATTGAACAAAATTTAAAGTGGTGCCAGTGATGTATTATTTCCAGAACAAAAACATGGGCTGTAAAAATATTTAACAATCAATTTTATTGCATTTAACACCGCTTTTTTTAAGCATGAAAATATTTTGATGCGTTGCCAAAAATTATAAAAATGGGTTTAAATAGGCGCAAAGCGATTGTAGTCAAAATAATTGTAGCCGAAAAAAAGTCTACCGTAATTTTGGCTACACTTTTGTAGCCTATTTTTGTGTAGACAAAAAAAAAGCTACACAAAAAAAGGCTACAATTATTGCTTAATAAAATTTAAAACACCACCCTATCATGAAACACATCAGGGAAAAACTAGGGCTTTCACAATCAGAACTGGGTAACTTATTGGGGATGCCTAGAGGCACCTTTAGCGTATATGTGCATATACCAATAAATTTGACCCCCTTTCGCCAATTTTAAATTGACCCCCAGAGTTGTTGCTTGAAAAAAGCAGAA
>NZ_WKKH01000027.1 GCF_009674725.1 Pedobacter petrophilus | reverse complement strand
CGTTTTCTCCTTCCATCATCTCCCAGGCCGGAGAGCAGGGTGGCAATAGCAGAGGGCAGAAGCATGGTGCTTAAAAAAGTGCCATCAATAAATCGTCCTTGCGAACTGAAGCGTGGGGTTGAGTGAGGGCGTGAAGCAATCTATCTTGTTGTGGCTTATCAATCATTTGGCCGCTGCGCTGGCTTGCCTCGGCTGGCCGCCGAAGGGCTCTAAACTTTTCCTTGATGAAAAGTTTAACAAAAATCAAGGCTTGGATCTGATGTCGGATAAAATCGTTAAAACTTTATTTCGGCAGCACAAGTTCCCGATGAAGGATCGGGACGGACGCGCTGCCTTGGGGAGTTGTGGGTTGAAAGTTTGTGGTTTAAGCTTTAACGTTTTCTCCTTCCATCATCTCCCAGGCCGGAGAGCAGGGTGGTAATAGCAAGGTTCGACTTTGGATTTATACGGTTCTTGATGTTAGTACAGGCTCTATTGCAATAGTATGAATGGTGGGTTAAAACGCTCGTCCTCCTGAACTTGTTTCAGGATCTATCTCTGCCGCTAGGCGGATCAGGGCTTTTGTGTAAAACTATGAGGGAAACTCCCCTCCTGATTTAGAAGGGGCGGGGGTGGTTATTTTACTTTAATTACTCTAATTTTTTTTCCTCCCTGTCATTCAGTTTGCAATGGAGAATTTCCGCTGTACTGGCTTGCCTCGGCTTGCCGCCGAAGGGCTATCTTCTTTATCCTTGATGATAAAGAAGCAAACAATCAAGGCTTGGATCTGATGTCGGATAAAATCGTTAAAGCTTTGTTTCGGCAGCACAAGTTCCCGATGAAGGATCGGGACGGACGCGCTGCCTTGGGTAGTGGTGGTTGAAAGTTTGTGGTTTAAGCTTTAACGTTTTCTCCTTCCATCATCTCCCAGGCCGGAGAGCAGGGTGGCAATAGCAGAGGGCAGAAGCATGGTGCTTAAAAAGGTGCCGTCAATAAATCGTCCTTGTGAACCGAAGCGGAGGTGGAGCGAGGGCGTGAAGCAATCTTTTTTGTAGTAGTAGTTAACAGTTGAGCACTTGCAGCTGACCCCTCCTAAAATAGCTTTTCAGCACATTTTCAAATATAATACTAAACTGATTAATAATTTTACCCCAATCTCTCACAAGGCATTTTCCTTTTTTCGGAATATTCATTACCGAAAAATAGACAGCCTTTAGAGCCGCCTGGTCATCGGGAAATAGATTCTTTGATTTAGTGAATTTCCTTATGCCACTGTTCAGACTTTCAATCACGTTTGTGGTATAAATGATTTTACGGATCTCCAGTGGGAAGTCAAAGTAGCTGGTTAGCTCGTCCCCGTTCTTCTCCCAGCTTAAGATAGCGTACTTGTATTGCGACTTTCTCATTTCGCAGTAAAAGCATCCAGGATGCTCTGACTGGACAAAGCATAAAGATTGGTGAAAAGCATCCCTGATTTGGCAAGAGAATCAAGCTCGGGTTATATTTTGCGTATTGCCAAAGCTGCCTATAAACCCTGCACTCAGGCTTTCTGCACCAATAAGTACCACGTTTATTCGGTTTTCAGCTTGATCAGGATTTACTCTATAAGTAGTATATCTATAACCTTTATTTGTGCTAATGCTTATTGTCACCAAGAATATTTCTGATGATAGTCTATATGAAAATAATTGTTTAGATTACCAATTCGTTTCATTCACAGACCCGGTAGGAGCTCCGGATCCGAAAAGTAAAGCTAGACTCCAATTCTGTAGTGGCCCAAAGACTCCGAAACTTTGAAAAAGTATGGTTTATTTTCACATTCTATTTAGCTTTACCCAATGAAATCAATCAAAATAGCCAGCTATCTCTTCTTTGGTGTACTTATGCTATTTCCAGTTTTGAGTCAGGCGAGTGCATACTGGATGGAAATTAAGGAAAACCGCCATTTAAATGCGCCGGTTAACATTGAGCTGGTATATGGGAATATTGATGAACTTGGCATTCGCCATAGGCAGACAGGTAAAGAACTACTCCTGGCAGGAGCATTTACTTTTCAATTATTTAGTCCTAAAGGAAGCATCACACAGCTGAAAATGGTACAGAAAAGCGACTGCTGGCAGATGAATTTTTTGCCAACAGAGAATGGCGAATACAGAATTGTAGGCATTAACTGTACCCATCCAGTTGTAGACAGGTCAGCAAGCGGCGGGGAAAATATCCTTCCAATAGATTATCTTTGCGGACAGTACCTCATCGGCACTGCGTCGCCTCAGGGAAAGCCTGTGCAGTTTTTGGACCTTCTCGTTCAGCAGCAAGGTAAAACAATTAACATAAAAGCATTCCGGGACAAAAAAAGGGAACAAGCCAAAACCAAGCTTAGGGTATTCAATCCGGAGAACTGGGAGAAAGAACTTATTCTGAACGAAAATGGGGAAGCTGTTTTTTCTGCTACAATGGAAGGCATGTACAATATCCGGATGGACTGGTCCGATCTAAAATCCGGAAATTTTAAGGGTGTTGCCTACACAAGCATCCGGCATAGGTGTAATTTCTGCCTCTTTATAGAGTAAGAACCAAATGTTGAATTTTTCTTTCAATATATTAATTTAGACTAGTTATAAATAATGTTTCTATATTTGCCGCCGGTTAGAAAGATACAGAACATTATTTGATGAAATATTTATACTTATTATTGACAGCCTGCCTGCTTGTGGCGGGGATTTCTACTTTTGCTCAGAAACCAGGGAAAATCTCCGGAAAGGTTACCCTGATAGATGGACAGCCATATGCCTCAGCCTCGGTTTCGCTCCTGGAAACCGGTAAATCTACCCTTACTGATGAGAATGGAAATTATGTTTTCGGCAACATTGCCCCTGGAAGATATACAGTGCGCTTTCAACTGCTCGGTAATCCCCAAAAAGATCTTCAGGTTAATGTGGTACAAGGCGAGACAGCCAAACAGGACTACAGGCTTGAGCGTGAAAATGTGCAGGCACTACAGGAGGTAACCGTAGCCGGTGCGACCAACAAATTTACACAGAAAGAAAGTGTTTATATCGCCAGACTACCTCTTAAAAACCTTGAAAATCCTCAGGTTTATAACTCGGTTCCAAAGGCATTGTTTCAGGAGCAGATGGCCGTAGATCTTGGTAGCATATCCAAGAATGTACCCGGGGCGGGTATCCCGATGCTTGCAAACCAGGGACGCGTAACCTTTCGTTCACGTGGTTTTGACACCGAGCCGAACGCAAGAAATGGTGTTGCAGGGGCTGCATTTTCATTTATCGATCCGGCAAACCTGGAAAGGATTGAAGCGATTAAAGGCCCTTCTGCTACGCTTTTTGGGAATAGCATCGCCAGCAGTTACGGCGGTCTTTATAACCGTGTAACCAAAAAACCATACAACGGTTTTGGTGGAGAAGTGGGCTATACAACCGGAAGCTGGAACTTCAACCGTCTTACTGTTGATGTCAACACACCGATCAATGAAGACCGTACGGCACTGTTTCGCCTAAATGGGGCTACTACCTGGGAGCATAGTTTTCAGGATTTGGGCTATACAAATAGCGTAAATGTTGCGCCAAGTTTCTCTTACCAGATTACCGACAGGTTGTCACTCTTACTTGATGTGGAATTTGGGCAGGCGAAGGGTACTTCGGTAGTGAGGCTGAACCCGTACGTAGCTGTTCCGGCAGGACAGACCAGCGTGGAACGTTCTATTGCTGATATTGGCTTTCCCTATAATAAAACATTCTTGAGTAATGATCTGACCTATAAGACACAAATGATGAATATCTTTGGACAGATCAACTACAAAATTTCTGATGAGTGGACTTCACAGACCATTCTATCCAGGGCCCGCTCTTCCATCAGTGGCGATATTACCGCCCTAAACGGGAGGACAGAAACGACCATCCGTCCGAACGTAATTGTAGGGTATACCCAGTTCATCGCAACAGATCTTCAGCAGAACTTTATCGGTGATTTTAAGATTGCCGGTCACCGCAACAGGATAGTTGTTGGTTTGGATTATTATAACAATTACAATGACTTCGACCGTGTGACGGTGAACCTTCCCGATGTTGATTTTATCAATACCCCTGCAAGTTACCGCGTGAGCCAGTTCAAAGTCGATTCTTTAACATCAAGAGGCACGCTTCGTAAGGAAACCAACAGGGACAATACCTATGCGGCCTATGTTTCTAACGTGTTTAACATAACCGACCAGCTAACAGCGATGGCAAGTTTGCGGTCAAACCGGTACCAGTACAAAGGTGTTTATAATATTTCAACCGGCCTGACTTCAGGCGGGCTGGGTGTGGGTGGCATTCAGGCTGGACCATATAATCAGACTAGCTTTTCTCCGAAATTTGGATTAGTCTATGAGGTCTTCAAAGACCACATGTCACTTTTTGGAAACTACATGAACGGATTTTTCAACAAGAGTGGCGTTGCCAGAGATGGTAGCGGCTTTAAGGCTGAACATGCAAACCAGTTGGAGTTTGGAATGAAAGCCGATATTTTTGAACATAAACTGGTAGGAACTGTCAGTTATTATGATATCAAGGTTAAAAATATTTTGCGGCCCGATCCAATTGATGTGAACTATAGTGTTCAGGACGGATCGCAGTTAAGCCGCGGTTTGGAGGTCGAACTGACAGCCAATCCAGTTGACGGTTTAAATATTGTAGCCGGCTATGCTTATAACAACAGCAAAGTTAGCGATGCAAGCGACCTCAGAAATAACGGTCTCCGTCCAGGTCAGTCCGGCCCGCCAAATACGGTTAACTTTTGGGTAAGTTACCGTTTTCCTCAAGGAAAATTAAAGGGATTGGGAGCAGGTTTTGGAGGCAATACGGGAGACAGATCTTACTATACCAATACATACAACACAAAATTCATTATCCCTTCATATCAGATTTTTGATACAAGTGTTTTTTATGACCATGCCAAGTTCAGGGTTGGTTTCAAGGTTGATAACCTGACCAGCGAAAAGGCCTGGTCTGTACGCTTAACTCCACAAGCTCCGGCAAGATTTACGGGAAACTTTATCTTAAAGTTCTAAGGCTTCCGGCCAATAGGAAAAGGGGGTTCAGCTATTTTGCAGGAGCCCTTTTTTTATTGGTGTTAACCTTTTGGCATCGCTTCTGCTAAAGTAAAATCACAACACTACCGCCAACTATCATTAACCCGCCAATGAGGGTTTTTGTCTCAATGGGTTCTTTTAGAATCAGGAATGCAAGCCCCATCGCTATTGCAACACTTAGCTTATCGATAGGCGCAACTTTCGAAACATTCCCTGTTTCTAAAGCTTTAAAATAAAAAATCCATGAAAGACCAGTAGCCACACCAGACAAGGCAAGAAAAATCAGATTGTTTTTGCTCAAAGTTTTCAACTCAGAAATTTCCCCGCTTGCCAGAACAATTCCCCAGGCAATGAATAAAATAACGACCGTTCGAATCGCTGTAGCAAGATTTCCACTCACCCCCTTTATTCCGGCTTTAGCAAGTATAGCGGTCGCTGCAGCAAAAAAAGCAGAAAGAATCGCATAGCATTTCCACATCATCCTGATTTGTAATTTGAGTAAAAATAGCGCTCAAATCTGTAGATAAACTGTATTGTCTCGAAAAGAAAATTTTAATGTATAATCACAACAAATTAGAATAAATGATATTTTAATAACTGGATACACACATGCTCCAGATTTTCTCCAGATTTGAATATTATTCTTGTGAAGATTTAATATGAATATGAATAGTGCAAATGAGATCCTGTTGACCAAGGTGGAAGGTTTTGTAAAGGAATGTCTTCAGAATAGACTTTCTCTTCAAATGTATTTTCACAATCTCGAACATACCTTACTGGTGGTGGAAGGTGTAAAGCTTATTGGAGGAGCAGAGAGCGTAAGCGAGGATGAGCTTTTAATACTGATACTTGCGGCTTTTCTTCATGATGTAGGATATACCGAGAAATATTGGGGACACGAAGAAGAGAGTGCCAGAATTGCATCAGAATTTTTGGAGAAAAATGGCTTAGAAACGGAAAAAATAGAACTTGTCAAAAAATGCATTGTCGCTACAAAATTTCCGCAACATCCTGATGGTAAGATAGAACAAGTAATTTGTGATGCGGATTTCTACCATTTTTCGCTTTCTAATTATCAGGATTATGCCTGCCGGCTAAAAGCGGAATGGGAAACAAATCTCAATCTTTTTTATACTGATCTTGAATGGGATGAACTAAATTTAAACATGTTATCGGCTCATATATATTTTACGGATTACGGGAGAAATATACTTCAGCAAAAAAAAGCGCTCAATTTAGAAAAGCTTAAAAGCCGGTTTGATTAGTTGGCTAATACTATTTATCCATTTTGAATATAAAATGTAAATTACGCAAGAATGAAAATACTGATTGTTGAGGATGAACATGCATTGTACGAAAGCATTTTTGCTTATTTCACCGGAGAGGGAAATATATGTGAACATGCCCCGGATTTTGATACGGCCAGTGAAAAAATTGAACTCTATAGTTACGATTGTATTCTTTTAGATCTTGGTTTACCCGGTGGCGAAGGGCTGGACCTCTTATCGAAGTTAAAGAAATCTAATAAAAAAGACGGAGTACTTATTATATCTGCAAGACATTCTCTGGACGACAGGCTTTCAGGACTTGATCTGGGGGCAGATGATTATTTAGTTAAACCCTTTCATCTTTCAGAATTGAAAGCAAGGGTGAGTGCAATTGTACGTAGGAAAAATTTCGATGGAGATAATGTCATCAAATTTAATGAGATTAAGGTGGATGTATCTGCAAGGAAAATTACTGTGAACGATAATTCATTTACGCTAACAAAAAAAGAGTTTGATCTGCTTGTTTATTTCCTGTCAAATAAAAATAAGGTGGTAACCAAAAATGCGATGGCAGAACATCTTTGGGGCGATGAAATGGATCTGTCGGATGACTTCGATTTTATTTATACCCACGTTAAAAATCTAAAAAAGAAACTAGCCGAGGCAGGTGCAAACGATTATATTAAATCTGTATATGGCATTGGGTATAAATTTACAGACGCATGAAGTTATCTACCCATTACAACAGGGTTAATATCCTGACCTCTTCGGTTACGCTGATTATAACTGGTGTAATCTATTATTTTTTTATTCACCTTATCCTAACCAATAAACTTGATAAGGATTTAGCGGTTGAGGAAAATGAAATCAGGCAGTATACACATACTTATCAAAAGCTGCCCCTGCCGGCAACCTATCTCGATCAGCAGGTTTCTTATCGCCAGTCGCCAGGGAACTCAAATGATATTCGTGAATTCAACAATACGACCTACTTAAATCAAAAAGAGAACGAGCAGGAACCAGGAAGAAGTCTGGTTACAACAGTCAACTTAAAAGGCCAAAATATTCAGGTTACCATTACAAAATCAAGGGTCGAATCAGAGGATCTGGTGCGGGTAATCCTGCTGATCACATTAGGGGTGACGCTCATTTTACTCGTCTCAATGTTTATAATTAACCGCTTTATACTGAGCAGACTTTGGATGCCTTTTTATAATACACTGAAAAGGATGAAATCTTTTGAAGTGACCAAAATGGAAGCTTTAAGTAGAGATACTACAAGAATAGATGAATTTATTGAGCTTAACCAATCGGTAAACGCCATGGCTGACCGCGTGAAGCAGGATTACCGGGAACTCAAGAGTTTTACAGATAATGCTTCACATGAGATGATGACGCCGCTGGCTGTGATTAATTCTAAACTTGATTCACTCTTACAATCCGAACCCTTCACCCAGCAACAGGGTACATTATTAGAAGATATCTATCAGGCAACTGGCAGACTTTCCCGTCTGCACCAATCCCTTTTGTTGCTAGCTAAAATCGAAAATAATTTAATTACAGATGCACAGGAGATTGATCTTAAAGATCTTGTGGAGTCCAAAGTAAGGCAATTCCAGGAACTTTTTGAAAAGGATATCTTAACTATTGAAGTTAGATTGAGCAATAAAACAGTAGTCATGAGTCGCTATCTTGCTGATATTGTATTAAATAATCTTTTCAGTAATGCGGTAAGACATAACCTGCACGGTGGAAGAATTGTGATAGAACTCTCCGAAACTGCCCTGGTTATTTCTAACACAGGAAAGAATTTTAATGAAAAAGAGAGGCTCTTCGATAGGTTCTCAAAATCTAACGAATCTGAAGGCCTGGGGCTTGGATTAGCCATTACCAAACAAGTATGTAACCTATATGGATATCAGATTACTTACCAGCAAATAAACGGACTGCACATTTTTTCCGTTTTTTTTAAATCCTGAATCCTAACTACAGAATTCCTCCATAATTGCCTTATAGTTTTGATAAAAAAATAAAAACTATGAAAAGGATTTTTGGAATTTTTTTATTTATGGGCGGTATGGTTACCGTTACATTCGCACAGAAAGTTGCAGCAGCAAAAGTACCAGCTTCAGTTAAAACTGCCTTTGCAAAAAATCATCCCGGTATTAAAGAAGACTGGGAAATGGAAAAGAAAAATTATGAGGCTGAGTTTACCCTAAATGGTAAAGAAACTTCAGAAGTTTATACTACCACAGGTTTTTTAATAGAAACTGAGGTTTCAATCAAATCGAGTGAATTTCCTGCAGCTGTACTAGCTAAGCTAAAAGGCATGAAGATTGCCGAGTCGGCTAAAATTACCAAGGCTGATGGCACGGTAAAATATGAGGCTGAAGTAAAGGGAAGAGATCTCTTGTTTGACGCAAATGGTAATCGTGTAAAACCTTAATATGGCTAAATACCTAAATTTAATGCTGCTGCTAATTGCATCAACATTATCTTCATTTGCCCAAAATCTTGATTCATTGAAAAATGATGTTGTTCCAGATTCTCTGGGTCGTTGGTATGCAGGCAATCTGGTTCCAAAAAAGAAGTTTCAGCCAGCAACATTTATTGCCCCAGTTGTGCTTATGGGTTATGGTGTTGCCGCAGTTTATGATAAAGGCGCATTAAGGCAGCTTGATTTAAGCACCAAAGCTGAATTACAGGAAGATCATCCTTTATTTGCAGCCCATGTTGATGATTATTTGCAGTTTGCGCCAGCTGCTGCGGTTTATGCACTAAACCTTTCAGGCATAAAAGGAAAACACAATCTTTTCGATGCAACCATGCTTTATGCAACTTCTGCCGCAGTTATGGGTGTTTCAACTCATTTTGTAAAGCAAGGTGTGGGCAGAGAAAGACCTAATGGCAATGGTGAAAATTCTTTTCCTTCGGGGCATACGGCATCAGCTTTTATGGCTGCAGAATTTTTGCATCAGGAATATAAGGATGTTAACCCATGGATTGGTTATGCCGGCTATTTCGTAGCCACCGCAACAGGAACCTTGAGAATGTATAACAACAAACATTGGTTCAGTGATGTGGTTGCAGGTGCTGGATTTGGAATCGCCTCAACCAAAATTGCTTATCTAATTTATCCATATATGAAACAAATTTTCAATAAGAAAAAAGATAGCAAGTTTACTTTTATGCCATTTTATCAACCAGGGGCATCGGGTTTGATGATTTCGGGTAGGTTGTAAAACGGTTATGTGCTAAGTATGAAACGCTGGTAAAGGTGTACTCACGCATTTAATTTACTTACAACTTACCGTAAAATGGTACAAACTTTATCTTTCCAGAATTAATTTTTTGCAAATGAAATTGAAATATTCTCTTCTTTTTGCGCTCTTAGGCTCTTTTATTTTTGTGAAAGCACAGGAGCGAACAAAAGATCTTGAATTTTATCTTAATCAAGCTAAGATATCGAGTCCTTTGCTTAAAGATTTAGAAAATCAAAGCAAGGCCGCAGGTATAGATAGCCTTATCGCCGAAGCAACATCAAAACCTCAGGTTACTGGCACATCAAGCGGGCTTTATGCACCAATTATAAAAGGTTATGGTTACGATGAAGTTTTAAGTAATGGCCAGTCTTTAGATGCATTATTAAATGTAAATTATGATTTGCTCAACAAAAAACGGATCAATAATCAGTTGCTAAGTATAAAACTGCAGAGCGACTCCATTGGTTATGCAGCAAAAATATCAGCTTTAGATTTAAACCGCTCTATTGCAGACCAATACATAACTGCTTTTGCCAGCCAGGAGCAAGTAAATTTTAACCGTGAAGTGTTGGTTTTATTTCGAAAAGAAGAAGAGTTATTAAAAACTTTAACAAGAAGCAATATTTACAAGCAATCAGAATACTTAACCTTTCTGGTAACTCTTAAACAGCAAGAACTTGCTTTGAACCAGGCAGAGCTGCAGTTTAAAAATGATCTTGCTACGCTAAACTATCTTTCAGGAATTACCGATATTGCTTCCGTTCAACTTAACGAACCAAAACTAAAATCTGAAAGGTTATTTATTGAAAAAAGTTTTTTCGGTCAGAAATTTGAATTAGATAGCCTAAGAAATGAAAATCAAAAAACCGCCATTTCCCTTAATTATAAGCCAAAATTAGGCCTGTATGCAAATGGCGGTTATAGCTCTTCATTGGTACTTCAGCCTTATAAAAACTTTGGTACAAGTGTGGGTTTTACTTTTTCAGTTCCGATTTATGATGGACATCAAAAAAAAATGCAGTATAATAAGCTAAGCCTTGCATCAGCAACCATAAACAATTATCGCAATTTTTTTAGCAGGCAACAGCAACAACAACTCAATCTAATCAGCCAGCAGATTACTCAAACAGATGTCCTTTTTGTAAAAATTAATGAACAGATACGATTTAGTAAAGGATTAATAGAGGTAGATGCAAAACTAATACATACCGGCGATTTACGCGTTGCTGATTTTATAATCGCTATAAATAATTACATGTCTGCCCAAAATTTGCTGAGGCAATCCACCATCAATCGATTAAAGCTTATTAATCAATACAACTATTGGAACCGGTAATGAAAAAATACTTAAAATTAATTTACGGCCTCATAGCTGTACCGATCATAATTTCTTCCTGCAGTAGTTCTGCGCCCGAAACCACTGAAGAAGACACTCCATCGCCGGTTACACCTGTTCAGGTAACACATGTAGCCGATCGTTCGCTATCAGAATTTGTTGAGTTTTCAGCCGTTTCTGCTTATTTAGAGAAAAGCTTCGTTAAGGCAAACATTAATGGATACATCGAAAAAATGAATGCACAGACCGGACAAAAAGTGAACAGCGGACAAAAGCTTTTTTCTCTGATAACCAAAGAAGCCAGATCAATTGGCAATACGGTAAACAAACTTGACCCCGGGTTTAAGTTTTCGGGAATTTCAACAATTCGGGCAGAAAAAGCGGGGGTTATTGTTCAGGTTAACCATCAAAAAGGGGATTACGTGCAGGACGGGGAGGCTTTGGCAACCATCAGCAACAGAAATAGTCTGGTTTTTCTTTTGGATTTGCCTTATGAGCTGAACCAAATCATCAGGCAAAATGGAAACTTAAGTGTATTATTACCTGATGGAACTGCTCTGGCTGGCGCCCTTTCCGGAACCATGCCTTCCGTTGATTCCCTAGCCCAAACACAGCGCTATATTATCAAAGTGCCCTCTGGAAAAGATATCCCGGAGGGATTAATTGGTAAGGTCAGGTTGAGCAAAATAAGTCATGCAAATGCCCGGGTCCTACCTAAATCTGCGGTCCTTGCCAACGAAACAGAAGATGAATTCTGGGTGATGAAGCTCATTAATGATTCTACCGCGGTAAAGGTTAATGTTAAGAAAGGTATTGAAAATGGCAATATAACAGAAGTATTGAGCCCGAAATTTCTGAAAACCGATAGGATTATCACTTCCGGAAATTATGGAATTGCAGATACCGCTAAAGTCAAAATTCAGAAATAGCAATGAAAAACTATTTTATCTCCCATAAGAATCCAATCCTGGCAGTGCTGGTGATTATTATTGTTGGCGGTGTGTATTCGTTCGGGCAGCTGAAAACCGGGCTTTTTCCTGAAATTACTTTTCCGAAAATTAAAATAATAGCCGATGCCGAGCTCCAGCCGATAGATAAAATGGTGATTACAGTTACCCGTCCTTTAGAAAATGCGGTTAAACAGGTGCCGGACCTACAGCTGGTTCGAAGTACAACCAGCAGAGGGACCTGCGAATTATCGGCATTTATGAATCCGGGTGCAGACATCAATTTATCCCAGCAGCAGATAGAATCGCAGATTGCTAAAATAAGTGCAAGCCTGCCTGCTGGGGTAAATGTATCGGTTGAAAAAATGAATCCATCGATTTTGCCCGTTAGCGGATATAGTTTAGAAAGCCATAACTATTCGCCCGCAGCGTTGAAAAAAATCGCTACTTATTCCGTAAAACCGTTTCTTTCTCAGGTTGCAGGTGTATCTGAAATTCGTGTAATCGGAGGGAAGAATAAGGAATTCTGGCTGGAAATGGATGTGCAAAAGATGCAAACACTTGGTATATCGCCAGACCAGATTAGCAATGCGCTTTCGCAAACCAACTTTATTAAATCTAACGGCTATTTAGCCGACCATAATTACCTGTATCTTTCTGTTACTGATGCTACAGTAAAAACCAAAGGCGACCTCGAAGATTTGGTATTGGCCAGAAAGGGAAACCGCAACATAAAAATTAGCGATATTGCCGAGGTAAGCATACAGCAAAGCGTTGAATACACCAGGATAAATGCTAACGGAAAAGATGGAATTCTAATTGCTGTTATCAAGCAACCCAATGCAAACCTGGTCGATCTTTCAAGCCAAATGGCAGCGAAAGTTAATCAACTAAAAAATATTCTTCCACCGGGCATTGCAATCAAGCCCTATTATGTGCAGGCAGATTTTGTTAACGAATCGGTAAAAAGTGTTCGCGATAGTTTGTGGATTGGTTTGGCTTTAGCCATTCTTGTGGCTATTATTTTTCTGCGTTCGCTTAAAGCTAGCGCAACCATCCTCATTACCATTCCGGTTACTTTGTGTTTAACAGTGATTGTGCTTTACTGTATCGGCTACTCTTTAAATATTATGACTTTGGGTGCGATAGCTGCAGCCATCGGACTCATTATTGATGATGCCATTGTGGTGGTTGAACAAATTCATCGTACCCATGAGGAACATCCCGATGAACCGACAATTCCTCTACTTGGCCGGGCTATTCGTTATCTTTTTCCGGCGATGCTTGGTTCATCCATCAGTACCATCGTAATTTTTGTACCCTTTGTGCTCATGACAGGTGTTGCTGGCTCCTATTTTCAGGTGATGACCAATACGATGATCATTACCCTCATTTGCTCATTTTTTGTAACCTGGATTGGATTGCCCGTTATTTACTTACTTTTAACCAAAAATTCACATGACAACGCATCAGGCAAGGCACCAGCTTTTCACGAGGTTAAATCTCAAAACTGGGTACGCTACTTTATCGTGCGCCCATACATCAGCTTTATTTTTATACTGATATTAATCGCCTCCATTGCAGTCGTTTTTCCGCGTTTAGAAACAGGGTTTTTACCCGAAATGGATGAAGGCAGTATCGTCCTGGATTATGCTTCTCCTCCGGGAACATCGCTGGAGGAAACCGACAGGATCTTAAGGGAAGTGGAAAAGGAAATCGTCAAAATTCCTGATGTTCAGGCTTATTCCAGAAGAACGGGTACTCAAATGGGCTTTTTTATTACGGAGCCAAATACAGGTGATTACCTCATTCAGCTAAAGCCCAATCGAACAAAAAGTACCGATGAGGTGATTTCGGATATCAGAACACATATCGAACATACTCAACCCGCACTCAAAGTTGATTTTGGTCAGGTAATTGGCGATATGCTGGGCGATTTAATGAGTTCGACGCAGCCAATCGAGATTAAAATTTTTGGAAATGACCAGCTAAAGCTACAGACATTATCTAAGCAGGTGGCCGAATTGGTTTCTAAAGTGGGTGGAACGGCCGATGTGTTTGATGGGATTGTACTGTCCGGGCCCACCATAAATGTTCAGCCAAATTTTACCATGTTGGCTCAATATGGTGTAACGCCTGCATCATTTCAGTTCCAGGTTCAAACTTCTATGCAGGGAAATGTTATCGGTGATTTGTATGATAAACAGCAACTTTCTTCAATTAGAATGGTTTATCCGGGCAGCAGGGAATTTAGCATTTCTGATATTTCGAGGATGAAGATTTTTTTGCCCGACGGCACTGCTATTCCAATTCAGAACCTTGCAAAAGTTGAGCTTAAATCGGGTAGTGCCGAAGTAGAACGAGAAAACCTGCAAACCATTGGAGCAATTACCGCCCGACTGGATAACAGGGATCTGGGGAGTGTAATGAAAGATATTCAGGCAGCAATTAAGACCAAAGTAAACCTCCCATCAGGCTACCATATTGAATACGGTGGCGCATACAAAGAACAACAGCAATCTTTTACTGAACTACTAACTATTCTCATTGCATCAAGTCTGCTTGTTTTTAGTGTGATATTATTTCTTTTTAAAGATTTCAAAATTGCCTTTTTAATCCTGTTGATTGCTGTCCTGGGTATATCAGGTAGTTATTTGGCCTTATTTATAACAGGAACTCCATTAAATGTTGGCAGTTATACCGGACTGATTATGATTGTTGGGATTATTAGTGAAAATGCAATTTTTACATTTTTGCAGTTCAGGGAATCCTTGCACGATAAGAATGTAGATGATGCGATTACTTTTGCGGTTTCTACGAGGTTAAGGCCTAAATTGATGACCGCACTGGGTGCGATTATTGCGTTAATGCCGTTGGCATTGGGCATTGGCGCAGGTGCACAACTTCATCAACCATTGGCAATTGCAGTAATCGGTGGGTTTATCATTGCATTGCCATTGCTACTCGTTGTACTGCCAAGTTTTATCCGTAAGTTTTATCTGTAAGTTTCTTTCAAAAATTCTTAAAAATTCAACTTAAAAAATAAAATTTTAACTATGGCTTTGTTTCGATCAACATGTAGATATACATCCGGAGCTTGTTAAGCTATTGTTTTGATAGTTAAAAGCGGGCAAACCAATTAGTTTGACTCCGTTTTACCGATTTTAATTATTTGTAAGCTCATTACTAAATAGGGTTTCATGAGAAAAATATTTTTGGCGGGGATGGGGTCAATTAACAGCGGTTATCCAATAGTAAGGGAAACCGGATTTTTTTGAAAGAAGATTTTAGGTTTGCAAATGACCAATTTAGGTCAGTATGAAGAAATAGATATGGCTATCAAAAATACAGGTATCAAACAAAGATAATAGAGGTCATGAAAATCCAAATGTTGCAATCACACCCTTAAGCCGGGTAAACGAGCTTAAAGAGACCTACGGTAAAAGTACCAGACTAGCGATATAATAAGCTGAGCGGAAGCCGATAAGTTATTTACCGGACTTCTGTCTGAAGAAAAATTGAGATGCCCATTACAGATAGTTCATGGGTGTTTTACTTCATCATGATAGCAGCGTCTCACATTTGTTATTAGTTAACCACTGAAGTATCTTTTTGTCATTTAATTGTATAATGCATGCTGCTATAAGAACCGGATTTGACTGTATTCCGTTTATTTAAAGGTTAGAATTAAATCAATGGGACGATTAAGATTCATCAAAAATGCATATAACTAATCGCATTTTATTTTTTTATGAGTAGAGATTCTGGATAGCATCTCTAAAAATGAAGCCCCGCATCTTTGCGGGGCTTTTTATGCATTTGTAATAATTGTCTTTAGTTTTAAATCCAATAGCCAGTCTTAATCGCAATATGTTTCATTAAATTGTCGGATTTTACGTCACTTGATTTTTTAGCTATATTTTTTATGGAGTCGTTCTTCATATCAATCAATTTATTTGCGGTTCATCATTAAAGCGCTGGCATTTTAAAGCATGTAAAATGTAAACCCGCCGCCATAAAATATTATAAGTTGTAAACTCAAATAACAATATCTCTATTTCAGGGTTAAACTTAATGTAATCGGTGTTGTGGTGATGATATAAATATGCAACCTGGTTCCAATTAAATGTTTGATACCACTTCATTGCCACTATAACTTATTAAAACCTCATGAAAGCAGTAAAAATTACTAAACCCGGAAATGCAGATGTGCTACAACTAGTTGACTACCCTGATCCTATCCCTGCAGATGGAGAAATTTTAATCGAAGTGATGGCCGCTGGTTTAAATCGTCCCGACATATTCCAGAGAGAAGGAAACTATCCGGCTCCGGCAGGAGCACCAGCGGATATACCTGGTTTGGAGGTAGCTGGAATTGTTAAATCTTGTGGATCAAATGCTAATAAATGGAAGATTGGCGATCGCGTTTGTGCTTTGCTGGCAGGTGGCGGCTACGCAGATTATGTTGCAGTAAAAGAAACGCAGTGTCTGCCAATCCCGGCTGGATTTGACTTTGCACAGGCAGCTACACTTCCTGAAACAGTGTTCACCGTTTGGTCAAACGTTTTTCAACGGGGTTTGCTTAAAGCGGGAGAAAATTTACTTATTCATGGCGGCAGTGGGGGAATCGGCATTACGGCGATTCAATTGGCCAGGGCTTTCGGAGCTAAGGTCTTCGTTACTGTAAGTTCTGATAAGAAAGGTAAAGCCTGCCTCGAACTTGGCGCTGATGTTTTTGTGAATTATAAAAATGAAGATTTTGCAAAAAAACTGGCTGAAGAAGGAATGGACGTAATTCTGGATAGCATTGGCGGTTCTTATCTTGATAAGAATGTAAGCATCCTTCGCAATGATGGCAGACTTGTGCATATCAATGCTATTGAAGGAAAAAATACCAATCTGGATATCTGGAAGCTGATGGTGAAAAGACTCACCATAACTGGAAGTACCTTGCGTGCGAGGGATACCGGATTTAAAGCCAAATTGACTTCAGATATTTTAGAAAATGTATGGCCAAAAATAGAAGCGGGAAAATTTAAGCCTGTTATATATAAAACCCTGCCATTTGATCAGGCAGCAGATGCGCATCGTTTGCTTGAATCTGGTGACCACATCGGTAAGATTGTGCTGGTTAAATAAGACTGAAAGCTTAAAGAATAAAAGCAACAGCGTGCCCAAAAAGGGCAGGAATAATTATGCATAAGTTAATCTTACTTTGATTAGCCGATTAATTAGATTAAACACTGGTTAGAGTAGTGATTACAGAATAGAATAACGTAACAAAAAACGGGCAAACTTCGTGATTGGAAGTTTCACCCGTTATAAAACCTATAAATAAATTTGGTAAGCTTGTTTATAATTATAGCAGCCAAGCTCACCGTAGATTCATTTTGTTGAGTTATTGCCCCTCGTAAACGGGTGTATCCTTCAAAAGTAATAACATACTTTCAGGTAAATAAGGTCTTCCTCCGGCAGCAGGAACAAATGTTCCGGTGAAGACACCTTTAGTCATTACTTTATTATTCATCAAAATAGATTGTTTAAAATGAACTTTCGGTAAACCTTTGGCATCTCCGCATAATTCGCATGTTACCGTAAACTGATCACCTCTCTTTAATGATCTTAAAAACTGGATGCTATAATTAGAGAGCACCATGTGAATCCCTTTTCTAGCCTCTTCTTCGAAATCAAAACCAAGAACTTCTTTAATGAATGCATGTCTGCAATATTCCATGTAAAACGGATAATATAATCCATCCATGATGTTTTGAACATCAATGTGCTCATCTTTTACTACGTAAGTTTTTGTGAATTCCATATTCTTAAATTATTCTGTGAAGTTGTAGTTTTTAATGTTATGCTTTTCTATAACGGAGGTGAGAGGCGGATAGTCTGTGGATGGAAAATTAAATCATCATGCTACTCAATGTATTTTTAGCAAGAAATAGAAAACGTTCCGAAAAAGAATGTGTCACATTCATCATCTTGCAAATCTCAAAATGAGTGTAGCCATCAATGGTATGTAAATTAAATATAATCCGCTGGATTACCGGAAGTTTTTGCAGTGCAGATAGCAGGTGGTGGTTAATTAAACTTTTATCAATTGCGTGATCATTACGTATTTTGTTGTTAACAATTGATTCTTTAAATGTCAGTTTTACTTCATCCTGATAATGATTTAGTATGCTGTTGATCATAATTTTTTGAAGGTTTGCAGGAAAATCCGCAATATGCCTTATTGAATCACGCTCAGCAAAAAGTTTGCAAAACCCATTATTCATGATCTTAACGCATTCCAGCCGATTGGTCGCGTATCGAATGCAGATACCCATCGCGAAGCTATAATACCGCTGGTATAGCTCCCGCTGAGCAGTTCTATCGCCTGCATGGCATCTGGTAAGTAATAAAGGCAAATCCTTTTCGGCGGATACTATCATCATAACAGTTTTGATTAATTGATTTGCTTGTATTTCTCTTCAATATTTTCATTGACAGCGCTATTAATAATATACTTATGACACTTATTTCTTTATTTTAACTCCCGTTAGAAAGCGAAAGTTATAACGTAGATTTGAGGCGAACAAGAAGGCACTTTTTTGTCATTGAATTACCTCCGGGTAACTAATGCTGATAATAAGTAGTTTATGATAGAAAATAATTCGAAAAATTTTAGTGATACGTGTCCCGTTCGCAGTTTGCTCGATAGAATTGGAGATAAATGGTCTATATTGGTTATTTCTCTGTTAGGTAAATTTGGAACGCAGCGATTTGGAGAATTGAATCAGAAAATAGAAACTGTTTCACAAAAGATGTTAACCATAACGCTTAAAAATCTGGAAGCAGATGGCTTGATCTCTCGGAAAATGTATGCCCAGATTCCTCCAAGAGTAGAATATACGCTTACCGATTTGGGAAGAAGTCTCTTGCCGGCAATAGCATCTTTAGTTGATTGGGCTACAGTTCATATCCCTGAAGTGATGGAATCACGCGAACGGTATAAAAATAAGGCTGTTGAATAAAAATCCGAATGAATAGAAACTCAAATTTGATATTTAATAATCAAGGCCCTTAATTTCTGGTCACTTTAGTACCCAAAAGTTCAATAGTTAGGTTATTGATGCAGAAAGCGCAGGTAGGCCAAGTTAGTATCTTTCAAAGTGAATTGCTACCATTCCGGGTTTCCGTAAATTCAGTTTCTGGCAGGGCTGTATCTTTAACCAGCGATATCAATACAGTGAAGAAGTACTTAAAATACACACTATTCAGTATTGTGTTGTTTAAAAAATTCTCCTAATTTATTGCTGAATTAACCCTTTGTCACATCTATTTAACCATCTCCCGTGAAAACGATTATCCTGATGGTGTTAAGTTTAACACTGTTTCATACCGCACCAGACAATATTAAAGTTAAAGAAACCGTTGCTACCTGTTATGGAAACAGCCCTTGTTCGGCTTGCTCCAATTGTAGCCATTGTAAACATTGTGGGGCAGGTGGTAGTTGTGGGGTTTGCAGCACGAAAAATGTAAAGAAAATTAATACCTTTTCTGGCAGCATCACCACAAAGATTAAAACTGCTCACTATGTTGGGCGATGCAAGGCCATAACAAAAAAAGGAAGCCAATGCAAGCGGAGTGGAGATGGTGAGGGTTATTGCTGGCAGCATGGTAAATAATTATGGTTTTAGTTATTTAATTAATTATCAGTTGAATAGTGTATTGTTGTGTGATTATCTTCACTTAATAAACTATTTTAAAAGTATGTGGAAAAATCATTAGCATAGGGAAGTCTTCATGGCCTGTCTGTCTGTTATTAGGTTCCATAAGTGAAGCCCGAATATCTTCCGGTTTTTCAAAATCTCTGGTGCTACTTTAGTACTCCGAATAGACATCCCTATCTACAGATAATTCGAAGACACTCAACAGATTTAGTTTAATAGTAGCTTTCTCAGATCGGATTTGAATATTATTTTACTGACGAGAGTCGAAACTCATCAGTTCCTATTATTAAACAAATTTGGAATATCATAATTTAATGTTACATTCGTGTATTATAATTAGGTATTAATAAGAGTCTTGCGATCACCGTTCTGAAGCCGTTAACGCAAGTCAGCAGATTAATACCCACAACTTCACTGTATGTGCTATATTTGCGCGTCGAAATAGTTGTGGGCTCTGCTGTAATTCCATGTTAACATAAGGCTTCAGAAACTTTTAAGTGATCATGGTTTGAAGAGCCCACAGTTATTCATTCCCTCAAGACTCATATTCAAACAATATGAGTATGAACCCAAAAGAAAATCAAGTGCATTTACCTTCTTCGCTTAATCTCAAAGCGGCACTTTTCTTTGCGTTCAAATCTCTTCTGAAACATTCCATTTACGTTATTCGTCCCAAAAAATGCCCCTTTATTTTTCTACTTGCCTTGAAGCCAAAAAATCCTGTTTAGTTTGGAGGGCAATTCCTGTGCTGCCTTACTTCTAGTTTAGAGGTATAATAGAGGTTTAGGCAGCCAGGTTTTGTTTTTACTTGATAAGTCTATTAGGAAAAAGGCATCACAGATGACCGGTAATCTTAAGCCCTTCAGTTGCTGTAATATTTGCATGTAACCCTTATTTTTCAGGTAATTTGGCGTGCTGTGCAATTAAAACTTAAGGCAAACCTTAAATATTTGTTATCCTGTAGTTTTTAGCAGGATAACATTATTTAAGCTCATACATAATTGTCTTTTGAGTTAGAATAAAACATGGTTTGAAGAAAGCAAATGTATGTTCCTATTCCTAACTTTTATTGAAGGCAGGGCAGCATAAAGGCAGAAGTACTGGACTAAACCCATACCGACAACTATATTCAAAGAAATAACGGCAAAAGCGGTAAAGGCACTCCCATGCCTAAAAAATCAAAATCGATACCATAAAAAGCATTGCTGTGGAAACCATTGCACATCAAATTGCCAGGCATAAAGAGCAGCCCGTTTATCAACAAAAAGTTGGCAAGGGGTGGAAACGATCGAAAAGGTCTCGTGAATTAAACATTCTTCTGAACTGTTATTCGCAGAAATTAAGCTGGAATGGCTCCGGCGGAGCAGTTAAGTCCTTTAGTGCCTATCTGAATTTGATTTAGAATTATCAAAGTTACTAAATCTATAGTATGCATCCAGCCGGTTAGCGTTAGTAACTTTAGAGTCTAACATTACGGTTGAGCGTGTGTCTCCCTAATTCCTATCACCTTGTATAGATGGAATCCTTAAGCGTCTAATCTTTCAAACGGTATTTAGCTTTACGGTTTCCCGTAAGGAAAGCCTTTTGCTG
Organism: Pedobacter petrophilus; assembly: GCF_009674725.1. Lineage (GTDB taxonomy): Bacteria > Bacteroidota > Bacteroidia > Sphingobacteriales > Sphingobacteriaceae > Pedobacter > Pedobacter petrophilus. The sequence continues at coordinate 47,931 of NZ_WKKH01000027.1, read as the reverse complement.
CTTCATACTTTTGGTTGATAACTAATAATAAAAAGATTATCCCCGAAAGCAGATGGAACTAAAACTAAAGCTGGAGCAATTACACCAACGTGTGAACGGCTTAAAAGACCAGATTAATACTGAAGAAGCCACTAAAAATGCATTCGTTATGCCTTTTATCCAGATTTTAGGCTACGACATTTTTAACCCTACGGAGGTAATTCCGGAGCACATTTGCGATATTGGTACCAAGAAGGGGGAGAAGATCGATTATGTTATTAAGAAAAACGGCGAGCCCATTCTTATCTTCGAATGCAAGCACTGGAAAGAAAAAGCTGATGCGCACAATTCGCAATTGCACCGTTACTACCATGTTTCTAAAGCCAGATTTGGCGTATTAACCAACGGTACCATCTATAATTTTTACATGGATTTGGAAAAGCCTAATATTATGGATGAGAAACCTTTCTTTACCATTGATATTGAAGATCTTAAAGACAGTTCCATTAAAATTCTGGAGGGGTTTACAAAAACAGAATATAGCCTCGAAAGCATTTTAGATTCAGCAGAAGGCCTGAAATACATTAAAGCCATTAGAAAAGAATTTGAAAATGAAATCGAACATCCATCTGATGAACTGGTGAAGTTATTGGTGAACCGGTTTTTTAATAAACCATTAACTGCCAATAGAATGGGGACTTTTAAAGAATATGCTAAGAAAGCACTAACGCTGTCTATTAACGAATCAATCAGTTCCAGACTTAAATCTGCATTGAGTATTAACGAAACCATCGAGAAAACTGAGGAGGCCAAAGTAATGCCCATTAATGAACTTGCAGACAACAAGATTATCACTACAGAAGAGGAAACAGAAGCTTTTCAAATTGTAAAGGCTATCCTTCGGGAACGAATTCCTTCATCCCGCATTGCGGCCAGAGATACCCAATCTTATTTTGGTGTGCTGCTAGATGATAACAACAGAAAGCCGATTTGTAGATTTCATTTCAATACGGTAAACAAGTATCTGGAGACATTTGGAAAAGGCAAAGATGCCGGAGAAAAGTTTCAAATTGCTTCACCCGATGAAATCTATGACTATCGGGAACAGTTGCACCTGGCGCTTGATCAGTACCAATAGATACGGTATTAACAACTTGAAAATTCATTTTCGGCCATACAGGAAAATCTATTCGTTTTAATATGTTGGGTTTTAACAACCAATTTTTAGCACAATAGCATGAATTTTATTTCAAGAGATTATTAACCGTTTTTAAAAGGGCATGATCAATCTATAACAACATATTTTTTAAACTATGGAACACATTTATTAAGAAAATGAAAACAAAAGGTTCTCAATTTTGGGCTATTGGAGCATTGCTCATAGCCTTGTTATCCCTTACTTTATTTAAAGGCTGCAAGAGCGATAAGGATTCAGATGGAGATGGCGTGCTTGATGAAAAAGACAAATGTAAAGAGGTAAAAGGCCCTAAGCCTGGAGGTTGCCCACTGCCACCAAAAATTGGGCAGGTTAACCTCTATCTCGAAACCTCTGCGAGTATGGGTGGGTATTTTACCGGATCAGCAGAGTTTAAGCAAATTGTTTCTGATCTAGCCGTGAAGATAGATAAGGAGATCTCTCCGGTGAAGATCCACTTCATTTCAGATAGCATCAGAAATTATCCATTTGAAGCAACAAGATTTAGCAGCGACATTGCAACCACTAAAATTGCACTCAGTAATAGTTCAGAGTTGCATCACATCTTTAATGATATTGCTAAAACAACAAAAGATGGCGATATCTCCATCTTCGTTTCCGATTGTATCTTATCCTTTCCAAATGCAGCGGTAAAAGCAAATGCAGAAGTGAATAGGCAAGCGGCATCAGGAACACTAAAAAACAATATTTATGCCACATTCATCGATTTAAAGGGCCGAAAACAGGCAGCCAGTTTATATGCTTTCAGCTCTTCCTTTTTTGGAAAATATTATGACTATCAAAATGTTAAGGTTGCAATTAAAGGTACAGTAAGGCCTTTCTATGTGTGGGTAATTGCCAAAAATAACGTCTTACCAGTGTTTGATGCCAAACTCGCCAGGATTCCAAATTTTAAGCCTGAGCAGGAAATTCATTTTGGATTGCTTGATCAAAAAATCAGTAACTATCATATCCTAACCCAGCTGGGCATGAAAGGTGATTATAAACTGATCAAGGCAGGAAAAGTAAGTGATGCAGGAATAGAAAACGTAGAAGTAGAAAAAAATCAAGCCATCGAATTTTCTGCCGTGGTAGATTTAAATTCCCTGCCGCCATATGCCAAAAAGTTAAGTTATCTGCGTGAGCATTTAAAAGTTGAAGCCAGTGGCTGTAGCGCCAATGTTAATATTTCAGAGCGTTTGCCAGCTGTTACTTTAAAAAACAAAAATCAAATCGCTCATTATGAAATGGCAAGTCACGTGATAAAAGTAAATATCACACAGCTTCGTCTGGATCAGGCAACGCTTGATCTGCGCGTACCCTTAATATATGATTCCTGGTACCAGGCCTGGTCAACCATGAACGACAAGGACGTTAAAAAATTAGGGAAAAAAACATTTGCTTTCGAACACCTTGTAAATGGCGTAATGGAGGCATACAATAACGAAGGTAAAAACCTTGTTGATCTAAAATTTCAAATTAACCAATAATAGCGATGATTTTAACTATTTTCTCAGGGCTTTATGAGCTCATTGCGGGTGCCAACCCAGCAGTTCCAGAATATGATGAAGAAGTGTACCAAACCGTTGGGCAGATTACCTTGATAGTCGTTTCAGCCGTGGTACTCATCTTTTATTTATGCTTAGGCAGGTGGAAACCTATTTTTCACAAACTCGGGCATTGGATATTTACGCTCATCCTCATCATGTGTGCATCCTTTGCCATTGCTTTCATGACCGCTAAAGATAAGATTGGCGATATAGACAGTTACATGTATCGCTTTTGCTTAATGAATGCAGTATTTGCCGCAATTGTATTCATCATACTATCCATAGTCGTTAAGCCAATGTCTGTTTTTTCCAAAAGAACCCCCTTTTAATCTTTAGACATGATAAGAAACACATTTATATTCGGAATAGGTGGTACCGGTGCAAGGGTAGTACGGGCACTCACCATGCTTTTGGCTGCAGGGTCTAAACTTAACAATACGAACAAGGTAATCCCAGTGATTATAGACGTAGATGCGAAGAATGCAGATACCACCAGAACGCTTAAAGCATTGGAAGCTTATAAGTTAATTCGTAAAACAGCTTATTCACCACAACGCAGTGCTGATGGATCAGACCTTTCCAACGGTTTTTTTAATACCAATTTAAATACATTAAGTTCATTGCAAACGGAAGGAGCAGAAAAAATTGACGACTCCTTTCAGTTGAAATTTGATAACCTGGAAACTTCGTTTATCAAATATGTTGATCCTCATGAAGAACTGGTGAGTGATGTAACCATGGATATGCTGCGGGCACTTTATGATGATACCCCATCTGATCATCCACGTTACGAAAATACAGAACTTAACCTCCGCCTTGATGAAGGCTTTAAAGGAAATCCAAATATTGGATGTGTGGTTTTTAATGGATTATCCTCCCTCAAAGAATATCAGTTTGTGGCGAAAAGCATCAATCCTCAGGATCGAATTTTTATCATCAGCTCCATCTTTGGAGGAACAGGATCTTCAGGTTTTCCCCAGCTGATTAAGTTGATTAAGGGGGATGACCGGCTTCGGAATATTAAACTGGGTGCCCTAACCGTAATGCCTTATTATAAAATTGAAGCGAAGAAAAAAGCAGGTGGCGATGGAAAAATCAGTTCAGAAAGCTTTGATGCTAAAACAGAGGCCGCCTTAAGTTATTACGCCAAACACATGGCCGGGCAGCTTAATGCACTATACCATGTATGGGATAAGCCAACCAAGCAATATGAATATCATGCAGGTGGAGATCAACAGCTAGATCCGGCACATTTGGTAGAGATGATCGGGGCAACGGCCATTATTGATTTCATCAACAAACCAGATGAAACACTTGCACTGAATGGTATAACCAAATATTTCGATTATGGTATTATTCAGGATAGTGCTACTGTAGATTTCAGGCATTTTTATAACTGGTCTGGGCAACAGGTAATGAAGCCTTTGGCACATTTAGCCTATGCCATGAAAATTTATCTGGATAGTATCCCTCAACTGCAAGGTGAAGTATTCTATAAAGATTTGTTGAAAGATCATATTCATACCGACTTATTTTATCAAACCCTTTCTTCCTTTTTAGGTACCCATTTTAAGGGATGGCTGAACGAAATGGCATTAAACGAACGCAGTTTTCAACCTGTACAACTTGATGAAACACTGAATGGATTTATAACCGGGAAGCCAATTCCAATTAAAAAGATTCTGGGTATTGTGCGTGATGCAGGTTTAAGTCAATCATTCATCAGTGAAAAGATGGGCAAAATGGAAGATGATCTTAGAAAAACCATTCCTGATCCTGAAAAAGAACGAAGATTTCTACAATTACTAAACCAGATTGCAGCAGAATGCTATAGCGTTTTGGGTGCCTTACCAACCATGACTGAATAAAAGGATATGCCATATACATTTAGAAAATACAGTGGCTATAATGCCAACGAAATTAAATGCTGGTCGCCAACCGGGTTGATCAGAGTTGATAATTTTGAAATAAGCGATACACAGTCTAAACGCGGTGCATCCAAAATCGGAACTTCAATTCCATCGCCAATGGCCAGGATGGAACTTTTTGATACCGCGTTTCAAATGGTTTCATCAGACAGCCAGAGGAATGGGTTAGATGGTTCTTCTGTGTATCATCAATTGGTATCAGATTGCTTGGACATGATTCAGCTACTTTTCAATACCAATTCGTCTGATATTGGTACAGGAAAAAAGATATGGTTTAAAGAATGGCGGGTACAGGAAAGCCTTAACCTCCTTCGAAGCAAACCTGCAGATCACCCGCATCAGCTATTAGGTAAAGCCTTTTCACTAATATTTGATGCACAGGCCATGCCATCTGGCTTTTCTGGAACGGAAAGCATTTACCTGATCTATTACGAAAACAGGTTAATGGGTGGAACTTCTCCGCTAACCTTGTTTTTTACCTCGCCCAACTGGGATCGTTACATTGCTGATAAACAAATTGCCAATGTACCAAAAGGGAGTGATGGCGTTCCATTTTTTGGAGATAAACACCGTGCACTTTTTGAACGCGACCGCTCTTTTGTAGAATACCTTTATAAATTGCTATTGAGTAATCCTGCTGGATTTACCCATTGTGGTGGCCTTAGGCAATATATTAACAAAACTGTTGGGCGCTACTTTCCTGATTTTACACATCAATTTACAGACTGGGGACCTAACGGAACGAAAAAGCTGGGGGATGAATATTCTCCATTTAAAACAGAAATTGGATCCAAGCTGCTAAAAGTAAACGAGATATTTTTCTACCACCAGAGTGAAGAGGTTAAGCGCAGAAAAATCAAAAATGTAAGCGATTTTGTGATCCAGGCTTCTAATCAGAAATATGCCTTGCAGCGAGATAAAGATGGAAACCAGATCCAGGTAGAAGCCCCATTGGTATTGGTAGAGGGCATGAACTTTTCTGGCGATTACATGGAAGAGCGTTCCGCCTGGGATGCAACGACCAGAATTAATTATTTCCTGCAGCAACATACCCCGTTATTTGAGCGCAGATTGCCACAAGGAGATTCCCTTACAGTAACTTATCCATTTTTAACCACCGGAGATTTTCTGGAGGATTATTTAATGGAAATGCCCTTTAAAATTAACCGGAATAAGTTTTTTACAGGCGTAGGGGGCGATTTTAAATTCCTGCTTCCAATTAAAAAGGAATATTTTAATTTCTTCGATTTTGAAGATTTGAAACGTAACCTGGAGATTAAAGCCAGCCCGGGCCAGGTTGTAGTCACCTTAAAAGTGCCGATTAAAAATAAGAAAGGCGTTAGGGAAATTACTTTTACCAAAACCTATTCAGGAAATCAGATTAAAATGTGCAAGGCTGATATTGGGATCTTTCCTTTTTACAAGATCAGCGAAAAAGATCCAGCCTATAACTACCTGAATGATTTTACTATACTGCTGGCAGAAAAAAATGATGAACTTCAACTCGAAGCCTTAAATTTCTACAACTATGATCATCTGGTATGCGCTGATAATAGTCAGCCAGAACGGTTAAAGGCAAATGTAATAGAACGCACAACTGCTGCGGATGTAGAAGGGTCTGCACTAACTGCATCCAGATTCTACAAATTAAAAGATTCTTTTGACTATCTGGAACTCCGCTACCAGGATAATGGACTTGAAGTCTCTGGAATCATTATTCCGAATTTTGAAGGAAGGATATTTAATAAGTTGAATTTAAATAATTCAATTACATTTTCTATTGACTTTGGTACCTCCAATACTCATATCGCCTTTAAGGAAAAAAATTCGCCCTTACCCTTATCTTTTGAAATTAATGAAGTTGACCAACAAATGGTGATGCTCAATGAGCCTTTGGCATCTGCTGATCTTCGTATTAGTTATGATCATTTTGGACAATTGCCGGCTCTTGCATTAACTGTAAATCGTGAATTTATGCCTAGAGTAATTAAATCGCGAGGACACTCAACAGTTTCTTTTCCATTCCGTACGGCAACCTGCGAAATTTCTTCATTCAGTAATATGGATAAACAAGTTGTCGAGCTTTTTGGCCACCTCAATATTGGGTTTAATATAGAACGGGAGGAAAATAATAACAGTAGTGCAGTGTACACCACTAATTTAAAATGGTTACTGGAAAGTAATACTGAAGTAAGTAAGATTATAGCCAATAAAGCCAGGGTTAGTTTGTTTATAAAGCAGCTTATGCTACACATCCGAACAAAAGCCATTCTAAATTTGTGCAAACCCGAAGAACTTAATGTACTCTGGTCTATTCCATCTTCAATGGATCGGAAAACCCGTACCGAACTCACCAAAATTATAAAAGATGCTTACCTATCTGTATTCCCAAATGCTGATCAGAAAAAGATTGCTACAATAGAAGATCCAATTAAAGAATCTGTAGCGCCATACTTTTTTTTAACCAAGAATGGTAGTGGTATTCAGGACGGAGCCAATGTAATAAATATAGATATAGGGGGCGGTACAACGGATATCATGATGTTTATGGAGTCTACCGCTAAAAGATCTGATAAGTATTTAACCAGCTCTTTTCGCTTTGCAGGCAATGATATTTGGGGAAGTGGCTATAGAGGTAAACTTAAAGATAATGGTTTTATTAAAAATTATCAGGCTTTTCAAAGTGCCAACCATATTGAGAGCAGAGATAATAATTATTTTCGTAACGCTGTTAGCGATAATAATCTTAGTTCTGACGATCTAATCAGTATACTTTTTAAATACGATAAAAGCTTTGGCTTTAGTGAATCCATCACCAATGGCAATCCGAATTTATCAATCGTGTTGTATTTACATTATAGTGCCATTATCTATCACATTTGTCAGATCATTGAAACTAAAAAATATCCTTTGCCACAGTATTTATCTTTTACGGGTAAAGGTAGCCAATACCTTAAATTACTTTGTAATGGAAGCGAGAAGGAACTTAACAATTTCACCAAATTGCTATTTGAAGCCTACAGCAGCCAGAGCATACCGACTTTATTTCAGGTTCATGTAAATGAAGACCCTAAGGTAATTACAGCCAACGGTACAATAGAATACTTTGATGCCGATCTTCAGGATCAGTTTGTAGAAATCTCAAGAGATGCAGATTTTTCTGCAACGGACAGTGACCCAAGAAAAAAATACCAGGAATTTGTACTGTCTGGAGATCTGCAAACAGGCAGTGCAGCTGGCATTGCTAACACCATCAGTGATACCCTCGAGTTGGATAATGCCGTCAATATTGGCGTGTTGAAAAATGTAAATGAATTTATAGAACGCACGCTCGCCAATAAAAAAATTGTAGACTTCCTGAGCGATTTCAAAATCACAAATTCCAAAACAGTTTATAATGAGCTGAAATGGAATGGCGGTGTGTTTGATGGTGAAGGACTAGTTTACGATAGTTACAGGAAAGTGCTTAAAGACCTGCACAAGCTGGATCATGAGCAACCGCTTCCCGAATCGCTGTTCTTCTATGCATTTAAAGATACCCTTTACCGTTTGTCTAAATCTATCACGCAATCCAATCCATCTTAACTTATGTATAAAAAAATAGTATTGCTCCTGGTCTTTTTAGTTGCTATTTCAATTCAAGGCCGAAGTCAGTCTCTTGCCCGTAGGGTAACCGAAGCAAAGAGGGAAGTAATGATAGCATCTGTAGAATTCCTGATAGGCGATAGTTCCAGCGGAAAACCTATAAAAGAGAAGGAATGCAAATCGTGTGATAGCTATGCTTCAATTAAGAAATTTGCTGCTGTTAATAGTGTTGAGCGTAGTGGCCAACTCATTGATAAATGGATCTCTTGGAAAATAGATACTGTGGATGAAGCTAAAGCAAAAACAGATCTGTTCAATTTTGTTTCTAAAATTGATTCATCAATAACAAGTGGTGTGCACTCAAATCGGAAACAGCTTAGTGAATATCATGCTTATAATGAAAAGATTAGTGGTATTGAAATTATGCCACCTGTTACACCAACAAATTCTTCTACAGAAATTTCAACCGTCAACAACTTAAAAAATGATTTTCAAGCTGATGCAGAAACGCCTTCTAAAAGTGGCTCTTGGTTTTATAGTGCGAATATGCTCTACGGAGCATTAGGTGTAATTGTTCTTTTACTGGCCTTCATACTATTCAGAAACAATAATGATCAAAAAAAAGGTGGTAAACTTTTAAAAGATCTTAAACGCATCAGGGAAGAAAGAGATCAGCTTAGGCATGAAATTGAAAACTTGAGAAATGCGCTAAATGAGGTCAAAGCTTTAAGAGAAGAAGATAAATTTGAACTTGATAAGTTAAAAGAAGAATTAAGTTTAGCTGCATTAAAACAAAAAGCAGCTGTAGAAGAAGTAGCCAGTAACACGGTGGTTTGGGATAAACCAGAGGCACCACAAAAAATACAGGAAACATTTTATAGCCGTTATGCAGATCTGGTTGATGGTTTTTCTGCTTCAGAATTACTCACCAAGGAAGGTAATGATACCGTTTTCGAGATTACCATCCTCTCACCCAATAAGGCGAGTTTTAAAGTAAGCAGCAACCCGGCAGCACAGAAATATGCATTAAGTAATGCTGATTATTTTCTGGAACCTACCTGCCATTATGATACACTGCCCTCTGGTACCATCATTAACGAATCACCAGGTTCATTAACCTTAATTGGCGGAAAGTGGGAAATTAAAGAACAGGCAAAAATTTCATTCAGATAAGTAAATGGAAGAACTTAGCGCATTTAAAAAGACCATCAAAAACCTGTTGGTTGAAAAAATCGGCATCCTGTCTGATTCAGATCAAACCCATTTAAAAAAACAGGCACAAACGCTCGGTTTGGATAACCGTCAGTTCAGTGCGCTGTTACAGGAAATTCATTTGAGCATCAACTGGGATGCTTTAAGGGATGAGCGGCAGGGAAGGGATAGGGTAGTAAGGCCTATTCATATTTTTGGTGTAGAAGTAAGGAGTTTGGAAAAGCTTGGCGAAGTATTGTATGAAAACCAGGTTAAAGCCTTGAAATACCTGGAAGATGCGGTGTTTCTGAAAGAGAATGTTACCTATCTCAGCCATCAGAATGTTGACCAGGCCATGGAACTGATGGAACTTCATAGCAGCGAGCGGAATAGCAAAAAGCGCTTTCTTAAAATATGTTACCAGTTAAATGCAGAACTGCCATTTAAGGTAGGAGAAGAGTCTTTTTCTAACATTAAAGGACTTCTGGACTGGGGTTGGATGGGCATCGACTTTTTTAGTGAGATTTATAATAAATTTGCTATTGGACACCTGCAAATCTGGATCCATCGTCGCTTTAATGTGCTTATTACCATTTTGCCCTCAGGCGAATCATTTCGTGATTTTCTTTATTTTATATATACAATTGAACCAAATTATCCTTTCTATGTAGAAAGCGAGCTTTTCTTGCAGCCAGGAGATTTAGTAACAAGGGCAAAAAGAGATGCTACCTTTTGGTTACCACTTTTTGCTGCTTTAGATCATGGTTCATTATCCATATGGCTCGAAAGAAGAGGGATGGGTGAAGTCATTTCTAAGTTTGAAAAGTATGCAGCTGGACTCCTGGCAACAGAAAAAAAGAGTGAAGAGCTTTCCCGAAATCTGGTGCAAAAATTATTGGAAGCATTGGCGCCAGATATGGAAGTTCCTGATTTATCCGCTGCTGTAGAAAAACTTTCCTTTCTTAATATTCAGGATAAACCACTTTTTAATCCTATTGTTGTCCGCCTGAACAATAAAGGATTTGTACGTGCAACAGTTGGCTTTGAACGTGATATTCCCGGAGTCTGGATTTCTCCTAAAAATTTAACTTTATCAGATCTTGAAGGAAAGGAGTCTGTTACATTCCATTTAAATGTAGATCCTTCCAGGCTAATCAAAGATCATTTATATACACTTTCGCTTAAAATTCAAACCGATTACCAATCCGTCCGTATTCCGCTTGCCCTTAAAACTGTATTTCCGATGCGGGCATTCATGCTTTGCCTGTTAAGATATGGTGGTTTGGGCACATTTTTTTTATGCATCATCAGGTTACTGATTACGGCAGCTTATAGTGGGAGTGGCTGGCTTAAACCCCAGCTGGTTTGGAATGATTTCAGTGCGCAGCTTCCTGCAAATCACCTGGTTTATGTACTAATATTTATCGTAGCCATTTTGGTGCCATTATTAGCCTGGCCCAGAATTAAAAAAATAGAACAAATATGAAGCCTCGAGTAAGACCATTTATTGTACCTGAAAGTACAAATGACAAGCATACATGGAAATACATAATCGTAGGTCTGATCTTACTTATTTTCCATAATTTCTTTGGCGCACTAGCTTATAATGCCTTTGTATTGATCGATCATGCTTTGAGCATGTCTGGCGCAAATTCTCCCATTTTTATATGGAGCTTTTTTGGATTGCTGGCTGGCGCTGTGTTTGGAACTGTGGTGGCGACCAGAAAGTTTAAGCTGGATAAAAAGATTAGTCTTTTTGCAGGTATTCCCATAGCACTTTTAATTGTTGGACTTTTGCTTGCATCCGGACCGTATGAACAGATTAGTCCCAGACCAGACGAACTTGCGGCTACAGAAGACCATAAAGATCCGCTGCTAGATTTGAATCATGTAAATACTAATACTCAGAATCAGCCTAAAAAACGATCACAGCCGCTTAATAAGAAAGTTAAGCAGCAAGCTGAGCAAAATCTTCCAAAACGTGAAAACTGTGAAGAAAAGTTGACAGGGGTTCGTGTTACGGTAAGATCAGATAGTGTTAGGCTTTTCTTCCGTACAACGCAGGAAAACGGTGGCGAATGGAGCCGTTGGGAATCCATATTTATTCCCCAGCCTGGTCAATATGGGCTATCCGGATCTGGCGGCAAGGTGATCGCCAATGGAATCCAATATTACTATGAGGCTAAACAGGTAGCTACAAGATCTTCCAGCGATCCTTTTAGCAGATCCCTTTGCAATGGGCCACTCACCATTGATACTTATTAAGTGACCTTTTTAAAAAAAAATAAATAAAAATACATGTCTAAATATATACTGCTCACCATTTTTTTAGCCTTATGTGCAGGTACAATAAATGCGCAAAACCAATGGAAGCCAAAAGGTACACTCTATTCTGATAAAAATATCCATATTGAAATTGAATACCTGCTATCTCCTGATGGCTGTACAGAACAGCAAAATTCATCCTATTTCAGGTACAAAATAATACGGATCAAACCCATAAGGGATTATTATATCAATTGGAGATTTGACTTTTTTAATTGCGATAATGAATTAAAAACCCAGATCAACAGCCTGCATATCCTCAAAAAAACTAAAACAGGCATTATTACGCCAAAAGAAAATTCTTTTACGTTTAAGAAAATGTCTAACTATTATAATGATGTGAAGGTATCTAATGATTTACCAGATATCGGATCATACCAACCCAAGACAGCATTTTCTATGGAGCCCATTGCGATTAACGGAAAGAAAGATATTCAAAGTGGAGACTCCACCATCTTAACCTTAAAAGGAGGGTACCTGGGGCCGGGCGCAAGTTGGATGTGGTATGACGGGGAGTGTAATGGAACGTTATTAGGAAAAGGTACAAGCCTTAAGCTCTCACCTGATCGAACGACTACTGTATTTGTTCGTGCATCAACTCCTGAATCAAGCTCCTGTATTTCTACGGAGATCAGGGTGAAACAAGGAAGCCTGGCAGCAAAAGCCATTTTAGGGAGAAATACAATATGCGAAGGCGAACAAAATATTGCTTTAAGTTTAAGTGGCGGTAAACTGTTTGGCCAGGCTAAATGGGTGTGGTATGCAGGAAGTTGCACCGGAAATAAAATTGGCGAAGGATCGTCAATTAATGTTTCACCAGAGCGAACAACCACTTATTTTGTCCGTGCCGAAAATGGTAATGATCAAACCGTTTGTCAGTCTTTTCAAATCGTGGTTAACAATAAGTCTAACATTCCTAATGGTATAGAAGGTGCTCAAATTATTACCTACGGTGCTGAAAGTGTTTTAAAAATTGTAGGTGGTTACCTGGCACCTGGTGCACAATGGATTTGGTACAAAGGCAGCAAAACAGCATTACAGCAAGTAGCTACTGGAGCAGTACTTTCAACCGGGCCATTATATGCAGATGAGGTTTTCTCTGTAAGGGCCGAAGGAGATTGTAACCAGACAGCATTCATCTCCCGGACAATCTCCGTGAGCAATAAGCCTTATCAAGACCCCATTAATAGATCTGGCAAAACAAGTTTTATTGTAAATGGCGGGGTTGTTTTTACAGAACCCTCCAATGTAGGAAAATCAGATAACTATGTGATCACCATTGGTAGCGGGGGCCGGATAGGCTGGTTTGCAAGAGTAAAGCTAAGCAGTAAAAATAATACAACTGCTGCATTTCAAACCAATAATATTTCCCTAACGGATTATAATATGGCCGGTTATTACAGCTACAATGGAGAAGTCATTAATAAAAGATCGGCCTATACGGCGGGTATCTTTTTAGGTGGAAATAAGGTTTCAGCTTACCTGGGCGGTGGATATGGCATGCGAACATTGCTATGGGGCATCAATCAATATCAATATGGCGATAATGGTTCTTATGCCAAAAGCTACGCATCGCATACGGGTAAAAGTTATAAAGGAGCGGAGTTAGAGCTTGGACTAATGCTTCGCCTGGGGCTCTTTAACCTGATGGGTGGAGCAAGTAGTTTACAATTTAAGTATACAGATTTTAATATCGGGGTTGGATTCAATCTATAAATAATGAAAATACAAAATATAATATATGTTACCATCCTGGCTATTGGTTTAGTGTCTGGCTGTGAAAAAGGAATGGTTGTACCTATCGGGAAAAGTAGTATGATCACTGTTGCTAAACCAATTGCATCATCCGTTACACAGGTAAGTGCCCTGATCAATACAAATATTGATGGCGGTCAAAGTAGCGATGTGATCGAAAAGGGAATCTGCTGGGGAACGAGTGTTAATCCAACCACTTCATCATTAAATCGTGGTACTGGTGCCGGAACGGGATCTATATCCGAAACAATTACCGGGCTTATACCAGGAACGAATTATTATTTAAGGGCTTACTTTCAAACCAGGTATGAAATTCTTTATAGTGAAAATATCCAGTTTAAAACTATTAATTATCAATTGGCGACAGTTGTGACCAATAGCGTTGGTAATGTTACGCTAAATGGGGCGCTAGGAAGTGGAAATGTAGTCTCAGCGGGAGGCGGATTTGTAAGTACCCGTGGTTTATGCTGGAGTACCAGTACTTCTCCAACCATATTAAATAACAAAATTGCTTCAGGAAGTGGTACAGGTGTATTTACCGGAGATATTTATACGCTCAATCCAGGAACAACCTATTATGTCAGGGCATATGCCACCAACCAAGCTGGAACGGCTTATGGCGAACAAATTAGTTTTAACACCGTTGCCGTAAAACTGGCTACAGTAAGTATGGTATCCATAAATTCGATTAGCAGAAATGCTGCTAGTATTTCTGCAACAGTAACCGCAGATGGTGGAGGGACAATTATATCAAAGGGTTTATGCTATTCGTCCAGTACTTCTTTGCCCACAATTTTTTCTAACAGTTATACCAATAATGGTTCGGGAATAGGTGCTGCGGGTGGTACACTTAACAGTTTATCTAGTGGAACAACCTATTATGTTCGTGCTTACGCTGTAAATTCGGCTGGCACAGCCTATGGGGCAGTTATGTCATTCAAAACATCTTTATAAAAAGCGAGAAGGTTCTCATATTCGAATAAAGTTACCAACTCTCTAAGCAAGCTGCCTGTAGAGTTGGTAACTTTGAACATATTAAAATTGGTAACTAATCACTAAGGAATCAGTTTTACTTCGCGCAGCTGATCAAATAATTCAAAAAAGGTCTCTTCTGTATCTTGAAAAACGGTGAAGCCTAACTTCCTGCTTTTTGCCATATTTGTCATCACTTCAATTGGTCTGCCCAAATCGAGATCAGTATGCCATGCACTTGCCAGTCTATTCAATGAGTTTTCTTTAAGTCCGTATTTCTGTGCAATTTCTTTCCAGAGATCGGCATCGTGTTCCATTTCTTTTTGCAGCGGATGAATTTCTCCCTCAAATCCGACAGCCTCTACCTTAAAGTAATCCGCTATTTTATGCCATAACCTGCTCCATCTGAAAACATCACCGTTTACCACATTAAATGCTTCATTTTTTGCAGCCTCAGTAGTCGAAGCCCAGATTAAGTGCTCAGCAAGGACGCGGGCATCAGTCACATCAGACAGGCCATTCCATTGTGCAGCCGAACCTGGCCAAATAAATTTCCGACCATTTTCTTTGCAAATGGTGGCGTAAGTAGCCAGCGTTGTTCCCATATTCATCGCGTTTCCAACAGCTTTTCCGATTACCGTATGTGGCCTGTGGATGCTCCAGCTAAAACCATCCCGCTGGGCTGCGGTGTAAACTTCATCTTCCTGGGCGTAGTAGAAATTCTCTATATTTAATCGAGGGTGTTCTTCGCGTAAGGGCGTTTCTGGTAGAAAACCTGCTGATGCGTAAGCTTCAAACGGACCTAAATAATGTTTTAAGCCGGTAACCAACGCCACATGCTGTACCGTTTTCTTTTCTGATAAAACATCAAGGATATTACGAACCATTAATCCATTTACGCGAATGTTTTCTGCTTCAGTGTCATTCCGCATCCAGGTGGTGATGTAAACATGGGTAGGTTTTACATCTGTCAACGCAGTTCTAAGGCTGTCGATATTTAATAAATCTGCGGCAACAGGGTCAAGGCCGTTAACATTGATGTCTGGGTTACGGGCAAGTCCATAAGTTTTCCAACCTTTTGAAATCAGTTTTTCGGCTAGGTTACTTCCTGTGATGCCGCTCGTACCAACTACTAAAGCTATATTTTCCATTTTGATATTTTTAATTTTGAAGCTGAACGATTTCGAAATCGTTCATCAACTAATGAGTATTCATTCCAGCACAAATTTAAAGTGATACCGGTTTTTAAGTGTTGACCTGTATCAAATAATACCCTTGATTTGCATCAAGGGTTTTTCATGAAAACAACGTAGGATATTGCGCCAATGAAAATTATCTTTGCACTAATCAGATTACCTATGTTCGAATTACTCTTCAGCCATATTCAGGAAAAAGTTTCGCTTACAGCAGCCGACAAAGACGCTATACCTCATTTTTTTAGTCCCAAAAAACTTAAAAAAAGGCAATATCTTTTACAGGAAGGAGATGTTTGTAAACACCTTGCTTTTGTAAGTAAAGGCTTATTGAGAACTTATAATATTGATGGTAAGGGTGCCGAACATGTGAATCTGTTTGGATGGGAAGGTTGGTGGATTTCTGATTTCAACAGTTTCCTGTCTGCCGAACCTGCTGTGTTTAATATCGAGGCTATTGAAGATTGTGAAGTACTGCTGATTTCTCTGGCTGATTATGATGCACTAACGCTTGCAATACCGGTGATGGACCGGTATTTCAGAATCCTCTATCAAAATAGCTTAGTAACCAAAGAGCGTCGATTGATGAGTTCCATTACCCATACTGCGGAAGAAAAATATCTGGAATTAATTGAATCAAATTCAAAAATCACAGCGCGAATTCCTCAGAACCTGATCGCATCCTACCTGGGCATCGCTCCGGAAACACTTAGCCGTATAAAAAAGAATCTGGCCTTCAGAAAATAAATGGAGCATAATGGTGTGGATTATTTTTTTAATAATTTACTCAGATGGCTTTCATCGGTGAGTCCAAATTCTGATGCAATTTGTTTTAAACCAAATCTTCCGCTGGCAATCCTTTCTTTAATTAACTGCGTTCGGTAAGCGTTAATGTATTCGCGAAGTGTGGATCCGGTATTGCGTTTAAAATAAGGTCCGATATAATCTTTAGTCAGGTTGAATTGCGCCGACATCACATCGGCTTTGAGCATTGCCGGTTGATAAATATTTTTATGGATGTAGCAAAACACAGCCTGCAAGTCAGCACTATGGTATTGGTTGGATTTTATTTCCGGCATGTTCCGCTGTAATACATGGGCGATACTTAAAGTTTGCATCCAAATGATATGTTCATTTTTGAGCAGATCATTTTTTAAAGCAAGAATGGCATCGAACAACGTACCGATGATGAGCTGATCATTTGCTTCCAAAACGAAAGCGGATGAATGGGTTTCTCTGCTTTTAACCAGATATTCCAGATGCCGGAGACCCGGATTATTGCTTTCCACTTCCTGATAAAGATATAGATTCGTAAACTTAAGGTATATAAAACGTGTGCTTTCTGTAACCTCAAAGTAGTGTTCATCCTCCGGGCCAATCAGAAAGACTTCGCCTCCGGCATAATTAATAGCTGCAGAATTAATGAAATGGGTGCCTGAGCCATGTTTAATGTAAATAATTTAGTAGTGGTTGTGCTTATGCACCGGATGTGACCATGCTGTAACTTCAAAATCTGAAATGCTGAAGGGTTGAAATTGCCTGTATCTTTTTATCATAGCTATTTACAAATTTATCATAGTTTAATACAAAACGCAACGATAGTTTTCGCCGCACCTTTGATTGGTAAATAAATTGAAGATAAAATCCAATTGAATATGAAACCAAAAAAAACTGCACTCGTTGTGGGTGCGAATGGTGTAATCGGCAGCAACCTGATTAATCATTTAGAAAGTCTCGAAGACTGGAACATTATCGGCCTGTCTCGTCGCGGAAGGGAAAATACACATCGTACCACTTACATTGCAGTGGATCTTTTAGCTGAAGATGATTATGCGTGGAAACTCAACGAGCTCACAACCGTGACACATATTTTTTTTGCAGCCTATCAACACAAAGCTACTTGGGCTGAACTGGTTGCGCCTAATCTGGCAATGCTGGTCAACGTGGTGAATACGATAGAGCAAGTTGCTAAAGGGCTCGTTCATGTTAGTTTAATGCAGGGTTATAAAGTATATGGTGCGCATTTAGGTCCGTTTAAAACACCGGCAAAAGAAACGGATGGCGGACATATGCCGCCAGAATTTAACATAGATCAGCAGCAGTTTTTAGCGCAGCAGCAGGTGGGAAAAACCTGGACTTGGTCTGCCTTGCGCCCATCTGTAGTAGGTGGCACTGCTTTAGGTAATCCCATGAACTTGGTGCTTGCAATAGCCTTGTATGCAACCATTTCAAAGGCACTTGGGCTCCCGCTTCGTTTTCCGGGAAAACCGGGTGCATACGATAAATTGTTAGACATTACCGATGCTGGTCTTTTAGCAAAGGCGACTGTTTGGGCGGCCACTAATCCGGAGTGTGCCAATCAGGCTTTCAATATTACCAATGGGGACTTAATTCGCTGGAACGACCTTTGGCCTAAAATTGCCGGCTATTTTGATATGGAAGTGGCACCGCCTTTAACATTGCCATTGCAGACGGTGATGGCGGATAAAGCAACGTTATGGGCTGAAATTCAGAAAAAGAATAATCTTAACCTACATGCTTACGAGCAGCTTTCTTCGTGGGCGTTTGCCGACTTTGTATTTTCCTGGGATTATGATTTTTTCTCAGATGCCGGCAAAGCGAGGCGTCTTGGTTTTCATGAATTTATTGATACCGAACAAATGTTTTACACATTGTTCGATGAATTAAAAAGCAAGAAAATCATTCCGTAAAAAGCTTTGAAAACAATCCATTTCGAAAGCGGGTTACTTTAGTATGGAGATTAAAAAACGAACAGTTGTTATCACTGGCGCTTCGAGTGGAGCAGGTAGGGCAATCGCGCTGCAATTTGCCCGTAGGGGAGACCGGTTAGTTCTGGCTTCGAGAAACTTAACGGTTCTGGAGGAAGTGGCAGATGAATGCCGGATCTTTGGCGCTGAAGTAAAATATCGGGAAATTGACGTAACCGATTACCATGCCATGCTCAATCTGGCAGCAACAGCTGATGAATTTGGCGGTGGTATAGATGTATGGGTAAACAATGCAGGTGTACTTGCCATTGGCGCTTATGATGAAACCCCAATGGAAGTGTCTGCGCAGGTGATAAAAACGAATCTGCTGGGATACATGCATGGGGCACACGCCGTTTTACCGTATTTTAAAAAGCAGGGGAAAGGGATTTTAATTAACAATATTTCTATAGGTGGTTTTTTAGCCGTACCAATGGGCGCTGCATATTCTGCAAGTAAATTTGGCTTGCGTGGCTTTAGCCAGGCATTGAAGGCAGAGCTTGCCGGGTATCCAAACATTTTTGTGTGTGATGCATTTCCAGCTTTCTTAGATAGTCCCGGTATCCAGCATGCCGCCAATTATACCGGTAAACACCTCAAGCCAGCCCCGCCGGTTTACGATCCTGAACGGCTTGCCCAGGCCATCGTTAAGTTAGCTGATCATCCGAAAAAGGAACAAATGGTTGGTAGCGTATCTGTTTTACTGCGAGGTGCTGCCGGGATTTTTCCTACACTTACACAATTTATCGCTGGTATGGTGATTAAGGGCTACTTAAAAAGGGCAGATCCGATTTCCACCACGAATGGAAATATCTTTACACCTGTTGCCTATGGCAATGCAGTGCATGGTGGCTGGGGCATTCCAGGTAAACCAAAAGCACACCGAAAATATATTGCAGGCGTTGCTGCCTCGTTGGCTGTACTTGCGCTGGTGAAAATTTTTGGCAAGTGATTTTAAAAAAGGTAATAAACAAAAATGGCATTCCTCTTCAGAATGCCATTTTTGTTTGAAAAAAGCAGGGTGAAAATTATTCTTCAGCCGCTTCTGCATTTATAGAATTTACTGCAATTTCAGTAAGTGCCACATCGGTATCTTTTTCATTCTCCAATGTCTGATTCAATAAATCTGCTACCTCCTGGTGGCCCATGTTTTCTGCAAAAACTTTCAGGGTTCCATAGGTTGCTATTTCATAGTGTTCTACTTTTTGAGCTGCTAAAATCAATCCCGCGTCGCGGATCATTGTTCCCTGATCGGTATCAGAAATAATGCCTTCAGCTTCTTCTAAAAGTCCTGCCATGGCATCACATTTTTTAGCAGATGCTTTTTCTCCTAACAATTCAAACACTTGCTCGAGCGTTTCGATGTGTTGTTGCGTTTCCTGAGTATGTTTTTCAAATGCAGCTGCAAGTTCCTCACTGGTTGCCGCTTTTTTCATTTTTGGAAGGGCCTTTACTAAGTGTTTTTCCGCCCAATAAATATCCTTCAATTCATCAACAAAAAATTCGTGAAATTCTGAATTTTCCATTTTGCCGGTTTTAGCTTCTTTTTTTTTGCTTGGCACTTTTTTGCCTGTTGCTTTTGTCGTTGCCATATTGTTTTTTAATTTGGTTAATGTATCTTAATAACCTTTCCTTTTTACATAAAGTTTTAAGTATTTCAGCATTCTGCTTCACTAACCTCAACTTAAGAAATACAGGGATGTTTTCGGAAATATTAAACTTTTAAAATTGATACTGGTTTTATAAACATACAGTGTAAAACTTTTAAGAATGGAAGCAAAAGAGAACTATAATCCAATTCCGGAACAGCGGAAGGGTAGTGAGATCGATGCAGTAGAAAGCCGTACTTTTGGAACAATGACAGAAGCAGCAGATTTTTTCGCAACGGCCTGCAGACGCTTATTAAATATTAATGATTGGGGCAATATAGCTGGTATGTCTAGCTTCAGGCTTTTTGATCAACACGGAGCCGAAGTAAGTCGAAGTGGGCAGGAGGGAGACTATATCAGGATTGATATTCCTGGACCGGGGCCAAGATCCGGAGATGGTTTTGACTGGGTGAAAATTGAAGAAATTGCACATGTAACTGACGGTGAAGAAGAGCTTATATCCATTAGGGTTCGCCCGAGTGCAAAGCCTTTGGCTGAAGAAGATTCGACGGCGCATTTTCTCAAAGCGGATGCTACATCAACGTTTATTGTGCGTAGAAAGCAAGTCGTGGTGAGTGCCGAAGAGCATGGAAGAAACGAAATGGCAAACACAGATACCGAAAGTATAATCGATAACGGACGAAATATGTTGGTAGGCGGTGCTGCTAAGTTAGGCTTGTCTTATCCACAATGGAAGTTATTGGTACAAGGGATAATGGCACCTGAGTAAATAAGGAAGACATTGGAAAAAATGAATTGCCATAACAAAAAAATCCTGTTGATATTCAGCAGGATTTTTTGTTATTGGTATAATTTTATTTTAAATTTTTAGTCTTTCTTTTGATCGACTGGTTCTTGCATTTTTTTCATTTGATTTGCCTGAATACTATCTGGGATTACATTTCCCATTGTTACCTGCACCTTATTCTTAAAGCCGGAAATCACCATATCCTGACCAGCTAACAGCGCCTCATATCCATCTTTCGCTACTTGTGCAGGATCGGCCAAATCACCTTCCTGAACGATTTTCGAGTCCAGCATGTCAGCCTTATTAAAAAAGTCGGTATCAGTCGCCCCTGGTAAAAGTGAGGTTACCGTAATGTTTGTATCGGCAAGTTCAGATCTTATCGCTTCACTAAAAGAGTGGACAAAAGCCTTCGTTCCATGATAAACAGCCTGGTACGGACCGGGTGCTTTGCCCGCAATAGAAGCGAGGTTAAGGATTTTTCCGGTATTCCTTTTTACCATTTCACGCAAGAATAGTTTGGTTAAAATTACTGTTGCAGAAATATTCAACTGAATGATATTTAAATCTTTTTCCAGATCTGTCTCTGTAAATTTACCATAACTACCCTGGCCAGCATCATTCACCAATACATCAATCTGATGGCCCCAATTGGAAACTTCTTCAAAAACTTCGTAAGCTCCCCTTGGCTCAAAAAGATCTTTTGCAATGGTGATGACTTCAATTCCATTTGCTGTTAAAGACTTTGCCGTTTTAGCAAGATCATCTTCATTTCTGGAAACGATAATTAGATTATGGCCATCAGCTGCGAAAAGTTTAGCCAGCTCATATCCAATTCCGCTGGTTGCACCGGTAATTAATGCAAAGTGTTTTTTATCTTCCATAACTATAAAATTTATTAATAAATGCGGAGCGGGACGGATGGTTAATTAACCATTATCCTTTTCAGAATTATTCTCTGTGTCTGTGTCATCTGCTTCAGCATCTGTTCCCAGTTGTTGCTCAGCAAGTTCCTCAACACTCGTTTCTTCGCCCGCATAGGCACTATCAGCATCACTGCCTTTAATATCTTCGGCAGGAACTACTCCTGCTTTTTCTTCTTTCGAATCTTCTTTTTTGTTTTTTTCGTTTTCCATGACCATTGTTTTTTATACATATAAAACAGTTGCTAACGGGCAAAGTTTAGCTTAAATCGAATTCATCAGCCTGGTGCCGTCTTAAAAGTAAAAAGGCTTGTACATCAATCATGATCTACAAGCCTTTCGACAGTGCATTTAAATAGGTGCCTAGGTATTTCCACCTGCGTTACCGGCAAGGTCGCCACCAACATCTTCTTCATCGTCAGTTTCTCCGGTTAAACCGCGCTGCACATCATTATCATCTGCCTCATGGGTATCATTAGGACTCGTTTTCCTTAGTCCATCATCTTCATTCTGCTCGTTTTCTCTTGGATCTGTATTCATCTTTTTCATGTTTTAGTTCATGAATAGAACAACGTAGCTTAAGGGAGGGTTTTAAAAAATTGCTTCACCATGAAGCTGATATTAAGCCTGTTTATGGTTTCGCTAAGGAGCTGGCGGCTATTTTGACGAATATTTAAAACAATTAGAGCCAATAATATCTTTATGTTTTCGTGGTATTGTAAAATTGAATTTATATTTTGCGGGCCTTACATAAACAGATAAATATGGCTTCAGGTTTTTTCGCGATTTTAGATGATATTGCTGCTTTAATGGACGATGTAGCGGTGACCGCAAAAATTGCAACTAAAAAAACCGCTGGTATTTTAGGTGATGATTTAGCGGTAAATGCTGAGAAAGCCACTGGATTTCTGTCTTCGCGTGAGCTTCCTGTATTGTGGTCAATTACAAAAGGCTCGCTGATTAACAAGATTATCATTGTCCCCATCGCCCTGCTGTTAAACTTTTTTTTCCCGATAGCCATTAAGTTTATTTTGATTTTGGGCGGGTTTTATCTCGCTTACGAAGGCGTAGAGAAAATCATTGAATTTCTTTTTCACCGGCATGAAAATACTAAAGCAGCTAAAGATGTTATCCAGGATGATAAAGCAGCTGAAAAATCTAAAATAAAATCTGCTGTAACTACAGATTTTATCCTATCAGTAGAAATCGTAATTATTGCCCTCGGAACAGTTTTAGACCGAAGCGTTACCGTTCAGATTTTAACCGTATCTGTGGTTGCCATTTTAGCAACAATAGGTGTTTACGGCATTGTTGCCCTTATCGTGAGAATGGATGATGCTGGCTATAAACTGGTTAAACATGCCGATAACAAGGGATTTCTATCAACATTAGGGAATGTACTGATCAAATCATTACCTATTATTATTAAAGTATTAAGCTTCGCCGGTACGGTGGCATTAATCTTGGTTTCAGGCGGTATTTTCGTTCACAACATAGAATTTTTACACCATTTGTTGCCAAATCTGATGTCTACCATTAAAGAGTTTGCAATTGGTTTAGCGGCAGGATTAGTGGCCGTTGGTGTAGCAGAAGGAGTGAAAAAAATAATTCTCTTATTCAGAAAATAATGGCATTATTCATCAGATTCGAAGTGAAGACTTTCTAATTTCTTGGCACTTTACTATACGCAAGTACAAAGGTTTCTCCATCCGTTGCGCTCCAGTCGAAATGTCTATAGTGAATCTTTTCTTTTCAATTCAATCACCGTGATTTCCGGCCAGATACCTATCCGACCAGAAAAACCAAGAAAACCAAAGCCCCGGTTCACATTTAAATAACGGTTATTTTCGCTTTTAATCCCTGCCCAATGTTTGTAACGGTATTTTACCGGACTCCATTTAATGCCAAAAGCCTCAATACCAAACTGCATCCCATGAGTATGGCCAGCCAATGAAAGCTGAATTTTAGAAGGATTGTTCTTTACCTGCGCATCCCAGTGCGAGGGATCGTGCGAAAGCAGAATCTTGAAATCGTTTATTGAAGTATTTTGAAGCGCTTTATTTAAGTCGCCTCGCTCACCGAAGCCAACGCCCCAGTTTTCTATTCCAGCAAGGATTATTTTTTCTCCGTTCTTTTCCAGCACAACATGTTCATCCAGAAGAAGTTTAAACCCCAATTCCTTATGGTATGCTTTCAGCTGATCTAGATTTTTTACTTTATCTGTTTCCGAAGGCCATTTGATATAATCGCCGTAGTCATGATTTCCCAAAACAGAAAACTGACCGAATGGTGCCTTGATCTGCGAAAAGTGATCGATGTACGGTACAATCTCTGAAGCCATATTATTAACTAAATCGCCGGTAAAAACGAATAAATCGCTTTTTTGCGCATTGATAAGGTCGATTCCTTTTTGCACCAGTTTAGGTTTGGTAAAACTTCCGGCATGTATATCAGAGATTTGGGTGAGGGTAAAACCATCAAAACTTTTTGGCAAATCATCAAAATACAGGGTGTGGTTAATTACCCGGTAGGCATATTTCCCCCTGGTAATACCGAAGGCGAACAGGATCACCGTGAGGCAAAACATAATGAACGCAAAATCAACCCAGTAATAATTTCTATCCGCAATTTGATAGCCCAGCGGCTGGAAATTAGTGGTGATGGACATCACTACGCGGTAAAAATCTCCAATCAACAGAAAAACAGCAAAAACCATTTCTGAAACCAGAACAATTAAAAAAGCATGACTAACAATGGTAAAAAACCTATTTATACCTTTCCGCATTTGTGTTATTGCGAAAATTAGCGAGACGGTTAAACTGATGATTAAAACCCAAAAGGCTGGTGCTAACCATTCCTGGTGGTTGATGACACTTAAGCCGGAAAGGACATATGCATTAAGGGCAAAAAATAGGAGGGCGATAACTAAAAGTGGTAAAAAACTTGTTCTTTTTTTCATTTTAAGATTAGCAACTGGGGGTAAAGTTAGGTTTTAAACCCGCTTTAGCAGATTTGTGTTCAGCTGGGAATGTATTTTTACGCAGGTCTGATTAAAAAAATATATTCTTTTGCATTTTTGCTAAATTGTAGCCAGCTAGGTTTTAAGATTGCAAGGGTATCATTAGAAGTTTTTTTGTGAATATTGCGAATTTCATAATTATACTTAATTTCTTAGCTTTGTAAGATATATGCTATCCAAAAAAACTAAATACGCCATAAAAGCACTTGTTGCGCTTGGTAAAAACGTAGAAAAACCACCTATGCAAATCTCTAAGATTGCCGAGGAGGAGCATATTCCGAAAAAATTCCTGGAACAAATCCTTCTGGATTTACGTAATGCAGGTTTCTTGTACAGCAAGAAAGGTGCGGGAGGTGGCTACAGCTTAAATAAAAGACCTGAAGAAATTCTATTGGTGCATGTAATGCGGGTAACAGATGGCCCGATTGCGATGGTGCCTTGCGCAAGCTTGAATTTTTATCACAAATGTGATGAATGCGAAGACGAGAAAACCTGTGGAATTAGAAGTGCTTTTATTGATGTGAGGGATGCCACGCTTAAGGTTTTAAGTGAAACCAGTATTGCTGATGTAATTGGCCGGGAAGGTACCCTGAAATTGGGAATAGAAAGTTTGTAATTTCCTTTAAATTTCATTAAATCCTTGGGCGTCCCGCTGAACTTGATTCAGCATCTTGATTCGTAAATTAGGTTCTGAAATGAGTTCAGAAGATAATGTGGATACAACAATCTCCTAAGAATAATTTAGATGAGAACTCGTCTTGCTGAACCTGATTCAGCATCTGTTTCGCTTATACCACAATAATTTCCTGGGATAATTTCAGAATAACGTTAGCTAGTAAGACATCTCACGAATCGGTTACTTAACTTAAGTGATCTTATATTCTAAAACTTTTTTGAGATAAATTACGACTATTCCTATATACTTTATATATTTGAAAGATGAACTTCAAATCTATAGTTATAAATACCGGAGATAAATCGATGCACTATTGTTGTAAAACAAAGTAAAAGAGGGTATTTAAATAATTTATAGGTATAAAATATTGGATGCTTCTCAGTAAAAAGAGAAGCATTTTTTGAATAAAGCTAACAACACATATGCAAAGTTTCAGAACAGAACTCGAAAACAATATTGTCGAGCAGGACATTATTGATTTAGAGAATAAGATTAAAGCTTTTCGCGATGGAACCATTCACGATGAGAAATTCAGGAGCTTACGTTTAGCCCGCGGGGTTTACGGACAAAGGCAACCAGGCGTACAAATGATTCGCATTAAGCTCCCTTTCGGAAAAGTAACTTTTAAACAGTTGCTCCGGATTGCAGATATTGCAGATGAATATGGCAGTGGGAATTTGCACCTAACTACCCGTCAGGATATTCAGTTGCACTATGTGAGTTTAGACCGAACTCCGGAACTTTGGGCTAAATTGGAACAAGATGATATCACCCTTCGTGAAGCCTGTGGTAACACCGTTCGCAATGTAACTGCATCGCCAAATTCGGGGATTGACAAAGATGAACCTTTCGACGTATCTCCTTATGCCCATGCAGTTTTTAAATACTTTCTGCGGAATCCAATCTGCCAGGAAATGGGTAGAAAAATTAAAATTTCTTTTTCCTCTAGTGACCGGGATACAGCCTTCAGCTATATTCATGATTTAGGCTTCATTCCAAAAATTAACGAAAATGGCGATCGTGGTTTTAAAGTTTTATTTGCAGGTGGCTTAGGTGCACAGCCATTTCTAGCCAGCCCGATCGAAGAATTTCTACACGAAGATCAGTTGATTCCTTTTACAGAATCGGTACTTCGGGTGTTCGATCGCTATGGCGAACGCACCAATAGGAATAAGGCACGCTTAAAATACCTGGTGCAAAAGTTAGGTTTAGAGGAGGTTTTACGTTTAGTTGCCGAAGAGCGCATTGCAAATAAAGTTAAAACTTATACCATTGATAGAGATGCTGTGCCTCAGCCGGAAATTCCTTCAGAACAGCATTATGGTTCGGTAGAAATATTAAATGAAGCCCATTACAAACATTGGTCTGCCACTAATGTAGTTCCACAAAAGCAAGCTGGCTTTTATGCAGTTTATGTAAAAGTACAGGTTGGTGATATTAAAACCGATAAGGCGAGAGCTTTTGTGGAAGCCATCAGACCATATGTAGCAGACGAAATCAGGATTACGCAAAACCAGGGATTGCTGTTGAAATTTGTCCGTGAAGATGCTTTACCATCATTATATGCAGCCTTAAATAAAATTGGTTTTACTACCGCTGGCTTTGATAGCCTGGCAGATATTACCACTTGCCCGGGAACAGATACCTGTAATTTGGGTATTTCTAACTCCATGACTTTAGCCGAAGTTTTGGAAGAGGTGATTTACACCGATTTTCCTGAATTTATATACGAGAAGAACATCAACATCAAAATCAGTGGTTGCATGAACTCTTGCGGTCAGCATGGTTTAGCAGAAATTGGCTTCCACGGAAGTTCAGTAAAAGCCGAAGGTAAAGTGGTGCCTGCAGTTCAGGTAATGCTTGGAGGCGGAACAGTTGGAAACGGCGTGGGGCGGGTTGCCGAACGCGTAATTAAGGTGCCCTCTAAAAGAGCTACCAGTGTGTTGCACTTTATTTTGAACGACTTTAAGGCTAATAACGAGGAGCAGGAAAGCTTCCACCAGTATTATGACCGGAAAGGTAAAGATCATTTTTATCAATTATTAAAGCCATTGGCCGATTTAACAAATCTTAAACAAGAGGAGTTTGTAGATTGGGGACATGTAGAACAGTTTGTTACGGCAATTGGTGTAGGTGAATGTGCAGGTGTAGTGATCGATTTAGTAGCAACACTGCTGTTAGAGGCCGATGAGAAATTTGGATGGGCAAAACAGAATTTAGAAAAAGGCGCCTATGCCGATGCCATTTACCATACCTACAGTACGTTTGTGAGTGCAGCAAAATCTTTGCTTTTAGATAAAGGAATCAATAGCAGCACGCAGGTTGGCGTCATCAGAGAATTTGATAATCACTATGTGGAAACAGGGGAGTTTAATTTATCCACCAACTTTTCAGATTTAGTGTTACAGATTAATAAAAATGAACCGACAGCAGCATTTGCCAGTACTTATTTTAGCCAGGCAGATGAATTTTTAAATCAGATTAAAGAGAAAAGGGCAGTAGTTGTGAAATGATAGAATTAGTGAATGAGGAAATTATAGAAGAATAAATTAAAAATTAGCGAATTATAGAATGAGAGATTAAAAAAATGGGAGAATTAATGAGTAGTAAAATAATAGTATTAATAATCGCAGGTAAACATCCACTCACTCAACATTCATTCACTCAACATTCAGTCATTTAGTCATTCAATCATTCAACATTCAGTCATTCAACATTCACTCCCTCAATATTTAAATGTATGTTAAATCAAAATAAAGAATCAAGAATTACCCTTTTAGGGGCAGGTCCCGGCGATCCGGATCTGTTAACCTTAAAAGGTGTTAAGGCACTACAGGCTGCTGATGTGGTATTGTACGATGCCTTAACAAATGAAGCATTACTGGAACATGCACCAGCTGAAGCAATAAAGGTTTATGTTGGTAAACGCTCTGGTGAACATTCATATCCTCAGGCAACCATTAATAAACTGATGATTGATTACGCTTTAAATTATGGCCATGTGGTGCGTTTAAAAGGTGGAGATCCATTTGTGTTTGGGAGGGGTTATGAAGAGCTGGATTATGCGGCATCTTACAGTATTCCTGTTGATGTAATTCCTGGCATTTCGAGCGCCATCGGAGTTCCTGGCTTGCAACAGATTCCGGTAACGCATCGCGGATTAAGTGAAAGCTTTTGGGTAATTACCGGTACAACCACTTCCGGAGAGGTATCTAAAGACATCTATCAGGCAGCAGAATCCAATGCAACCGTTTTGGTGTTGATGGGTTTGAAAAAATTAGCTAAGATTGTAGAAATCTTCAAAGCCGCAGGCAGAAGTAATTTGCCGGTTGCGGTGGTTCAGAACGGATCATCGGAAGAAGAAAAATTAGTTGTTGGTGTGGTGGAGACGATTGAAAGTTTGGTTCAACAGGAAAATGTAAAAGCACCTGCGCTGTTAATTTTTGGCGAAGTGGTTTCCTTACATCCATCATTTAAAAAACTCGTAGCCCAATATGCAAGTATTGCCTAACCAACCTGATAATGAAGCATCTTTCTCTGAAGAGGAGAAAGGTAATCAGCTCTTTCCAGTTTTTGTAAAGCTGAATAAGCTGCGCACATTATTAATTGGTGCCGGTAATATTGGCCTGGAAAAGTTAACGGCAATTGTCAACAATAGCCATCACGCGAAAATTACAATCGTAGCTGAAATTGTTTCACCAGAGGTTTATGCATTAGTTGCAAATTATCCGAATATCAAAGTGAAGCAGAAAAGTTTCGATGTTTCAGATTTGGAAAACATAGATATTGTTTTTGCAGCCACTAATAATTACATCCTGAACGAAGAAATCAGGGTGGTTACACATGAAAAAGGTTTGCTCATTAATGTGGCGGATAAGCCTGAACTCTGTGATTTTTACCTGGGTTCTATTGTACAGAAAGGGGATTTAAAAATTGCCATTTCCACCAATGGAAAATCCCCAACCATTGCAAAGCGATTAAAACAAATTTTGAACGAGGGTTTGCCAGCCGAGCTGGATGAAACGTTGCAAAATATGAGTGCGCTGCGCCAAACCTTAACCGGCGATTTTTCTGCAAAAGTTAAAAAGCTGAATAAGGTTACAAAAAGTTTAATTAACCCAAAAAAGAGTTTTGCAGAACGGAACATCAAATGGTTAATCTGGATTGCTTCCATTTTGCTTATTGGTGCTATTGGCATTTCATTATGGAATACTGAACCAGAATTTCAATCCTTTTTAATTCATATTGATCCGCTGTTTTACTGGTTTTTAGGAGCAGGGTTTCTATTCGCGTTGGTAGATGGTGCCATTGGAATGTCTTATGGCGTTACCACAGCATCTTTTTCACTCGCAATGGGGCTACCTCCCGCTTCGGCCAGTATGGCCATCCACATTTCAGAAGTAATGAGTAATGGTATTGCAGGCTGGATGCATTATAGAATGGGGAATGTAAACTGGAAGTTATTTAAAATTCTAATCATTCCGGCAATCATCGGGGCCGTTTTAGGGGCCTATATTTTGTCTTCTTTAGAACATTACAGCTCCTACGTAAAGCCCGTTGTTGCGGTTTATACCTTGTTTTTAGGGGGAATCATTTTAATGAAAGCCTTTAACATTAAAAGGAAAAAAGCAGATGAAAAAATAAAGAAAATTGGTTTCCTTGGTTTTGTAGGCGGTTTTATTGATGCTGCCTTTGGTGGCGGATGGGGATCTATCGTGCTGTCCAGCTTAATTGCCGGCGGCCGTCACCCTTTGTTCTCGCTCGGAACTGTAAAAATCAGCAGGTTTTTTATCGCAACATTAAGTTCGCTAACATTTTTCACTATGTTAGGAGGCAAACACTGGGAAGCTGTTTTAGGCTTGATTATCGGGAGTGCAGTGGCCTCACCGATTGCAGCGAAAGTATCAAATAGAATATCAGCAAAGACCATTATGGTTGCTGTTGGTATCATCGTGATGATCGTCAGCTTGCGCAGTGTAATTGTATTTATTTTAAAATTAATTTAGTGATGGGGAATTTAGCGGAGATTAAACAAGAACTGGCAAATCTTAATACAGTAGAAAAATTAAAATTCCTGGCAAATAAATATCCGGGGAAAGTTATCTTTTCAACCAGTTTTGGATGGGAAGATCAGGCCATTACGCACCTCATTTTTTCCAATAACATTCCAATTAAGGTATTTACATTAGAAACAGGGCGGCTTTTTCCAGAAACTTATTATGTTTGGAACCGGACTTTAGAGGTGTATAACAAGCCTATTTACGCCTACTATCCGCAAAATGAGTTATTGCAGGATATGGTGAATACGAAAGGGCCGAATAGTTTTTATGAATCGGTAGAAAACAGAAAAGAATGCTGCTATATTCGTAAAATAGAACCTTTAAAAAGAGCATTACAAGGCAATGAAATATGGGTAACGGGCATCCGCGCTGAGCAGAGCCCAGACCGCGAGGATATGCACGATTTAGAATGGGATGAAGGGAACCAGCTGGTAAAATTTCATCCAATATTCAAGTGGACTTTAGATGAGGTAAAAACTTATATCAAAGAAAATAACATCATTTACAATACTTTGCACGATAAAGGTTTTCCCAGTATCGGTTGCGCCCCCTGCACCCGCGCAGTACAGCCGGGCGAAGATTTCAGAGCAGGACGATGGTGGTGGGAAGACCAAAGCAAAAAAGAATGTGGTTTGCACGCTACTGAGGCCATTGAGGTAGAGGGTAAAAAGTTGGGGGCGTAAGGAAATAGCGTAAAGCAGAAAGCTAAATGATTAAAGCGAGAAGATTTGCCTCCTCGCAATGACGATAGTATTAACAATAACAATAAATGATATAACATTTGAAGAATAGAATTGATGTTAAGAGCACTCACTCATTCAATCTTCAAACATTCAAAAATTTATAAATGAGTACATATAATTTTGATTATTTAGATGAACTGGAAGCCGAGGCCATTCATATTTTACGTGAAGTGGCCGGACAATTTGAAAAGCCAGCCTTGTTATTTTCTGGCGGAAAAGATTCTATAACCCTGGTTCGTTTAGCAGAGAAAGCGTTTCGTCCTGGGAAATTTCCCTTCCCTTTGGTTCACATTGATACTGGCCACAACTTCGAAGAAACCATTACTTATCGGGATCAAATGATCGAAAGAATAGGTGAAAGATTGATTGTTGGTTCTGTTCAGGAATCTATTAATCAGGGAAAAGTGATCGAGCAGACTGGTAAAAATGCAAGCAGAAATGCTTTACAAACGGTTACTTTATTAGATACTATTGCCAAACATCAGTTTGATGCCTGTATTGGCGGTGCCCGCAGAGATGAAGAAAAAGCCCGTGCTAAAGAACGTATTTTTTCAGTTCGTGATGAATTTGGGCAGTGGGATCCAAAACGCCAGCGCCCTGAACTTTGGAATATCTACAATGGCAAAATCCACAAAGGTGAAAACGTTCGTGTTTTCCCGATCAGCAACTGGACGGAGCTGGATGTATGGAATTATATCCGCAGGGAAAAAATCGAATTACCAAGTATTTACTTCTCACATGAACGTGAAGTGATCACTAGAAATGGTCAGTTGATGGCAGCTTCCCCTTTTCTAAATATGGATGCCGAAGATATCATTTTCCGTAAGCAAGTGCGTTTCCGGACTGTAGGAGATATGTCTTGTACCGCTGCGGTAGAATCAGAAGCAACTTTAATCGACGATATCATTTCCGAAATCAGTGAATCAAAAATTTCTGAACGCGGTGCACGACTGGATGATAAAGTTTCTGAAGCAGCAATGGAAGATCGGAAAAAAGGGGGATATTTTTAGTCTTGAGTTCGGAGTCTTTAGTCAAGAGTCTATTCTAAATTCAATCCTTCATTCATTCAATCATTTATTAACATGAACATATTAAAATTTTTTACAGCAGGCAGTGTAGATGATGGTAAAAGTACCTTAATCGGCCGTTTGTTATACGATACAGATTCTATTTTAGCCGATCAGCTGGAAGCCCTACAAAGCTCTAACCGCAAAAACGATGACGGAACAATAGATTTAGCCATTTTAACCGATGGGTTAAGAGCAGAGCGCGAGCAGGGAATTACCATTGATGTGGCTTATAAATATTTTCAAACGGAGAAGCGTAAATTTATCATTGCAGATACACCAGGTCATATCCAATATACCAGAAACATGGTTACAGGTGCTTCTACTGCGAACCTGGCTATTATTTTGATTGATGCCCGGAATGGGGTAGTGGAACAAACCATCCGCCATTCTTACCTGGTTTCTTTATTGGGAATTAAACATATTGTGGTATGTATCAATAAAATGGACATGGTAGATTATAGCGGCGAAGTTTACCATTCCATTATCGGCAAATACAAAATTCTGGCACAACAGCTTAAGCTGCAAGATGTAACCTACATACCGGTAAGCGCATTGAAGGGTGATAATATCGTTCAAAGTTCGGAGCGTATGGACTGGTATGGTGGTGAGAGTTTATTACATTTCCTGGAGAAAGTTGATACCGATAATTTAGATAAATCTCAGCTGGCCCGAATGCCTGTTCAATGGGTAATTCGTCCGCAAACAGCAGAATTACACGATTACCGTGGTTATGCTGGCAGGGTGTTAAGCGGAACCTTTAATGTGAATGATAGGGTTACGGTATTGCCTTCGGGTGCAAGTTCTACCATCGAAAAAATAGAATTTTTTGACCAGTCGCCGGATGCTGCTCATGCCGGACAATCAGTAACCATTCATTTAAAAGATGATGTGGATATCAGTCGTGGTGATACCATTGTGAATGCATCGGCTTTGCCACAGGAATCGAAATTAATCGAAGCCGATTTATGCTGGATGGATAGTCGTGCGCTGGATACTTCCATTATGTATTTAATTCAACATAACAGCAAGACTACGAAATGTAAGATTAGCGAGATTCTTCATAAAGTTGATATCAATACGTTGGAAAAACATGCTGCAGATGAATTTAAGTTGAATGATATTGGCCGGGTGATTTTAAAAACAGCTGATGCCCTGGCGTTCGATTTATACGATGACAACAGGGCGAATGGTTCTGCAATTTTAATTGATAGCCGTACAAATTTAACGGTTGGTGCTTTAATGTTCAGGGCCGCTGTTGAGTAATTAAAGCGGTTAAATAACAGTAATCCTACCTAGAGATTGATAACCAAATATTATATGAAGACTCTGAGTTTTTAATTTAGAGAGAAAGCAATTTCTGCGGGGTGCCATATGGTGCCCCGTTTTTGTTTAGGGGTGTTGCCGCTTGTTTATAATATGGTTATGGAAACATGCAAAACTTATCATCTGATTAGTATATTTAGTAAAGAACCTTTAATTTTAATATTATGAAACGAAATCTTCTATACATTGCCTTTGCCGCCGTTCCTTTCCTGTTTGCTTGTAATCCGTCTGAAAAGAAAGCTGATGCAAAGAAAGATTCTATCCTTAATCAAACCTGTTATGCATCATCATTCGAAAAAGATAGTGCCGCCATGATTTTAAACACCATGGCATCAGGTAAGGTTACCGGATCTTTATTAATTAAATATGGTGCAAAGCCTAAAAACAGCGGAGAGATAAATGGAAAGTTCCATGGCGATACCTTATTGGTGGATTACCGTTTTAATACAGGAACTGATACCAGCAGGGCCTTCACCAATCCTTTGGCTTTCCTGAAAAAAGACGGCAAACTAATTATGGGAGTTGCTCAAATTGAAACCACACTGGGTAGATCTTACTTTGTGAAAGGAAAGTCAATTAATTATGAAGCAGGCAAATTCACCTTCCAGGAAGTGCCTTGTAAGTAAGAAGAGAGGTTAAAGCTGAAGGGGCAAGGCTGAAAGGTTAAAAGCCCAAAGCTTAAAGAATAAAGTGAGCTTGGATGCCACACGCACTGCCAATGAAAGCGATTAACGAAAAACGATCAACGACAAACGATTGATATATCTCAGCTAATTAGCTCTTTGGCATATACTTTTACTCCGCCGGTGACTATGATTATCAGGTAAATAAAAATTATTTTAAAATAAATTACTACAAATCCTATAGACTTTATATATTTGTTTAATTAATAAGATTAAAAACGAGCTAATATTTTCTGACATGATTTTAAATAAAGTAGAAAAAGCGAACATTGAACCAAAAATTACACTAATAGGTGCTGGTCCTGGCGATCCGGATTTGTTTAGTTTAAAGGGAGTTAAAGCATTAAAGACAGCAGATGTTGTACTATACGATGCTAATGTGAACGAAGCTTTATTGTGTTATGCGCCAGAAGGTATTCCAAAAGTATACGTAGGCAAACGTACTGATGAGGAAGATTTCTCTCAGGATGCCGTGAATAAACTCATTATTGACTATGCCTTAAACTACGGTCATGTGGTTCGTTTAAAAAGTGGTGATCCGTTCTTTTTTGCCAAAGGTTACGAAGAAATTGATGCTGCGGAATCTTATAGTATTCCAACAGAAATTATTCCGGGGATATCGAGTGCAACTGGTGCGCCAAGCTTGCAAAAAATCCCGATGATTTATAAAGACTTAAGCGAAAGTTTCTGGGCAGTGACCGGAACCAATTCCAAAGGCGAAATTTCTGAAGATTTATACATTGCAGCGAAAACGAAAGCAACCATTGTTGTTTTGAATGGAATTGAAAAGATAAAAGAAATAGCAGCAATTTTCCAAAATCAGAATAAAGGTTTGTTGCCGGTAGCCGTGATCCAGAATGGTTCATCAAAAGATGAAAAAATTGCTGTCGGAATTGTAGATACCATTGTCGAAGTGGTAGAAGACAAAAGGATTCAGGCACCAGCGCTTTTAGTCTTTGGCGATGTGGTTTCGTTACATCCACAATTTCAGCCGATCAGAGACTTCTACGAAATTATCGCTGAAGAATATTAATACCAACCTAAACCATATTATTTGTTTTGTTGTAAAACCGCAGGTGAAAGCCTTGCGGTTTTTCTTTTTGATAATCGGTTTGACTAAATCAAAATGCCTCACCTAAAATACTGCTTTCATTTTGCTTGTTAATAGATATTCCGCCAAATAAAAAAGCAATGATCTTTGTGAAACATTAACCAATATAATCCCTTTCAAATAAAAAAAGGCCAGCTTGAATAATCAAACTGGCCTGTATATCATATTATTGATGATTCTAAATTACGCTTCCGCTTGGTAGCACAGCACCTTTTTTGACTACAACAATTCCGTCTTTAACTGCGTAAAGCTCATGATCGCCATCTTCCAAATGCGGACCACCATTAATTTTTACATCATTACCGATCCGGCAATTCTTATCGATAATAGCGTTGTTGATGTAACACCTGTCGCCAATTCCAATTAAAGCATTTCCTTTTTCAGTTTCAGACTGGATTTCTTCAAGGGTTTGATACCTGTCGCTACCCATTACGTAAGCATTAGTAACTACGGTATCTTTTCCAATACGCGCCCTGATTCCTAAAACTGCATGCTCAATTCTACTCGCTTGCACAATACAACCTTCGGCAATAATGGCTTTTTCTAAAGTAGTACCAGAGATTTTCGAAGGCGGCAACATCCTTGCTCTTGTAAAGATGGTATGGTTGCTGTCGAACATATTAAACTTTGGAATCTCATCAGTTAAGCCTAAGTTGGCTTCAAAGAATGAAGAGATATTACCAATATCAGTCCAGTAACCTTCATATTGATAGCTTAAAACCCTGCTTTCATTAATCGCCCTTGGCAAAATTTCTTTACCAAAATCTTTTTCATCTTCATTCTCATTCAGGATATTGATTAAGTATTCACGGTTGAAAACGTAAATGCCCATTGATGCCAGAAAGTTACGGCCTTCAGCCTGCATTTCTGCACCTGTATCAGATACCCATGCATCTAAACCCACTTTTGGTTTTTCTGTGAATGAGGTGATCATATTTTCCTCGTCAGCTTTCAAAATACCAAAATCAGTTGCATCTTTCGCCGTTACCGGAATGGTTGCAATAGTGATCTCCGCTTTCGCTTCAATATGTTTCTCAATCATATCTTTAAAATCCATCTGGTATAATTGATCACCAGAAAGAATTAAAATATAATCAAACTCATGAGAAACAATGTGGTGCATACACTGGCGTACTGCATCTGCAGTTCCCTGGAACCAGCCAGCATTTTGAACGGTTTGTTCTGCAGCAAGAATATCAACAAAAGCCGTACTAAAATGACTAAAGTGATAGGTGTTTTTAATGTGTTTATTTAAAGATGCCGAATTAAATTGCGTCAGTACAAACATGCGGTGAATACCTGAATTTAAGCAATTGGAAATCGGAATATCAACAAGCCTATATTTACCAGCAATTGGAACTGCAGGTTTAGAACGTGTTTGTGTAAGTGGCGATAGTCTAGAGCCCTGGCCACCGCCAAGGATAACGCCTAAAACTTTATCAGTCATGTTTAAGCTTATTTTAATATTTGGTATAATTCTATATAATTTTTCGCTGCCTGATCCCAGGAATGATCAATTTTCATCATGGTCTTCCGAACAGCTTTAAATGCTTTTTTATCTTTATATAAGGCTAAAGCACGACTTATAGCCTGGGTTACATCCCAAACGCTGGTTTGATCGTGACAAATTCCAAAACCCCCGTCGCCAATATCGATCACTGTATCTCTCAAACCACCAACTCTGCGTACAACAGGAACCGTTCCATAACGTAAAGCATATAGCTGGTTTAAACCACAGGGTTCAACCCTTGATGGCATTAAAAGGAAATCTGCACCTGCATACATTTCGTGTGAAACTTGTTCATTGTATCCGATATATGCATTGTATTTCCCACTGTAATAGTCTTTTATCTGATTTAGCCTTCCTTCCACCCAGGTATCTCCGGATCCTAAAATCAAAATATTTATATCATCTCCGTGTTGCTGAAGTGCCGTATAAAAAATATCCGGCAGCAAATCCGCACCTTTTTCATCAACCAGTCTTCCTATAAAAGTGAAGAGTGGTTTTGAAGAATCTAATTGAAAAACATCGCAAAGGGCTTTTTTGTTTGCTGTTTTTCCACTTTCTAATGTTTTTAGGTTGTAATTTTTACTCAGCATAGGGTCCGTTTCCGGGTTCCAAACTTCTGTATCGATTCCATTTAAAATACCTACAGATTTCCAGCGTTCTTCCCTTAACAGGCTCTCAAGACCACGGGCATTGTACATCATTTCTTCCATGTAACTAGGCGAAACCGTAGTTACCCGCCATGCACATTTAATTGCAGAAGCTAAAGGATTAATGGCATCTTCCCAGCCCAATAAGCCACCTTTCCACAAATCGAAAGCCGGCAGGTAGTAAAGTTTATTCCACCCAAACTGACCTTGGTATTGTGCATTATGTATGGTTAATACAGTAGGTACTTTGCTAATGGCCTGGTACTTTAAACAGTTTGATACCATAAATGGAACCAACCCGGTGTGGTGATCATGGCAATGAACAATATCCGGACGATGTTCCCACTGGGCAATCCAATCTAATGTAGCAATTTGAAAAGCTACAAAACGCTCGGTATCATCTTCATAGCCGTACACATTCGGCCTGTCGGTTAAGCCTTGAATATGAACCAGGTACAAATCAAAACCTAATTTATTTGTCTTTTCTTTTAAAACGCGGTACTTAAAATGATTATTTCCATAGTTAGACCAGGCATCATAAGTGACTTCGAATTCACTCTCGCGGATAAATTTCGTATCGTAGGCCGGTATAACCACCTTTGCTATGTGGCCGGTTTTGTTTTGGTATTTCGGTAAAGCCCCAACTACATCGGCTAATCCGCCAACTTTTGCAGCAGGGTAACACTCGGCGCTTATATGTATAATTTCCATCAAATATTTGGTGTAGATAACTGTGTTAAGTTAGTAATTGTTTTCCGATTTGAACATATTCGGGAATTTATTTTCCGGTGCAATTGCACCACTTCGCGGATATTTCAATTTATCTCTTGCTATACAGAAAGTTGCAAAAAAGCGAAGTCAAATCGCAGTTAGGTAATTTATTAGCGATAATATCTTTTGAGTGCATTGGAGTGTGATTCTGGTATTGATGGTTTTTTGGAAGTGGGCAGCAATAATCTTTTGGCGGCCGGCAGTCCTGCCCGGCCTAGGAGATGATGAAAGGAGAAGCCGTTGAAAACCACCCCCACCAACTTTACCCCCTCACCCCACCAAGGCAGCGCACATTTGCCGATTCTTCATCGGTACTTGTGCTGCCGAAATCAGGTTTTCGAATCGCTTATCCAACATCAGATCCAAGCCTTGATTTTTTTTGTTACTTTTTTGATCAAGCAAAAAAGTAAAAGCCCTTCGGCGGCCAGCCGGGGCAAGCCAGCGCAACGGGGGCAAATGATTGATAAGCCTTCAATAGATAAGATTGCTTCACGCCCTCGCTCAACCCCCGCTTCAGTTCGTAATGACGATTTTACGCATAAAAGATAGATCTTGAAACAAGTTCAGGAAGACGCGCGATGATATTACGAAATAGATTGCTTCATTTCGCAACGACGATTTTATTTTAAACCCACGAGCATCTTTTATTTTACAAAATAGGTTCTGAAATAAATTCAGAATGACGATTTACTGACGGCACCCTCGCTATCTGCACCCTGTTTTCGCTGTAATTTTTTTGTTGTTTTTTTTTGTAAAACAATAGGCTTTAAACAAAAAAGATTCCACTTCAATCAGGCTTATGGTTAAAAGTACAGTAATCCGGCAGGTGCCAGGTTTTAATGCGATAAATGATGTTTTTTTACATTAATGACAACATTTTAGGCAGAAGCTTGTTAGTTCATAAACACATAAAAATAGCTTATGGCTGAACAGCATCTATATCAAACTGGAATAATAGGAAATTGTGCTTTTATGGCACATGTAAATAAAAATACCGATATCTCTTGGCTTTGCTGGCCTCGTTTTGATAGCCCTTTTGTATTTGGAAGTTTATTAGACAAAAACAAAGGCGGGGAATTTTCAATCCTCCCACAAGGCGAATACAGTTCAACGCAATATTATATTGAAAATACCAATGTATTACGCACAGAAATAACGGCGGAAGACGGGAAATACCGCATCACAGATTTTGCACCGCGCTTTCGTCTTCACGAACGGTATTTTAAACCGCTTATGCTCATCAGAAAGATAGAGCCTTTGGAAGGAAATCCACGGATCACTATTAAATGTCAGCCGGTTTGCGATTACGGTAAAGGCAAAATGATGGCCAGCCGCGGAAGTAATCATATTGATTATTTAGGCTGTGACGAAAATATCCGCCTGAGCACCAACGTATCTTTAACGTATATTATAGATGAAAAGCCTTTCGTGCTCAACGAAGCTAAATATCTGGTTATGACCTACGGTCAAAATCTTGAAGCTCCTTTAGTAAGTACAGCAGAAAATTTTCTCAGGGAAACCATAGGCTACTGGAGATTGTGGATTAAACATTCTTCAATTGCAGGTTTTTATCAGCCTTTTGTTATTCGCTCTGCGTTGGTTCTGAAAATCCATCAGTACGAAGATACAGGCGCAATCATTGCTGCCAGTACAACGAGTTTACCAGAATCTCCCGGAAGTACACGGAACTGGGATTATCGCTATTGCTGGTTACGCGATTCACACTATGTACTTACTTCGCTAAACCACATCGGCCATTTTGAGGAAATGGAGAAGTACTTCAATTACCTGTCTGATATTTCTCATAACGAAGATGAGCGTTACCAACCTTTATATGGTATTGCCGGCGAAAGAGAAATTACCGAAAGTACGTTGGATCATTTAGAAGGTTACAGGGGCGAGAAACCGATTAGAATCGGGAACCAGGCCTATGAGCATATTCAAAACGATATTTATGGGCAGGTTTTAACTTCAATGTTACCGCTGTATACCGATCATCGTTTTGTGTTTTCAGAACGGAGTGATTCGGTTAAATGGATTGAAAGCGTCTTATCTAAAATCGAAAGAACCATCGACGAAAAAGATGCAGGGATCTGGGAATTTAGAAATATTGCCAACGTGCATTGCTATAGTAACCTATTTCAATGGGCAGGTGCACAGGCAGCATTGAAGATGGCTAAAACCATTGGCAGCGAAGATTTTGAAAGGCGTGCACAGATCTTAATCGACAAAGCAGCGGCGCATATTGAAGCCTGCTACGATCCGGAAAGGAAGGTGTACACCAATGCAGTTGGGAGTCCGCATTTAGATGCGAGTACTTTACAACTGATTATGATGAATTATCTGGATCCGGCTTCCGATCGGGCGAAGGACCACTTAATCGCATTAGAGAAAGAGCTTAAAACAGAAGACGGATTGTTCTATCGTTATTTGCATGCGGATGACTTTGGAAAGCCAAAAACAACCTTCCTCATTTGTGCTTTCTGGTATGTAGAGGCTTTGGCTTGTGTAGGTAGAACGGATGAGGCCATTAAAGAGTTCGAGAATATTATTAAATACTGTAATCACTTACTGCTTTTCAGCGAAGATGTTGATGCAAAAACAGGAAGTCAGTGGGGGAATTTTCCGCAGGCTTACAGTCACGTTGGTTTAATGAATGCGGCGTATCGCATTGCAATTAAATTAGATAGACCAATATTTTTATAAGATTTTTAGCTTAACAAAAATGGTCTGTGATAATTTCACAGACCATTTTGTTTTATAATAATTAACCTAAATCCTTAAAACGAATTTAGGTTGATTTATGAATATTAAGTACTATTTTGCTACAACCTCTTCCTGAACTAAACCCCAAAGCAGCTTTCTTACCTCTTTATAATCGTTGAGGTAATACTTCGCCTCAGAAATATTATTGCCAACCTTAATGGTAAAAGCATCATTAGGCAAAGCCTTGAAAATGTCTTCGTCGGTATGATCATCGCCAAGTGCGATAATAAAATCAGGTTGCTTACCGTAGAGCCAGTTTAGCGCGGCTTTACCTTTATTCACTTCCATGTTTTTGAATTCGATTACTTTGTTTCCCGGCATCAGTTGTAAACCTTTATCTGCAGCCAGGATTTTTAAGTGACTCACAATTTCATTTGCCCTCAGGTCGCCCAGCCCTTCTTCCGCTTTGCGGTAATGCCAAACTAAAGAATAACTTTTTTCTTCTATGAAAGACCCTGGTGTTCTATCGGTATAGGTTTCTAAAATCGATTTCATTTCCTGTTTCCATTGATCGGTGAGGAGCGGGAGGCAATTCCATTTGTCGGCATAAGTTTTTTGCCATGCGCCATGTTCCGCTATCAGATCAACTTTTAAATGTCCGAACCATTTCTCCAGTGTTTCATTTCTTCTTCCGCTAATAATTACAACCGTGTTGGATGGATCTTCCGTTAATTTGGTAATCAAGTTATACAGTTCTTCATCCGGTGAGGCATCATCGATATTTCCGGCAAAGTCTACCAACGTTCCATCATAATCAAGGAAAAAGACCCTGTTTTGCGTTTGGTTATATTTAGCGGCAATTATTTCTTTAATTGCGGTTACGGCATGTTTTGTGAGTAATGAATTTTGAGAATCTTTCACTTCGTTTAGTCTTAAAATAAAATTATTAACCCAATGTTTAACATTGAATTTTTCTACAATGGCCCTCATGGCTTTCATGCGGGTTTGTTGTTCTTCGATAGGCATTTTTAGGGCCAAAACGATGGCTTCCATAATATCACCCAAATTATTTGGATTGACAATAATGGCATCGGTGAGTTCTTTAGAAGCGCCGGCCATTTCACTTAAAATCAGTACACCATCGTTATGATTTCTACTGGCAACATATTCTTTACTGACCAGGTTCATTCCATCACGCATTGGCGTAACCAGGCAGATATCGGCTGTGGCATAAAGTGAAGAAAGTACTTCAATTGGAAATGAGCGGTAAAAATAATTTACCGGAATCCAGTTAATTGAGCGGTACCGGGCATTCAAATTCCCAACAAACTGGTCGATCTGCTCTTTTAAATCCCTGTATTGTGGAACGGTATCGCGGGATGGTACTACGATCATATAAAGTTCAATCTTACCAATATATTCAGGGTGCACCTGAAGCAGCAATTCCAGCGCTTTTAACCGTTCCAGAATGCCTTTACTGTAATCCAAACGATCGATAGAAAGGATAACCTTCATTTCCTCTTTACCTTTACGGAAGTATTCAATTTCTTTTTGAACTTCATCGTAGGTGGTCAGGTTTGAAAATTTATCGAA
This sequence comes from Pedobacter petrophilus, assembly GCF_009674725.1. Taxonomy (GTDB): domain Bacteria; phylum Bacteroidota; class Bacteroidia; order Sphingobacteriales; family Sphingobacteriaceae; genus Pedobacter; species Pedobacter petrophilus. Next base: position 5,261 of record NZ_WKKH01000027.1, on the reverse strand, counting down.
ATCTATTCCCATAGGGAAAGCTTCGACAACAATTTGCCTTTCATTACTATTTAAAACATTAGCTGAAGAATTAACCGGAAGTAATCGCGTGGCGGTACTTAGAAAATGGCGAACATCATCATAGGTATGGAAACCGATTAAATCAGCACCCAGCATTCCGTTTAGCAATTCATCCCGCCAGGGGATTAATCTAAATATTTCATAAGAGGGAAAGGGGATATGCTGAAAGAAACCAATGGTTGATTGCGGTAATTTTTCCCGTAGAATTCCTGATAACAGTAAGAGCTGATAATCCTGGATCCATATTTTATCCTTTTTGGCAAGTACGTGTAAGGCTGCTTTTGCAAACTTATTGTTTACTGATTTATAGCAATCCCAATAACTTTGCTCGTAATGCGCGTAGGTAACGAGGTAATGGAAAACCGGCCACAAAACTTCGTTTGAAAAGCCTTCGTAATAGAGGTTAATTTCTTCCTGCGTGAGGAATACGGGGTAGAGGTTGAGGGCGGAGAGTTTATCTATTACTTCTTGTTGTCTTTCTTCCGGTACTTCAATTCCCGGCCAGCCGATCCAGATGGAGTTGCCTGTTTTATAGACATCTCCAAGGCCTGTAGCGAGTCCGCCTTCACTTGGGATGAAGGTATACTCGTTATTTTCTTCGATGATTTTAACGGGTAGTCTGTTCGATATTATAACTGTTTTCATGCTTGTATTTGATGTATCCACATAAATAAAAGCACGCTAAGTTGATTTTGTTTCAATTTTTAGCTGAAAAAACATTTAAATGATTTATCGAAATTCCATCAACCGCTATTTTTTAAAACTTTGAGGTGTAAAAATTCAATGGTTTTCTCGATCTGGAAATTCAGTTATTTTACCTTGTCAGACATAGTTAAAGACTAAGGAAAAGGTGGTTTGTTCATAAGGTATGGATACTACTTCTATGCTTCCGCGGTGCATTTTCATGATGTTTCTGCTGATGGTTAAGCCAATGCCCGAACCATTTTTTCTGGTGGTGTAGAATGGGACGAAAATCTTTTCCAGATCTGCCACATCAATACCATTGCCGTTATCGGTTACATCGATATATAGTTTTGTATTTTCCAGGCGATAACTAACCGTAATATGAGGCGTTTCCTTTTCTTCCACAGCATAGATACTATTGGTTATCAGGTTAATGAGTACTTGTTCAATGAGCTTTAAATCTAGCTGAACTGTAATTTTAGAACTGGTTTGTTCTACCCCTAATGTTACATTTTTCACTTTTGCAAAAGGTTGCATCAGCACTTTAATGTGTTTTAAAATCTCGCCGATGGTATGCGATTCCAGGTTTGGCGTGGGCAATTCTGCGATAAGGCGGTAATCTTTAACAAAATCCAACAATCCTGCCGAGCGACGTTTAATCGTTTGTAAAGCGGTTTTTAAGTCTTCCATTTCATCGAGATCAAGATTTTCCTTATCGGTTACCATGCTGTTAATCGTATCTGACAGCGAGCTGATTGGCGTGATGGAATTTAATATTTCATGTGAAATTACGCCTATAAGCCTGTTCCAGGCTTCGGTTTCCTTTTGCTCAATTTCATCTTTAATGTTTTGAAAACTAATGATGGTATAATTTTTTCCGTAGAGGTTAAGGGGAATAACCTCAGTTGAAAGCTGAATGAATTTTTCGTGGATTTTTAGTTCTAAAAAACGTTTACCGCCGTTTGGAATCTGATCAACCTCGTTGGCAAAAGCCGGCAGGTGCTGTTTTAAACGATGCCAGTATTTGTAGGCCGGTACCCCCAAAAGGTTGGAAGCAGCTTGATTAAAAAAAGCAATTTCCTGGTTCTCATTATCTGTAACTCTTGTGTTGACTACAATCACCCCAACTGGCACCTGTTCGAGAATGGTTTTAATCAGTTGAAACATGGCTTCCTGCTCCAAACGAATTTGCTTGTGTACGAGCAGGATGTCGCCAAAGGATTCATACAATTCCGGGAAGCTTCCTTTTGTAGTTTTGTTTTTGAAATTTAAGGTATGATCGCGCGTTTTAACCGCTAAGATGAAGCGCTTAATATCAGAACGGATTTCGTTGATGTAGTAGTATAGCGAAATAATTGTTCCGAAGAAAATTAGGCCCACGCCAATGATGGTAAACCAAAGCTGGGTGTTTTTAATCAGATAGAATAGCAGATAACCAAGCAAATTGATAACCAGCAGGCGGAAGATGAGACGAAAAGTAAAGCGTTTGTAAAACATATTTTAAAGCTGAAAGCTAAAAGCCTAAAGATTAAAGCTTTTAGCTCTAGCCTTTAAGCTCTCAGCTTAAATTCCAAATTTTTCAATTCTCCGGTATAAAGCTGCCCGGGTTAAACCCAGTTCAGCTGCGGCTTTTGAAATATTTCCTTTGTGTTTGTCGATGGCTTTCTGCACCATCATTTTTTCCATATCGCCTAGGGCCATTTCATCGGGGATGGCATTATTTTGTGTAAAACGTTGCGGACTTAGCTGCAAATCTTCTTCGGTAATTTCCCGCCCATCGCTCATAATTACTGCTCTTTCCAATACATGCTGTAATTCCCTTACGTTTCCGGGCCATTTATAATGTAAAAGAATGTCTTCGGCTTTATGACTTAAACTTCGGTTTTCTTTATGATATTTTGTGCTAAAAACCTGCATAAAATAATTTGCCAGTAGCAAGATATCTCTTCCACGCTGGCGGAGAGGTGGCAATAGAAGTTCTACCGTATTAATTCTGAAGAGTAAATCCTGCCGGAAGGTATTCTTGGCCACCATATCATTTAACGGCATGTTTGTCGCGGTGATTAAACGAACATTCACCTTTCTTTCCTTGCTTTCCCCTAACCGGGTCACTGTTCTGTTTTGCAAAACACTCAATAATTTTGCCTGGAGTGGTAGTGTTAGGTTTCCAATCTCATCTAAAAAAATGGTTCCACCGTCAGCCAGTTCAAATCGTCCTGGTTTATCTTCTTTTGCATCGGTAAAAGCACCCTTAGCATAGCCAAAAAGTTCACTTTCGAATAGGTTTTCATTTAATGAACCCAGATCCACATGCATAAAGACCTGATTTTTTCGTTGCGAATTTCCATGGATTTCGTAAGCGAAAACCTGTTTGCCCGTTCCGTTTTCGCCCAGAATTAATACATTAGCATCTGTAGGTGCTACTTTGATTAAAGTGTTTTGAAGCTGTTTAATCCCCTCTGCCTGACCAACAATATTCTCGAAACCGCGGGTCATGTCTTTTTGTAGAGAAGAATGTATTTTCTCCAGTTTTTTCAATTTTTTATTTGATTCGCGCAACTTAGAGGCAGCTGAAATGGTAGCGAAGAGTTTTTCGTTTTCCCAGGGTTTTAAGATAAAATCTGTTGCCCCCATTTTAATGGCTTTTACCGCAAGTTCAACATTGCCGAAAGCTGTCATCAAAATTACCACGTAATCTTTATCAATAGATAAAATGTGTTCGAGCCAATAGAGTCCCTCGCGTCCATCACTGGCACCTTTTTGATAGTTCATATCCAGCAGGATAATATCAACTTCGTTTTTACTTAATAAAACATTTATTTCTTTAGGCGATTTGCAGGTAATTACCTGCTTAACCTGTTGCTTAAGGAATAGCCTGGCACTCAATAAAATGTCGTCATCATCATCAATAATTAAAACTGAGGCGTCAAGTCCCCAACCCCCCAAAGGGGGCTTTTCCATTCTATCGTTCATAGAAAGTGTGATTTTATTTTTTCTGTGTTTTTTTATAACTCCTGCATTGCCTCCACACCTATAGCGCCCCCTTAGCGGTTGGAGGGTAAATTTACTCAAACTGTCCGCTCCCGTACATAAACTGTTCGATAATGAACAGGGTAAATTAAAAATAAATTATAATATACTGATTTACAGATATTTAAATTAGTTATTGTCTTTTGGCACAAGCTTGGTTATTAAGGAAACCGAACAGTACAACCGAACAATGGATAAGAAAATAGAGAAAAAAAGATTTAGCACAAAAACCCTGATGATGATAGGTGGGGCGGTTGTTTTTGTAGCAATTGTTCTTTATGGCTATACCTTATCTCTGAAGAAAACTTATAGTGCTGATGTTGAAAAATTAACCATCAGCAAAGTGCAGTATGGAGATTTTGAAGACGTTGTTTTGTTAAATGCAAGTGTTGTTCCGTTAACGTCTGTTATTGTAAGTTCGGCCGAAGGCGGTACGGTTGCAGAAATCTTTACCGAAAACGGTGCATCTGTGGTAAAGGGAACGCCTTTATTGCGGATTGCAAACTCAAATGCAATGTTGGGTTATACTTCACAACAAACGGCGGCTACCGAACAAATTAATCAATTGAGAAAATCGAGGTTAGACTTGGAGCAGAACCAAAGAATTTTAAATCAGGATGTGCTGGATGTTGAAAATAACCTCCGTACAGCAACCCGGCAATATAGATTAGACAGCACCCTATATATTAAAAAGGTGATTACCCTTCAGGAGTTTAATAAATCAGTTCAGGATTACGAGTATTACCAGGGAAAACTGAAAATTGTAAGACAAGCCATCAAACAGGAAAACCAAAGTAGAAGGATGCAACTTTCGCAAATTGATCAATCGATGAATCAAATGAATGAAAGTTTGGAAATGATTCGTAAAAATATTGAAAATATGACGATTAAAGCACCAGTTTCGGGTAAATTATCGTCTTATGATCCGGTAACTGGCAAATCGTATAATTCCAACGAAATGATTGGTAAAATCGATGTTCTCCAGGGTTATAAGCTGCAGGCTGGAGTTGATGAGTATTACATCAACAGGGTGAAAGAAGGACAAACGGCAAGTTGCGAATTCAATGGTAAAACTTATAACTTAATGGTAAGTAAGGTTATTCCGGAAGTAACGGCTGGGCAATTCCAGGTAGAGATGGTTTTTAAAGGCCCGTCGCCGGATGGTTTACGTCGTGGATTATCGCTGCAAACCAAACTCACTTTATCTGATAATAGTAAATCGCTGCTTTTAGCCCAGGGGCAATTTTTTCAAAGCACAGGTGGCTCATGGGTATTTGTAGTAAACAATGGTAAAGCCACAAAGAAAAATGTTAAGATTGGAAGAAAAAATTACCTGTATTACGAAATATTAGATGGCCTGGCTAAAGGCGATGAAGTGATTACCTCTTCCTATGATCAGTTTAATCAGTATGGAATTGCAATAGTATACTAGAGGTTTTTTTATTGTCAGATTATTTTTTTTGAGAAGCATTACTTTAGATTCCGCT